>CAZDOC010000001.1:0-54680 GCA_964506945.1 uncultured Gammaproteobacteria bacterium
GCCGAGCGCTACCTGAGCACGGCCCTGTTCGAAACCGGTTGAGTCGGCGCCAGGCTTTCACTGGCGGCGATGTTTGGGTATCATCGCCGCCTCTTGAGGGACCTCTGATTAATCCATCCCTGGATTAATCGGGGACGCCCATCGAAAAAGCGGTTTCCGATGGGCTCACAAAATCAGTCGCTTTCACGGCTGATTTTGGCGATACATCCTTGTACCGCAGGAGAGTCTGAAATAAATCAGACTTTCCTTAACACGGGGGCCGTTAGCTCAGTTGGTAGAGCACCGGACTTTTAATCCGATGGTCGTGCGTTCGAGTCGCACACGGCCCACCATCTTACAGGTTTCTCCAACACCACTCGCTCCGTCAAACCGGCGGCCTGACGGCCGTTATGCTTGCACGCCATGGGCGGGCTGCTCCGCTCATTACACCACACTGGCTAAATATTGAGCTGGCTTGAGTGTGCACTGATCCTCCAGGTACCCGTGCAAAGCAAACAGGCGCGGCGCGGTCCGGAACCTGAAGATGCGATACAGGAAGTAACGATCCGAATTCTCCCGTGAGAATTCTAGTTCATTTGGCGTAATGAAGAATGGCGTGCTCTTTCCGTACTTTGTTGTCTTTGCCTCGATGAATCTGTCTGTTCCATTTTCATCAAATGAACGGATATCGAAGCCAGCGGAAGGGCCAACCGTGACCGATACTTGCTCAACCCGCTCAGCCAGAGCCTCCTTTCCTGCGTGAATGAGCCTGGACCGCTCGAAATTGATGACGAATTGCTCACCAGCATCTCCAAGCCTCTGGTTTTGCGCCTCTCTTTCCAGGTAGTTCACACCCGCCGGGTTATAGACCCCATGGGCCTCCGCAACTGCAGATTCCCCCCTTTCTTCTCGCTCTGGCGGAGCCTCCATTGCCACTAGAGGGTCAACAGCCGCTGGAATTGGAGGAACGACTTCCGTATCCGCCTGTAACAGCGACTGGAATTCAGGATGGCACGTGAGGTAACCGGATATCACCGCTGGCAATAGTGTCCGCTGGTAATTGAAACGAGGTTTGTACCCATCGATATAGGGGATGCCCATTTCAGTCAGCACCGCACTGATGTTTTGATGCTTCAGCTCGATCGAACCCTCTGATCGATTATCAAGGTGTTCGATCAATCCCCGGCGATGTTCAGCCTTATTGTACTTGCGTCTGCTCAGCTCCATGCAAAGCATGTCGAAGTAATCTTCAACAGCGGCCTCGACTTCAGATTCTGACCAGTTTTTTGTCATTGCAACCTACATGAACTGTGGTACGCCCCCTGCAGCCAATGGAGTCCCGATCCCCTCTCCCTGTGGGCGAGAGAACTTACCATTCGTAATAAGCCTGCCGTTCCCGTACTGGTCAGAGCTTCAGCTTGTCGGCGACGAAGTCGGCATCCTTGTCGCCGCGGCCGGAGAGGTTGACGAGGATGTTCTGGTCCGGGCGCATCTTCGCCGCCTCCTGCATGGCGAAGGCCACCGCGTGGGCACTCTCCAGCGCCGGGATGATGCCCTCCATGCGTGACAGGGTCATGAAGGCATCCAGGCAGCCGGCATCATCCATGGACTCGTAGCGCACCCGGCCGATGTCCTTCAGATGGCAGTGCTGTGGACCCACGCCGGGATAGTCCAGGCCCGAGGCGATGGAATAGACCGGCAGCGGCTCGCCCTGCTCGTCCTGCAGGTTGTAGCACTTGAAGCCATGCAGTGCGCCCTTGCTGCCGAGGGTCAGGGTGGCGGCATGATCCGGGGTATCCAGACCCAGGCCGGCGGGTTCGATGCCGACCATCTCCACCCCCTCATCACCGAGGAAGGCGGTGAACAGGCCGATGGCATTCGATCCGCCGCCGACGCAGGCCGCCAGCATGTCGGGCAATCTGCCATGCTCGGTCAGGAATTGCTCGCGGGCCTCGCGGCCGACCACGGTCTGAAAATCACGCACCATCATCGGGAAGGGATGGGGCCCGACCACCGAGCCGATGGCATAGAAGTAATTCACCGGGTCCTTCAGGAATTCCTCGAAGGCACTGTCCACCGCGTCCTTCAGGGTGCGGGTGCCGCGGCTGACCGGTACCAGCCTGCAGCCGAGGATCTTCATCTTGGTGACGTTGGGATGTTCCTTTTCGATATCGATCTCGCCCATGTGGATCTCGCAGTCGATACCGATCAGGGCGCAGGCCGTGGCCAGGGCCACGCCGTGCTGGCCGGCGCCGGTCTCCGCCAGCACCTTGGTCTTGCCCATGTGCTTGGCCAGCAGGGCCTCGCCCAGGCAATGGTTGATCTTGTGCGCGCCGGTATGATTCAGGTCCTCGCGCTTGAGGTGGATGCGCGCGCCGCCGATGCTGTCGCTGAGGCGCCGGGCCTCGAATATGGGGCTGGGACGGCCGACATAATGGCCATACAGGTCCTGCAGCTCATCCTGAAAGGCGCTGGTCTGGCGGATCTCCTGATAGGCATCGGTGATCTGATCCATAATCTGCTTCAATTCCGGTGGGATGATCTGACCACCGTATTCACCGAAATAACCGTCTTTGTCGGGCATTGCATCGGTGGCTGCTGCACTCATGCTGCTACTCCTGTGTTCTGCTTGACTTGAAATAGGGATCTCGAACGATGGCCCCGGACCTGCCCGGACCGCTGGCCATGATCTGCGATCGCAATGCCCGTGGCAAGTTCAGGACCGTAGCCGCTCAGACACGGACATCTATCGCCCTCAACCGCAACCAGGTCCACAGCGCGAAGACCGGCCCACCGATGGCGGCGCCGATGAGCAACGGGAACAGCCAGGCCAGCCAGGCCAGCGGTCCGAAGATGTAGAGGATATCGTCGAAATCGAAACCGGCGCGTCCTTCATAGGCCTTCTCCACCTCGTCGCTGAGCCGTTCCAGGCGTTCCGAAAGCCATGCGGCAAGGGCCACCGTCAGAGCCGCGACCAGCCCCATGAGGATGGCCCAGTCCCCAACCGCGCCATGGCGCTGGCCCACGCCGATGGCCAGGAACACCAGGCCATTGACCAGCACGTCGCAGAAATAGTCATAGGCATGACCGGAGGCGCTGCAGTTTCCGGACAGGCGCGCCAGCTCGCCGTCGGCACGGTCGAGGAAGGCCGACAGCACCCACAACACACCACCCCAGATCTCCCACTGCCGGTCACCGATGGCGAAGGCTGCACAGGCGGCCAGGCCGCTCAACAGACGCAAGGTGGTGAGGTGGTTGGGGGTGACCGGGGTACCTAGCAATGGCCGCACGCTGATACGCGCCAGTCTGTGGGTCCAGGATTCATGCAATTCGGTGGCCATGGCTCAATCACCCTGCCCGGACTGGGGGGTCGCCACCGCCTTGCCGGTCCAGAGGCGCTTGCCCTCGAAGATCTGCCAGTCCAGCAACCCCGGGAGGCCAAGGATGACCTCGCGCACGCGCTTGACCAGTGACAACGCCAGGCCGGTCTCGGCAGGCAGTCCGAAGAAGGCCCCGATGAGCATGAAACCGCCCTCCTGCACGCCATAGCCGCCGGGTACGATGAAGGCGGCGCTGCGCACGGCCTGACCCAGGGCCTCGATCGCCAGGGCCTCACCCAGACTGACCGGGACACCGATACTCCACAGGATCACCCAGACTTCAGCGGTTCCGGCGAGCCATGACAACAGGTGCAGGTTGAAGGCATTCAGCAGCAGGCGGGGTTCCCGGTACAGGGCCTGGATCTCGTCATGCAGTCCGGAAGCGGCATCGACATCCAGCAGGCTGCTCTTGTCGGCGATGAACTCACACAGGCGTTCGATGGCGCGAAACAGGCCATAGCGCTGCGCCAGCAGGAAACCGAGCATCGCCGGTGCCATCACGATCACCCCGGCCACGGCCCAATGCACGGCCTCGGCGGACTGTCCCGCGACAACCACGACGGCCAGCCCGAAAAGGGTGAAGACGAACTGGGTGACGACCTCCATGCTCAGGTCGACAACCACGCTGGCGCCGGCCAGGCCGCCACTCATGCCGCGCAGGGAGAGCAGCCGGATACCGACGAATTCCCCCCCGATCTGGGTCATCGGCAGCAGGTTGCTGACCGCCTCGCGGATCCAGCGGATGCGGATGAAGGTGAATACCCCCGGGGCCAGCCGGCGCCGGAGCAATACCTGCCAGGCCATGCCGGAAAAAACCATCTGCAGGATATGGATCAGGACCACCAGCAGGATCCCCCAGCCGGCGCTGGCCACGGCCTGACCCACGCCGGCCAGGCCCTGCCGCGCCACCAGCAGGGCGATCAGCAACAGACCCGCCAGGGTGGCGATGATGATGCCGCGACGCATCCGTCCAGCGTTCCCGGTCAGGGTCCGGCCAGGACTAGGCGCTGTCGGCGCGCGAGTTCAGGAAGCGGAAGAATTCCACCCCTTCGCGCAGCCGGCGCTTGGTCATGTCCCAGCTGTGCAGCATCTCCCAGGTGATCTCGCCGATCTTGCGCGGCCGGAAGTAGAAGCGCTTGTAGAAGGTGGACAGGGCGTTGAAGATCTCCTCGTGCGACAGCTCGGGGTATTCCAGCGAACTGATCTGCAGGCCGTTACTGGCCACCAGTTCACTGTCCACGGCCTCGCGCATCCAGCCATTTTCCCGTGCCTGATCGTATAGATAGGTGCCCGGATAGGCCGCCGCCAGCGACACCTGGATGGTGTGGGGGTTGATCTCCTGGGCGAAGCGGATGGTCTCCTCGATGGTGTCACGGGTCTCACCGGGCAGACCGACGATGAAGGTGCCATGGATCTTGATGCCCAGCTTGTGGCAATCGCGGGTGAAGCGGCGCGCGAATTCCACCCGCATGCCCTTCTTGATGTTGAACAGGATCTGCTGATTGCCGGTCTCATAACCGACCAGCAACAACCGCAGGCCGTTGTCCTTCATGACCTTGAGGGTCTCAAAGGGCACGTTGGCCTTGGCGTTGCAGGACCAGGTCACGCCCAGCTTGCCGAGCAGGCGGGCGGTCTCCTCGGCGCGTGTGGTGTCATCGGTGAAGGTGTCGTCATCGAAGAAGATCTCCTTCACCTCGGGGAACTGCTGCTGGATCCGGGCCACGTCCTCGGCGATCTTCTCCGGGCTGCGGGTGCGGTACTTGTGCCCGCCGATGGTCTGCGGCCACAGGCAGAAGGTGCAGCGCGACTTGCAGCCGCGGCCGGTATAAAAGGACACATAGGGGTATTCGAGATAGCCGATGAAATAGTCCTCGATGGCGAGATCACGCTTGTAGACGTCTATCACCGAGGGCAGGGCGTCCATGTCGGTGATCAGCTCGCGCTCGGGGTTGTGCACGGCCTTGCCGTCCTGCTTGTAGCTGAGGCCGTCGATCTCCGCCAGCGGCCGGCCCTCGGCGACCTCCTTGAGGGTGTAGTCGAATTCATGCCGGGCGACGAAGTCGATGGCCTCGGATGCCTGCACACAGGGCTCGGGGCTGATGGCCACGTGCGCGCCGACGAAGCCGATCATCAAATCGGGATTGGCGGCCTTGAAGGCCTCGGCCACCTTGACGTCGTTGCCAAAGGAGGGCGTGCTGGTGTGCAGGATCAGCAGTTCGTAGTCCTTCGCCAGCGGCAGCACGTCCTCCAGCGACTGACCGTGCGCCGGGGCATCGACCAGTTTGCTGCCCGGGATCATCGCCGCCGGCTGCGCCAGCCAGGTCGGGTACCAGAAGGAGCGGATCTCGCGGGTCGCCTGGTAACGGGCGCCGGCGCCGCCATCGAAACCCTCGAATGAGGGTGGGTTCAGGAATAGTGTCTTTTTCATATCGTCTCGGACCCCTTGTGAGTCATCAGTCCATCTTGAATGTTGAAATTGTGCTGCCGCCATTCGACGTCGCGGCCAAGGAAACCCGCCACCCAGATAGCAAAACACATCAGGTCCCGCACCGGCACCAGCCAGACCCTGCCAGGCGTATCCAGGCCCAGGTGACGGCGCGCGGCAAAGTGCATCAGCAGGCGCAAGATCAGGGCCAGCGCGAATACCGAATAGCCCCATGCCGGGGAAGGCGCGACCGCCAGGTACAACAGTGACATCGGTACCGCATGGGTCAGGAAGGACATGCCGTAGCCGATCGGCTGCACCGAACGCACCGTTCGCGCCCAACGCAGCTCATGCCGGAACAGGGCCGCGAGTGAAGGTTCATGGATGATATTGCGGACCAGGTAGGGCACCAGCACGACCTTGTAGCCCTGGGCACTGACCAGCTTGCCGAGCATGTAATCATCGGCCAGCATCGAGGCCAGACGCTCAAAGCCACCAATCGCCTCCAGCACCTCGCGGCGCACGGCCATGGTCGCGCCGAAACAGAAGCGCAGCTTGCCGAAGCTCAATGCCACCAGTACCGAGGGCAGGAACCACTTGTTGATGAAGCTGGCGCCCAGCGACGAGGCCAGACCGCTCTGGGCCTTGCCGGTATATAGACAGGTGGCCGCACCGACCTCGGGATCATCGAAGCAGGCCACCACCGTGGCCAGATAATCCGGCTCCACCAGCATATCGCTATCGGCGATCACCAGCAGCTCATGGCGCGCCTTCCCCAGCATGTTGACCAGGTTGCTGACCTTGCGATTGGAGCCACTAAGCTGCGGGTCTATCACCAGTTCCAGCTCCAGCCGGGGAAACTCGTCGATCAGCGACCGCACGATGGGCACCGCCGGGTCCGCCGCCGATGCGGCGCCGAAGATCACCTGATAACGGGGATAGGATTGCAGGCAGAAGGAGCGCAGGTTCTGATAGAGATTGGCATCCAGTCCACAGACGGGTTTCAGCACCGTGACCGGGGGACTGTCGTCCGCGGCACGGGCCGATTGACGCCGGAAGGCCAGCATGGCGCGTATGGCCAGGGCCACGTAGATCGATGAGGCAAGCGCACAGACCAGCACGAAGGTGCTCAGATATGGACTGCCGGAAATGATCATGGCTTGTGGCTGGATGGCCCCTCGATGGCCCCCGCTTTATCGCGGGGCGGAACCGTGGCATTATCGGGGGATCGAAGCACCCACGTCAACCCGAGGCCGCCCCGGCGGCCGTCAGGATCCCCTCGGAACATGCGCCGTCTGATAGTCACCGCCGATGATTTCGGTCTCGCCGATCCGGTCAACGAGGCCGTTGAGCAAGGCTTTCGCGAAGGCATATTGACCTGCGCCAGCCTGATGGTCACGGCTCCGGCCGCCGCCGATGCGGTGCGCCGGGCCCGCGCGCTGCCAGGCCTGGGCGTGGGACTGCATCTGGTGCTGGTCGATGGTCGCCCCGCCCTGCCCCCGGAGCAGATCCCGGACCTGGTCGGCACCGACGGCCGCTTCGCGGCCACCGAGGTCGACATCGGCATACGCCTGTTCTTCCAGCACAAGGTCCGCCGCCAGGCCGAGGCCGAACTGCGCGCCCAGTTCGAATTGTTCCGCGCCACCGGCCTGCCGCTGGACCACGTCAATGGACACCACCATTTTCACCAGCACCCGACCGTGGTCTCGATACTGATAGGTCTCGCGCGGGAATACGGCATCCGCCGGGTACGCCTGCCGCTGGAGCCCCTGCTGCCCTCATGGCGGGCGCAACGTCGTCGCCTCGGCGGACGCCTGCTGGCGCTGCTGCTGCCGGTACCCCGCCTGCTGCGTATGCGCACACGCCTGGCCCAGGCCGGGATACGCTGCAACGATTACATGTTTGGCCTGCACGAAAGCGGGCGCATGACTCCGGCCTGCATGGACGGTTTTGTCGATGAACTGCCGGAGAACGGCATTTCGGAGATCTACTGCCACCCGGCGACCCGCCAGTGGCGGGGGCTGGATGCCTTGCCCGCGGATTACCGCTGTGTGGAAGAATTCGAGGCCATCGCCGACCCCCGGCGCCGACAGCGCCTGCTCGATGCAGGGATCGAATTGATCCCCTACGCGGGAATGAGCTGAAGCAGGGGCGATGATGCCGTGCCAGGCTGCAGCCGGACTTCAGTCCCTGCGCACCCCGGCGTCATGGCCTTCGAGCCTGGCCAGCCGCTGTTCCAGATCCCGGGCCTTGTCCTCGCCACCACCGAGGAAGGCGGGCGCCGCATGATAGAATGCGATCAGATCGGTGATGGCATCGACGTTCTCCGGGTCCAGGCGGACGGCCTGCTCCAGGGCCTTGCGGGTCTTCTTCGCCAGCGACATGGCCTTGAACCAGCTGGCCTGCTGGGCCATGCGGCCATAGGCCTTGCCCAGCCAGTGGCGGTATTCGGAATCACGTTGATCGGTGTTTGCGGCCTGTTCCAGCAGCTCCGCCGCTGCTGCGTACCGGCCCGAGGCATACAGCGCCCGGCCTTGCTCGAACAGGGCGGCGGGATCGCCAGCGGCATGTGCGCAGACAATGCCAGCAAACCACAACAGTACCAGGATCTTCCAGCGCATGGTGTTCATCTTTTGAGATCCCCCCCGGGTCTCATGGGCCATGTCAGAACGACAGTTCCCCCGAATCACAGGGGGATTATTATACCCGGACCGTAAAATCATGACCAGCATCACATGAAACCGCGCGCGCCTCGATCCAGCCAGCACCTATACTGTCCGCCACGCGCCCCCGTGCCCATGCGCCCTGCGCCCATCCCCAACCGCGGCATTCTGTCGAACAAGGCGATATCCTGATGATTGCAATGGCTTTCCTCCCCAGAACCGTGATCATCCTGGGTCTGGTGTCGCTGTGCAACGATGCCGCCAGCGAGATGATCACCCCGCTGCTGCCCTTGTTCCTGACCGCCACCCTCGGTGCGGGACCAGCAGTCGTGGGCCTGGTGGAGGGGATCGCAGAGGCCACCGCCAGCCTGCTGAAGCTGCTCTCCGGGCGCCTGGCCGACCGGGGCTGGAACCACAAGCGCCTGGTACTCGGCGGTTACGCCCTGTCAAACACCGCCCGCCCCCTGATCGGCCTGGCCCTCGGCTGGGGCTGGGTCCTGGGCCTGCGCTTCCTGGACCGGGTCGGCAAGGGCATCCGCACCTCGCCCCGGGACGCCCTGATCGCCGCGACCACCGACCCGGGAAGGCGTGGTCGCGCCTTCGGCTTTCACCGCGCCCTGGACAACGCCGGGGCGATGATCGGTCCCCTGCTGGCCTTCGCGCTGCTGTCCACGGGTGTCTCCATGGCACAGGTCTTTCTCTACTCCCTGGCCCCCGGACTGCTGGTGATCCTGTTGATCCTGCTGGGTGTGGATACCGCTGCCGGTGTCAGGCCGGGCCCGGCAGCGACCATACCCGCCCTGCGCTGGCGCACCCTGGACCGGCGTCTTCACGGCTTGTTGCTGGCCACCGGCGGCCTGGCGCTGGCCTCGGTGCCGGAGGCCTTCCTGGTGCTGTGGGCCTCGGAGCGAGGCCTGAAACTGGCCTGGGTACCGCTGATCTGGGCCACGGCCAGTGGCGTCAAGGCCGTTATCGCCACTCCGGCGGGGATCCTCTCGGACAGATTCGGCCGCCTGCCCGTACTGTTGATGGGCTGGGGCCTGCGTATCGTCATCCTGGTCTATCTTGGCCTGAGCCAGACCAGTCTGCCGAGTGTCTGGGGCGGCTTTCTCGCCTATGCCGCCTCGCTGGCCTTTACCGAGGGGGCGGAGCGGGCCCTGGTCGGCGATATCGCCCCGCCCCGGCAACGGGCCACGGTATTCGGTCTGTTTCACATGATCACCGGGCTCGCGGCCCTGCCCGGAGCGGTGCTCTTCGGTGTCCTGTGGCAATGGTGGGGCGAGACCCCGGCATTCCTGATCGCGGCCCTGCTGGCCTTGCTGTCGATGGCCCTGCTGTGGCGCCACGCGGTGACCGCGAGGCCGGCATGAGCGCTTACCTGGAGGCATTCAGCCACTGGCTGATCGCGCATCCTCACTGGGCCGGGCTGGTGGTCTTCCTGATCGCCCTCGGCGAATCGCTGGTCGTGGCTGGCCTGCTGGTCCCCGGCACCCTGCTGATGCTGGGGATCGGCGCCCTGATCGCCACCGGCGCGCTGTCCTTGTGGCCGGTCCTCGGCCTGGCCGCGGCCGGCGCCATAGCGGGTGACGGCATCAGCTTCTGGCTGGGCCATCACTATCACCAGCGGATTCGTCGCTGGTGGCCATTCCGCGCGCACCCGCAACTGTTGCGACACGGCGAACGCTTCTTCCGCAGCCATGGCGGCAAGAGTGTGTTCATCGCCCGCTTCGTCGGCCCGGTACGTCCCCTGGTGCCCGTGGTCGCGGGCATGCTGGGGATGTCGCCAGGACGCTTCTATGCGATCAACATCCTCTCGGCGCTGCTATGGGCGCCAGCCTATATCCTGCCCGGGATGGCCATCGGCACCTCGCTGGTGCTGGCGGGAGAGGTGGCGGGACGCCTGGCACTGCTACTGGGCCTGCTGTTGCTGGGCGCCTGGCTCGCCCTGTGGACCCTGCGGCTGCTGTACCGCTGGATCGAACCCCACGCCCGTGACCGGATCCTGCGCCTGCTGACCTGGGCCAGGCACCACCCGGCCATGTCCTGGCTGTTGGTGGACCTGCTGGATCCGGCCCGCCCGGTCAGTCGCGGGCTACTGATCTGGCTGCTGCTGATGCTGGGTGGTGCCTGGCTGTTCCTCGGCGTACTGGAAGACGTGATCAACCGTGATCCGCTGGTCTTCGCCGGGCAATCGCTCTATGTGCTGCTACAGGGACTGCGCACCCCGCTGGGGGATCGTTTCATGGTCATTTGCAGCGAACTGGGGGACAGTGCGGTGGTGCTGCCGCTGGTGGGACTCACGCTGGCATGGATGCTCTGGCAACGACGCTGGCGAGAGGCCCTGTTCTGGCTCGCGGCGGTCGGTTTCGCGGTGATGGCGGTGGTCTTTTTCAAACACATGCTGCATATCCCGCGACCACTGACGCTGTATGCCGGCGTCGATGCCTGGAGCTTTCCCAGTGGTCACGCGACCCTGGCCACGGTCGTCTATGGCTATCTGGCGGTACTCGCCGCCGAAACCACCCCTGTACGCCGGCGCTGGCTGATCTATGCGGCCACGCTGCTGCTGGTCAGCCTGATCGCCTTCTCCCGGCTCTACCTGGGCGTCCACTGGCTCGCGGACGTCGCCGGGGGCATGGGCCTGGGTCTCGGCTGGGTGGCCCTGCTGGCGGTGGCACGGCATTATCACATCCGGGACAGGGAACGGATCCGCGGGATCGCCACGCTGGCACCGCTGGTGTTCGTGATCGCGGGGGCCTGGCATATCAACGACCGGCTGCGGGGGGATATGGACCGCTATGCGCCGCGCCCGTCGATCCAGACCCTCAGCATCACGGACTGGTGGGCGTCCGGCTGGCGTCGCCTGCCGGCCTTCCGCATCGATCTGGAAGGGGAACGCGAGCAGGCCATCGATCTGCAATGGGCCGGCGCCCTGGGAAGGATCGAGAGCAGCCTGGCCAGAGCTGGCTGGAAGGCTCCCATCGGCCTGGACTCGTCCACCGCGATGCGCTGGCTTCTGTCACCGGGCGACCCGCTACAACGCCCAGTGCTGCCACATTTCCACGGTGGACATCGCGAGGCCCTGCGGCGCCTGCTGCAGGACCCCTCCGGACGACTCTGGATCCTCCGGCTATGGCCGGCGGACAGCCGCCTGAACCCGGGGGGTCTGCCGCTATGGATTGGTGTCGTCACCGATCTGGGCCAGCTGCGCCTGCCCCTGCTGACCCTGCCGCGCCAGGGCCGCGAACACGCCAGGGCCCTGGATCGACTGGCCGCCAGCCTGGAGGGAACGAACTGGCGGATGCGCCGCCGGAACCGCAAGGACGGCATCCCGCTACTGCTGATCCGGCCCTGAGGGACCCGGCCCTGTCGATATCGCCCCGGCACGGTATTGGCTATACTGCGGCCCGGGGTCTGCCGGACCCGGGACTGATCGACTCCGGGAAGGCCCTCCCGGCGGGATTTTCCGCTCAGTCTCGTCAACCAGGCCCACGATTTGACCCAAATGACCCCAAAACCCGACACTTGCAGCTTCCCCTCGCTACAATCACCCAAATCCGACAGCCTCCACCCGACGATCAAGACTTGAAAGCGCCCCGACTCGATCTCAGCCACTGCCCGACCCTGGCCTTCGCCCATGACTACACCCTGGACCTGATCCAGCGGATGGAACAGGCGCTGGCGCCACTGGCGGACGGCGCCAACGGCGTCACCTGCGCCATCGCCTCGGGCTCTATCGGCCGCCTGGAGGCCATGGGCCATTCCGACTGTGACCTGATGGTGATCGTGGATGCGGACACCGCGGACGATCCCCGGCGATCCCGCGCGGCCATGGACGCGGTCTGGACCGCACTCGAACCCCTGCGCATCCCGCTGCCTAAATCTACGGGCATCTACTCGGTACCGGCCAGCCAGGCCCAGATCTGCGACCACGACAGCCTGGGGCGGGTCGCCGATGACAAGAACATCTTCGGCAAGCGCATGCAGTTCCTGCTCGACGCCCGCCCGGTGTTTGGCCGGCCGGCCTATGAAGACCTGATCGACGGCCTGCTGCAGCGCTATGCCGCCGGCTTCCTGGAATACGACCCGCGCAAGGAATGGGTCTGCCTGCTCAACGACATCCTGCGTTATTTCCGTTCCTACTGCGCCTGGCACCAGTACGATCTGAGTTTCGACCCCATCGACAGCTGGTTCGTGCGCAACGCCAAGCTGCGCAACTCACGCCTGCTGATGTTCGCCGCCCTGATCCTGCTGCTGGGGGAGTGCAGCAAGGAGCGCGAGGACAAGATCGGCTGGATGCGGGAGCGCCTGCACCTGACCCCGCTGCAGCGGCTGCAATACGTCTTCGACGCCAACGGCGACGACGGCATGAAACGCATCCTGCCGGCCTACGATCGCTTCCTGGCCCTGCTGCGAAAGGATGCGGTCCGCGAGGCGCTGATCCAGGCCCGGCCACGGACGCTGAAGGAACGTCACCAGACCCGGCTCGAGCCCTATGAAGAGATGAAGGACTGCTCGCGGGTGCTGATGCGGGAACTGACCCGCTGCGTCCTCGACCGCCGCGACGACTGGAGCGAGCGTTTCTTCGAATACCTGCTGTTTTAGCAGCTACTGTAATAAAAATCCTCTCGCGGAGACGCAGAGCACGCGGAGAAAAGCCGTTCAGGTAAAAGAGCCTGCAAACCGGCAAGCTCCGCGCATCGGAGGAGAATCCGCCACTCTCTGGATGGATGCTCCATTTCGTATCCGGCAATACCCCCCTGACGTGATGCCGCAAGCACGAGAATGACCTGGAATACTTCTTTGGCGGGACCTGAAAATGTGGCTTCCCGGCCCCTTCATGAATACCAATAAACTCTCGCAAAGATGCGGAGAAAAACACGCCTTCGAACAAGATGGTCTCGTGACTCCGGGTGCTCCGCGCCTCCGCGAGAATCACCCTGCCACGCGAGCCACGGGGATTCAGTCGAAGAAGCGTGTAAACGCCCCGACCTCGGCCCGTGGCGTGCGATAGCCGTTGACCGCAGCCCCGGTGTCCTCGTAACCCAGCGCCATGCCGCAGATCAGCACGCTGTCCCGGGGATAGTCCAGCAGTTCCCTGACAATACCGGGATATTCACCCAGCGCGGCCTGGGGGCAGGTCGCCAGCCCCTGGTCCAGGGCCGCCAGCATCACGGACTGCAGGAACAGACCATAGTCGATATAGGAACCGGCCTCGAAACCAGCTTCCAGAAAGAACAGCATGACCACCGGGGCATCGAAGGCGCGGTAGTTGGCCATCCACTGGCTGCGCCGGCGCCGTCGATCCTCCCGCGGGATCCCCAGGGCCTGGTAGAGCTGCATGGCGCAGGCGTTGCGCCGGCCGGCATAAGGCTCCCGCCACTTGCGCGGATAATAACGGTAGTCCATCTCGGCCGGTACACCCCCGTCATAGGCGTCCAGCAGGGCCTGTTGCAGCCTGGCGCGGGTCTGACCGGTGAGCACCGCGACCTGCCAGGGCTGGGTATTGGCCCCGGACGGGGCATGGCGGGCGGCATCCAGGATGTCCCGGACCTGTTCCCGGCTGACCTGCCGGTCGAGAAAGGCCCGGCAGGAATGACGCTGTTTCAAGGCGGTGATGACATCCATACCTGTGTATCCCCGTGCAGGGCGCTTGAGATGAAAGACCCGGGCGCCGCGTCAATGGTAGGCCGACGGCCCCCTGACCGACATGCCGTTGGCCATGTAACTGAGAAAATACTCCAGCTCACGAAGGGGCTGGCTCTGCGCCGGCAGCGGCTTGGCCCGGGCCACGTACATGCAGCCGGCGAAGCGCCGGTGCAGGGTGCCCAGCGATCCCCAGCGCAGGTTGTAGACCGGGAAGTGCGTGACCGCGCCGATCACCGGGGCCAGCATGACATCGCCCATCTGTTTGCCCATGGCGGTGACATGACAGTCGGCGCAGGAAAAATTGAGCTGGCCGCGCTTGCTGTAGAAGAACTCCCGGCCGCGTTCATAGGCCGCGCGGGCCTCCTCCAGGTCGGGAATGACGATATGCATGGGCTTGCCGCGGCTGGTGCTGGCCATCCAGGCGGAGATGCGGGCCAGCGCCCCCTGGCGCCAGGGCAGGGGTTTTTCGCCATTGGCCTCCCGGCACTCGTTGAGGGCCAGCTCCAGGGTCAATACGCGCTTCTTCCGCGTGTCGAAACGGGGATAGCCCTGACGTATGCCTAGCCCGCCATGGTCGAAGCAGTCGGCGTAGCCATGACCGTTGGCGAAGGGTTCGTGGAACAGTTGCTCGCCCTCGTCTAGGTCGAATTCATAGGGTGGGAAATCGTTTATCTCACGCCATTGCTTGCGCAGGCGGGCATCGATCGCATACACGCCATCACCGTATGCGTCCTGTGTCAGCCCTGGAAACCGGTGCTGGTGCAGACGCAGGAAAGCCAGCCTGTCGGCCTCCGGATCAGCACTGACGGGGCCTGCCAGGGACACCAGCAAGGCGGTGAGCAGACAAGCTCGCGGATGGACCCGGGACATCGCCTTCAGCCGATGTCCTGTTCCAGGGTATCGCTGCCACCCTGATTGTCCCGCCAGCTCAGGCTCAGGCGATCCCCCCTGGCGACGCCATGGATCCGGAAGGACAGATAGGGGTTTTTTGACACCCCCTGGCCCCAGTCGGCATGCATCACCAGGCTGCCGTTGAGCCGGCAGTCGACCTCCTGGATATAATGACCCTCGCTGTATTCGCCGGTTTCCTGATCCCGCCGGCTGATCGCCATAGGATGCCGGATCAGGGCGCGTACACTCAGCACGTCGCCACGCAGGCGGTTGCGCATCTTTATGCTCGGTCTCATCCGCCGCATCCACCCTCGCTGACATCGATCCAGCGCTGCCGCCGGTACAGACCGGCCTCCGTACGAACCGCCACCACCACGTTCGAGGAATCGGCGAGCTTGATCCGGGTCGAGACCGGCGGCCCGGCGTCGGCGCTGAAGTCGAAACGGGCGATCAACGGCACCGGGTTCCGGTCGCCAAGGATACACAGGCTTTTCACCCCCGGCAGGCGGGTGGTGATCTTGATCGGCACCACCGCGCCGTTCTCGGCCAGCCTGGGAATATCGATGACGATGTCCTCGCTCTCCGTAATCGCCTGCTCGCCAAACAGTTCCCGCAGGGCGATCTCGACCTTGTCGGCCTCGAAGGCCCCGCGCGGCCAGGCGGCCACGGCCTCGCGCAGGCGCACGACTCCGGTCCTGACACCGATCATCAATGCCCCCAGGGCCACACCGGTCTTCAGCAACAGTCTCCGCTTCATATTCCCGTCCCTACCGTGACTCACAAGGAGCGGACAAAGTCCGTCAGTGCGTCGATCTCGTCTTCGCTGAGGATCCCATAGCGACCAAACGGAGGCATCAGCGTATCCGGATTACGCGCCCCGGCATCCCAGATCTGCGCCCTCAGCGCCTGGCGATCCGGGTAACGCCGGGCCATGTCCCGCAGTTCGGGACCGACATTGGAGCTGACCCCCGCGCCGCGAAACCGGTGACAGGCGATGCAATTGCCCTTGCCCGTGTCCATGGCCAGCGCCCGGCCCCGGGCCATGGACACGGGCGGGTCCGGATCCGGCTCGCTGGCGAGCACCATCGGTATCACCAGCGCCAGTAACAGCGCCTGTCCGACCGGGTGGCCACGGTTCACGGCCATCAGGAGTGCTCCTCCTTCTTGTCGGCCTCGAGCTCGCGCTCGAATTCCCGTAGGCGCGCCTCGATGCGCTGGCGCTGGTAATTATCCAGCCCGGGAGCCTGCTTGGCCAGCTTCAGCTGGGCGCTGGCCAGCCGGGTATCGCCATTGCGATAATAATACTCCGCCATGGCCATATGCGACTCGCCCGTCTGACCGGTTTTCTCCAGGGTCTCTGCGTAGAGACGATAATAGGCGTCACCGACCCGCGCGGTATAGGAGTAATCCCTCAGCAAACTCGCGGCATCGGCGGCCCGGCCAAGATTGAGCAGGCCGCGCGCATACCCCAGCGTCGCCGGACGGTTGTTGGGATAGAGCTTCAGGGCACGACGATAATCCTCCACCGCCGCCTGCAGGCGCCGGTCCGCGGTATTGAGCCGGGCGGACTGCAGCAGATAGGCGAGCCGCTCGGGATGGGCGCGCAGAAGATTGTCCGACTGGACCCGCGCCCGGCCGTATTGGTCGGCATTGATCAGGGCCTCGGTGTAGCCATAGCGCGCCACCTCCTCGGCCGGGTATTTGCCGGAACGCAGCATGTCCTCGTAATAGCGCAGGGCACGATCCGGTTTCAGGCGCAGGGCCATGACCTGCAGGCGGGCGCGCACCAGATGGAACTGCAGACGATCCTTGTACTTGCGGCGGCTGAAGGAATCGGCGCGGCTGAGGGCGTCTGCGATACGTGACTCGGTGACCGGGTGCGTGCGCAGAAACTCCGGCACGTTGGCCCCTCCGGCATAGCGGTTGGCGCGTTGCAGGCGTTCGAAGAAGCGCGCCATGCTGTAGGGATCGTAGCCCGCGCGCGCCAGCAGATCGATGCCGAAGCTGTCGGCCTCGCGCTCGTTGGAACGGGTGAAATTGATCTGCCCCTGGATATTGCCGGCCTGCAGCGCCGCCATCGCCGCCTGCCCGGCCGCTGGATTCGTGATGCCGACCAGGATCGCGCCCAGCATCGCCGCCATCATCGGGATGCTCATGTGCTTGGCGTATTCGAAGGCCCGAGCCAGGTGATGCTGGGTCACATGCGAGATCTCATGGGCCAGCACCGAGGCCAGCTCACTTTCATTCTGGGCGTTCAGGATCAGGCCGGAATGTACGCCGACAAAGCCGCCCGGGGCGGCGAAGGCGTTGATACTGGGGTCATCGACGATAAAGAAGGTGAATTCACCGCTGAAGCCCTCGCTCATCGATGACAGCCTGTGGCCCAGGCCCTGGATGTAATCATCCAGCTCCGGATCGGATATCACCTTGCCGGCGCCACGCAACTGGCGCAGGAAGGCCGCCCCCATTTCATATTCCTGCGCCGGCGACACCACCGTGCCGGCGGAGTCACCGATATCGGGCAACACCGCGGGCACAGGCACGGCCAGCAGCAGGCCCAGGAACAAGCCGTACAGCCTCGGCAGGGCCGCATGAACTTGCCGTTTTTTCCAGTCCACAGACATATCCCGCAGTTTAATCCGACACCCGTCTGACCACCAGCGGGCCGCTTTCGTTCAGCAGGCCGGATTTTGTCAGGCCTGCCCATGAATGTAATACTTGGATGGTATGGTTCAACCAGTCCTGGTAGAGGAAAACCCTATGTCCCCACGCAATGCCTTCTACGCCCAGTCCGGCGGGGTCACCGCCGTCATCAACGCCAGCGCCTGCGGCGTGATCCAGACCGTCCGGGCCCACCCCGATGCGATCGGCACCGTCTATGCCGGCCGCAACGGCATCATCGGCGCCCTCACCGAGGACCTGATCGACACCTCGGCCGAATCCGACGCAGCCATCGCCGCGCTGCGCCACACCCCCTCCGGCGCCTTCGGCTCCTGCCGCTACAAGCTCAAGGGCCTGGAGGAGAACCGGCGCGAGTACGAACGTCTGATCGCGGTCTTCAAGGCCCACGACATCGGCTATTTCTTCTACAACGGCGGCGGCGACTCCGCCGACACCTGCCACAAGGTCTCCCAGCTCTCCGAGACCCTGGGCTATCCCATCCAGGCCATCCACATCCCCAAGACCGTGGACAACGACCTGCCGATCACCGACAACTGCCCCGGCTTCGGCTCGGTGGCCAAGTACGTCGCCGTATCCATCCGCGAGGCCGGCTTCGATGTCGCCTCCATGGCCGAGACCTCGACCAAGGTCTTCGTCATGGAGGTCATGGGCCGGCACGCCGGCTGGATCGCCGCCGCCGGCGGCCTCGCGGCGGAGGGTGAGGGCCAGGCTCCGCACCTCATCCTGTTCCCGGAACGGGTGTTCGAGCCGGAACCCTTCCTGGCACGGGTGCAGGCATGTGTCGAGGATTACGGCTATTGCGCCATCGTGGTCTCCGAGGGCGTGCGCAACGCCGACGGCCGTTTCCTCGCCGATGCCGGCACCCGTGACGCCTTCGGTCATGCCCAGCTCGGCGGCGTGGCCCCGGTGATCGCCAGCCTGGTCAAGGAGGCGCACGGCTACAAGTACCACTGGGCGGTGGCCGACTACCTGCAGCGCGCGGCCCGCCACATCGCCTCGAGGACCGACGTGGAACAGGCCTACGCCGTCGGCCGCGCCGGGGTGGAGATGGCCCTGGCCGGAAGGAACGCGGTGATGCCGGCGATCACCCGCACGGCCAACGACCCCTATGCCTGGGAGATCCGCGAGGCCCCGCTCGACCGGGTCGCCAACGTCGAGAAGAAGATGCCGGATGAATTCATCACCGGGGACGGCTTCGGCATCACCCCCGCCTGCCGCGCCTACCTGTCCCCGCTGATCCAGGGCGAGGACTACCCGCCCTACCGCAATGGCCTGCCGGACTACGTCAGCCTGAAGAATCTCCCGGTGGAGAAGAAGCTGCCGGCATTTGTCCCGTAACGCGCCTTCATAGCCTGGTTCTTTAGCGGCAAGCCGGCCCGAAACAGGTCTTCGAGACACGCCGTGAACCCGTCCCTGGGGGCTCGATTGCGGCATCCTTGCCGCAAACGGTCTCGAAGACCTGTTCCGGGTCGCCTGTCTGCTGCTTCGTTCGCTTAAAGACTTACCTATGAACGCGCCTTAAGCCGGTCCGCTGGTACCGGCTCACGGCGCCGGATGTTTGTATGCGCGTGTGCGGGAAGGCAGTTCTCCATAGCGATCCCGGTAGGCGCGAGCAAACCGGCTCAGATGGGTGAAGCCGCAATCCAGGGCAATCCGGCTGACACTGTTGTCGTCGGCGGGGTCGGCGAGCCGCCTGTGGGCCTGCTCCAGGCGGACCTTGCGTATATATTCCATGGGACTCATGCCGCGATATTTGCGAAAGGACTGTTGCAGTGTCCGCGGACTCACACCACTGGCCCGGGACAACCGCGCCAACAGGATCGATTCGTCCAGATGGGCGTGGATATATTCTTCGGCCCGGCGCAGACAGCAGGGCGCCGGCTGCCGGGACTCCCGTCGCAGCTGTTCAGAATAATTGTGGGGATGTTCCAGCAGCAGCAGATGCATCATCAACCGCCCCAGCTGCTTGCCCACGTCTTCCCTGAGAAGGTCCGAGCGCCGCTCCGCGAGATCCTCGCATGCCGACCTGACCAGCCGTGAAAAACTCGCCAGCTCGCCGGACAGGGGACAGGACAGGGGCCTGAATTCCAGAGGCCGGCGCAGAGAGCAACCCAGTTCATCGGCCAGCAGATCACGCAGGACCTGGCCCTCGATCTGCACGATCAACATCTCCAGATCCGCCGACATGTGATCGTGCAGGGGCAGGGAGGGGTTCAGCACGCAGACGGTACCCTTGCGGGTATGGAAGTGACTGCGCTGCTGGGTGACCTCACTGGCGCCGTTGAGGGTGAACTTGACCAGATAACTGTCCGCCAGATTGTAGCGGGCATCGATGCTGACCTCCTCGCCATAGCGCAGGGCATTGATGGAGAGGCCGGCCAGTTCGACCCGGTTGTGCTGGAAATGAATGGCATCGACACGCCGATGCAGGCGTACCCGGTGGGGCCGGAACAGCTGGGAGAGATGCGAACAGGCGCGGGCCGGGTCCCGGGTTTCCATGAGCCCCCATCGAGACAAGAGCCGTGAGTGATCCGGAATGAGAATCGTATGGTCCATGACTTCCCCGTGTTGGCATGCGCCTGGCCGGGGGCATAACGCCCGCTGCGTGATCCGGTCATTGGCTACGTATTGAGGATAGCGGTATTCGTCCCGGATCTACTTTAATACCAAGTATCAGGGCTCACAAGCCTGGCGGATCGTCATGGATCGACACGGCGCCCGGCAAACCCGATACCGTGAGGGGATAGCGCATGACCGAACCTTACAATGCCGTCGGCCTGGTACCCAGCATGTGGGGCATTCGCAGGCGTGAGGAGATCTTCAGGAATATCGAACATCTCGGGCACATGATGAAGGCCGCCTGCTGGTTGTCCGACATCGACCTGCCGGTGCGCCTGATCGCCATTCCCGAGGGGGCGCTGCAGGGTTTCAATGACGAGGTCATGGATGTGGATCATGCGGATTATGCCAATACCTGCGCCATCGACATCCCGGGACCGGAAACCGATGCCCTGGCCGTGCTGGCCCGGCGGCATGAGGTCTATATCATGGCCCAGGCCAAGGCCCGGCATCCCGCCTTCCCCGACCGTTTCTTCAACATCGGCTTCATCCTCGACAGCGAAGGCGAGATCATCCTCAAACACTACAAGACCGTGACCCTGCTGCCGGTCGAGCATTCCATGACGCCGCATGACGTCTTCGACTGGTGGGTGGAGAAGTACGGCAACGGCCTGGATGCCTTCTGGCCCGTGGTGGACACCCCCCTGGGCCGGCTGGGCATCATGATGGCCAACGAGGGTTCCTACCCCGAGAATGCCCGCGCCCTGGCCATGAATGGCTGTGAGGTGGTCTACCGTGCGGCGATCCCGCACCCGGCCGCGGCCAACGACTATTTCGAGATCCAGAATCGTGCACGGGCGCTGGACAACAATATGTTCGTGCTTGCACCGAACATGGGCACCTACTATCTGACCCAGGACTCGGAAACCCCTATCGATACCTTCGGTGGCGCCTCGATGATCGTCAATTACCGCGGCCAGATCGTCGGCAAGCAATCCTATGGCGGGGTCTCCACCTGGGTCTCGGGTCCCATCGACATCACGGCCCTGCGTCATCACCGCGCCAGCTCCCAATGGACCAACTGGCTCAAGGACCTCAAGACCGAACTCTACCAGCGAGTCTATGACAAGGCGATCTATCCCAAAAACCTCTACCTGGACCGTGCCCCAATGAAACACGCGGAGTATAGGCACGAGATCATCGATCGTCAGATCGCGCTGCTGCAGGAACGGGATATCTGGAAAAAATGATGCGCCGCAACCCTGGCCGCGGAGGCCCTTTCGAATGAGTATCCCGGATCAGCATGAACTCTGGATTGGAGGAAGGGAACAGGCCCCTTCCTCCGGCGACTATTTCGATGACCTGAACCCGCAGGACGATTCGCTTATCGCCCGTATCGCCAGCGGCACCGTCGCGGATATGGACAACGCCATACGCAATGCCCAGGAGGCCTTTCTCCGCCATCGTCGATGCCTGGCCCGGGAGCGCGAGATCTGGTTCATGCGCGCCGCCGACCTGGTGGCCAGGGACCGTCAGGACTATCTTGACATCCTCATTGACGAGGTCGGCTCACCTGTCGTCAAGGCCCAGTTCGAGGTCGATTACTGCATTGCCGCCCTGCGTGCGATCGCCGCCGTCCCCAGGCGGATCCGTGGCGAGGTATTCCCCCCCGATGCGCCGGGAGTATTCAGCCTGTCGGTGCGTGAACCCCTGGGCGTCGTCGCGGCCATCTCTCCTTTCAATGTCCCCTTGTTGAAGGTCACCAAACAGGCCGGCATGCCGATCGCCTGTGGCAATGCCTGTGTACACCTGCCTTCCGAATTCTCCGCACAGGTCTCGCTGCGTTTCTCCCGCAGCCTGCAGGAGGCGGGGGTGCCGGATGGCATGTTCAATGTCGTCACCGGGGATCCCTTCGAGATCGGGGATACCCTGACCACGCATGCCCTGGTAAAGAGCATCAGCTTCTGCGGCTCGCCAGTGATCGGCCGGCATGTGGCGGAACTGGCCGCCCGCGATTTCAAACCCGTGACCCTTGAACTGGGTGGCAAGAGCCCGCTGATCGTGCTGGAGGATGCCGATCTCGATGCCGCGGTACAGGCCGCCGTGATGGGCGTCTTCTTCTTCCAGGGTCAGGCCTGCATGGCCAGCAGTCGTATCTACCTGCAGCGAAGCATCGCCGGGGAATTCACCGACAGATATGTCGCCGCCGCCAGGAAGGCCCGGATCGGGGACCTGCGACGTACGGATACCACCATCGGGCCGATCATCAGCGCACGCCAGCGTGAGCGGGTGCGGCGCCACATCGAGGATGCCACGCGCAAGGGCGCGGAACTGCTGACCGGCGGTGGCTGGCAGGGCCATTGTTGCGAGCCCACCATCCTGCGTGGCGTCACCCGGGACATGGAGGTCTGCACCCAGGAGACCTTCGGACCCGTCACCTCCCTGTATGAATTCGATGATCCCGACGAGGCCATGGCCCGGGCCAACGACACCGAATACGGGCTCAGTTTTTCTCTCTTCACGCGTGACATCGAACTGGCCCTGAGGCTGGCCCAGCAGGCAGACTCCGGGATGGTCCATATCAATCGACCGACCATCCAGGATGAACCCAACCCACCCTTCGGTGGCCGGGGCATGAGTGGTCAGGGCCGGGAAGGAACCGAGGTCGAGCTGGAGAATCTGACACAGTGGAAGTGGATCACCATCAACAACCCGTGAACCGGAACAAACCCTGGCAAGGCCTGACGGGATCCGCGCCCCCGCGGCGGATCGAAGGGCCGATCACCCACTCCATAATCTTGGACAAGATACCATGAACGGCAAACGACACTCCCGCCGCGTCGTACTCAAACAACTGGCCTCCATGAGCGTACTGGGGGCGCTGGGATACCTTCGTTCCGCACCCGCCCGGGCGGCTCAGCCCGACATGGCGAGTAACGCCTCGATAGCCGGACTGCGGGGCAGACTGATCCACCGCCAGGATGCGGATTACGAGAACTGGAGGAAGGCGATGGTATGGCACCGGTCCAAACCCAGTCGCTACCCGGACCTTATCGTCCAGGCCCTGAGCGAGGCCGATGTGATCGCGGCGGTGAGGTACGCGGCGAGGAAGCGGCTCAGGATCGCCATTCGCAGCGGCGGTCACAATTCAACGGGTCCCTCACTCAGGCAAGGTGGCATGTGCCTGGACGTATCGGCATTGAATCAAATCCGGATAGATACGACGACACGGATCGCCGCCATTCAGCCGGGAGTCAGGAGCCAGTCCCTGATAACGGCTGCCGGGGATGTGGATCTCAGTTTCCCCGTGCCTCATTGTCCATCCGTTGGCCTGAGCGGGTTCGTCCTCGGCGGCGGCATAGGCTGGAACTATGCCCACCGGGGCGGGATCGCCACCTTCTCGATAGCGGCCGCGGAGATCGTTCTCGCGGATGGCACCAAGGTCCTGGCCAATGCCGATCAATATCAGGATCTGTTATGGGCGGTACGCGGCGCGGGACCGGGTTTCTTCGGCGTCGTCACCCGGCTCTATCTGGAGCTCTACCCGGCCCCCAGGGCCATCGTCGTCAATTCGTATATCCTGCCGCTGGAAAAGCTGGAAATGGTCACCAAGAGCCTGGACAGCCTCATGCGGATCAAGGATGAGCGGGTCGAGGTCCTGGCCTTGATGCTGCACAATCCTGCCGCCAGCGCCGATGCCGTTGCCGAGGACTCCAAGATCTGTTTTGTCAGCTGCTTCGCATTCGCGGATACGGACGCTGCCGCCAGGGACATGCTGTCACCCTTTGCACGCTCCGCGCTGGCAAAACACAGCCTGACCCGGGTCGAGGATCAGGACTTCACCTATCAGGGGCTATACAACAGATTCTTCAGCACCAATGAGCCCGCCGGACGCATGGCAAGATACGCCGTCGATAACATCATGACCAATGATACCGGCGAGACCCTGCTCGCACTGTCCGGGCACCTGCGGCATGCACCCTCCAGGGACAGCCATGTCCTGGCCGCCTATGGGATGAATCTCAGACCACGGACCGATGCGTGTTTCTCATCCATCGCCAACAGTTATGTCGGCTGTTACGCCATCTGGGACCAGGAAGAACATGACCGGCGCAACTTCGACTGGCTGGCGCGGGCGGCGCCCATGA
This sequence comes from uncultured Gammaproteobacteria bacterium, assembly GCA_964506945.1. GTDB lineage: Bacteria > Pseudomonadota > Gammaproteobacteria > CAZDOC01 > CAZDOC01 > CAZDOC01. Next base: position 24,377 of record CAZDOC010000001.1, read on the forward strand.
TGAACCCCTTTGCCCGGGGGCGTTATGTCAATGAGGTCGAGGCGAGACTCTATCCGGAACATATCCCGCAGTCTTTCTCGGCCGAGAACTGGCAGCGCCTGCAACACTTGCGGCAGGAATACGATCCACATGGGGTGTTTCACAACTATCTGGGCCAGGGCTGAAGCCTTGAGGCCCGCTGCGCCCGCAAGCCCAGTCGCGCCTCTATGCCGGCAAGTGGATCATGGTCTGGCCGACCCGCCTGCCAGGCCATCGGCACAGATCACCCGGTTGCGGCCACGCTCCTTGGCCCGGTACAGGGCCTCGTCGGCCCCGCGTAGCAACTGGCCGGCCTGTCCGGCGGGATCCTCGGCATCCCCGCTCGCCAGGGTGGCCACGCCGATGGAGACCGTCACCGGGATTTCGGCCCCGGCCTCACTCTCCAGTTGCAGCATCGCGATGCGGGTACGGATGCGCTCGGCCACCTCGATGGCGCGTACCTCGCCGGTCTGCGCCAGCAGCACGGCGAATTCCTCACCACCGTAGCGGGCCACCACATCGATGCTGCGCAGCTGCTGCCGGACGGCGACGGCAACCCGCGCCAGGACCCGATCCCCGTCCTGGTGTCCGTGGCCGTCATTGACGCGCTTGAAATGATCGATGTCGATGAACAGGCAGCTCAATGGCTGGCGCGTGCGCCGTGCCCGCTCGACCTCTTCCACGATACGCTGATCGAAGAAGCGGCGGTTGTTGACCCCTGTCAGGGCGTCGGTGAGCCCCAGATATCTGAGTTTGTCCCGGGCCGAGGTCATCTCGATGCAGATGGCGATGACCGCACTCAGGTGCTGGAGAAAATCGGTGGCGTCGTCCTGATCGAAACGTTGTGGATCGAAGCTGCCCAGATTCAGACTCCCCAGCAATCTGTCCTGATGCCTGAGCGGCAGGATGGCGATGCTGGCGATAGGCTTGGCGAAATGCTGGAACAGCGCCCCGTGCAGGCGTCTGTCGTAGGGGGCCAGCAAGGGCGCGAGGTCGCGGCCGAAAGGCAGCAACAGCAAATGCTCGTCATTGACGAAGAGCAGGTCCGGATAGTCGCGCTCGACACTGATACCCGCCTGCTGCAGCTGGCGACGGTAGTCATAGAAGGGATCATGCAATACCAGGGTCACGACATCCCAGGAGAATTCCCGGCGATTGTCGTAGATCAGTTCCTGCAGCAGGGCGGCCAGTGATTCACAGCCCATCAGGCGCAGCTCCAGCTGCTGGAACCGCCTCAGGGTGGCTTCATTCCTGCGCGCGGCATCGAGGAACCGTTCCAGCTTGCGCCGCTCAGGCGTGGTCTCGGTCACGGTGATGACTCCTCCCTGCGTCGACTGGATCCGGGGGCCGGCCCACGGGACGGACCGGCCCGGGGGGCATCCCTCAGGCCAGCAGGGGCGCGATCACCAGCGAGACGATGGCCATGACATTGATGAGGATGTTCATCGATGGCCCGGAGGTATCCTTGAAAGGATCGCCTACGGTGTCACCCACCACCACGGCCATGTGCACATCCGAGCCCTTGCCACCGTAATTGCCTTGCTCGACGTACTTCTTGGCATTGTCCCAGGCGCCACCGGCATTGGCCATCATCAGGGCCATCATCACGCAACCGATCAGGGCCCCGGCCAGGACACCGCCCAGGGTCTCGGGTCCCAATGTGAAACCGACCAGCGGCGGGATACCGACCGCCAGCACACCCGGCCCCAGCATGCGCTTCAGCGCCGCGGTGGTGGCGATATCCACGCAGCGGGCCGTGTCCGGTTCCGCGGTGCCCTCCAGCAGGCCGGGGATCTCCCTGAACTGCCGCCGGATCTCGTGAATCATCTCGAACGCCGCGTCCCCTACCGCAGTCATGGTCATGGAGCTGACCAGGAACGGAAAGATGCCGCCCAGGAACATGCCCATGATCACGTTCGGGTCATTCACGTTCAGGATGAACTCCGGATTGTGGTGGGCCACGGTCTCGATATAGGCGCCGATGATCGCCAGGGCCGCCAGGGCCGCCGCGCCAATGGCGAAACCCTTGCCGATGGCGGCCGTGGTGTTGCCCAGTTCATCCAGGGAATCGGTAATGGCGCGGGTCTGCTCGCCCATGCCCCCCATCTCGGCGATACCACCGGCGTTGTCGGCCACCGGGCCGTAGGCGTCGATGGCCATGGTGATGCCGACCGTGGCCAGCATGCCCACCGCGGCGATCGCCACCCCGTAGAGGCCGGCCAGGTGGCTGGCGGTATAGATGATCGCACAGATGGTCAGCACCGGGACCACCACCGACTGCATGCCGATGGCCAGTCCGGTGATCATCACCGTGGCCGGCCCGGTCTCGCCGCTGCGGGCGATCTTGCGTATCGGGCTGCCGGAGGTGTAATACTCGGTCACCAGGCCAATGATGATGCCGCCCAGGGCGCCGGAGAACAGGGCGACCCAGATATGGCCGTCCAGCCCCATGAACACCACCAGGGCATAGGCCGCGGCGATGAACAGCACCGAGGCGCCGATGGTGCCGATCCGCAACGCCACTTCCGGTGATTTGCGGGAGTAGAGCTTCACCAGCAGGATCCCCAGCATGGAGCAGACCAGACCGACCGAGGCCATTGCCAGGGGCAGGAACATCAGATCCTGCCGGATCGCGGACAGGGCCGCGATCTTGCTCAGGGACATGGTCGAGGCAATGGCCAGGGTGGCGATGATGGCGCCGCAATAGGACTCGAATATATCCGAACCCATACCGGCGACATCACCGACGTTGTCGCCGACGTTATCGGCGATCACACCCGGATTGCGCGGGTCGTCCTCGGGGATGCCGGCCTCGATCTTGCCCACCAGATCGGCGCCGACATCGGCGCTCTTGGTGAAGATGCCGCCACCGACACGCGAGAACAGGGCCACCGTGGAGGCGCCCATGCCGAAGCCGTCGATCACGCGCGCGGTTTCCGGGTCGCCACCGAAGATCAGATACAGCGTGCCCAGGCCCAGCAGACCCATCGAGGCCACCGTCAGGCCCATGATGGAGCCGCCGAAGAAGGCCACGGTCAGGGCGTCGGCGGTACTGCCGGTACTGGCCGCGACGGTGGTGCGCACATTGGCCCGGGTGGCGGTATTCATGCCGATATAACCCGCGGCCGCGGAAGCCAGCGCGCCCAGGGCGAAGGCCATGGCGGTACGCCAGCCGAGATCGGAAAAGCTGATCGCGGCCAGCACGATGGCGGCGAAGATCGCCAGTACCTTGTACTCACGATGCATGAACACCATCGCACCGAGGTGGATGGCGTCCCCTATCTCGACGATCTTGCCCTCTCCGGCCGGCCTGGCCTTGACCATCTGGTAGATGTACCAGGCCCCGAACAGGCCCAGACCACCCAGGATCACGGGTATGTAACTCACTGCACTCATCAGGACTCCCCCATTGCTAGAACACATCAGTCCCCGCGCGGCCATCCGGGCCTCGCCTCCCGGGTTGCGCCGGGGCTGATTCGTGGTTCTGATTTGATCGGGCGAACCTGGTGCGGGCATGCCTGCCCGGGATCCACCCGAATGATTCGACGCCTACGTTTATACCGCATATCGGCGGGCAGGGTAAGCACCTCTAACATTGCACTGCAGCATTCGCTATACTGCCGGCATCTCCCTATCTAGCCAAGGTAACAGACATGATCCTCGACAGAGTGAGCCCCGGCACCAACCCGCCCGATGACATCAATGTGATCGTGGAGATCCCGCTGCGCGGCGAACCGATCAAGTACGAAGTGGACAAGGAGACCGGCGCGATGTTCGTGGACCGCTTCCTGAACACCGCCATGCACTATCCCTGCAACTATGGCTACATCCCGCACACCCTGGCCGGCGATGGCGATCCGGTGGACGTACTGGTGGTCACCGGTATCCCCCTCATCGTCGGTTCGGTGGTGCGCTGCCGCCCGGTAGGCATGCTGGAGATGACCGACGAATCCGGCCAGGACGCCAAGGTCCTGGCCGTGCCCGTGGACAAGCTGTCGAAAATGTTCCACCACATCCAGGCGCCCGAGGACTTCCCGGAGGAAAAGCTCAATCGTATCAGTCATTTCTTTGAACACTACAAGGATCTGGAAGCGGGCAAGTGGGTCAAGGTCGAGGGCTGGTCCGGACTCGATGCGGCGCGCAAGGAGATCATGGATGGACTCGACAATTACAATGCGGCGCCGGTAAAACCCAACTTCTGAGCCTGTCGGCACCCTGGCAAGCGGCATTGCCAGGGGACTTCAGTCGCCAACGTCCCACAGCCCGGCCGCCCTCAGCAGGCCGGCGGTCTCGTACAGCGGCAGGCCCATCACCCCCGAGTAACTGCCGTCCAGGTGCTCGATGAAGGCCGCGGCCAGGCCCTGGATGGCGTAAGCGCCGGCCTTTCCCAGGGGCTCCCCGCTGCGCCAGTAGGCCCGCCGCTCGACCCCGGACAGCGGTCGCAACGACACCGTGCTGAGGCTGACCGCGGTATAACTCAGGCGCCCGACCAGGGCCACGCCGGTATAGACCTGGTGCCTGCGCCCGCTCAGCGCCTCCAGCATCTCCAGGCCATGCGCCTCGTCCCGGGGCTTGCCGAGGATGACATCATCCAGCACCACCGCGGTATCCGCGCCCAGCACCCAGTCGCCCGTCCCGGCCTGCAGCTCCGCGCGGCCCCGTTCGGCCTTTGCCAGCGCCAGCCGCGTCACATAGGCACGGGCCGTCTCCGGTGGCCGCCAGGCCTCGTCGATGTCGACCGCCAGCAGCCGATAGTGCATGCCGAGTTGATCCAGCAGTTGCCGGCGGCGCGGGGATTGCGAGGCGAGATGGAGTCGTGGCTTCATGCGCGATGATAGGGATGATGGTTGAGTATGCTCCAGCCGCGGTAGATCTGCTCGGCCAGGATCACCCGCACCAGGGGGTGCGGCAGGGTCAGGGGTGACAGCGACCAAAGCTGGCGGGCCTGCCGCCGCAAGGCCGGGTCCAGGCCGTCAGCCCCTCCCACCAGCAAGGCCACGGCGCGGGTATGCTCACGCCATTGCTGCATCTGCCGGGCCAGGGCCGGGCTGTCCCAGGCCTGGCCGCGTTGATCCAGCGCCACCAGCCAGGCGCCCGGGGGCACCTTGCGCAACAGCTGCCGGCCCTCTTCCTCGCGGATGGCCTGTATGGCCGGCTTGCGCCCACGCACCGAGGCCTGAACCTCGTGCAGGTGCAGGCGGCATGCCCCGGTCAGGCGCCGGGCATATTCGTCATAGCCCCGCCTGATCCAGTCGGGCATGCGAGTGCCTACCGCGATCAGATGGATATCCATGCTGGCTCAATCGGCTGCGGCCGGGCTGTCGTCCAGTCGTTCCCAGAGCTTTTCGAGCTGATAGAACAGGCGTGGCTCACGCTGCATCGCATGGACGATCACGTCACCCAGATCGATCAGCACCCACTGGGCCTGTTGCTGTCCTTCCTGTCCCAGGGGCATGACGCCGGCCTTTTTCGCCGCCTCGACCACGGCCTGGGCCATGGCCCGGACCTGCCGGTCCGAGCCCCCGCTGGCGATGATCATGAAATCGGCGATAGAGGTCTGGCCGCGCACATCCAGGACCCGGATATCCTCGGCCTTGATATCCTCCAGGGCGGTGACCGCGAGGCCGGAGAGTTCTTCAGCGTTGATCATGGGACTCCATAAAGTCGGTGTGTTCGCAGATAGGCTATCACCGCCTCGGGCAGCAGATAGCGTGGGTTGCGCCCGGCCGCGAGCAGGGCGCGGATACGCGTGGAGGAGATGTCCAGCAACGGCAGATCCATCAGCAACAGGCTCCCGGCCGGGGCTTCCAGCAAGACCCCGGGGTCCACCTCCAGGGCCAGCCCCAGCCGCCGCTGGCAGTCTCCGGCATCCGGCAGGGCCGCGCCGGGACGATGCACCACCACGATATGCGCCAGCGCCGGGATCCGCGCCCAGCGGTGCCAGTCCTGCAGGCCATGGAAGGCATCCATGCCGACGAACAGACACAAGGGAACCTCCGGACCCAGTTCGGCGCGCAGTTCCTCCAGGCTGTCGACACTGTAGGAGATCCCGCCCCGGCGGTGTTCCCGGGCATCGGCGACAAGACCGGACACACCCTCCACGGCCAGCTCCAACATCGCCAGCCGGTGTTCCGGCGCGGTCTCCGGCGCCACCCTGTGGCTGGGGTCATGCAGCGGGATCAGGTGGACGCTGTCCAGGTCCAGGGCCTCGTAGAGCTCCAGCGCGAGGCGCAGGTGGCCATGATGGACCGGATCGAAGGTCCCGCCGAGGATACCGACGGGCCCCATCAGCTACGTATTTGCCCGTCGCCGAGGACGACGTATTTCAGCGAGGTCAGACCCTCCAGCCCGACCGGCCCGCGGGCGTGGAATTTGTCCGTGCTGATGCCGATCTCGGCGCCGAGACCATATTCGAAGCCATCGGCGAAACGGGTGGAGGCGTTCACCATCACCGAACTCGAATCCACCTCGGTCAGGAAACGACGGGCGCGGGCATAGTCCTCGGTGACGATGCTGTCGGTGTGCCGGGAGGAATATTCATTGATATGACGGATGGCCTGCTCCAGACCGTCCACCACCCGTATCGACAGGATCGGGGCCAGGTATTCCGTGCGCCAGTCATCCTCGCTGGCGGCCAGGGCCCCCGGCAGGATGCCACGGGTGGCCTTGCAGCCACGCAGTTCGACCCCCGCTTGCTCATAGGCCTCGCCCAGCCGCGGCAGGATCAGCGGCGCGATGCGAGCGGCCACCAGCAGGGTCTCCATGGTGTTGCAGGTGCCATAACGCTGGCACTTGCTGTTGATGGCGATCTCGCGGGCCTTGTCCAGGTCGCAATGGTCATCGATATAGACGTGGCAGATGCCATCCAGATGCTTGATCACCGGCATCCGCGCATCGCGGGAAACCCGCTCGATCAGGCCCTTGCCACCGCGCGGGATGAGGACATCCACATAATCCCGCATCTTCAGCAGGGCGCCGACCGCGGCGCGGTCGGTGGTTTCGACCACCTGTACCGCGGTGGCCGGCAACCCGGCCCGCTCGAGACCGTGATGGATGCAGGCGGCGATGGCCTGGTTGGAATGCAGGGCCTCGGATCCCCCACGCAGGATGACTGCATTGGCCGATTTGAGACACAGGCCGGCGGCATCGGCGGTGACGTTGGGCCGGGATTCATAGATGATGCCGATCACCCCCAGGGGTACCCGCATGCGTCCCACCTGAATCCCGCTGGGGCGGTATTTCAGGCCGCTGATCTCGCCGATGGGATCGCCCAGGGCGGCTATCTGTCCCAGGCCCTCGGCCATGGCCGCGATACGGGCCGGGGTCAATTCCAGGCGGTCCAGCAGGGCCGCCTCCAGGCCGTTCTCGCGGGCCGCGGCCAGATCCCTGGCGTTGGCCTCGTCCAGGTCCGCGCGGCGTTCCAGGATCGCCTCGGCGATGGCCTCCAGGGCCGCATTGCGGGCCGCGGTCCCGGAGCGGGCCATGACCCGGGAGGCCTCCCGGGCATTGCCTCCGAGTTCGTCGATATATGCGTCTATGTCCAATGCCTTATCCATCTGAGTGTGAGCTGATTCGGGACTGGCGCCTCGGGACGGCGGTTCAGGCCGCGCGCAGCGGTTCCAGGCTCAGGCGCAACGGCCGTATGCGGCGGCTGGCCAGCGCCAGCACCATCCAGGTCAGGCACTGCCAGACATCGCCATCCAGTGCCCCCTTTAGCATCCGGTCCACTTGCCCGGCCGCGTACAGCAGGCAATCCCAGTCACCCGCCGTGAGCTGCTTCAGGGCGCTACCGACCGGACCCTGGCGCTTGGGCCAGATGCGGGCCTGCCGCATGATCTGACCCAGGCCGGCACCGGTGGCCAGCCGCCGGGACAGGCCGTGGAGGATGCGCACCTCGCGATCCAGGGCCCAGGCGAGCACGGCGGCCTCCACACCCTCGCTGCGCAGACCCCGCAGGCTGCGCAAGGCATGGGCCGAATCCCCCTGCAGGGCAGCATCGATCAGGCCAAAGACATCGAAGCGGGCGCTGTCACTGACCGCCGCCAGGACCGTGTCCCGGTCGATGCCGCCTTCGCCACGCAACAGGCGCAGTAATTCCAGTTCCTGCGCCGCGGCCAGCAGGTTGCCCTCCACGCGTTCGGCGATCAGCTCCGCGACCCCGGAACCCAGTTGCAGGTTCAGGACACGGGCGCGCCGTTCCAGCCAGCCGGGCAGGTCCGCCGCAGCCACCGGCCAGATCGGGATCACCACACCGGCGGCCTCCAGGGCCTTGAACCACTTGCTGTTCTGGGCCGCGCGATCCAGTTTCGCGGCGCTGATCAGCAGCAGGGTATCCTCGGCCGGCCCGGCGGCGTAATCCTGCAGCGCGGCGGCACCTTCACGTCCGGGCTTGGCCGTGCCCAGACGCAGTTCCAGCAAACGCCGCTCGGCAAACAGGGACAGGTTTCCGGACTCCTGCCGCAGGCGCGACCAGTCGAAACCACGTTCCACATCCATGACCACGCGTTCGCGATAACCCTCGGAACGCGCATGCTCCCGCAGACCATCCAGGGCCTCGTTGAGTTGCAGCGGTTCGTCACCGGTCAGCAGATAGATGGGCGCCAGGCGGCCCTGCCGCAGATGCCGATCCAGTTGTTCGGGCTTCAGACGCATACGTGAATCAATGCAAGCTGGCAGCCTGCAGCAGTCGCAACACCTGGGCCGCGGTATCACGGGTGAGTTCCTTGCGCAACACCGATTCCTCCCGGTAGGTGCCGAGCACCGCGTTCTCGTCGAAGATGAAATCACGGATCTGGCTGACTTCCTGGTCCTTGAGCAAGTCCTTGCCATGACTGTCGCGGGCGGAGACCCTGGCCTTCAGGCCGACCTCGTACTCACGCACCTTGCCGGTGCTCGGGTCCACCGACAATACGCGGCGGTCATACTGCTCGTTACTGAGCGTCAGCCGCAGGCTGTCGCCCCCCGGCCTGCTGCTGACCTCGACCCCGGCATTCTGCAACTGCCGGGTCACCTCGGCCTTCAAGGCCGAGGCGCCCTGGGTCTCCACATAGACGCTGTTGACGCCCAGCGCCAGCTCGGTACCGCCACGCAGGTGAAAGCCGCAGCCACTGAGCAGCAGGGAGACCAGTAACAGTGTAACCGGCTTGATCATCTTTCCTACCCCAAGAATGGATGTTTACAGCCATTATCACCGAATCCGGCTCACATAGCGACGATATTCACCAATTTGCCCGCCACCACCACCACCTTGCGCACCGTCTTGCCCGCGAGGAAACGCCGGACATTGTCGTCTGCCCTGGCCAGCCCCTCCAGGACCTCCTTGCCGGCCCCGGCCGGGGCCTCGATACGGGCCCTGAGCTTGCCGTTGACCTGCACCACGATGGTCTCGCTGTCACGCACCAGGGCCGCCGCATCCACGCGTGGCCATGCGGGATTCTCGCCCTCGTCAACCAGGCCCAGGCCCGCCAGCAGATGGCTGCTGACATGCGGCACGATCGGCGCCAGCAACAGCAGCGCCGTGCCCAGCCCCTCCCGCATGATGGCCCGCCCCTGGGGACTGTCGTCGTCGGCACGGGTCAGGGCGTTGATCAGCTCCATGACCTTGGCGATGGCGGTGTTGAAGGTATATCGACGACCGATATCGTCATCGACCTTGACGATGGTTTCGTGGATCAGGCGCCTCAGGGTCTTCTGCTGCGGGCTGAGGACGTCCACATCCAGGGCCTCAACCGGTCCGCCCCGCAGGTGTTCCCATACCAGTTTCCACAGGCGCCTGAGAAAACGGCTGGCGCCCTCTACGCCATCGTCCGACCATTCCAGTGATTGATCCGGTGGCGCCGCGAACATCGTGAACAGGCGCACGGTATCGGCGCCATGGCGATCGATCAGGGCCTGGGGATCGACGGTATTGCCCTTGGACTTGGACATCTTCACGCCGTCCTTGAGGACCATGCCCTGGGTCAGCAGCCGCTTGAAGGGCTCATCGGAGCTGATCAGACCCTCATCGCGCATCAGCTTGTGGAAGAATCGCGCATACAGCAGATGCAGCACCGCATGTTCGACGCCCCCGACATACTGATCCACCGGCAACCATTGATCGGCACGCTCATCCAGCATGGCCCGGTCGTTGTCGGCACAGCAATAGCGGGCGTAATACCAGGAGGATTCGAAGAAGGTATCGAAGGTGTCGGTCTCGCGCTCGGCCTCACCGCCGCACCGGGGGCAGCGGGTCCGATAGAACTCGGGCATCTTCTTGATCGGCGAGCCGACGCCATCGAAGGATACATCCTCCGGCAGCACCACCGGCAGGTCCGATTCGGGCACCGGCACCGCGCCGCAGGTGGAACAGTTGATCACCGGGATGGGACAGCCCCAGTAACGCTGGCGGGATACCCCCCAGTCACGCAGGCGATAGTGGACCTGCACGGTGCCGGCCTGGTGATCCGCCAGCCAGGCGGCGATGGCATCGAAGGCCTGTTCGGATGTCAGACCATCGAAGGGTCCCGAGTTCTTCAGCACGCCGTATCCGCTCCATGCCGCCTGTTCGGGATCGATACCCTGATCCGACTCGGGGAACACCACCTGATTTACCGGCAGGCCGTATTTGCGTGCGAACTCCCAGTCACGCTGATCATGCGCCGGCACCGCCATCACCGCCCCCGTGCCGTAGCTCATCAGGACGAAATTCGCCACCCAGACCGGGATGGCCGCGCCACTCACCGGATGACGAACGCTGATCCCCAAGGGCATGCCCTTCTTTTCCATGGTCTCCAGATCGGCCTCGGCGGTCCCGCCCCGGGCGCATTCGTCGAGGAAGTCGGCCAGCGCCGGATCCCGCTCCGCGGCCTGTCTCGCCAGTGGATGCTCGGCGGCGACGGCCAGATAACTGACCCCCATCAGGGTGTCGGGCCGGGTGGTGAATATCTCCAGGGTCTGGCCGGCGCCCTCGATGGGGAAGTACACCGCCAGCCCCCGGGAACGACCGATCCAGTTGCGCTGCATGCTGCGCACGGCCTCCGGCCACTGCTCCAGGCCATCGAGGGCCTCCAGCAACTCATCGGCATAGTCGGTGATCCTGATGAACCATTGCGGGATCTCGCGCCGTTCCACCGCGGCCCCGGATCGCCAGCCCTTGCCATCGATGACCTGTTCATTGGCGAGTACGGTCTGATCCACCGGATCCCAGTTGACCATGGCGGTCTTCTTGTAGACCAGGCCCTTGGCCATCAGGCGGGTGAAGAACCACTGCTCCCAGCGATAGTATTCGGGCCGGCAGGTCGCCAGCTCCCGCCGCCAGTCATAACCGAGGCCCAGGCGCTTGAGCTGCCCGCGCATGTAATCGATATTGGCATAGGTCCACCGCGCCGGCGGCACCCGGTTCTTGATCGCGGCGTTCTCGGCCGGCAGGCCGAAGGCGTCCCAGCCCATCGGCTGCAGCACATTCTTGCCCAGCATGCGCTGGTAGCGGGCGATCACGTCACCGATGGTGTAATTGCGCACATGCCCCATGTGCAACTGCCCGGAGGGATAGGGGAACATCGAAAGACAGTAGAATTTCTCTCCGGGGGCCTCTTCCCGGGCGTGGAACACCCCCTTTTCCTCCCAGTGCGACTGGATGCGGGCCTCGATCTCCGCGGCCTGATACTGTTGTTCCATAGAGTAGGTTTCTGTTGACGGGTCAGCCGGCAAGGATACCGCAGGGACGATCCGGGCGACAAGCGGAAGGAGGGACGGGGATCGCCCGTGGACCATGACCAGGCCACGACTCGGACCCCCGGAGGCGGGGAAAGAGACGGGGCGACTCCATCAACCCGGGATACGGGCTGCATGGGTGGCGCCCCGTGACGGACTTACTTGGCCTTGCCGGCGGTGAGTTGCGCGCGGTTGGCCTCGATGATCTTCTGATCGATACCCTTGACCCGGGCCAGTTCATCGATACTGGCGAAGGGACCGTTCTGCTCACGCCAGGCGACGATGGCCGCGGCCTTTACCGGGCCGACGCCCTTGATGGCATCGGCCAGGGCGCTGGCATCGGCGCTGTTGATATCGACCGCGCCTGCGGCCATGGATTGCAGCGGCATCAGCGCCAACAGGGCCGCCAGCAACAGGGGTTTCCATTTCATGATCAGACCTCCATGGTGATTGACATGCCGGCAGGCTTGCCGGTGTCATGAAGGCTAGTCCCTGTCGCGGGGATCGGGCAGGGCGAATCTTCCCGTGAGCAATGGGAATGATCTGGTCACGGGCATGGGAAAGAACAAGGCCCCGGACGATGCCGGGGCCCCTGGATCATCCGGCAACAAGCCGGACCTCACACCTTACCAGTATACCTGGCTGCGCAGGTAGATGGCGCTGGGCTCGTCGTTGTGATGCGTGGCCGCGGTATTCTGGTACTTCACGTCCAGGACCTTGACGTAGTCCAGCATCATGCGCGTGGTCTTGGTCGGGTACCAGTTGAGGCCGATGGTGAAGTTGTCCTCCGCACCACCATCGATGGCGCCGTCGCTGAGGTCCACGCTGCTGTAGCGCGCGGCCACTTCCCAGGCGCCGATACCGCCCTTGCCCACCACACCGTGGGGCTTGATGGAGTGGAACATTGCATCCTTGCTCTTCAGGTGACGGGATTCCCCGGTCAGGAACCAGCTCCCCTGGATGTACCAGCCATCCATGTTCACGCTGGGGGCGTTCTGGACATCGAGACTGGCGTAGTTGTACTCGGCGATGGCGGTGAACGGGCCAAACACGCCGGCGGCCTCGACGGCATAGGCATCATAGCTGTCGGTGGTGATGGCCGGGGTCTTGACCAGGTCCGAGGCCAGGTGGATCTCGGGATGCGACTTCAGGGTGACGCTCTTGCCGCTGGCATCGCCATGGAACCCGTGCAGGTAGGAGACGCCCAGGTTCACGGCGCGGGTCTTGCTGTGATAGGGCAGCCAGTTGGCGCGCACCGCGGCGGTATAGAGGTCGTCGGCGGTGCCGTTGGCGGACTGGCCGAAGATACCATAGCGCAGATGCCAGCTGTCACCATGATGGTTCACGGACAGTCCGATGCGGCGATCCGCCAGTTGCTCCTGCAGTGCCATCAGCGTGGAGCGCTCGATGAACATCATGTATTTGGAGCTGTTGAGCAGGTCCTGGCCGTAGGGGACGTGGTGGTTGCCCAGCTTGATCTGGGTGTTGGCAAAGCCCTTGTAGCCGATCCAGGCATCCTTGACGGTGACCTTGCCCTTGGCGAAATCGGGCTGGAACTTGAAGTTCCAGACCTTCCACAGGGTGCCGCCGATGCCGAAGCGCAGGCGCCGCAGTTCGAAACCATCGGTCAGCTCGGTCCGGTCGTCGTTGATGCCCTGGTAATCGACCATGATACGGCCGAACAGATTCCATTTGAAATTGCCGTCACGCGATTCGAAGGCCAGCTTTTCCTTGGTCTTGATCCTGACCGTGTCCTTGGTGGCCTCCTTGACCTTCTCCGCCACGACCTTCTTGGTGTCATGCTCGTTCCTTTCCTCGTCGGCCTTGGCGGAATTGACCAGCACCTCATAGGTAGCCTGATCGATGGTGCCGTTGGCGTGCAGGGCCTTGAGCAGGTCCAGCATGGCATCGTTGGCCGCATGCGCCGGACCGGACAATGCCGCCGCGCATCCCAGCACCGTGGCGCTGGCCAGGGTCTTCAGCTTGTTGGTTTTCACTCTCTATACTCCCGATTGAATGGACATGAACACTGTTGCGGGCCACGATACGCAGCTTATGTTTCAATTGCGTTAACTGAATGTTACAGATACATGACGAATTCATGACGGCGCGGGGATGGCCCCGCCCGCAGCTGTCACAACCCTGTAATATCCATGTCTTGTAATGGACCACGGCCAACAGATGACAACCACGCATGACTACAGCCAACATACTCGTCGTTGATGACGAAGAGGGCATCCGCCAGATGCTGAAGTTCGCTCTCGAAGGCGCCGGTTTCGGCATCATCGAGGCCGCTAACGCCGAGCAGGCCCAGGTCCGCATCGAACAACAGCGTCCGGCCCTGATCCTGATGGACTGGATGCTGCCCGGGGTCAGTGGCGTGGAACTCGCCCGTCGTCTGAAACGGCAGCAGCCCACGCGCGATATTCCGATCATCATGCTGACCGCCAAGGGGGAGGAATCCGACAAGGTGAAGGGTCTGGATTTCGGCGCCGACGACTATGTCACAAAGCCCTTCTCGACCCGCGAGCTGATCGCCCGCATCAAGGCGGTTCTGCGACGCCTGGATGTGCGCGGCACAGGCAACAGCATCACCGTGAGCGAACTGGTGCTGGATACGGAGACGCACCGCGTCACCATCGCCGGCAGACCCCTGGACCTGAGTCCCACGGAATTCCGCCTGTTGCATTTCTTCATCACCCACCCGGAACGGGTCTTCTCCCGCAGTCAGTTGCTGGATCAGGTCTGGGGTGACAATATCTTCATCGAGGAACGCACCGTGGACGTGCATATCCGCCGCCTGCGCAAGGTACTCGAACCCCATGGCTACGCCGGCATGATCCAGACCGTGCGCAGCGTCGGCTATCGCTTTTCCATCGGCTAGGAGTCATGGGGTCTTGCGCGCCCGGCGCGGGTTTGCCCGGCAAGCGGATCGGCGTTGCCCCGGGGATTCCTGACCGGATCCGGACATCACGCACACCGAGCGAGCCTGCGCCGGAGCACCCTCGCGGCCGGCATTGCCGCGCATCCCTGTGGGCCAGGCTCCGCCTCGAATGACCCGACATTCACCTCCTGAGCGCCCGTCCTCGCTGCCGCCACACGATTACCTCATGGGCCGGCGAGCCACCGGGCCGCGACGGCATCAACCTGGCATGCTGCCGGCGGGATTCCTTGATCTCGCGGTGGGAGTCTGTCAGATTCAAGGCCGGTGCATGAGCCGCCCGGCGGCACAGACTGACTATGCGTGAAGATTACTGGCGTATCCTGATGGTCGCGGTCCTGGCCCTGGCCCTGGGTCTGCTCACGGGCCAGATCCTGTTGTGCCTGCTGCTGGCCGCATTGGGCTACCTCTACTGGCAGACCCGGCGCCTGCAGCAGCTGCTGCAATGGCTGCGCCGGCCGAAACGGCACCCCGCACCCGAATTCCCGGGCCTGTTCGAATCCGTGATCGCCGAGATCGAAGAATCCCGGGACAATTACAAGCGCAAGAAGAAACGTCTTTCACGCTACCTCAAGCAGTTCAAGCGGGCCACCGCCGCCCTGCCCGACGCCACCATCGTCCTGGCCCAGGACGGTGTCATAGAATGGGCCAACGGCGCCGCGCGCAAGGTGCTGAACGTGCGCTGGCCCCAGGATGCCCGCCAGCGCATCGGCAACCTGATCCGGCATCCGGACTTCATCCGCCTCCTGGACGCCACCCCGGACAACGACGTCAGCGTGGAGATCCCCTCGCCACGCGATCCGCGCATCCAGCTGAGTATCCGCATCGTTCCCTATGGGAACGAACAGCGCCTGTTCGTGGCCAGGGACGTCACCCGCCTGCACCAGCTCAACCAGATGCGCTCCGATTTCGTCGCCAATGTCTCGCATGAATTGCGTACCCCGCTGACCGTACTCAGCGGCTACCTGGAGACCCTGATTGACAATGCCGCGCTTGACGGTCGACCCTTCCGGGAACAACTGCAACAGATGCAGCGCCAGACCCAGCGCATGCAGCATATCGTCGATGAACTCCTGCTGTTGTCACGCCTGGAGCAGGGCGCAGGACAGCAGCAACAGGAAGCGGTGCCGGTCGCGGAGATGCTCGGCAATATACACGGCCAGGCGCAGGCGCTCAGCGGTGACGCCCATCATCTGTTCTATCTGGAATCCGACCCGGAGCTGCGGATCGAGGGCAACGCCAATGAACTCTACAGCGCCTTCGCCAATCTGGTCTTCAACGCCGTGCAGTACACGCCGCCCCGGGGCGTCATCCGGATCCGCTGGTACCGGGACGAAGACGGCGCCCATCTCCAGGTCCGGGATACCGGCATTGGCATCCCCGCCCACCATGTCCCCCGTCTGACCGAACGCTTCTACCGCGTCGATTCCAGCCGCTCCAGGGACAAGGGTGGCACCGGACTGGGCCTGGCGATCGTCAAGCATGTGCTGAACCGGCACGATGCCAGGCTGCACATACATAGCGAGGAGGGCCGGGGCAGCACCTTCCGCTGCGACTTCCCCGCCCGGCGCATCGTCCCGGCCGCGCTCCCTGGAGCGGAAAAAGAGCGTGCCTGAATCTCAGCCGCGGGGCTGGATCTCCCTTTCTATCTCTTCCAGCGAGGTATGCCGCACATCCTTGCCTTCCACCAGGTAGATCACATACTCACAGATGTTGATCACATGATCACCGATACGTTCCAGTGAACGTACCGCCCAGATCGCATCCAGGACCTCGGTAATGCTGCGCGGGTCTTCCATCATATAGGTGATCAGCTGGCGCATGATCGCCTCATACTCGCGATCCACGGCCTGGTCCTCGGCGGCCACCTTGAAGGCGGCTTCGGAATCCATGCGCGCGAAGGTGTCCAGGCCCTGGTGCAGCATGCGCCGCACGTGATCCCCCAGCATCTGCATGCCGCTGTAATAGGATCTCGGCGCCTCGGTCTCGATCAGTTTCATCACCATGCGGCCGATCTTTTCCGCCTCGTCACCGATACGCTCCAGGTCGGTGATGGTCTTGCTCACCGCCAGCACCAGGCGCAGGTCACTGGCGGTCGGCTGCCGCCGCGCCAGGATGGTGGCGCACTCCTCGTCGATCTCGACCTCCATGGTATTGACCTGGTAGTCCTGTCCGGCGACATGCTCGGCGAGTTCCGTATCCGAACTGATCATCGCCTGAATGGCGTTACCCAGCTGCTCCTCGACCAGACCGCCCATGGTCAGGACCTTGCTGCGGATCTCCTCCAGCTCATTGTCGAACTGCGCGGAAATATGATGTGGTAATCGGCTTGCTGCCATGCTTGCCTCCTGCGGCGCTGTGCCCGTCGTATCCGCCGATGCGCTCAGCCGTAACGACCGGTGATGTAATCCTCGGTCTGCTTCTGTTTTGGATTGGTGAACAGGGTGCTGGTCTCGCCAAACTCGATCAGCTCCCCCATGAACATGAACGCGGTATGGTCCGACACCCGCGCGGCCTGCTGCATGTTATGGGTGACGATGACGATGGTGTAATCGGCCTTCAGCTCGAACACCAGTTCCTCTATCTTCAGGGTCGAGATCGGGTCCAGCGCCGAGGCGGGCTCATCCAGCAGCAGCACCTCGGGCTCGATGGCGATGGCGCGGGCGATCACCAGCCTCTGCTGCTGGCCCCCGGACAGGCCCAGCGCCGATTCATCCAGGCGGTCCTTGACCTCGTCCCACAGGGCCGCGGCCTTCAGTGATTTTTCTATGACCTTGTCCAGGGTGCGGCGGCTGCGCACACCCAGCAGACGCAGGCCATAGGCGACGTTTTCATAGATGGACTTGGGAAAGGGATTGGGACGCTGGAAGACCATGCCGATGCGCCGGCGCAGATCGGCGACATTGACATCCCGCGCGTAGATATCCTCGCCATACAGGGTCACGCCGCCATCGATGCGTACACCATCGACCAGGTCGTTCATGCGGTTGAAACAGCGCAACAGGGTGGACTTGCCGCAACCGCTGGGCCCGATGAAGGCGGTGACCTGCCTCTCCGGGATCACCAGGTTGATGTCGTTCAGGGCCTGCTTGTCGCCATAATGGAGGTTCAGGGCCTCCACCCGCAGCGCCTCTTTCAATTCCCGGTCATCGGCTTGCGTCGAGACCTTCCTCCCCAGGGTGGAGATATCGAAACCATGGGTACGCGCCGCGGGCGCCTCGGTATTCACGGTGCTGACCTCCAGGGTCTTGATGCTCGATTCCTTAGTGCTCGGTCGCATGATACTTCTCTCTGAGATTATTGCGAATGCGGATGGCGGCCAGGTTAAGCACCACGATGATCAATACCAGCAACAGGGCGGTGGAGTACACCAGCGGTCGCGCCGCCTCGACATTGGGACTCTGGAAGCCGACGTCATAGATATGAAAACCCAGGTGCATGAATTTCCGCTCCAGGTGCAGATAGGGGAAATTGCCATCCAGCGGCAACGACGGCGCCAGCTTGACCACGCCGACCATCATCAACGGCGCCACCTCGCCCGCGGCGCGGGCCACGGCGAGGATCATGCCGGTCATGATCGCCGGCGAGGCCATCGGCAGGATCGTGCGCCACAGGGTCTCGGCCTTGGTCGCCCCCAGGGCCAGGGAACCCTCGCGGATGGCGCTGGGGATCCGCGCCAGGCCCTCTTCGGTGGCGACGATCACCACCGGCAGGGTCAGGATCGCCAGGGTCAGGGAGGACCACAGCAGGCCGGGGGTACCGAAGGTCGGCGCCGGCAGCGCCTCCGGGAAGAACAACTGGTCGATGCGGCCGCCAAGCACATAGACGAAGAAACCCAGGCCAAACACGCCGTAGACCACCGAGGGCACACCGGCCAGATTGTTCACGGCGATGCGGATGATACGCGTCAGCAGCCCCTGATGGGCGTACTCGTGCAGGTAAACCGCGGCCACCACCCCGAACGGCGTCACCATCAGGGCCATGATCATCACCATCATCACGGTGCCGAAGATCGCCGGGAACACGCCGCCTTCGGTATTGGCCTCGCGCGGATCATCGAAGATGAATTCATGCAACATGGAGAAATAATGGCCGACCTTCTCAAGCAGCCCCATGCGATTCGGTCGCCAGGCACGGACCATCTTCGCCAGCGACAACTCCTTCTCCTGGCCATTGGCGGCGCGTATGACATAACTGTCGCGGTTGATCTGCCGGTTCAGCAGCGCCAGGCGATCCGTCAGTCTCGCGTATTCAAGCTGCAAACGTTCACGTCGTGACTTGAGTTCGGCAAAGGCCGCGGGGTCCGTCACCCCGTCCAGCTCCAGGCGGCGCTTTTCCAGGCGCAGTTGCTCGATGCGATAGTTGATCCCGCCGATCTCGCTTTTCTCTATATGCTTTATCTGCCGATGCAGGGCCAGCGCGCGCCGCAGGCGGGACTGCAATTCCGGCCACAGATCGGCGAGACCCTGCAGGGGCCGGCCGTTCTCCTTCAGGGCGATCAGGGTCCCATACTGGTTACCCCATTCCCGCCGCTCCACGACCACGATGTCTTTGGGATAGTGGATATCGGTCAGGGCGGAGGCCAGCACCCAGCGAAAATCCATGCCCGTGAGATCCCGGTTGCCCAGCTTCATCAGATAGCGATCCGCACTCTCCCTGCCTGCGGGGACGTGGTAGCCCAATTCGCGCAGATAGGCGGCGGTATTGGTCTCGACCTCCTCGATGGAACCGATGATCTCCTCGCTCTTGCCCGACTTCTCGCTATAACTGGCCTGCAGCACATCGCTGGGCCAGAAATGGCCCAGGCCACGCACGCCGATCAGCAGCAGCAGTCCAATCACGGAGATCATGGAAATACTCATGGCGCTGGCATTGAGCCAGATCCAGGGGCTGCCGCTGTTTATCCAGTTTTTCAGCTTGGTCTTTGTCATCGGTTCAGGTGTCCGAGCCTACAGGCTGCTGTATTTCTCCCGCAGGTGCTGGCGTACCAGCTCGGCCAGGGTATTGAACATGAAGGTCACCAGGAACAGCACCAGGGCGGCCAGGAACAACACCCGGTAGTGCGTGCTGGCCACCTCGGCCTCGGGCATCTCCACGGCGATATTCGCCGACAGGGCGCGAAAGCCCTCGAAGATGTTGAAATCCATGATCGGGGTGTTGCCGGTTGCCATCAGCACGATCATGGTTTCACCAACGGCGCGGCCGAGACCGATCATCACCGCCGAAAAGATGCCCGGCGAGGCGGTCAGCAGCACCACCCGCACCAGGGTCTGCCAGGGCGTGGCGCCCAGCGCCAGGGAACCATGGGTCAGGCTCCTGGGCACGCTGAAGATGGCATCCTCGCTGATGGAGAAGATGGTCGGTATGACCGCGAAACCCATCGCCATGCCCACCACCAGGGAATTGCGCTGATCGAAACCGATACCCAGGCTGCTGTGCAGCCAATGGGGCATATTGCCGTCGAAGAACAGGTTCTCAAGCGGCGTGCCGATGGCGAAGGCCAGCGCGGCCAGCAGCACCAGCACCGGGATCAGCAACGCACCCTCCCAGCCATCGGGAATGCGATGACGCAGACCGCCCGGCAGCAGGGACCAGGACCAGGCAAAGACCAGCGTACCCAGGGGCAACAGGAGCATCAGGGCCAGGGTGCCCGGCAGGTTGTGCTCCATCAGTGGCGCCAGCCACAGCCCGGCGAGGAAACCCAGGATCACGGTAGGCAGGGCGGCCATCACCTCGATGGTGGGCTTGACCAGCCCACGCATGGCCGGGGACATGAAATAGGCGGCATAGATCGCGCCCATGATCCCCAGGGGCATGGCGAACAGCATGGCATAGAACGCCGCCTTGAGGGTGCCGAAGGTCAGGGGCGTGAGACTGAACTTGGGCTCGAAATCATTGCTGGAGGAGGATGACTGCCAGATATATTCCGGCCCCTGCCGGCTTTCGTACCAGACCTTGCCCCACAACGATTTCCAGGAGATCTCCGGGTGTTCGTTGTGGATCCGCCAGGCCTGTAGCCGGTGGTTCGTGTCCAGCAGCACCAGACGGTCCGCGCGCGGCCCGATGGCCACCTTGAGCAGACCGGCATCACTGACCTGGCGGGTCAGGAGTGTGCGGTGGGCGGTAGTATGGTAGACGCCCAGACTGCCGCCGCTGTCCACGGCCAGGAAACCCTTGCGATGGTATTCCGGGGCGATATCGGTGATCGGCGCGTGCTGGGCATCGAAATACCGCACCTCCGCCAGTGAATAGTGGTTCTTGTCGTCTCGCACGGGGAACCATTGGGTGATGCGGCCGCGGCTGTCACCGACCAGCAGCGAAATCCCCCCGGTAAGGAATTCGATACGCGTGATGGCCACCCCCCGGGGCACCGCGTTCACGTGATCCAGCAGGTGCGGCTCGGACTTGTCGGAGACATCGAAATAACTGATCCCGCCCTGATCGTTGGCGACATAGAGTTCGCGCTGGTCTGTGCCCAGGGCCAGGGCAATCACCTGCCCGGCACTGGCCAGCGGCACCTCGGTGGTCTGCGCCTCGATCTCGGCCTCATCCCCCATCAGCGACTCTTCACGACTGTAGCTGCTCAGCAGCAGGCGGCCGTCGTCGGTCAGCGCGGCGATGGTGGTCTCGTCCTCGCCGGACTGAATGCTCAACAGGCTCAGGGCATGGCCTTCGCCGTCCACGACCACGGCTTCCTCGCCCAGGGGATAGCTTATCTCCGGGGTCACCTGACGCACGCCCCGCGGATAACTCAACCGATATTGGTGTCTGAACACCAGCGCCCGGCCATCCCCCAGGCCATAGGCCAGAACACCCTGATCGGGATCACCGCGCCCCAGACTGCTGACCCCCGGCCCGTCATCCGCGAGCAGGGCATGGTCCTGGATCACCGAACCATCCTTGAGCCGGTAGAACAGGGCATGGCCATCGCCGCTGACACGCAGGCCGATCTCGCCATACTCGTCCACGGCCAGGGCCAGGGTCCTGGAATTGCTGTCGCCGGGGACGGTGAATTGCACGCGCTCGTCCATTTCCACCCCCTTGAACAAGGGCGCGACCACATACAGAAGGTAGAAAAATATCAGCAGGATGGCGACGATCACCCCGATGCCGCCTATGCCCATGAAATGGCGGAACAGAAAATCCTTGATGTCACGCCAGCGGCGCCGCCGAATCATGGCCGGATCGGTACCCGGGGGCAGGGTGCTGGCAAACTCGGTTTCACTCATGGAGGCATGTTAGCGAGCGAATGTTGCAGGTATGTTACATAAAAAAGCCCCGCGTGGCGGGGCTCCATGGCGGTTCAGGGGACCGGCCTCAGTCGCCGATCAACTTCAGCTGCCTGGCGGCAACCTTGGCGGTGAGGGGGATATAGCCATCCTTGATCACCACCTGCTGGCCGATCTTCGACAGGACCATCTTGATGAACTCGCGCTCCAGCGGCGCCAGTGGCTGGTTCGGCTTCTTGTTCACATAGATATAGAGGAACCGGCCGAGGGCATACTTGCCATTGACGGCATTTTCCGGCGTGGCCTCGATGAAGGGCTTGCCGGCCTTCTTCGCCAGCGGCACGGCGCGTACGCCGGAGGTACGATAGCCGATACCGGAATAACCGATGCCGTTGATGGACTTGGTCACACCCTGCACCACCGAAGCGGAACCCGGCTGTTCGTTGACGGCATCCTTGTAGTCACCCTTGCACAGGGCATGATGCTTGAAGTAGCCATAGGTGCCGGAGACCGAGTTGCGGCCATAGAGCTGGATCCTGCGCGCGGACCACTCGCCACCCATGCCGAGCTGACCCCAGGTGGTGATGTCCTCCTTGTAGCCGCACTTGCGGGTGGCGGAGAAGATCGCGTCCACCTGCGGGATGGTCAGGCCCTTGATGGGATTGTCCTTGTTGACATACACGGCCAGGGCGTCGATGGCCACCGCGATCGGGGTCGGCTTGTAACCATACTTGGCCTCGAAGGCGTTTTTCTCCTTGCTCTTCATCTTGCGGCTCATCGGCCCCAGGTTCGAGGTGCCCTCGGTCAGGGCCGGCGGGGCGGTGGAGGAGCCGGCGGCCTGGATCTGGATATTGACATTGGGGTAGAGGCGCTTGTATTCCTCGGCCCACAGGGTCATCAGGTTCGCCAGCGTATCGGAACCCACGCTGGAGAGGTTACCGGATACGCCGCTGGCCTTCTGGTAATCCGGCAGGGCCGGATCGACCTTGGAATCGGCCAGGGCCAGGCCCGGCATCAGGGCCAGGCCGAGGACACCGGCAAACAGATGTTTGTTCAACTTCATTAGCGATATCTCCCGTTGAGATGTTGGCAACATAGACGCTGGCAGTATCGACCCGGAAGGTGACAAATTTGTGAAGGTAATATGACAGTTTTGCTACAGCGGTGCCGGGCCGGCATCCCGTGGCGGCCTGGTTCCGTCGAATCATTGATCTGGATGGGGACCGGTATATAATTACCACGCTGGAATTGTGGTCTTGCGTATCCATCGAGGAACCCCGTCATGGAATTGTGGATGAAACTTCTGTTTGGCAACCCGATCGGTCTGCTCAGCATGATCGTGGTCACCACCACCATCGTCATCATTGGCTATCTGGCGTATTTCTTCATCAGCCGCTCGGGCCGGCACGATCCACACTAGGAACCCGTGAAACACGGCCTGTACTCCCCGGTGCCGGTGCCGAAGCGGCATCCTGGCCCCGGACAGATGCTATAATCCGCCGCCGCCCGCTTCCGGGCGCGTGGATCACCAGCATGAGGATGAAACGATGGCGAGTACGGTTGAAGAACTGACGATTGAGTATCGTGACGGCGACCAGGTCACGGTCAAGGAACTCGACAAGAAGGTGCTCACCAAGGGTGCCTGGGCGACCCTGATCTACAAGTACCAGGACTGGGAACCCGCCAAGCAGCAGTACAGCCCCGAACGCTTCACCATACGCCGCTATCAGAAGCGCAACGGGGAATACCAGCAAAAATCCAAATTCAACATCTCCAGCCGGGATCAGGCCGAAAAGGTCATCACCGCGCTACAGGGCTGGCTGGACGAATCCGGACAGGACTGAGCGGCGATGTATCCGCCTGCGCCCATACCGCCCGATCCCCGGGAGTGTTGCGGGCGCAACTGCGTCAATTGCGTGTTCGTCTATCACCAGCGCGCCATGCAAGCCTGGCGGGAACGCTGCGCGGCCCTGCGCCAGGCCGGCGACCCGGTGCCCCTCGAGGCCCCGGCGCCGGAATGATCGCCCGCGCCCGTCAGACCAGGATCTCACAATAGACCTCGAGCAATTTCAGCTGCGCCGTGCGCGGCTTCTGGTTGCCCGGGGTACAGTGCTTGTAGCCCCCATCATTCTGCATGATCCAGGCCTGGGTGTTGTCGGCCAGGTAGTTGACCAGTGATTCCTTGATGATGCGGTCCCGCAGGCGCTTGTCCTCGATGGGAAAACAGGCCTCCACGCGCTGGAAGAAGTTGCGTCCCATCCAGTCGGCGCTGGAACAGTAGACCAGCTCCTCACCCGCGTTCTGGAAATAGAAGATCCGCGTGTGCTCCAGGAAACGGCCGATGATGGAACGGACCTGGATATTGTCCGAGATCCCCTTGACACCCGGCCGCAGACAGCAGACCCCGCGGATGATCAGGTCGACCCGCACCCCGGCCTGTGAGGCCTGATACAGGGCCCGGATGATCTGGGGTTCCACCAGGGCGTTCATCTTGGCGATGATGCGCGCCGGCTTGCCGGCCTCGGCATGCGCGATCTCCCGCTGTATGTGCTCCAGCATGGTCTTGTGCAGGGTGAAGGGGGATTGCAGCAGTTTCTTCAGCCGGCTGGCGCGGCCCAGGGCGGTGAGTTGCTGGAACAACTTGTGCACGTCCTCACCCATGGCGGCGTCACATGTCAGCAGGCCATAGTCGGTATACAAGCGCGCGGTTCGGGCATGGTAGTTGCCGGTGCCGAGATGGACATAACGACGCAACTGCTTGCCCTCACGGCGCACCACCAGGATCATCTTGGCGTGGGTCTTGTGGCCGACCACGCCATAGACCACATGGGCGCCCGCCTCCTGGAGTTCATTGGCGAACTCGATATTCGCCTCTTCATCGAAGCGCGCGCGCAACTCGATCACCACGGTGACCTCCTTGCCCTTGCGCGCGGCATCGACCAGGGCCGCGACGATGGCCGAGTCGCTGCCGGTGCGGTAGAGGGTCTGCTTGATGGCCAGGACATCGCCATCCGCGGCGGCCTGGCGCAGGAAATCGACCACCGGGCTGAAGGACTCGAAGGGGTGGTGCAAGAGCACATCACCCTTGCGTATGACCTCGAAGATATTACCGGCGCCACGGGTGATGCGCCGGGGGATCCCCGGTGTGAATCCGGGAAACTTCAGGTCCGGCCGGTCGATCAGATCGGGCAGCGCCATCATGCGATAGAGATTGACCGGGCCGTTGACCTGATAGACATCCTGCGGTTGCAGGTTGAACTGGTGGATGAGGAAATTGACCATCTCCTCGGGACAGACATCCGCGACCTCCAGGCGCACGGCATCGCCGAAACGGCGTGACGGCAGTTCCCCTTCCAGCGCGCGCAGCAGGTCATCGACCTCCTCGTCGTCGACGAACAGATCCCCATTGCGGGTCACCCGGAACTGGTAACAGCCCCGGACCTTCATGCCCGGGAACAGGTCGCCGACATGGGCATGGATGATTGAGGACAGGAAGACGAACTCATAGGGCTGATCGGAACAACTGGCCGGCAGGCGGATCAGCCGCGGCAGGCTGCGCGGCGCCTGCACGATGGCCACGCCGCTGTTGCGGCCGAAGGCGTCCTTGCCCTCCAGCTGGACGATGAAATTGAGGCTCTTGTTCAGCACCCTGGGAAAGGGGTGGGCCGGGTCCAGGCCGATAGGGCTCAGCACCGGCAACAACTCGCGGTTGAAATAACGCTTGACCCAGTTGCCCTGGCGACTGTTCCAGTCCGTGCGCCGGACGAAGCGGATGCCTTCCTTTTCCAGTGCCGGGATCAGGATCTCGTTGAGGATACGGTATTGCTTGTCGACGATACCATGCGCGGTGGCGCTGATCTGGACCAGCTGTTCCATCGGGCTGAGATTGTCGGGACCACGCTGTACCGAGCCATAGGCCACCTGCTGCTTCAGGCCCGCGGCGCGTATCTCGAAGAACTCGTCCATGTTGGAACTGGCGATGCAGAGGAATTTCAGGCGCTCCAGCAAGGGGGTGTCCTCATCGGTGGCCTGTTCCAGCACCCGGCGATTGAATTCGAGCAGGCTCAGCTCGCGATTGATATAGAGCTCGGGCTGGGAGAGATCCTTGGTATCCATAATCAGGGGTTCCAGGTTACGGGGCCGTGCCGCCTCGGGGGTGCGGCCACACGGGGTTGGCGGGCTGCTGAAAAGCCCATGGAGGCTTTTTTCAGCGGCCTGCCAGATGAAATCTTATCAGAGTCTCGTGGTATTGGTATCATCCGCGGCTTGGCATCACCACGGGCGACGAACATCCATGAGCAAGACCACAACCACACCCCGCATGGCGGACCGGGCCGATCCTCACGTGCTCTACCAGGAATCCGTGCAATGCGTCGAGGCCGAGATCGATTTCGTCGATGAGACCTTCCAGCAGCTGCGCCGGCGCAAGCCCCGTTATCTGCGCGAGGATTTCTGCGGTACCGCCAATACCTCCTGCGAATGGGTGCGCCGGCGCAGGGACAACGTCGCCGTGGGCGTGGATCTGGACCCGGAGGTGCTGGACTGGGGGCGCAGGCATAATATCCCCACCCTCAAGGGCAACGGCCCCCGGCGCATCGAACTCCTGCAGCGGGACGTACTGAAGGTAAAGACCCGGCCCATGGATCTCATCCTGGCCATGAATTTCAGCTACTGGCTGTTCATGCAGCGCAAGACCCTGAAACGCTATTTCAGCAAGGTGCGCGAGGCCCTGGTCGATGACGGCATCTTCTTCCTCGACGCCTATGGCGGCTATGACGCGCCGCGGGTGATCCGCGAGCATACCGAACACGACGGCTTCACCTATATCTGGGACCAGGCCGGCTTCAACCCCATCGATGGCCGCATGCAATGCCATATTCACTTCAAGTTCGAGGACGGCTCCTGGCTCAGGCGCGCGTTCAGCTATGAATGGCGCCTGTGGACCCTGCCCGAGCTGCGCGAACTCCTGGACGAGGCCGGTTTCCGCAACACCACCATCTATCTGCAGGGCACGGACGAGGACACCGGCGAGGGCAATGGCATCTTCGAGGCCACCGAGATCGGCGAACCCGACGCCGGCTGGATCGCCTATATCGTGGCGGAAAAATAAGCCTGAAAGCTGGGTCTGACACGGCCCGGCGGGCGCGGTGAGACGGGCTCAGCGGAAGCTCAGGCTGCGCCCGGCGGCCTCCAGGTAGCCGGCCTCCTGGGTCAGGTCGGCCAAGGTCAGGGGATGCTCCCGCAGCCAGTGGAGCGGGAAATTCAGTTCCACCGACTTGCCGGCAGCGCGCAGATGCACACTGGGCAATTCGGTCGTGCCCCGGCCGCGATGCAACAATACCGCCAGGCGCAACAGCAGGCACAGGCGCCGGGCCTTGCGCGCATTCTCCTTGGGCAGCTCCCTGAACACGGCCTGGGGAAACTTCCGCCGATGGCCGCGTATCAGGGCCGCGATCAGGGTCTGTTCCCCACGCGCAAAACCGGGCATGTCCAGATGATGGACCAGATAGGCGCCATGTTTGTGATACTGGCTATGGGAGATGGCCAGGCCGATCTCGTACAGGCGCGCGGCGCGGCTCAGCAGGGCCTCGTTGTCCACCCCCTGGACCCCCCATTCCGGTGGTGTCTGGCGTAACAGGGCGATCGCGGTGGCCTGCACGCGCCGGGCCTGATCGACATCGATCCGGTAGCGCTGCATCAGGCCGTCCACGGTGCGTTCCCGGACATCCTCATGGTGTATCCGGCCCAGATGATCGTATAGCAGACCCTCGCGCAAGGCCCCGCTGGAGACCCGCATCAGCTCGATGTCCAGCAGTTCGAAGGCCGCGTTCAGGATCGCCACCCCTCCCGCGAACACCGGCCGCCGTTCCTCGGCCAGGCCCTCCAGCTCCAGTCGATCCACCTGTCCGGCGCCGATCAGGGCCTTGCGCAGCTTCTGCAATGATTGTGCGCTGATACCATCCTTGCTCCAGCCCTGGGCCAGGACCACGTCGCGGATACTGAGGATGGAGCCCGAGGCGCCGATGGCGGAATCCCAGCCGTTGCGCAGGAAGGCCTCGCGGATCCCCTCCAGTTCCTGCTGTGCCGCGATCTCGGCCGCGCGCATGCGCCCCTCGCTGATGCGGCCATCGGCGAAGAAACGCCGGCTCATGCTGACGCAGCCCATGAACAGGCTCTCGGTCATTTCCGGCACGAACTGGCGGCCAAGGATGAACTCGGTGCTGCCGCCGCCGATATCCATCACCAGCCGCCGGACCTGGTCATCCTCGAGGCTGTGCGAGACCCCCAGGTAGATCAATCGCGCCTCCTCGCGACCGGCGATGATATCGATGGGATGACCCAGGGCGGCCTCGGCGCGGCGGATGAACCGCTTGCTGTTGCGCGCCTGACGCAGGGTATTGGTGCCGACGATACGGACATCCCCGTCGGGGATATCGCGCAGGCGCTCGCCGAAACGGGCCAGACAGTCGATGGCGCGTTGCATGGCCGCTTCGGTGATGTGGTGATGGGCATCCAGTCCTGCCGCCAGCCGCACCATCTCCTTCATCTTGTCGAGGATGCGCAGATGACCGTCACCGACGCGGGCGACCACCATATGAAAGCTGTTGGAACCCAGATCGACCGCGGCGATGCTGCGTTCTGGCTGTTCAGGCATGAGGGCGTTCTCTCCCGGGGCAGGACGGCCCCGCCATTCTCTCACAGCCGGCGTACGCAGATCACGGATGGCCGCAACTGCTATAATCCCGCACCCGTAACCACGCCGAGGAAGACCCGCCATGTCCAGTCACAGCATCGGGGAGGTGACCCCGCCCCAGGCCTGGGAACTACTGCAATCCAACCCGGACGCCATCCTCCTGGACGTGCGCAGCAGCATGGAATTCCAGTACGTCGGCCACCCTGTCGGCGCCGTGCATGTACCCTTGATGGAGCCACCGGCCTGGCAGGCCGACCCGGAATTCGTGGCCAGGGTTCGTGAACGGCTCGGCGGTGGCGCCGAGCAACGCCCGATCCTGGCCCTGTGCCGCAGCGGCAAGCGCTCGGAGGCCGCCGCCCTGGCCCTGGCCGCTGACGGCTTCAGTGAGGTCTATAACATCATCG
This sequence comes from uncultured Gammaproteobacteria bacterium, assembly GCA_964506945.1. Lineage (GTDB taxonomy): Bacteria > Pseudomonadota > Gammaproteobacteria > CAZDOC01 > CAZDOC01 > CAZDOC01. The sequence continues at coordinate 53,354 of CAZDOC010000001.1, forward strand.
AGGGCTTCGAGGGCGACCTGGATGAACAGCGCCAGCGCAACAATCGCAACGGCTGGCGTTTCCACGGCCTGCCCTGGGAGCAATCCTGAGGCCGGGCGCCCGGCCGTTTCAGCACGATCCGGTCAGGGTATAGCTGATGATCTCGACCACCTGTTCGGGCGTTCTCGCCGAGGCCAGGGCCGCGGCATTGACCTCCTTCAGCGGATGGATCAGGGCCTCGTCATGCAGGGTGATCAGGGGCTTGCCCAGGGCCGCCGCGTAACCGGCATCGAAGGCCGCGTTCCACTGCCGGTACTTGTCGCCAAAGCGCACCACCACGATATCGGCCTTCTGGATCAGGGTGCTGATGCGGATGGCGTTGATCCTGGCGGCCTTGTTGTCCTTCCAGAAGGGACTGGCCTCCGGTCCGAGGATACGCTCGCCGCAATCATCCGAGGTGGCGTGATCGGTTACCGCGGAACTCAGGGTCACGGACAGTCCCGCGGCCTGTATCCCGGCCTCGATCCGGGCGCGCCAGTCGCTGTGGATCTCACCGGAGAGATAGACATTCCAGTTCATGCTTGACTCCTGTTGCCTGCCAGGGGGCGGCTCTGTTGAAGATGACGGCGGCATTATAGCCGCCCGCCCGCGCGAGTCGAGCCGGACTCAGTCGCCGGGGCGGCCCGCGCCACATTGCCAGCACTGACTGAACTGCGCCTCCATGAGCTCCCCGCATTGCCCGCAGCGCCAATCGTCCCGGGAACCACCGGTGACCTGCATGGCCTCGGCAATCAGGGACCGCGCCAGATCCGCATCGCGGTCATCCAGCACCCACAAGGTCGGCCAGGTCTCGATCGGCGGCAGTTCCCCGGCCGCGCCGGCCAGCAACTGGTTGCGTACCATGCAATGAATGCCGCGGTCCTCCAGCAGGCCCTGGAGATAATCCATCATCAGACCGTTCTCGGCGCTATAGACCCGTTTCATTCCGCACCTGTCTCACACCCTCATATGGTGAGGAGTATATCAGCAGTGCCCTTCAGGAGAGATACACCACGAAGTACACGAAACCCACGAAGAAAATAAACCAACACCGTGGTTCCGGTTCCGTATATGCCCTGACGAGGCACTACATCGCGAATTTCATCCCATCAGGCAGATGGTTCGCCATCAGGCTTATGGCGGCTTGCCTGGATGCCCGCGGAGGATTCCGTAACTTTGCACATTGCGTTATATAAGAACAAGATATCTCCAAAGGCACAGTTTCCCGTCGACTTCGTGTCCTTCGTGGTGAACTTTCCCCACCCATCACCCACGCCGGCAGCGCTTGTAAGCAGGCCCCCAGGCCGTA
>CAZDOC010000001.1:54780-62755 GCA_964506945.1 uncultured Gammaproteobacteria bacterium
TTTCCCCACCCATCACCCACGCCGGCAGCGCTTGTAAGCAGGCCCCCAGGCCGTATAATGCCGGATTTTGCGGTGCAACATCCCATGATCGAGAAACTTCGCAATATCGCCATCATCGCCCACGTCGACCATGGCAAGACCACCCTGGTGGACAGGCTGTTGCAGCAGTCCGAGACCCTGGACGAGCGCACCCAGCTGGAAGAGCGGGCCATGGACTCCAACGATCTGGAACGCGAGCGCGGCATCACCATCCTGGCCAAGAACACCGCCATCCGCTGGCGCGAATACCGCATCAATATCGTCGACACCCCGGGACACGCGGACTTCGGTGGCGAGGTCGAGCGCGTACTGTCCATGGTCGATTCGGTACTGCTGCTGGTCGATGCGGTGGAGGGACCGATGCCGCAGACCCGCTTCGTCACCCACAAGGCCCTGGCCCGCGGACTCAGGCCGATCGTGGTGATCAACAAGATCGACCGCCCCGGCAGCCGCCCGGACTGGGTCCTGGACCAGACCTTCGACCTCTTCGATCGTCTCGGCGCCACGGATGAACAACTGGATTTCCCGGTGGTCTACGCCTCGGCCCTGAACGGCTTCGCCAGTCTCGAAAGCGATGGCCGCGGCGAGGACATGACGCCGCTGTTCCAGATCATCGTCGACAAGGTCCACCCGCCCCAGGTCGAGCCCGAGGATGCCTTCCAGATGCAGATCAGCCAGCTCGACTACAACAGCTATGTCGGCGTGATCGGCATCGGGCGCATCAACCGCGGGCGGGTCAGGACCAACACCCCGGTGACCATCGTCGATGCGCACGGCAAACGCCGCCATGGCCGCATCCTGCAGGTACTCGGTTTCATGGGCCTGGAGCGCATCGAGGTGCCGGAGGCCCAGGCCGGCGATATCATCGCCTTCACCGGCATCGATGAACTCAGCATCTCCGACACCCTCTGCGATCCCAATGCGGTCGAGGCGCTGGCGCCGTTGTCGGTGGATGAACCCACCGTCAGCATGACCTTCCAGGTCAACACCTCGCCCTTCTCCGGCAAGGACGGCAAGTTCGTCACCTCGCGCCAGATCCGCGCCCGCCTGGACCAGGAACTGAAACACAACGTCGCCCTGCGGGTCGAGGACACCGACGATCCGGATCGTTTCCGCGTCTCCGGGCGCGGCGAGCTGCACCTGTCGGTGCTGATCGAGAACATGCGCCGCGAGGGCTTCGAACTCGGCGTCTCGCGCCCCGAGGTCATCGTCCGCGAGATCGACGGTGTCAGACAGGAGCCCTTCGAGCAGCTGACCGTGGACATCGAGGAGCAGCACCAGGGCGGGGTCATGGAAAAGCTGGGGGAACGCGGCGGGGAGCTCAAGGACATGGTTCCCGATGGCAAGGGCCGGGTGCGCCTGGATTACATCATCCCGGCCCGCGGCCTGATCGGCTTCCGCACCGAGTTCCTGACCGCGACCCAGGGTTCCGGCCTGCTCTACAACGTCTTCGATCACTACGGCCCGCTGAAGCCCGGCGATTACGGCCAGCGTGGCAACGGCGTGTTGATCGCCAATGGCGCCGGCAAGGCCCTGGCCTATGCCCTGTTCAACCTGCAGGAGCGCGGGCGGCTGTTCATCGGCCACGGCGAGGAGGTCTACGAGGGCATGCTGATCGGCATCCATTCCCGCAGCAACGATCTGGTCGTCAACCCGACCAAGGCCAAGCAATTGACCAATATCCGCGCCGCCGGCACCGATGAGAACCTGATCCTGTCGCCGCCGATCCAGATGAGCCTGGAGCAGGCGCTGGAATTCATCGACGAGGATGAACTGGTCGAGGTCACCCCCAACCACATCCGCCTGCGCAAGAAGCTGCTGCTGGAACACGAACGCAAGCGGGCCTCGCGGCAGGCGACGTGACAGCACGGTGCCGGTGTTGATATTGCCGGCCTGATCCGCGAAGCTTGGCCCATGTCCCTTCGGCGCCACATCCCCGCGGCATGCGCTGTTGAACCGCTGTCATGATCGGACTGCTGCAGCGGGTCAGCGAGGCGCGGGTGGAGATCGATGGCAGGCCCGTCGCCCGCATCGGCCAGGGCCTGCTGGTCTTGATCGGGATCCAACGGGCCGATGGCGAGGCCCAGGCCACGCGCCTGCTGGAACGTCTGCTGACATACCGGGTGTTCGCCGACACCGATGGCCGCATGAACCTGAGTCTGGGCGATATCGGCGGTGCGCTGCTGCTGGTGCCGCAATTCACACTGGCGGCGGATACCCGCTCCGGCACCCGCCCCGGCTTCAGTACCGCGGCGCCACCGGAACAGGGCCGTGCGCTGTTCGCCCTGCTGGAGCGGCAGGCCCGGGCGCGATATCCGCGTGTCCGCAGTGGGCGCTTCGGCGCCGACATGCGGGTTGCGCTGGTCAACGAGGGTCCCGTCACCTTCTGGTTGCAGGTAAACTGAGGATCACGGGGTGTGAACAGGCCATCCCGCTGCGGGTCTCAACGATCTATGTCCATGCCCTGGAGGATGCGCATGATGTATACCCGGACTGTACTGCTGAACCTGATCGTGCTCGTCCTGCTCGGCGGTTGCAATCAGCGCCATTCCCCTATCGAGGTCAGCCAGGCCTTCTGGAAGGCGGTCCGGGCCGGCAATGCCGGGGCGGTCAAGGTACTGGTGACGAAGGCCTCCCGGGCCTCGGTAGAGACCGGCGCCAAGGCCCTGGAGATAGATCAGGTGGAACTGGGTCGCACCGTGATCGACGGGGATGTCGCCAGCGTGGACACCCGCGTGGTGATCGCCAGCGACCACCCGGTCAGGGTGCCCTTGCAGACCCGTCTGCGGCGCGAACACGGTGTCTGGCGGGTAGATTATGATGCCACCATGGCCAGCCTGCGGCCCGGCAGTTCACTGGCCCAGGCACTGGGCACGCTGGGGGAACTGGGACGGGCCTTCTCCGACAAGCTGCAACAGTCCATGGATGAGCTGCAGCAGCGCATGCCGGAGATCAAACGCCGTATGGAGGAGGCCCAGGGAGAGATCCGACGCACCCTGCCCGAGGTCCGCCGGCAACTCCAGGAGATGCTGGAACAGTTGCGCAAGGGCCTGGAACAGGCGCGTCCGGCTGATCCCGAGGTATCGGAATCACCACCCGGGGGCCATGCCATCTAGCCCCGGCCGTCGCCGCAGGCGAGGCCACCCGGGCCCACATGGCAACCCGGTACCGACACCGGTACCGTGAATCCGCCGGGATCGCATGGGCCCATGGCCCGCAAGATAATCCGGCCGATCACCCTCAAGCCTGCTGGTGTTTCTCCATGACCAGGGTATCGATCTTCTCCATCACCGCATCGCTGGCCGCCTCCATCTCGCGGTAGTGCCCGAGGATACTCTGCTGCAGGGCGGCATCCGCCTGCCAGTCCTGACCGATCTCCTCGATCAGGGCGTACGCTGACTGGTGTACGCCGGCATGGGGCTGCTCGAGTTCCGGATAGCTGTGCAACTGGCTGAACAGCTCCAGGCCGCGGCCCTGGTAATACCACTTGCCCAGGCGGCAATCGTGGTAATCGACCCCTATCGCCTGCGCCTCCTCGGTATCCGTGCCCTTGTAGAAGGCGGCATAGGCCTTCTGCTTGTAGATCATGTGATCGACCTTCACCAGCGAGGCGAAACAGATATCGCGTGAACGGCCGACCGTGGTGTTGGTGACGGATGCCTGCTCGGCGAATTCGGCGAACTTGCCGTGCATCTCCTCGACCACGCCCTGGACCTTGCGCGCCATCTCCACCATCACGGTGGAATCGCCCTGCATGGTCTCGGTCTCCCTGGCGAAGGTCGTTACCACCTTGTGGATCTCGTCGGTGGCCGCCTTGGTGTTGCTGGCCAGTTGCTTGACCTCGTCGGCCACCACCGCGAAACCACGCCCGTGCTCGCCGGCGCGCGCGGCCTCGATGGAGGCGTTCAGGGCCAGCAGGTTGGTCTTGTCGGCGATCTCGCTGATCATGCCCAGCACGCCGGTGATCTCGCCGCTCATCTGGTGCAACCGGGCCATGGTCTCGTTGCCCTTCTCGATCATCTCCAGGGTCTGGGTCTGTGAGGCCACCACCTGCTCGATGGTCTCCTGGCTGCGCGAGGCCTTGTCGGTGTTGTCGGTGGCGATTGCGGCCACCGTATCCATCTCCTCGGTGATCTTGATCAGGTCGTTCTGGTTCAGGGTCAGGTTGGCCATGGTCTGGCTGGTGTTCAGGGCCTGCAGTTCCGAGGCCATCTCGTTGCGCTTGATGTACTGGGCATTCTCGATCATCGCATCCAGGGAGACATTGATCCGCTCCAGGGAGCCCACCAGGTCGCCCTGCAGGCCATCCGGCAGGGTGCGGCGATAATACTGCCCGCGCGAGACCAGCTCGAAGCTGGTGTCGATCTCGCGGAAATAGGTCTCGAGCTGGTCCAGGCTCTCGTTCAGGGACCAGGCCAGCAGGCCGATCTCGCCCATCCAGGGCACATTGGTGATACGCGAGGAATAACGGCCTTCATGCATATCATTGAGGACCGACTTGATCTTCTCTATCGCCTCCATCGGATAGGCCAGATAACGGTTGAAATAGAGACTGACCACGCCGGAGAGCAGCACCGGCAGGAACAGCCAGCCGCTGAAACCGTCAGCAAGGGCGCTGATACCCAGCATCGACAGCATCATCAGGCTCTGGACCAGGATGTAGAGCCGTATCTTAGATGCCAAGAATAAACGTTTGATAGCCTTCATGGCCCGCCTCCTCGATGATACCGTGCAGATATTCCAGCGAGGCCGCGCAGGCATTCCTGGGGCCGGCCCGCTGCTCGATGGCCAGCATCTCCCGGTAGACCGGGATCAGGGTCTCGATCGCCGCCTGCCGCGGCCGGCGGCGCACGGAGAAGTAGCCGGTGATATTGCGCTGGGGATCATGATCGGCGGTGACGTTGGCGAAGACCCAGTAGAAATCACCGTTCTTGCACAGGTTCTTGATATAGGCGAAGCACTCCTCGCCCTTGACGATGGTGTCCCAGAGCAGCTTGAAGACGCCGCGCGGCATGTCCGGGTGACGCAGGATATTGTGCTGCACGCCCAGCAGCTCGCGCTCGCTGTAGCCGCTGATCTCCATGAAGATGCGGTTGGCATAGGTGATCCTGCCCTTGGTATTGGTCTTGGAGACGATGGTGGTCCCCTCGCGCAGGTGGATCTCGTGATCCGTGGGTGCTGTCTTGTTCTTCATCGGGTGGTCCTCCCTGGGCTCGTATGCGGACCCGGCGAGAAGCCCGCGCAATACCATATCGTCCTCCCGGCCGCGGTCTTTAGCCGATCCCCGCCCGTGGGCGGCCGTGGTGACCTGCCCGGGAGAGTAGGTTAGGATCGGGACCCCGATGGCGAAGGGCGGCAGACAGTGAAACTCAGCGGACAGGCATTCAGAGACTGGCGGAGAAAATCCATCACCCTGCTGGGCATGTCCGGGGTGGGCAAGACCCGTCTGGCCTGCCTGCTGCGCAAGCGCCACTGGTTCCACTATTCCGGCGACTACCGCATCGGCACCCGCTACCTGGACGAACCCATACTCGACAACATCAAGGCCCAGGCCATGCAGGTGCCGTTCCTGAAGGAACTGCTGCGCTCGGACTCCATCCACATACGCAACAACATCACCGTGGACAACCTCAAGCCGGTGGCCACCTTCCTCGGCAAGCTCGGCAATCCCGATCTGGGCGGCATGGGCCTGAGCGAGTTCAAGCGCCGCCAGCGACTGCACCTCAAGGCCGAGATCGCCAGCATGCGCGATGTACCCGAATTCATCGGCAAGGCCCACGACATCTATGGCTATGACCACTTCATCAACGATGCCGGCGGCAGCCTGTGCGAGGTCGAGGACCCCGGTATCATGCGCCTGCTGGCCGAGCACACCCTGATCGTCTACATCCGCGCCAGCGGGCAGGACGAGCAGGAATTGATCCGGCGCGCCGAGGCCGATCCCAAGCCCTTGTATTACCGGGAGGACTTCCTGGACGAACAGCTGAGCTTGTACATGCGCGAACGGGAGCTGGAATATACCGCCCTGATCGACCCGGACGACTTCGTCCGCTGGGTCTTCCCGCGCCTGTTCCATGCCCGCATCCCCCGCTACGAGGCCATCGCCGGGGAGTTCGGCTACACCATCACCAGCGAGGAGCTGGCGCGGGTCGCGGATGCCGGGGAGTTCCTCGACCTGATCGCCACCTGCCTCGACCGGGAGGGAGGCTAGATGCCCCTGGTCGCCAACACCCAACTGCCGACCTTCAAGCGCCTGGCGCAGGAGGGCGAGACCATCATCCCGGGGCCGTCCGCGCTGCACCAGGATATCCGCGAGCTGCATATCGGCCTGCTCAACATGATGCCGGACGCGGCCCTGGAGGCGACCGAGCGCCAGTTCTTCCGCCTCATCGGCGAGAGCAACCAGATCGCCCAGTTCTACCTGCACCCCTTCACCCTGGACGAGTTGCCCCGTGGCGAGACCGGACGCGCCCATGTCGAACGCTATTACTCCAGTTTCGAGCGGATCCAGGATGAAGGGCTGGACGCCCTGATCATCACCGGCGCCAACGTCAGCGGCCCGGAACTGTCCGAGCAGCCCTTCTGGAAACCCCTGGGCGAGGTGGTCGCCTGGGCCCATGAGAATGTCACCTCGACCCTGTGCTCCTGCCTCGCCACCCATGCGGTGCTGCAGTTCCGCTATGGCCAGCACCGCAGGCCGCTGGACCGCAAACGCTGGGGGGTCTTTTCCCATCATGTCACCGATCAGCAGCACCCGCTGGTGGTCGGGGTCAACACCCGCTTCGATGTCCCCCATTCCCGCTTCAACGATATCAGCCGTGCCCAGTTCGAGGCCGCCGGCCTGCGCATCCTGGCCGAGAGCGAGACCGCCGGGGTACACCTGGCGGTGAGCCCGGACCTGTTCCGCCTGGTCTTCTTCCAGGGCCACCCGGAATACGACACCATCAGCCTGCTGAAGGAATACAAGCGCGAGGTCGGCCGTTTCATCCACGGCGAACGTGACGACTACCCCCCCTTCCCGGAGCACTATTTCAGCCCCCGCAGCCGCGCCATCCTCGATGAATACCGGGAACGACTGATCCACGCCCGCAGCCTGGGCCGGCCGCCGCTGCCATTCCCGGAACATCTGATCATCGACGAGCTGGACAATACCTGGCACGACACCGCCGAGGCCGTGATCAACAACTGGATGGGCAAGGTCTATCAGCTGACCAACGATGACCGTCGCCTGCCCTTCATGCAGGGCATCGACGCGGATGACCCCCTGGGTCTGCTGTAAGGATCCGCCGCCGGCGGCGTTCCTATAGGGTGACGCATCTGGACACAGCCACCTTCCCTTGGCTTGCTCACCCCGCAGCGTGTCCAGGTGCGCCATTTCATCGTCACGCGGCAAGCCCGCGCCAGGACCCCGAGTCGCCCATGCCCACACCATGCATGCGTTTGTTGCTGTTGCTGTTGCTGTTGCTGTTGCTGCCATCACTGCCACAGGCCCGGGCCTTCGACCAGGGCCAGCGGGATTTCGACCGGATCCTGGCCACCGTGGTCCTGCGCCAGGGCCCGCGCAGCCTGGTGCGCTACGATCTGCTCAAGCGCCGGCCCGCGGCACTGGATCGCTACCTGGGGCGGATCCGGGCCGTGGCCCGGGAAACCTTCGAACACTGGCCGCGAAACCGCCAGATCGCCTTTCTGATCAATGCCTATAACGCCCTGACCCTGAAACTGGTACGGGACGCCTATCCCGCCATCGATTCCATCAAGGACCTGGGCGGCCTGTTCAGCACGCCCTGGCAACGGGACTTCTTTCAGCTCTTCGGCGCGGCCCGCAACCTGGACTATATCGAACACGAACTGCTGCGCCGGCGCTACCATGAGCCGCGTATCCACTTCGCCATCGTCTGCGCCTCGCGTTCGTGCCCACCACTGCAGCCCTGGGCCT
>CAZDOC010000001.1:62855-234949 GCA_964506945.1 uncultured Gammaproteobacteria bacterium
CACTTCGCCATCGTCTGCGCCTCGCGTTCGTGCCCACCACTGCAGCCCTGGGCCTTCCGCGGCGACAGGCTCGAGGCCCAGCTGGAACGGGTGAGCCGCGATTTCATCCGTGACCCCGGCCGCAACCGTTACCAGTCCGGGCGGCGCCGCTTGCTGCTGTCACCGATCTTCAAATGGTTCGCCGGCGACTTCATCCGCGCGGCCGGCTCCGTACAGGCCTTCGTGGCCCGCTATATCACCGATGACCCGGTGCTGCGCCGGGAGATAGCATCCCCGGCTACCGCCCTCGGCTACCTGGGCTATGACTGGTCCCTGAACGCGGCCCCTGCAGGCCGCGCCGCTCCAGGGCGATGAGGGTCTGCTCCGCCATGCGCCTGAGGCCGGAGCGGATCAGCAGCGGCCCGATCAGGGGCGGCACCGGGAAGGCCGGTTCCAGCCGGGCGCGCATATAGACGCGCGCGCCACCTCCCTCGGCATGGACATGCCAGCTGACCAGGCCGCTGCGGAACTCGCTCAAGCCCGGCACGATCACCACTTTCAGGCCATCCGGCAAGGGCTGGAAGTCCCCGACATGGGTCAAGCGATAACAGAACAGCCAGAAACAGGCCTCGCTGAGCATGCGCACGCGTGCCGGAGGACCCTGTCGCAGGACCTCGACCGCGCTCAGGTCCGGGTTGATCTCGGGCAGGTTCGGGTAATCCGTGATCAGCGCCAGCACGGTGCTGGCCGGGATCGCCACCCGCGCATCCAGCTCGAGTTCATACACCGGCCCGCGCTGCACCACCTTCAGGCTCAGCACCTCGGCCGCCGGCAGGCAATAACCCCACAGGAGGGTCGGAACCAGTAACAGGTATCGATACATCAGGGCGGTCTGAACAGGCCCGTCAACAGCCAGGGGTCATCGAAATAGCGTCGTCCGACGAAGGCCGTGGCATGCCGGCCCCACTGGCGCATGGCCCCGGGACTGGGGATCCCCATGGGCCAGAACAGCAGGCGCTCACCCCGCTCGCTGCCGGCGACGATGCCCTCCTCGCCGAACAGGCTGCGGCTGCCACCCCCTGGCAGAGACAGGTGTCTGAGACTGTCGTCATCCCGCCAGGCATAGACCGTGGCCGCACCCGGCCTGGCGTCCATCGCGGTAACCCGCGACAGATAGTGGGTCCCCGCCTGCAGGCGCAGGACCAGGCGCTGCCCCTGGCCCGGCGCGCGGATCGGCCCCAGCACCAGGGGCGGTTCCTGCCAGGTGTCCGCTGGCGGATGGAGCACGGCCCGGCGGGTAGGGAAGAACATATGGTAGCAACCGCAGTTGTGGATGCTGTCATAGACCCAGGGCCGGCCCAGCGGGCCCAGGGTCACGCGCCAGGTGAGCCCGTCCAGGTGGCCGGCGAGCAGGTCCAGCCCCCCCTGGCTGGTACGCGCCGGAAACCAGAACGAATAGACCAGCTGCAGCAGGATCCGGTCACCGGCGCGGGCATGGGCCAGGCGCTGGAATACCACCGGCCGGGAGGTATCGATGGCGCTGATCCCGGCGGACGTCCACACCGGCATGCCGATGAGATCATCATCGCCGCGCTGCTCCAGCTCCAGCACCGGGGCATGGATCGCGAACAGGGCCTGTCGTGTCGCCGAAGGTATCCGTGGGATCCCCAAGGCGTCCCGTGGCAGACCGGAAAGGTCCGGCGGGACCGGTCTGGCATCTGGCGGACGGTAGCGATGCAGGCGGCCTTGCAACGGCGGATCCGACAAGGGCCGCGCATGCAGCGCACGCATCTGCCGGTGCCAGCGGTCTATGCCCTGGCGGAAGATCAGCCCGGTGACGGGATACAGACCAACAACCCGTTGCCAGGTACGGTACAGGGGATCGGCACGCGCGGCCTCGCGCAGGGCCTGGCGATACTCCGGCCGCGCCAGGTCCGCCGTCCTCAGCACCCTGGCGCATTCGTCCATGACCGCGATCACATCCCCGCCGCCGAAGGGTCCGCTGGCGATCCGCTCCGCCAGCACCCTCCGGTGCGCGCCGGGCAGACTGGCGATCTCCACCGCCCAGCCCGCACGCGCCAGGGTCCGCATGCGATCGACCCAGGCCGTGAAGCGACGGGGCTCAGCGACCTCGTTGCGGAAGCTGGCCAGGAAACGGTCCACGCGCAGGTAGGGGAACCCGGGGATCCGGGCCGCGGCCCGGTCCCTGACGCCGGCATCACGCACCACCTCCCCGGCATGGTCGTAGAGCGACAGGCAGGCCTGCTCCTGCGCGCCTGGAGGATTATCCCGGGCCACCGGTGTGGCCGGGTAATGGGCGCAGGCGGCCAGCGATGACAGCATGCCGGCAAGAACGGTTCTGTAACAAGTCTGCAGCATAGGCTCCACCCTACTCCCCCACTTGAATCAAGACCCGTTCCGGCGTGATCATCTGACCATGCATCTGATCGACGCCCATGTCCACTTCGATGATCCGCGTCTGGACGCGGACCGCGACGACGTCCATGCCCGGGCCCGGGCGGCCGGCATCGAGGCCATGGTGACGCCAGCGGTCAGCGCCGCCTCGTGGGCGCGCCTGCAGCGCGTCGTGGAGACATACCCGGGGGTCTTTCCCGCCTACGGCCTGCACCCCTATTTCCTGGCGCGGCACCGGCTGGCCGATCTCGATGACTTGCGTCATCGCCTGCAGCAGGCCCCGGCGGTGGCGGTGGGAGAATGTGGCCTGGATTTCTCACGTCCGGATCTCGACCCGGACCTGCAGCGGGAGTACTTCCGCGCCCAGCTCCAGATCGCCAGGGATCTGGGGCTGCCGGTGATCATCCACGCCCACCGCGCGGTCGATGCGGTATTGAAGGAGATCCGCGCCAGCGGCCACCACCGGGGCATGGTCCACAGCTTCTCGGGCAGCCCGCAGCAGGCCGGCCAGTTGATCGATCTGGGTTACCGGCTCGGCTTCGGCGGCGCCATCACCCACGCCCGGGCCTCGCGCCTGCGGCGTCTGCTAACGGGCCTGCCGCTGGATGCCCTGCTGCTGGAGACCGATGCCCCGGATCAGCCTCCGGCGGGTCACCGGGGGCAACGTAATGAGCCGGCCTGGCTCACCGAGGTGTTGCGGGCCATGGCCGACATCCGTCGGACCCCGGCCACGACCATCGCCACCGCCACCCGCGCCAACGCCATCGCGCTGTTCGACCTGTACCCGAAACCGGCGGATGGCCAGGAGCCAGTCGGATCCAGGCGATCGTAGCGAGGGGAAACCACCAGAGCCGATTTTTGGTCCTTTGAGGACCATGGTGAGCCTGTTTAACGGGAATGCGCGGAAAATCTGGCCAGAAGGGCTTACCCGCACGAGGGCATGGATGCAGGAGATGGAACGAAGCAGGATGCCAGAGTCGAGTCGATCAGTCCCAAGTCCGGCAGGTTCCTAGCGCAGCACCAGCAACAGGCTGCCGATTACCGAGGCCAGGATCACCAGCAGACCGATGACCTCGCGTCGGTTCACCTGTTGTTGCGCCTCGCGCCGCAGAAAGCGCTTGCTCATCCACACCAGGCACAACACCAGGACGAGGACGACGAAGGAACTGAGCAAGCGTATCAGTTCCGAGATGATCAAGCTGCGCTCCTCATGCCGTAGCCCGGCCTCATGGCCTGCTTCCCGGGCCGCCCTGCGGGCCGGGGAGACCTGCTCCCGCCCCGGCGGTGCCCCTGCCTGAAAGTCCTGCCCATGAGTCCACCATACCGATCAGTATAGACCTCAGGCCTCCAGCCAGTCCCGTGGATGCAGGAAATCCCGGTACAGCACCGCCTCCTGTGAGCCCGGCTCGGGCCGCCAGTCGTAACGCCACTTCACCAGTGGCGGCAGCGACATGAGAATGGATTCGGTCCGCCCGCCCGATTGCAGACCAAACAGGGTGCCGCGATCATAGACCAGGTTGAATTCAACATAGCGCCCCCGGCGGTAGAGCTGGAAATCGCGCTCGCGCTCACCGTAGGCGATGCCCTTGCGGCGGGCGACGATGGGCAGATAGGCCTTGGTGAAATGATCCCCGACGCTGCGCAGAAAACGGAACGAGCGCTCGAAGCCCCATTCGTTCAGGTCATCGAAGAACAGTCCGCCGACACCGCGGGTCTCATCGCGGTGCCGCAGATAGAAATACTCGTCACACCATTTCTTGTAACGGGGATAGACCTCATCGCCAAAGGGCTGGCAGGCATTCAGGGCCATCTGGTGCCAGTAGCGCACATCCTCGATGAAGGGGTAGCAGGGGGTCAGGTCGAAACCGCCGCCAAACCACCAGATCGGCGCCTCGTCCTCGTGCTCGGCGATAAAGAAACGCACATTGGCATGCGCGGTCGGCACGTAAGGGTTGCGCGGGTGCAGCACCAGCGACACCCCCAGGGCCTGAAACCCGCGCCCGGCCAGTTCCGGGCGTGCGGCGGTCGCCGACGGCGGCAGGGCATCGCCATGCACATGGGAAAAATTGACCCCGGCCTGCTCGAACACGGCGCCATCCGTCAGCACCCGGGTGCGGCCGCCACCACCCGCATCCCTGCGCCAGGCATCCTCGAGGAACCGGGCCCGCCCGTCGGCGGCGGCCAGCTCCATGCAAATGCTGTCCTGCAGGCCCAGCAGGTATTCCTTCACCGGCCCTGTCTCGATCCGCTCCCCCATGTCTCGCACCCCGGAATTGTTTTGTCGTCCCGACCCCGATCAGGGTATCCTACGGCTTTCGAGACCCGTGGAACAAGCCCCTCGGGCGTCCAGGGGTCCTATCTGAATCCAGTGGATACCAGCATCATGAGTACAGCGCGCAGCGCCAGCGTCAAACGCGACACCAAGGAGACCCGCATCGAGGTCTCGATCAACCTGGATGGCACGGGTGAGTCCCGGCTGGCCATCGGCATCCCCTTCCTCGAACACATGCTCGACCAGGTCGCCCGCCATGGCCTGATCGACCTGCACATCCGGGCCGATGGCGATCTCGATATCGACGCCCATCACACGGTCGAGGACGTGGGCATCACCCTGGGCCAGGCCTTTGCCCGGGCCCTCGGAGACAAGCAGGGCATCCGGCGCTATGGGCATGCCCATGTGCCCCTGGACGAGGCCCTGTCGCGGGTGGTGATCGACTGTTCCGGACGACCGGAGCTGGAATTTCACTGCGTCTTCCCGCGCGCCCGTGTGGGTGATTTCGACGTCGACCTGTTCCACGAATTCTTCCAGGGCTTCGTCAATCACGCCCTGATCACCCTGCACGTGGACAACCTGCGCGGTCGCAACAGCCATCACATCGCCGAGACGGTCTTCAAGGCCTTCGGCCGCGCCCTGCGCATGGCGGTGGAGGCCGATGCGCGCATGGCCGGGATGCTGCCGTCCACCAAGGGCAAACTGTAGCGATGGCGGCACGGCAGACAGTCGCCGTCATCGACTACGGCGTCAGCAACCTGCGCTCGGTCGCCAAGGCCCTGGAACACGTCTCCGGTGGTCGCCACGAGATCCGGGTCTGCGCCCGCCCGGAAGACCTGCTGGCCGCGGATCGCATCGTCTTCCCCGGACAAGGCGCCATCGGCGCCTGCATGCGGCAGATGACCGCACTGGGCCTGGACCAGGCCCTGCGCGAGGCGATCCGGGAACGGCCTTTCCTGGGCCTGTGCCTGGGCCTGCAATCCCTGCTCGACGGCAGCGAGGAGGACGGCGGCACCGCCGGCTTCGGCCTCTTTCACGGCCAGGTGCGGCGCTTCCCCGGCGATATGCACGATGCCCGTAGCGGGGACCGTCTCAAGATCCCGCACATGGGCTGGAACCAGGTCATCCCCGTGTCTGAGCACCCGTTATGGTCCGGCATAGAGGCCGGCAGCCGGTTCTATTTCGTACACAGTTACTATGTCGAAGCGGACGATCCGGCCGAGATCGCCGGTGAGTGCGAATACGGCCTGCGCTTCGCCTGCGCCCTGGCCCGCGACAACCTGTTCGCGGTGCAGTTCCATCCGGAGAAGAGCCAGCATGCCGGGCTGCGACTGCTGGGCAACTTCCTCGACTGGCAAGCCTGAGTCGCGAACATGGATGGCGCAGCCCTGTTCTCATCCCTGCGGCGGGATTTCCTCGGCCTGGACACCCGCTATCCCCTCGCCGATGGCCGCGAGAGCCGCCGCCACTACCTGGACTCCGCCGCCACCACCCTGATGATGGGGCCGGCGCAGCGCACCCAGCAGGCCTTCCTGCGCCACTACGCCAACACCCACAGCGACCTGCACTATTCGGCCCGCATCGCCACCGACTGCTATCGCTGGGCCCGGCGCCAGGTGCTGGCATTCGTCGGCGCCGATCCCGGGCGCCACAGCTGCATATTCGGTGGCAATGGCGCCACCGCCATGATCAACCGCCTGGCGGGATCACTGGCCGCGCTGCGTCCGGAACGTGACGTGGTTCTGGTCTCGGGCATGGAACACCACTCCAACGACCTGCCCCACCGGCGCCATGCCGGCCTGTTCCGGCATATCCCGCTGCTGGGCGAGGGCGCGGCCATGGCCGCCCTGGATCTGCACGCCCTGGAGGACCTGCTGCGGGAATATGCCGGGCGGGTGAACTACGTGGCCGTCAGCGGCGCCAGCAACGTCACCGGGATCCTCAACCCGCTTGCGGACATTGCCAGGCTGGCCCATGCCCACGGCGCCTGGCTGCTGGTGGATGCCTCGCAACTGTTCGCGCACGCCCCCATGCGTCTCGCCCGGCCCGGGGAAGCGGAACTGGAAGCCGATTTCATCGCCTTCTCCGGCCACAAGGTCTACGCCCCCGGGGCCCCGGGCGGGGTGGTCGGGCGGCGCGACCTGCTGGAGCGCATCGAGGCCCCGGAACTGGGTGGCGGCATGGTCGCCGAGGTCTACGACGAGGGTTTCGAGGCGGCCACGGAGCTCACCGAACGCCTGGAGGCGGGGACCCCCAATATCCCCGGGGCGATCCTGCTGGGCGCGGCCCTGGCGAGCCTGGATCGGATCGGCATGGACACCGTGACCGCGCATGAACAGGGCTTGCTCAGACAGGCGATCGGGGAGATGCGGGCCATGGCGGGTGTGCGCCTCTATGGCGACATCGATCTCGACAAGGTTCCCCGGGTCGGCATCATCACCTTCAACCTGGATGGCCTGGATCACGGTCTCAGCGCCGCGGTGCTCAACGATTACCACAATGTCGCCGTGCGCAATGAATGCTTCTGCGCCCATCCCTATGTCAAGGAGATGCTGAAAGCGGAACTCTGGAACCTGGACATCGATCCGGACACCCCCGCCGGCCAGGCCGAGATCCGGCGCCGCCGCGGCATGGTCCGCGCGAGCCTGGGGCTGTATAGCACCGGGGAGGATATCGACGCCCTGATCACCGGGATCCGCGACCTGCTGGACAACGCCGATGCTTACCGCCGGCGCTACAGGCCCGATGCACGCGGCAACTACCTCCATCGTGATTTCAGCATGCCCAGCCGCAGGCTGTTCGACCCGCAGGCCGAACTCGCCCGCAACCTTGCCGGGCGAACCGATCAGTAATGCGGAGGGCGTTCGTCCGTGGGCCCGGTGGCCGGATCCTGCGACAATTCCCGCAGGCGTAGCAACAGCATGCGGCAGGTCTCTTCCAGGCCTTCGATCCGCCGTTGCTGCTGGCAGACGACCTGGTTCAGCTCCTGCAGGACGCCATCCTGGAATGTCAGCCGGGTCTCTATGTCGATGATGCGATCCTCATTCATGCCTTGACGATCCTCGTATCGTGGGAACCCCTCTTGGGCAACTCGAAGAAACACCGATCCCTTCAGTGTTTCCTTGATGCGGTGCCGGGTCTCGCCGATGACGGCATCCTCCCTGGACACCGGACCAGGAAACCACGCGCAGGCCGTTGGCGTGCGCAGGGTGCGACATCGAACTCAGTGCCCGTGGCACGGGGATTTGATCCCGTGACCATCATCCGTGTACAGTAGGCGACAACGACGATGACGTCTTAGCACCCACACCCCACAGGCCTAATCCGTTTTCTGGAACTTCTATGAAAATCAGCACCATACTAAAAAAGAAAGGCACCAAGGTCCATACCATTTCGAGCACGGCCACCCTCAGGGACATGGTTCGGGAGATGCTCGCCCTGCACATCGGCTCACTGCTGGTGACGGACCCCGACGAGACCATCGCCGGCATCGTCACCGAGCGCGATCTGTTACGCAATCTGGCCCGCTACAGTGACGAGTGGGAAACGATCACGATCGGCGAGGTGATGAATACCGACATCATCACGGCCACGCCGGAGGACAGCATCGACCATGTCATGGGGCTGATGACGGAACATCGTATCCGCCACCTGCCGGTGATGGAGGGAGGACGGCTGGCCGGGGTGTTGTCCATGGGGGATATCATCAATGCGGCGCTGGCGGAATCGACCTTCCAGAATCGCCTGCTGAAGAACTACATCAAGAACTGGCCGGAGGAAGACGGGGAGGAGGCCGCCGTCTGACACGTCTGGCCTGGCGGCCTGTCGTGGCCACGCATCGAGCCCTTACTCCACCGGCCGCTGGTCCGGAGCGCTGACCACCAGGTCATTCTCCCGGGCGAAGTCCATCAGGAAATCGAAGGTCATCGGATCCTCTTCCTGCAGTTCGGTATCCACCACGAAACACTTGATCCCGTCCTTCAGCTTGATCTTGGTCAGTGGATTGAAGCGCACCTTGCGATTCGGTCCATAGCTGGCGAGGGCATAATAGAGGCGTTCCGCCCAGTCACTGGGACGGAATTTGTTGCCTGCGGTGGTGATCCCGCGAATGATGATCTCTGTGCTTGCCATGTTCTCAGTTTGGTATGGATTCGGTGTGCGAATAGTACCCGATGGCGACGGTCACGGACACTTTTTCCGCGCCATCGCCCGGTAACCGATGTCGCCGCGATAATAGATCCCGTCCCAGTGGATGGCGGCAACCCCCTGGTAGGCGCGTTGCCGGGCCGCGGCGATATCATCGCCCAGGGCGCAGACGCACAGCACCCGTCCGCCGTGGGTCACCACCCGACCGTCCTCTTCCCGGGTACCGGCGTGAAACACCTTCAGATCCCCGCCATCGAGCCCGTCCAGACCCGCGATCGGCCGGCCCTTGCTGGAACCGGACGGGTAGGCATCGGCGGCCAGCACCACGCCGAGGGCGGTACGGTGGTCCCATTCCGCATGGATCCCCGCCACACCACCCGTCAGGGCCGCAGCGCACAGTTCGACCAGGTCGGACCTGAGGCGCATCATGATCGGCTGGGTCTCCGGATCGCCACAGCGGCAGTTGAACTCCAGCACCCTGGGGCTGCCGTCCGGGGTGATCATCAGGCCGGCATAGAGAAAGCCGGTATAGGGATTGCCTTCCTCGGCCATGCCGCGCAGGGTGGGCTCGATGACCTCGGCCATGACACGCGCATGCAGGGTCTCGCTGATCACCGGCGCCGGCGAATAGGCGCCCATGCCGCCGGTATTGGGGCCCGTATCGCCCTCGTTGCGGGCCTTGTGGTCCTGGGAGCTGGCCAGGGGCAGGGCGTTCCGGCCATCGCAGATGACGATGAAGCTGGCCTCTTCACCCTGCAGGAATTCCTCGATCACCACCCGGCTGCCGGCCGCGCCAAAGGCGTTGCCGGCCAGTATCTCGCGTACGGCATCACCGGCTTCCGCCTCGCTACGGGCAATGATCACGCCCTTGCCCGCGGCCAGGCCATCGGCCTTGACCACGATCGGCGCGCCGTGTTTCTCGATGAAGGCGAGCGCCGCATCGACCTCGGTGAAGCTGCCCCAGCTTGCCGTGGGAATACCGTGACGGGTCAGGAACTCCTTGCTGAAGGTCTTCGAGCCCTCGAGTCGCGCGGCCGCCTGGCCGGGACCGAAACAGGCCAGGCCATCGGCCTGGAATAGATCCACGATACCGGCCACCAGCGGCCCCTCGGGACCGACGATGGTGAGCCCGACATCCCTTTCACGGGCAAAATCCAGCAGGGCGGAGACATCCCCCGCATCGATGGGAACATTTTCCACCCCCGCCTCGCGGGCGGTGCCGGCATTCCCGGGCGCGACATAGACGCGCTCGACCCGGGGTGACTGGGCGGCCTTCCAGGCCAGCGCGTGTTCGCGCCCGCCGCCGCCGACGATCAATACTTTCATCGGGATCTCTGTGATTCGGGGATCGGGGCCGGGCCGGTGATAGGCCTTCTCACCGACCCGGAGCGGGATTATAGCCCAGCAGGGATGCCGTGTGTGCGCTCATGCCCCGTCAGTGACGGAAATGACGCATGCCGGTATATACCATGGCCATGCCATGCTCGTCGGCGGCGGCGATGACCTCGTCATCGCGCATCGACCCGCCGGGCTGGATGACGGCGGTGATGCCGGCCTCGGCAGCCGCGTCGATACCGTCACGGAAGGGAAAGAAGGCATCCGAGGCCATCACCGATCCGGCCACCTCAAGGCCCTCGTCGCGGGCCTTGATACCGGCGATGCGGGCGCTGTAGACCCGGCTCATCTGGCCCGCGCCGATGCCGATGGTGCGGGAATCCCGCACATAGATGATGGCATTGGACTTGACCACCTTGACCACCTTCCAGGCGAAGAACAGGTCGCGGATCTCGGCATCGGTGGGCGCCCTGCTGGTGACGATCCTGAGATCGTCCAGGGTCACGCCGCCCTGGTCCTTGTCCTGCACCAGCAGGCCTCCATGCACCCGCTTGTAGTCGAAGAAGGCCGGGGGGGTGTCGGCGAACAGGCCGGTGACCAGCAGGCGGACATTGGGCTTGCGCGCGGCGATCCCGGCGACGCCCTCGGCGATATCCGGCGCCGCGATCACCTCGACGAACTGACGCTCGATGATGGCCTCGGTGGTAGCCGCATCCAGCGGCCGGTTGAAGGCGATGATGCCGCCGAAGGCGGAGGTCGGATCGGTGGCATGGGCCCGCTCGTAGGCCTCCAGCAGGCTGGCCGCGGTGGCCACGCCGCAGGGATTGGCATGCTTGACGATCACGCAGGCCGGCTCCTCGAAGGCGGCCACGCATTCCAGCGCCGCGTCGGTATCGGCGATATTGTTGTAGGACAGCGCCTTGCCCTGCAACTGGCGCGCGCTGGCGATGCTGCCGGTGACCGGCTCGGCCTCGACGTAGAAGGCCGCCTGCTGATGCGGATTCTCGCCGTAACGCAGGACTTCCTTCTTGCGGTACTGCATGCTGTAGTTGTCGGGGAAATGGGCCTTGGCCTGAGCGTCGGCTCCGGGGCTCCTGACCGCGCTCAGGTAATTGGCGATCGCGGCGTCATAGGCGGCGGTATGCTCGAAGGCCTTGACCGCCAGCTGAAAGCGGCTGCCGGCCGAGATACCGCCGCGACTGAGGGTCAGTTCCTCCAGCAGGGCCGCATAGTCATCCGGATCGACGACGATGGCCACCGAAGCATGATTCTTGGCCGCGGCCCGGACCATGGTCGGGCCACCGATGTCGATATTCTCGATCGCGGTAGCCAGATCACAGCCCTCGTCGGCGACCGTCTTCTCGAAGGGATAGAGATTGACCACGACGATATCGATGGGATCGATGCCGTGCTCGGCCATGACCGCCTCATCGACCCCGCGCCGGGCGAGGATGCCGCCATGGATCTTCGGATTCAGGGTCTTGACCCGGCCCCCCATGATCTCGGGAAAACCGGTGTAGGAGGAAACCTCGGTGACCGGGACCTTGTGCCTGGCCAGCAGGCGGGCGGTGCCGCCGGTGGAGAGTATGTCATAGCCCTGCGCAACCAGGCCCTCGGCCAGGGTCACGACCCCGGTCTTGTCCGAGACACTGATGAGGGCGCGCTTCGTCATCGTCATGTGTTGATATCCAGAAAAATGGCTGGGGGTTGTCGGCTTCAGTCCAGTGCGGCGAGGGCGATTCCACGCTCAATCCGTCCCGGGTCCGTCAGGCCCCCTGAACAGGGGCGCGACAACGTTAACAAGTCTGCGCCCGCGATTCCAGGCGCATTCGCGGCCGGGCTCCGGTTCACCCCGGTGGAACACGGGATCACGACCGTTCTTCGGCGCCGTCGGCAACCGGCCCAGTGTTTCCGGTCCCTGGCGATGACCCGGCGGCGGCGTTATTCGATGTGGTACTTCTTCAGCTTCTTGCGCAGGGTGGCGCGGTTCAGGCCCAGGATGGTGGCCGCACGGGTGATATTGCCCCGGGTCTCCTGCATGACCACGCTCAACAGGGGCTGTTCGATCTGTGACAGGACCAGTTCATAGAGATCCGCCGGCGCATGTCCATTAAGCTCCGCGAAATAGGTCGTCATGGATCGCCTCACGCACTCTCCCAGGGTCAGGCCCTCCAGCCCCCCGGTCATCCCCCTTGCCGACTTTGTCTCGAGTTTCATGCCGCCCGTACCCCCAAGCGCAGAGCTGCTCTCAGCTCCTGGATCCCCTGTAACTGTTCATCCGCCGCATCCACCCGGTTGATGCGCCGCCAGAACGCCTCGCCGTTCCCCAGCCGGGCCAGATACCAGCCAATGTGCTTGCGTGCAATGCGCACCCCGTGACGGGGCCCATGAAAATCATGCAGCTGCCGGACGTGCCAGAGCATGGTGCCGACGATCTCATCGGCGCCCGGCGCCGCCAGCTGCTCGCCGGTGCGCAGAAAATGTCCGATCTCACGAAAGATCCAGGGATTGCCCTGGGCCGCGCGCCCTATCATCAGGGCATCCGCGCCGGTGCGCCGCAACACCTCACGGGCCTTTTCCGGACCATCGATGTCGCCATTGGCGATCACCGGGATGGAGACCGCCTGCTTGATCTCGCGAATGGTCTCGTACTCGGCCTGGCCCCGGTAGGCGCAGGCGCGGGTGCGGCCATGCACGGCCAGGGCCTGTATGCCGCAATCCTCGGCCAGCCTGGCGATGCGCACGCCATTGCGATGCATGGGATCCCAGCCGGTGCGGATCTTCAGGGTCACCGGCACCGCCACGGCCGCGACCACCGCCGTCAGGATCCGCGCCACCAGGGCCTCGTCCCGCAGCAGGGCCGAACCGGCCATGATGTTACAGACCTTCTTTGCCGGACAGCCCATGTTGATATCGATGATCTGGGCGCCATCGGCGACATTCTGACGCGCCGCGGAGGCCATCATCCCGGGATCCCCTCCGGCGATCTGCACCGCGATCGGCAGCGACTCGCCGGCGTGCCGCCGGCGCATGCGGCCCTTGCGGGTATGCCACAGCAGGGGGTTGGCGGCGGTCATCTCGCTCACCGCCAGGCCGGCGCCCAGGGAGCGGCACAACTGCCGGAATGGGCGGTCGGTGATCCCGGCCATGGGCGCCAGCAGCAGGGGTGAGGCAAGGCTGTAAGGTCCGATCTTCATGCGCACCCCGGGGCTCCAGACAAAGGCCATAACGGACGAGCGATGATAACCACAAATTCCTCGCGGCGAAAGTCTTTCCGCGCCCGCGCCACGAAGGCGGCAATCACGGCCAGGCGGAGGAGAAGATCGGCACTATCACTGGTTTTTCATTGGCTTGACGCGATCCCGGAGCGCGGCCGGCATCCTCGCGCTGCGCCTGCGCCGGTGGTGACGTTGGACTGGCAGGAGGATCCGTCTGGCGGAATGTGAACTGGGTCACACATTCCATCCGGGTATCGCCGCTACGGCTCACAGAAAATCGAATTCGAAGCTGACCGCGGCGTCGCTGACGCCGGTGATCTCCAGGACGATATGTACCGGCTGCCCCGGCAACATGCCCTGGCCGATATCGATACTCTGGTCGAGGTATTCCACGGGCTTGAAGCGACGCGCGCCGATCAGCACCCCGTCGACGTTGTAAAGACCGAACTGCAACAGCGGGAACGGAACCGGCTGCTCCGATCCATTCACCAGGGTGCCATTGACCAACAGGGTGTCCCGGTAGCGAGGGTGTTTGCGCACGTCCCTGGCCAGCATCCTGATGGCCTGCCCGGGGGGCCGGGCGGATCTCGCCTGGCAATCCAGCAAGCCGCAGACGGCATCGCGATAGGTGCCCAGGGCCGGGATCGCGGCGAGCAGCCGGTCCTGGAAGGTCCAGGCCAGCTGCGCCAGCAACAGCAGCACCAGCAGCAGCGCCGCCACGGCCCAGAGGACCCGGGCCAGGTAACCCGGGCCGGCGGGATCCTGGGCGAGCTCATCCCGTAACGCCGGCGGCATCTCCTCCAGCAGCACATCCAGGCTGTCATCACTGGCCGGCACCGCCGCTTCATCCCCGGGGACCTGTTGCCGTGCTTCCGTCCCGCCACCGTCCATGCCGGCAACCGCAGGGGCCGGTGTGTCCAGTACCGGATCGTCGAGGCCCGCGGCCACGCCGGTTTGCGCCTCTCGTGCATCCCCCCCCGCAACGGTCCCCGCCAGGGGCGGCGGATCCTCATCGGCGATGCACTCCAGGGCATTGAAGACCTTGCGGCAACGACCGCAACGCACACGCCCATGGGCCGCGGCCAGTTGCTCCGCGGTGATCCGGAAGGCGGTCTCGCAGGCCGGGCAGCGGGTCAGCATCTCAGCGCCTGCACCCGTATAGCATCACCCAGTCCCCCTGCCGCACGGGCGGGTCCATCTCGAAGTCCGGATCATAGGCCTCGGCGACCCCGGCGGCCTGGGCCGCGAGTATCCCGGACAGCACCAGGTGGCCGCCCGGCCTGACGCGGGCGGCCAGCTCCGGTTCCAGTTGCCGCAGCGGCCCGGAGAGGATATTGGCCAGCAGGCAATCCACCGGCGCCGCCGGCAACTGCTCCGGGGCGATGGTGATGATGCGCTCATGCACCCGGTTGCGGAGGGCATTCCCGCCACAGGCATCCAGGGCATCGGCATCGATATCGGCCGCCCATACCCGCCGCGCCCCCAGCAGGGCGGCGGCGATGGCCAGTACCCCGGAACCACAGCCGTAGTCGATGATCTCCGCCCCGGGCAGCAACCCGGCGTGCGCGTCCAGCCACTCCAGACACAGCGCCGTGGTTTCATGCGTGCCGGTGCCAAAGGCCATGCCGGGATCGATCACCAGGTTCACGGCCCCGGGCTCCGGGGGCGTCTCCCAGCTCGGGCAGACCCACAGCCGGGAACCGAACCGCATCGGCCGGAAACGATCCATCCAGCTGCGCGACCAGTCCTGATCGGCCAGCAGGCTGATCTCGTAATGGGGCAGGGGCTCGGGCGCGAGTTCCCGCCCCAGGCTGTCGATCACGGTATCGACGACGCACTGATCATCGAACAGGGCGGTGAGCTGGATGGTATCCCACAGCGCCGGGGTCTCTCGCGCCTCGGCGAGGATGGCCTGGTCGTCACCCGCCGCCAGGGTCACGGACACGGCGCCCTCGAGTTCGAGCAGGTCCGCGATCTGGCCGGCCATGGGCTCGGCGGTATCGAAGGCTATCTGGATCCAGGCCATGGGTATTTTCGATCTCGGAGTCGATGGCTGATCCGTGTCAGTCGATCCCCAGTTTCTTCTCCAGGTAGTGGATGTCGGTGCCACCGGCGAGAAAGCCGGCATCACTGAGCAGATCCCGGTGCAGAGGGATATTGGTCTTGATGCCGTCGATCACGATCTCGGTCAGGGCGTTGGACATCCGCGCCATGGCCGACTGGCGGTCCTCGCCATAGGCGATCAGTTTGCCGATCATGGAATCATAGTAGGGCGGCACGGTATAACCGGCGTAGATGTGCGTGTCCAGGCGGATCCCCGGGCCACCGGGCGGATGGTACAGCGTCAGGGTGCCGGGGGAGGGCATGAAGGTCTCCGGATCCTCGGCATTGATGCGACACTCGACCGCATGGCCGCGGATGACGATGTCCTCCTGACCATAGCTCAACTCGTAACCCCCGGCGATGCGGATCTGCTCCTTGACGATATCGACACCGGTGATCAGCTCCGTGACCGGATGCTCGACCTGCAGGCGGGTGTTCATCTCGATGAAGTAGAACTCGCCATCCTGGTACAGGAACTCGAAGGTCCCGGCGCCACGATAGCCCATGCGTTTGCAGGCATCGACACAGCGCTGCCCGATCTCATTGCGCAATTCCTCGCCGATCCCCGGCGCGGGGGCCTCCTCGATGACCTTCTGATGACGGCGCTGGGTGGAACAATCGCGCTCGCCCAGATGGATCACGTTGCCATGGGTGTCGGCCAGCACCTGCACCTCGACATGACGCGGATGTTCGAGAAACTTCTCCATGTAGACCATGTCGTTGCCGAAGGCCGCCGCCGCCTCGCTGCGGGTGAGAACGATGGCGTTGCGCAAGGCTGCCTCGGAGTGCACGACGCGCATGCCGCGGCCACCCCCGCCACCGGAGGCCTTGATTATCACCGGGTAGCCGATCCGGCGCGCCATCGCCAGCAGGTCCGCGTCGTCATCCTCTATTGGTCCATCCGATCCCGGCACACAGGGAACCCCGGCATCCTGCATGGCCTTGATCGCCGAGACCTTGTCACCCATCAGGCGGATGGTATCGGCCTTCGGACCGATGAAGACGAAGCCGCTCTCCTCGACACGCTCGGCAAAATCGGCATTCTCAGACAAAAACCCGTAACCCGGGTGTATGCCCACCGCGTCGGTGACCTCGGCGGCGGCGATCACCGCGGGGATGTTCAGGTAACTGTCCGCCGAGGCCGGCGGCCCGATGCAGACGGATTCGTCGGCCAGCCGTACATGCTTCAGGTCCCGGTCGGCGGAGGAATGCACCGCCACGGTCTTGATCCCGAGCTCACGGCAGGCACGCAGGATACGCAGGGCGATCTCGCCCCGGTTCGCTATTACGATCTTTTCTAGCATGGATACTCGATGATCCCGGGTGACAGGAGGCCGCTCAGGCCTCCTTGATGATGAACAGGGGCTGTTCGAACTCGACCGGCTGGCCGTTTTCGGCCAGTACCGCGCAGATGATCCCGGCGCGATCGGCCTCGATCTGGTTCATGATCTTCATGGCCTCGATGATGCACAGCACATCTCCCACCTTGACGCTGTCGCCGACACCGACGAAGGGCGGGCTGGATGGGGACGGGGACAGGTAGCAGGTACCGACCATCGGCGAGGTCACCGCATGCTCTCCGGCCCCGAGCTGATGCTCTTCCGCCGTGGGTGCCGGCGCGCCTGCCGGGCTGGCGGCGGGTGCGGGCGCCGGGGCGGCGACCGGAACCGCGGTGCCGGCCACGGGGGGGGGCTGGACCGTCTGCCGGCTGATGCGCACGGACTCCTCGCCCTCGTGGATCTCGATCTCCGCGATACCGGATTCCTCCAGCAATTCGATGAGTTTCTTTACCTTGCGTATATCCATAGCTTTTATTCGTTACCGGTTCTCGCGCCGGAGGATGGTCTCCGCCGGCGCCTGGGTTGGATGTCACCGTGACGCCGATCCGCGGACGGGACCGACCGGCGTCACGCTCGATTCGTCAGCCATCCCCCGTCCGCGCACAGATTTTCAGGGCCGCTTCCAGGGCATATTCATAGCCGCTGGCGCCAAGACCGGTGATCACCCCGGCGGCGATATCGGAGAAATAGGATTCCCGGCGGAAGGCTTCCCGCGCATGCAGGTTCGACAGATGGACTTCGATGAAGGGGATGCTCACGCCCAGCAGGGCATCACGAATGGCGACACTGGTATGGGTGAACGCGGCCGGATTGATGATGATGCAGTCCACGCCCTCGACCCCGGCGGCATGGATACGCTGCACCAGTTCGTGTTCGGCATTGCTCTGCAGGATATCGATCTGATGTCCGGCCACGGCGGCCCGCTCACTCAGGATCTGGTTGATCTCGCTCAAGGTCCTGCTGCCATAGTGTCCGGGTTCGCGCTGACCCAGCAGGTTCAGATTCGGACCATGTAAAACCAACAGCTTGGCCATATTCTTCCCCGGACGCGATGTCCGTTCATGTTTGCTGAAAATGGCGGCAGATTACCACAGGATCGGTGTAGTTACGACCTTTTTGGCCTGGCCAGGGGGCCTTCTCCCCCCCTGCGGCGGCCCCTCAGCGATCGATCCAGGCCGTAATCAGATCCTCGGCCTCACTGCGCTTGAGCATGCCCTTGCGCAGGAAGACCACCTCGCCGCGGCGATTGACCACGGCCGTGTAGGGCAGGGCGCCATCCTGATCGCCAAAGGCGGTCGCGGCCGCGATCCCGGCGCGCTGATCCACCAGCACCGGATAATTGATCGGCACCTCGCGCATATATTTCCGGACTTCCTCGACAGAGTCGATGGCGATGCCGATAAATTGCAGGCCCTGATCGGCATACTGCCGCTGCAGTTCGATGAAATCCGGGATCTCGGCCCGGCAGGGGGGGCACCAGCTGGCCCAGAAATTCACGAACAGGAGCTTGCCGTCCCATTCCGACAGATGCCGGACGCGTCCATCCAGATCCGGCAGCGCGAGATCCGGCCTGCGGGGACGTTCCTTGACGCCGGTATCGATCCGCGCGGCCTCGGCGACATCCCTCGAGAACAGCCATTGCCCGCTCAGGTAGCCGATGGTGGCGGCGATCAGGGCCAGGAGCAGGCCCCGGATCAGCAAGGGACGCTGGCGCATTGGCCGATCACCGCCTGCACATGCCGGGAGAAATCCTCAGGCGCTATATATCCTATCAGGCGATAGGCCCGCTGTTCCCTGGCCATGCGGTCGAAGAACAGGATCGCCGGGGGACCGATCAGCCCCAGTTTGCGCAACAACGCCTGATCGATGGCATCGTTGGCGGTGACATCGGCCTGCAACAGGATGGCGTCCCCCAGGGCCTGGCGCACCCGGGGATCCCGGAATGTAACGCGCTCCAGGTTCTTGCACTCCACACACCAGTCGGCATAGAAATCCAGCATCACCGGTCGTCCCAGAGCCCTGGCGCGGGCCAGGGCCTGATCCAGACCGGCAATGCCCTTGATGCGCTGGAAACGCAGGCCCGCCACCGGCGCCGCCTCGCTGGCTCCGTTGATCCCGGCATGGACAGGACCCATACCCCGCAGCGGCTGCAGCAGATCCCCACGGCCACTGGCAGCGCCAACGATCAAGACCGCACCATAGATCAGCATCACCAGGCCGACCCCCTTCCACAGGCGCTTCCAACCCGAGGCCACCGCATCAAGACCGTCCAGGGCGCCCATGTAGATGGCCGAGATGATCAACAGCACCGCCCACAGCAACAGGGTGATGCCCTCGGGCAGGATCCGTTCCAGCAACCAGATCGCGACCCCCAGCATGACCACGCCGAACACGCGCTGCACGCTCTCCATCCACACCCCGGCCTTGGGCAGCCAGCGGCCGGCCGAGGCGCCAATCAGCAACAGCGGCACCCCCATGCCCAGGCCCATCAGGAACAAGGCGGCGCCACCCAGCAGGCCGTCACCGCTCTGACCGATGTAGATCAGCGCGCCCGCCAGGGGCGGTGCCACGCAGGGGCCGACGATCAGGGCCGAAAGCAGGCCCATGATCAGGGCGCCGTGATAGGTGCCCCGGTCCTGGTGATTGCTGATGCTGCTCAGGCGGGCCTGCCAGCCGGCCGGCAGTTGCAGCTTGTAGAAGCCGAACATCGACAGGGCCAGCAGCACGAACACGGCGCTGAAGGCGATCAGCACCCCCGGGCTCTGGAAGGTGGCGTTCAGGTTCTTGCCGAACAGGCCGGCCAGTACCCCGACCACCGCATAGGTCAGGGCCATCGCCAGCACATAGACCAGCGACAGCATAAAGGCATGCCGGGGCGTGATCCTGTGACCCTGACCGACGATCAGGCCGGAGAGGATCGGCACCATCGGGAATACGCAGGGGGTCAGGGACAACAGCAGGCCAAAGCCGAAAAAGCTCAGCAGCGCCAGCAGGCCTCCGCTACCGGCGAGCATGCCGGCGATGGACTGTTGCTCGGACTGCATGGCCGCGGGTCCCGGCATGGCACCCGCGCCGGCCACGGTGGTGACGGCGGTCGCGGGTCCATCGTTGGCGCCGCCACTGGCCGGCAGGCTCACCTCCAGGGTCTTTTTCTGTGGCGGATAACAGATCCCCTTGTCGGCGCAGCCCTGGTAAGCCACCTGCAACTTGATGGCTTCAACGCCGTCGCCCTGACGCTGCAGCGGCAGCAGGAAGCGCTGGCTGCCGGTGAAGATGGCCACCTCCCCGAACAGCGGGTCCGACTTGGTCTCCCCGGGGGGCAGCTGTACCTTCCCCAGGCTCGCCGCGCCGGAGACTATGCTGAAGGAAAACTTGTCGCGATAGAGGTAATAGCCCTCGGCGATCTCCACCTGCAGCGCGATATGTTCCCCGTCGGCTGGTTCGGCGGAGAGGATGAAGGCCTGGTCCGGCTCCAGGAACCGGTGGCCGCCGCCGCCGAGCAGGCTGTCCGCGGGTTTGTCCGCGAACAGATTGAAGTGATCGAAGGCATGATCCGCATGAACCGGGGAAACCAGCGCCAGGAACACCAGCAGGAACCCTATTGCGGGCCGCATGCTCACGCCGACCCGGGACAACAGCCATTTACTCATTCCACATTCACCATTTCGTCCAGCCATTGCAGATATGCATCCAGGCCCGCCTCAACAGGGACTGCCAGCACCTCTGGAAGTTCATAGGGATGTCGCGCCCGGATCGCCTCGCGCAGACGCGGCCAGGCGGCACGGGTGGTCTTGATCAACAGCAGGCACTCGCTATCCGCATGCACCGCCCCCCGCCAGCGGTAGATGGAACGTCCCGCCGGCAGGATATTGACGCAGGCCGCCAGTGAGGCCTCGATCAGGTGGCGGGCCAGAACCTCGGCACTGACCATGTCCGGGCAGGTGTTCAGTACCAGTAAAGCGGGATTCTTCTGCATGCCAGGCTCTCCATCCCCGGCCCAGTCTTGAAAATCGGCCGCGACAGCCCGATAGTGTACCACTCCTGCTCCCCGAGACCCCTCGCCACATGCCTGTTCTGTTCTTCCTGTCATTGCTGATCGGCGTGCCGATCGCCGAACTCTATCTGTTGCTGGCCGTAGGCGGGCACATCGGCGCCCTGCCAACCATCGGCCTGGTGATCCTGACCGCGATACTCGGCGCCGGCCTGCTGCGCCTGCAGGGCCTGGCCACCCTGGCCCGCGCCCAGGCGGCCCTGGATGCCCGTCGTCTGCCGGCGCAGGAGCTGATCGAGGGCCTGATGCTGCTCGTGGCCGGCGCCTTCCTGCTCACCCCGGGCTTCATCACCGACGGCATCGGCTTTCTGCTGCTGCTGCCGGGACTCCGCCGGCGGGTCGCGAGCCTGGTGCTGCGACGCCTGTCGCTGCGTATTATCGCCTCGCGCGAGCAGGGCGCGGACATCCTCGAAGGAGAATTCGAGGTAAAACCGAAAGATCCCCCTCACCTGCCTTGACAGTCGAAACTTCGCCCCTATAATTAGCACTCACTTGAGGTGAGTGCTAATAAATCCAGGCGCTCGATTCAATCCCTAACAACTCTGGAGAATGTTCACATGAAGATCCGTCCATTACACGACCGTGTCATCGTACGGCGCATGGAAGAAGAGACCACCACCGCCGGTGGTATCGTGCTGCCGGATTCCGCCACCGAGAAGCCCTCGCGTGGCGAGGTCATCGCCGTGGGTCCGGGCAAGACCAATGACAAGGGCGAAAACACCCCGATGGATGTCAAGGTGGGCGACACCGTGCTGTTCGGCAAGTACTCCGGCACCGAGGTCAAGGTCGGTGACGAGGAACTGCTGGTCATGCGCGAAGACGACATCATGGGTGTGATCGAAGGCTAAGGCCGTTCGCGATACACGATTGTCAAAAAGTTATTGAGGAAAGACTAATGAGTGCAAAAGAACTGAAATTCAGCGAAGACGCCCGCCAGCGCATGCTCGCCGGCGTCAACATCCTCGCCAACGCGGTGAAGGTTACCCTCGGCCCCAAGGGCCGCAACGTGGTCCTGGAAAAGAGCTTCGGCTCACCGACCGTGACCAAGGACGGCGTCTCCGTGGCCAAGGAGATCGAACTGGAAGACAAATTCGAGAATATGGGCGCGATGCTGGTCAAGGAAGTCTCCTCCAAGACCTCCGATATCGCCGGCGACGGCACCACCACCGCCACCGTTCTGGGCCAGTCCATCCTCGCCGAGGGCGTCAAGGCGGTAGCCGCGGGCATGAACCCGATGGACCTGAAGCGTGGCCTGGACAAGGCCGTCAGCGCCGCCGTCGAGGAACTGAAGAACATCTCCGTGGCCTGTAACGATGACAAGAGCATCGCCCAGGTCGGCACCATCTCCGCCAACGCCGACGAGGCCATCGGCAATATCATCGCCGAGGCCATGGGCAAGGTAGGCAAGGAAGGCGTGATCACCGTGGAAGAAGGCTCCGGGCTGGAGAATGAACTCGACGTGGTCGAGGGCATGCAGTTCGATCGCGGCTATCTGTCACCGTATTTCATCAACAACCAGCAGGGCATGAATGTCGAGCTGGAGAGCCCGTACATCCTCCTGCACGACAAGAAGCTGTCCAACATCCGCGACCTGCTGCCGGTGCTGGAGGGTGTCGCCAAGGCCGGCAAGCCGCTGCTGATCATCGCCGAGGACGTCGAGGGCGAGGCCCTGGCCACGCTGGTGGTCAACAACATGCGTGGCATCGTCAAGGTGGCCGCGGTCAAGGCCCCGGGCTTCGGCGATCGCCGCAAGGCCATGCTGGAGGACATCGCCATCCTCACCGGTGGCACCGTGATCTCCGAGGAGGTCGGCCTGACCCTGGAGAAGACCACCCTGGATGACCTGGGTACCGCCAAGAAGGTCCAGATCAACAAGGACAATACCACCATCATCGATGGCGCCGGCGACAGCAAGGACATCGAGGCCCGGGTCGGCCAGATCCGCGCCCAGATCGAGGAATCGACCTCCGACTACGACCGCGAGAAGTTGCAGGAGCGGGTCGCCAAGCTGGCCGGTGGCGTGGCCGTGATCAAGGTCGGCGCCGCCACCGAGGTCGAGATGAAGGAGAAGAAGGCCCGCGTCGAGGATGCCCTGCACGCGACCCGGGCCGCGGTCGAGGAAGGTGTGGTGCCCGGCGGCGGTGTCGCCCTGGTACGCGCCCTCGGCGCCCTGGAGAACCTCAGTGGCGACAACCACGATCAGGACATCGGTATCCAGATCGCCCGCCGCGCGATGGAGGAGCCACTGCGCCAGATCGTCAGCAATGCCGGTGGCGAGGGTTCCGTGATCCTGAACGACGTCAAGAACGGCAAGGGTAACTACGGTTACAATGCCGCCACCGGCGAGTTCGGCGACATGGTCGAGATGGGTATCCTGGACCCGACCAAGGTCACCCGTTCGGCGCTGCAGAACGCCGCCTCCATCTGTGGCCTGATGATCACCACCGAGGCCATGGTGGCCGAGAAGCCGAAGGAAGAGGCCGCCGCGCCGGCGATGCCGGACATGGGCGGCATGGGTGGCATGGGCGGCATGATGTAAACCCCACCGCAGACGGGGGAATCATACTCCCGTCGCCGACCCGATCGGATGCATAGCACCCGATCAACAAAGGCCCGCAAGGCAACTTGCGGGCCTTTTTGTTACTGCATCTGCGGGTTCTTTAGGGTAGATCACCGGCTGCGGCCACGTTCCAGGATCAGATCATCCCCTTTGTTGTGGATGATGTACTGAGTTCGTCGCCCGGCTGGGATACGCTGCAGGTGGATCGCATCCCCGGATCCGGCCGGTTCCCGCAGCTGCGGGACAGCGGCCGTTGCCGCAGCTTTGGTCACCACCAGCGACCTCACCCCTGGATCTTCATCGGCTTGTGCGCTGCCAGGCACCTGGCAAGACTCACTGACGGCAGACATGATCATGGTGGCCGTGGGCGCATGTACCGGCATCACTGCCTCGGACTCATGCATCTCCAGCAGGGTGCCGCGGCTGTCGCGCAGACGGCAGGTGATCGGCAGCAATGTCGCCTGGTCAAAACCCGCGGCCCGGGGATCCCCGTCTCCCAGCGTAAAGGAGAAGCCCCTGGGCAGAGGGCCCTGGTGCAACGGACCAATATGGATATCCAGGTGATAGTCCGGCGCGCCTGCACCTGCCGGGGCCACTTCTCCATGTCGGCAGGATTTGACCACGACCGGGGCATAGTACTGGCTGGCCAGACGCATGAGCTCCGCCGGCATCACCCGTTGGGCCAGGGAACCATCCAGATCGACACAGACACCCTGCATGCCATGACCCGTCCCGGTCGCCACTGCCGGCAGTGCCAGCAGCAGCAACAGCAACAGCGGCCAGGTCTGGCTCATGCCAGCATGCCCTGTTTGATGACAAAGGCAACCACTTCATCCACGCCCTGACCAGTCTTCAGATTAGTGAATACGAAGGGCCTGTCACCGCGCATCTTCAGGCTGTCGCGTTCCATCACCTCCAGCGAGGCCCCGACCATGGGTGCGAGATCGATCTTGTTGATCACCAGCAGGTCGGAACGGGTTATCCCGGGCCCCCCCTTGCGCGGGATCTTGTCCCCGGCCGATACATCGATGACATAGATGCTCAGATCGGCCAGTTCGGGACTGAAGGTGGCGCTGAGGTTGTCACCGCCACTCTCCAGCAGGACCATCTTCAGGTCCGGGAAACGATCACACAATTGCTCGATGGCGGCGATATTCATCGAGGCATCCTCGCGTATCGCGGTATGCGGGCAGCCACCGGTTTCGACGCCAAGGATGCGCTCCTGTTCCAGGGCCTGACGCCGGATCAGGAACTCCGCGTCCTCCTGGGTATAGATATCATTGGTGACCACGGCCAGTGGATAGTCATCACGCAAGCGCAGGCACAGGGCCTCCGTCAGGGCGGTCTTGCCGGAACCGACCGGACCCCCGATCCCGATCCGCAGCACGGCTGTGTCCTCAGTCATAAAATCAACTCCTGGTCTCAGTTTCAGCGAACAGTTTCCTGTCCGGCCCGCCTGGTCAGGATCTGAACAGGCGCGTGTGCTGGGTCTCATGCCGGGCGCTGGCGATACCGAGACCCGGCGCCGTCATCCCGAGGTCCGCCACCGGGCAATCCAGTGCCCGTTCGACCAGGCCGTCGAGCGTCCGGCCCAGTTGCAACAGGATCCGCTGCCCGGCGCTCTGGCCCAGCGGCACCAGCTTGATCGCGGCCGCCACCTGATTCTCGCCCCAGGCCCAGACATAACCGGACAGGGCCGGTCGCAGGGCCACGGACGCGTGGGCAGCGGCCAGGGCAAAGGCCGTTGCATAGGCCGTTGGCCGCTGCCGCAGTTTCCCCGGCACGGGGATCTCCAGCTCGGGCAGCAGGCGCAACAGCGCCTGTCCCAGATTCAGGTCTTCCTGCAACAGTTCCCGGCTCTCGCGCGAGGCCAGCAGACGATCGTTCCAGGCCATGGCCGTCTCACACTCCCCCCCCTTCCAGGCCCGGTGCATGCGTGCCAGCAAGGGCAAATCGAGACGCGGCAGGACCTCCGTGGCGATGCCGAGGATCCACTCCCGGGCCGCGCGTTCATCTGTCACCCAGCCGGCCTCGGCCGCGTATTCCAGCCCCTGGGAACAGGTGTATGCCCCGATGGGCAGGGTCGGACTGATCAGTTGCCACAGGCGTGCATCGACCTCAGCCATGGGTATGATGGGGCCCATGTGGGTGAGCGCCGTGGCCCTCGTCGCCATAAGCCCCCCCCTCCGGTTCGAATGGCCGGTTCTGATGCCGTACACTCAGGCCCAGGCTCATCAACATCTGGTCGAGGACGTGGTCCTCGAGGAAATACAGGCAGTCACTACCGATCTCGACCCAGACGTGACGATTGCCGAGATGGTAGGCGGCGCGTGCCAGCAACGGGCTGGTATCGGCACTCACGACGCTGAGCGCTTCCGCCGCCGCCCTGACCTGGACCATGCGCCCGTCCTCGACCGCGAGCCGGTCGCCATGGTGCAGAACGGTGCCGCGTGGCAGAAACAGGCCGATCTCGGCGCCACTGGCCAGGGTGACGCGCTGGCGGCTGATCTGGCGCCGTTCGTAGGGTAGCTCCAGCACCTCATCGGGAGGGGTGGCGGATGCGGTCGCCAGACGGGTGGCTCGTGGCAGTGCCATGGCTTCAGAACAGGAAATAACGCTGCGCCAGGGGCAGCACGGTGGCGGGTTCGCAGCTCAGCAGCTCACCATCTGCGCGCACCTCATAGGTCTCGGGGTCGACCTCGATATGTGGCAGGGCATCATTGAGCCGCATGTCAGCCTTGCCCACGGAACGGGTATCCCGGACCGCCACCATGCGCTTGTCCAGATCGAGGCGGCCGGCGATATCTGCCTCCAGCGCGGCCCTGGATACGAAGCTCACCGAGGTCGCCGCAAGCGCACCGCCAAAAGCTGCGAACATCGGCCGATAGTGCACCGGCTGGGGCGTCGGTATGGAGGCATTGGGATCACCCATCGGTGCGGCCGCGATCATGCCACCCTTGATGATCAGGGCGGGCTTGACCCCGAAGAAGGCCGGCTTCCACAATACCAGATCGGCCAGCTTGCCGGTCTCCACAGAGCCGACCTCGTGGGCGATACCATGGGTGATGGCCGGGTTGATGGTGTATTTGGCCACATAGCGCCGCGCACGCAGATTGTCGTTGCGCGCCGTGTCCTGCGGCAGCGGACCGCGCTGGACCTTCATCTTGTGGGCGGTCTGCCAGGTGCGGATGATGACCTCTCCGACCCGGCCCATGGCCTGCGAATCGGAGGCGATCATGGAAAAGGCCCCCAGGTCGTGGAGGATGTCCTCGGCGGCGATGGTCTCGCGCCGGATGCGGGACTCGGCGAAGGCCACGTCTTCCGGGATCTTTGTATCCAGATGATGACAGACCATCAGCATGTCGAGATGCTCATCGATGGTGTTGACCGTGTAGGGTCGGGTCGGATTGGTGCTGGACGGCAGCACATTGGCCTCCCCACAGGCACGGATGATGTCCGGGGCATGGCCGCCACCGGCACCCTCGGTGTGATAGGTATGTATCGCACGTCCCTTGAACGCGGCCAGGGTGTCCTCGACGAAACCCGACTCATTCAGGGTATCGGTATGAATGGCCACCTGCACGTCCATCTCATCGGCCACGCTCAGGCAGTTGTCGATCGCCGCCGGCGTGGTCCCCCAGTCCTCGTGCAACTTCAGGCCCATGGCCCCGGCGGCAAGCTGCTCGCGCAGTGCCCCGGACTGGCTGGCATTGCCCTTGCCTAGAAACCCCAGGTTCATGGGCAGACCCTCGGCGGCCTGCAGCATTCGGGCAATATTCCAGGGGCCTGGGGTGCAGGTGGTGGCATTGGTGCCGGTCGCCGGGCCGGTACCACCACCGAGCATGGTCGTGACCCCCGCCATCAGCGCCTCCTCGACCTGTTGCGGGCAGATAAAGTGGATATGCGCATCCAGCCCGCCGGCGGTCAGGATCTGTCCCTCGCCGGCAATAGCCTCGGTGGCGGGTCCGATAACGATATCCACGCCCGGCTGAATATCAGGGTTCCCGGCCTTGCCGATCGCGGCGATGCGTCCATCCTTGATGCCCACATCGGCCTTGACGATACCCCAGTAGTCCAGGATCAGGGCATTGGTAATGACCACGTCGACCACCTCGGCGGCCGGGCGCTGGCTCTGGCCCATGCCATCGCGGATCACCTTGCCACCGCCGAACTTGACCTCCTCGCCATAGACCGTATGGTCCGCCTCGACCTCGATCACCAGCTCGGTGTCACCCAGACGCACCCGGTCGCCCGTTGTCGGCCCGAACATCTCGGCATAGGCGCGGCGGTCGATCTTCCTCATGACTCATCCTCCAGCGGCCCCATGATGGCGCCATTGAAACCATAGACCTCCCGGGCACCCGCATAGGCGACCAGTTCCACGGTGCGGGTCTGTCCCGGCTCGAAGCGCACCGCAGTCCCGGCCGGGATGTCCAGGCGGTAACCACGGGCCGTCTCGCGCACGAAATCAAGGGCTGAATTGACCTCAAAAAAGTGATAATGCGACCCAACCTGGACCGGTCGATCGCCCGTGTTGGCCACCACCAGGGTGGTGGTGTCACGGCCAGCGTTCAGTTCAATGTCCCCTTCTTCGACAAACAGTTCACCCGGGATCATGTCTTCCCCCTCCAATACGTACCCGCCGCCAGCACGTGGCTTGCAGCGATACCCTCGATGTCTATCCCCGGAGCCGGATATGCGCCAGCCCGGGTCATCCGCAATTGAAACCGATTCATTTCGACGGGCTCCTGTCAGGGGATGGGATTGTGTACTGTAACCAGCTTGGTCCCGTCAGGGAACGTGGCCTCAACCTGCACTTCACCCAGCATCTCCGGGATGCCCTCCATGACCTCATCGCGGGTCAGTACCGTGCTGCCGATGGACATCAACTCGGCCACCGATCGGCCCTCGCGAGCTCCCTCGAGGATGGCAGCAGAGATCAGGGCCACCGCCTCGGGATGGTTGAGCTTCAGACCGCGGGCCTTGCGCCGTTCGGCCAGCAGGGCGGCGGTAAACAGCAATAGCTTATCTTTCTCCCGGGGTGATAGTTGCATCGTTGTTAGCCTCGTTTCGATGAGTGATTCAAGTCCGCCAGATCCTGGGGGGGCAGGCCCGACAAGCGATGATCCGGGGCCGCAACAGAGACCAGACCCGGGCCAGCCACTGGCGCCCCTGTTCGGCCTGATTGCCCAGCCAGCGCCCGATCAGCACATCCCCGATGCAGGTAAAGGCATTCAGTGAGCCGTCACCGGCGGGTAACGCGGCGTTCAACATGGTGACCGTATCCCTGTCGGCCGGGGTGGCGATCAGGTTTGCCACCACAGTATGCCCGGCCATGCCCCATGGTGCCATAAGTATCCTGGAACCGGCCTCCAGCAACTGCCGTTCGCTGAGCAGCAGGCGCTCATCACGCCACAGATCAAACCGCTGTGAGCCATGGCCACGGGCAAAGGCATCACCACTGGCCGGGCGCCCGAGACAGGTCATCTCCCAACCTATATAACGGGCATCCCCCCGCAGGTGAACCTCGGTTTCATTCATGGACTGGCTGCCACCGAAGAGGATATTCTCCTGTGGCAGCCACTCCATGCTCGCACCGGGAGCCACCCGCAGACACTGCCGCATGGCCGCCACGGCGCCATTACTGCGATAGAACTTGGTCGCCGCCGGGGTGGTGATCAGAGTCCCGGTACCGGGACCCGCTTCTATCCGCACCTCCAGCTGGTCTCCACCCACCAGCCCACCCGGAGGATGGAGCAGATAGATGTGGCAGCAGCCATCCTCCGGGTAAAAGGGTTTCTGCACCATCAGCGGTCCATGGCCATGGCGACGGCATAGCCTCGTCCGGCCCTGCATATGACCCAGGTGGAGTTCGAGTCTGGCCCGCCAGCCTGCGTCCGTCGCCGGCAAGGGTTCAGCCAGCATGGTTCAGCACCACCAGGCCGGCCCAGACAGTGCCCAGGGCCACGCCGCCCTGCATGACCTTGAGGCCGACAGGCCCACGACGCAGACACTGCCCGATACCCCAGCCAAGCAGGCCACCGAACAGGCTCATTGCCAGCAATACCCCCAGGGAAAACACCAGCAGATAGAGCAGGGCCAGCCAGGGGGAGCCGAGGCTGGCAATCGGGATCAGTACCAGCAAGGGCGCCGAACCGGCGGTACCGTGGAGCATGCCGAGCAGGGTGGCGCGATGGACATGGCCATGGGCGGTAGCGTTCGACCCCGCTGGATGGGCATGCAGATGCGCATGCGCAGGCAGACCATCATGGCGATGGAAATGAATATGCAGGCGCTGGCGCCGGAGACCCAGGATGGCATACAGACCCATGAGGATCAGGACCACGCCGACCAGGTGCTCCGCAATGATACTCAGCTCCATGGGAATGGCGCTGCCTAGCAGATAGACGCAGGCACCGATCAGGCTCAGGCTGAGACCATGCCCCAGGGCCCAGCACTTTGCATATTGCCAGGCCCGACGAGCCTTGTTTCCACCACTGGCCAGGCTGCTGACCGCCATGATGTGATCGGCGTCCAGCGCATGCACCATGCCCAGGCCGAAGGCCAGTGAGATCACCATTCCGGCGCTGTTCATCGGCGCTATCCTCCGAATTCTGGGGAAACCTGGTTCATCAGTCCTTCCCCGGTCATACGGTCAGGTACTGGCTGATGTGCTGATCATCCAGATCCTGCATCTCACCAACGGCCATGACGCGGCCCTTGTCGAGGATACAGAAACGGTCGGAAACCCTGCGAGCAAAAGGCAGTTTCTGCTCCACCAGGAGCACGGTCAGGCCCAGTTCCCGGTTCAGGCGGATAATGATGTCGCCAATCTCATGCACGATGTTCGGCTGGATCCCTTCGGTCGGTTCATCGAGGATCAATAACTGTGGATCGATGGCCAGGGCCCGGCCGATGGCCAGCTGTTGCTGCTGGCCACCGGAGAGATCGCCACCACGCCGATGGAGCATCTGTTTCAGTACCGGGAACAGCTCGAATACCTGCGCGGGGATCTCACGACTCCTGTCGGCACGCGCCGGCAGACCAATGCGCAGGTTTTCCTCCACCGTCAGCAACGGGAAGATCATGCGGCCCTGTGGCACATAGCCGATGCCCCGCGGTGCCCGGTGTTCGGCGGTATACGGGGTCAGATCTTCACCCTTGAAACGGATCTTTCCCGAAGTCACGGCCAGTAGTCCCATGATGCACTTCAGCAGGGTGGTCTTGCCGACACCATTGCGCCCCATCAGGCAGGTACAACTGCCTTGTGGCACGTCCAGGTCCAGATCCCACAGGGTGTGGCTCTGGCCATAGGACTGATTCAGTGTTTCGACCCGCAGCATCATGTCCCCAGATAGACTTCAATGACCCGAGGGTCGTTCTGTACGGTATCCATATTTCCTTCGGCCAGCACCCTGCCTTCATGCAGCACCGTCACCCGGCGTGCAATCGAGCGCACGAATTCCATATCGTGTTCCACCACCACCACGGAATGCCTGCCGGCCAGAGAGGTCAGCAATTCCGCAGTATGCTCGGTTTCCTGATGCGTCATGCCGGCAACCGGCTCGTCCACCAGCAGCAGCCGGGGTTGCTGCATCAGCAGCATGCCGATCTCCAGCCACTGTTTCTGTCCATGCGAGAGATCCCCGGCGAGACGTTTTGACGCCTCCCGCAAACCGATGGTCTCCAGGGTCTCATCAATGTGATCACGCTGCTCACCACTCAGATGGCTGAACAGGGTATGCCAGACGCCCTTGTCACCCGCCATGGCCAGTTCCAGGTTCTCGAACACGCTGTGGTATTCAAATACCGTGGGCTTCTGGAACTTGCGGCCTATACCGGCATGGACGATCCCGGGTTCGTCCAGGGTGAGGAGATCAATTTCGTCACCAAACCAGGCGCTGCCACTGTCCGGTCGCGTCTTGCCGGTGATCACATCCATCATCGTGGTCTTGCCGGCGCCATTGGCGCCGATGATGCAACGCAATTCACCATCATCGACATACAGGGTCAGTTCGTCCAGGGCGCGAAAACCATCGAAGCTGACCGTGATCTCTTCCAGATACAGGATATGCCGCGAGCGCAGTTCGTCGGCATGTTCGATGACACGCATCAACCCGCCCTCCGCCTTTGCAGCAGACCCACCAGGCCGCGCTGCAGAAATAGCGTGGCCAGCACGAACAGGCCACCCAGGGCAAACAGCCAGACCTCGGGCAAGGCTCCGGTAAACAGGGTCTTGGCGTAATTCACCAGGATGGCGCCAAGGGCCGCGCCATAGAGTGTGCCACGACCACCAACGGCAACCCAGATAACCATTTCTATGGAATTCAGCGGGGCAAATTCACCCGGATTGATGATCCCCACCTGGGGCACATAGAGCGCCCCCGCGATACCCGCCAGCATCGCCGACAGGATGAACACCCAGAGCTTGTATTGCTCCACCCGGTATCCGATGAAACGGGCCCGGTCCTCGGCGTCCCGGATGGCGATCACCACCCGCCCGAGGCGTGAGGTCACGACCCACCGGCAAAGGACATAGCCGCCCCCCAGGGCCAGGCAGGTGGCGAGGAAAAGCCCGACACGGGTCGCGTCCGTCTGCAGGCTGAAACCGAGTATTTCCTTGAAATCGGTCAACCCGTTGTTGCCACCGAAGCCCATTTCATTGCGGAAAAATGCCAGCATCAGGGCATAGGTCAGGGCCTGGGTAATGATCGACAGATAGACGCCGGTCACCCGCGATCGAAAGGCAAGCCAGCCGAACACCAGGGCCAGCAGGCCGGGCACGAGCAGGACCATCGGCATGGCGAACCAGAAATGATCGAAGCCGCGCCAGTACCAGGGCAACTCATGCCAGTTAAGGAACACCATGAAATCGGGCAGATCGGCATTGCCGTAAACACCACGATCTCCGATCTGACGCATCAGGTACATGCCCATTGCATAACCACCCAGGGCGAAGAACGCGCCATGACCAAGACTCAGTATGCCGCAATAACCCCACACCAGGTCCAGCGCCAGTGCCAGCAGGGCGTAACAGAGATATTTGCCCAGCAGGGTGACGGTAAAGGTCGACAGATGCCAGGCGGAATCCATCGGCGCCACCAGATTGAATACCGGCACACCGATGGCGGCAATGACCAGCAGGCCCAGAAAAAGGCTGCCGGCCCGATCCCCTGTATACAGACGTTTGAACACGCGCTAGGCCTCGACCGCACGACCCTTCTGGGGAAACAACCCCCGGGGACGTTTCTGAATGAATAAAATGATAAAGACCAGGATCAGGATCTTGGCCATCACCGCACCCGCATAAGGCTCTATGAACTTGTTCGCCACCCCGAGAGACAGGCCGCCAACCAGGGTGCCCCAGAGATTGCCCACCCCGCCGAATACCACCACCATGAAGGAATCGATGATATAGGACTGACCCAGGTTCGGCCCCACGTTTGTCAACTGTGACAGGGCGACACCGGCGACACCGGCGATCCCTGATCCAAGACCAAAGGTCAGGGCATCGACCCAGTCGCTGCGCACCCCCATGGCCTTTGCCATCTCCCGGTTCTGGGATACAGCCCGTACCTGCAACCCCAGACGGGTATGTTTCAGCACCGCGAACAGGGCAAAGAAAACCAGCAGGGTGAACAGGATCACATACAGCCGGTTATAGGTCAGGCTCAGGGCGCTGTTGATCTCCACCGAGCCACTCATCCACTCCGGCGTGATCACCGCACGGTTCAAGGGCGAAAAGATGCTGCGCACCGCCTGCTGCAGGATCAGGCTGACACCAAACGTGGCCAGCAGCGTCTCCAGCGGGCGATTGTAGAGATGACGTATAATGAGCCGTTCGATCACGATCCCGGTCAGGCCCGAGATCAGAAAGGCCGCCGGTATCGCAACCAGCAACGACAGGCCGATATTCCCCGGCATCATCTTCTGTACGACATAGGTGGTATAGGCGCCAAGCATGATCAACTCGCCATGAGCCATGTTGATGACCCCCATGACCCCGAAGGTGATCGCCAGACCGATAGCGGCAAGTACCAGGATCGAACCCAGGCTCAAACCAAAGAAGACGGTCTCCAGCCAGGCGTAGAAATGGACCCTGGAAGCTATGCTGCGCAAGGCCTGTCGTATGGCCTTCTTGACATCGGGCTCGGTTTCCAGCTCCAGCCTGGCGTTGAGGACATTTCGTACGCTTGGGTGCAGGCTGCCGGAGAGGAGCCTGACCGCCTCCAACCGGGCAGACACCGATTTTGCTGTCAAATTTTTGAATGCCAGCAACAGGTCCATGCGTTGCGCCACTTCGCTGTCTTTTTCGCCCGCACGCAAGTCCCTGACCAGATCGATAATATCCGCATCAGGCTTCGCCAGCATCTCCTCGATGGCCGCCAGCCTGACATCATGATCGGGGCTGCCCAGGTCCAGGACCGCCAGCGCCGCGCGTAACTGCCGTCGCAGGCGGTTATTGACCTTCACCTTGCGCAGGGCACGTTTCCTGACCTCGCCCAGGGGCCGATTATCCAGGGCGCCGGCAATCCGGTAGATCCGTTTATCACGCTTGGCAAAGACCAGATCCCCTTCCTTCTTGCGTGAATACAACTCACCGTCCAGCATCGCCTTGAGGATGGGCGCTACTCTGGGATCCTTGCTCAGCAACAGCTGCCTG
This sequence comes from uncultured Gammaproteobacteria bacterium, assembly GCA_964506945.1. GTDB lineage: Bacteria > Pseudomonadota > Gammaproteobacteria > CAZDOC01 > CAZDOC01 > CAZDOC01. The sequence continues at coordinate 96,938 of CAZDOC010000001.1, forward strand.
ATACCTTTCGCATGGGCGCGGAAGCCCTTCTTCAGGAGCAGGGCAACCCCGTGGTCAAAGCTGGCATCCACTTCTCTTGTGGCCGCATGCGCCATACCCGTAATGCCGGATAGCGCCAATATCAGCATCGCCACGAGTACCCGCCTTGGCCTTCCCCCCATGCTCGTCATGATGGCACCTTCCCGGAGTAAAAAAACGGCCGGTACCATAGCATGGATACCGGCCGGCCGTTATCGCTGGAGGTCAGTAGTTCTGACCAGAGCACTTGTGTGTCTTGACATTGTAATTACCGCAGGAAAGCGGCGCCCGCCAGTCGGAGATCAGGTCCTTGCTGCCCGGCAGGTAGTCCGACCAGGCATCACCGGCCACCAGTCCCGGGGTCTGTGAAACCACTTCGAACTGACCATCGTCCTGGATCTCGCCGATCAACACCGGCTTGGTGATATGGTGATTGGGCATCATCGCGGCATAGCCCCCGGTGAGGTTGGGCACACTGATCCCGATCATGGCGTCCACCACGGCCTGCGGATCGGCACTGCCGGCCTTTTCGACCGCCTTGACCCACATATTGAAGCCGATGTAATGCGCCTCCATGGGATCGTTGGTCACCCGTTTGTCATCCTTGATGTACTTGTGCCAGGCTTCGATAAAGTCCTCATTGACATCGGCGTCAACGCTCTCGAAGTAGTTCCAGGCGGCCAGATGACCCACCAGCGGCTTGGTATCGATACCGGACAGCTCTTCCTCACCCACGGAGAAGGCCACCACCGGGATGTCCTCGGCGGAGACCCCCTGATTTCCCAGTTCCTTGTAGAAAGGCACATTGGCATCGCCATTGACGGTGGAGACCACTGCGGTCTTTTTGCCTTCAGACCCAAACTTTTTGATCCGGGAGACCTCGGACTGCCAGTCAGAAAAACCAAACGGCGTATAGTTGATGATGATATCGGATGCCGCCACGCCCTTGGCCCTGAGATAGGCCTCCAGGATCTTGTTGGTGGTGCGGGGATAGACATAATCCGTACCCTCCAGCACCCAGCGTTTGACCCCGACCTCGTTCATCAGATAATCGACCGCGGGGATGGCCTGCTGGTTCGGCGCCGCACCGGTATAGAAGACGTACTTGGATGATTCCTCACCCTCGTACTGGACCGGATAATACAATGGCACCTTCAGTTCCTCCACCACCGGCAGAACCGATTTGCGGGAGACTGATGTCCAGCAGCCGAAGATGGCGGAAACATGGTCCTTCTGGATCAGTTCACGCGTCTTCTCCGCGAACAGGGGCCAGTTCGAGGCCGGATCGACCACCACGGCCTCCAGCTTCTTGCCCAGCAGTCCCCCCTTCTTGTTCTGCTCGTCGATGAGCATCAACATGGTGTCCTTCAGGGTCGTTTCACTGATCGCCATGGTCCCCGACAGGGAATGCAGTATACCGACCTTGATGGTATCGGCGGCCTGGGCGCCTGCGGCCAGCAGGGCGCTCACACCGAACGTGGTCGCCAGCATGGCGCGTTTGATCTCGTTTCTGTATGTCATGGGATACCTCTCCTTTATTATCGGAAGTACTGCGGTAATCAAAGTTGCAGCTGGATTGCGAGCTTGATGGCATCGACATTGCGACCAGTCGCCGTCGGAGCATAATTCAGGCCCTTGGTGGCGATATCACCATGTTCGTAGAACAGCGAGATGCGGGCATTGTGTCCATCGATGATATAATTCACGCCGCCTTCTATCTCGTCCCGATCCGAACTGTTGTTCGGGTTGTTGGCGGTATAGCGAACATAGGGCTGGAATCTGCCAATGCCGACCTTCTGCGGGAACAGGTAGAGCGCCGAAACCATCCCGGCATCACCATCAAACATACAGAAGCAATTGGCCCGGTCCGCATCCGTAAAGGCAAGGGTGCTGTAACCGGCATCGAAGTGCTTGAACTCACCCTCGATAGTAATCACACCCTTGTTGGAGAGCACCTTCTCCATCAGCAGGTCCATGCTCATACCGACAAAATCACCGCGATTGAAAAAGGTACCGGCACCATCCTTCTGATACTGAATGGCATAACCCAGCGTGAGGATGTCGCCTCCCCCGCCATAATAGGTGCTGCTGGTGTAGTAGCCCGGGTTCTTCTCGCGCGCCCAGAAATTGTAGGCGATACGGGCTGAATACATCAGATTGTCGTCCTGATTGGGTCCCCTGCCTGTGGCGGAACGCAGACCATTGGTAACCCCGAAGGCATACTGCAGGGGGCCATCGGCACCATTGGATCCCCATAGCACCACGCCATGATCTCGGCCATAGACCCCGGCCCCACCATCACCGAACGTGACACTGAAATCGGAGGAATAGAAAGGTGTCTTGTTGAAATCGTAGATATTGGCGTAAAACGGCCCGCTCATCTCGGCACGGTCAGAGGGCACCAGCAGGCGCCCTCCCCAGATATTGAACCAGGGATTGAACTCGAACTTGGCGATGCCATCTAGCAGGTCGAAGTTACGCAGGTTCGCGTTTGAGCAGAAGAAGCACTCTGTATTGAATTCGAACTTGATGTATTTGTGGATCTGGCCATTGATATAGATACGGGCATTGTCCACAGCGAAATCCTTGGAATAGTCGCTGCCGTTGGGAGCACCGTTCTCCCTGGCCGTGAAACTGCCCCGCAGTCCGGCGCCGATACTCAGCCATTTGGTATCATCGATTGCGAATTTGGCACCGGCCTGAACCGCTCCCGCGCTCAGCAGGGTGCCCGCGAGTACTGCCGCATGCGCTAATTTCATTTTCCCATCCATCGTTTTCAGCCCCATTTTGTATCGTGCCTAGCGTGATATAGAACCCGGATCGGCATGGCCGATCCATACGGACAATCCTCAGTGCATGCATGATGCCAACACGATCAAACATCACAAAATCAGATGCTTATGGCCAAAGCCCATATCTGCGAACGATTCTGACGCCCCTTTCTGGTGCATTTAAAGGCTACTGGATGGCAGACTGCACCATATCGATGCATACAAACGGCGCTCCTGGAATAGGGCATGTAATGACTGGAACAGGACGGCAAACAAAGAGAAACGAAGTACTGTTTTCGACAAGCTGCGAAGGTACACTTGGAGCATTGCCGAATAATATCGGCACCCTGACCATCATCACCGGGAGAATCATATGCGGCAGGATATTCAGACCTACGCCGGCCTGGAGCTGTTCAATGGCGTCGACCTCAATGCCATCGAGAGTCACCTGGCCCGTTGCCATGAGATGACCCTCTCCGCGGGGGAGGTCCTGCTGGAAACGGGCAAGCCCAATGACAGGCTCTACCTGGTCCTGGCCGGCGCCCTGCAGGTGCATCTGCGATCCCTCTCCAAGCCCCCCCTGATCGAGCTGGGCCCCGGCAGCTGCGCCGGCGAGCTTTCCATACTCAGTCAGCTCGAGGCCGCCGCGCACGTGGCCGCGATCCGCGACAGCAGACTGCTCGTCATACCTGAAGATGTGCTGTGGGCGATGATCAACGTCTCCCACGGGGTGGCCTGCAACCTGCTGTACATCCTCTCCGGCCGCATCCGCCAGGGCAACGACCGTTATTATCAATGCTGGCAGGCGACCCGCCAGTTCGCGCGCTTCGCCATGGTCGATGCCCTGACCGGGCTGCCCAACCGGCGCTGGCTGGACGAGGTGCTGGAACGCCAGCATCAGCGTTGCCAGCAGGACGGCAGCCCCCTGACCGCCATCATGCTGGACGTGGACCACTTCAAGGCATTCAACGACAACTACGGCCATCTGGCCGGAGACAAGGCCCTGGCCTCGCTGGCCTCCATCCTGCGCCGCCATACCCGGCCCACGGACCTCGCGGCGCGCTTTGGTGGCGAGGAATTCCTCATCATGATGCCCGGGGTCAGGCTGCCGGACGCCTTGCGCATCTGCGAACGGCTGCGCGAGGACGTGGCCAGCAGCCCGGTGGAGATAGGCGAGGGGCGGGAACCCGTGCGCATGACCATCTCCCTGGGCGTGGCCGAGGACCGGCCCGAGGACACGCCCAGGGCCTTGATCGAGGCCGCCGATACGCGTCTCTATGAGGCCAAGGCGAACGGCAGGAACCGGGTGGCGCCGGGCCCCGGGGAGCCCCGCTGAAACGCCGCGCCGGGCTCAGCCGGGATCCCGGCGACCCTCGCGCTCCTCGGCCGGCAGCAGCCTCCGCCCCAGCGGGGTGTGGGCCAGCCAGCGACCCAGCGCCCCACCGGTCGGATCGTTGCCACTGAAGATATAGTAGTCCTGCACCAGAGTGCGCATGCGCCGGTAGGCCTTGCCGCCACCACAGAACAACAGCCTGTCCCCCTCCTGCAGCAAGGTATCCACCGGGGGCATCAAGCGGGTGTCCCCGCCCCGCAGCAGCATCAGCGGGATCACCACCACCTTCCTGAATTCCTGCCGGCCGTGACCCAGCAACCATTGCAGGGTCACGAAGCGATCCCGCTCCAGCGCCTCCATCACCCCCGGGGCCTGGGACGCGCTGATATTCAATTCCCAGATATCCGGGGTCGTCTGCATGCCGATCTCCAGGTACAGGCGCGAGAGCAGTCCCCAGGACCATTGCCGATCCTGGAGGTGCAGCTGCTCGATAAAATGCATCAGCAAGGGCGCGGTCAGATGGTTGCGGATCTCTTCGGCCAGGATCTGGCTGGGCCGCATCACCACATCCGCGTTGAGGGCGTTGAAGACCTGCTGGTTGGCCTCCTTGTTCTTGCGCGCGACGATAAAGAGATCCGGGTTGATGTCCCGTGCGGTCATGATGATGGAAAGATTGTTGGCGTCGCTGTCGGTGCCGGCCACGATGCCGACGGCCGCCTCGATACGCGCCTCGCGCAGGGTTACCGCCTCGGTGCCGCGGCCGATGACATGCTGTACCGGAAAATCCAGCTCCGGATTGACATCGATGATCACCGCATCGATCTCCTCGCGGCGCAGATATTCATAGAGCGCGCGTCCGAAACGGCCGAAACCACACAATATCCACAAGCCCCTGGGCGCCTCCTTGGGCCAGCCGAAGTCCGCATGAGACTCGGCCATCAGCCACTTCTGCAGGACATACTGCTCGGGCGCATGCAGGGCCAGCGACAGCAGGCGGCCAAAGGACTCGAACGGGTTGACGACCACATCCGTGCCGAAGGAGGCCATATTGACCTCGACATCCTGGTTGTCGGCGCGACAGACGACCTCGATATCCTCGCGGGTCAGCCGGGTGGTGATGGCGATCTGCAGGTTGACGCTGTCATCGCCGGTCAGGGCGATCACCCGCTTGCAATTGGGATTGCCCAGACCGGCCTCGAACAGGGTTTCGGGCAGGGCGGCATCCGCGCACAGACCGGGCACGTAGACATGATAGCGCTGATCCAGCAGGCTCAGTTCATTGATCCGGTTGGGATCGATATCCACCACCACCGCGTGGATGAAGAAGTTGGTCAGCGACTGCACCAGCGCCTGGCCGGTCTCACCATAGCCGCAAACCAGAAAGAAGGGCTCCCGGATGCGTTTGACGCTGTGGGCAAAACGGCGCTCTGTCAGGGCCGCGCGCAGGTTGGGATCCTGCAGCAGGCCGATGATGGAACCGATGGAGTAGATCCAGGCGATCACACTCAGATACATGCTGATGATGGCCCAGAGCCGCTGGGCATCGGAGAATTCCGTGGGCAATTCGCCGAAGCCGATGGTGGTGGCGACATAGCTGATCACATAGACCGCGTGGAAGATGCTCAGATGGCTGGTTTTACCACCGATCTCCAGCCCCGGCGCCAGCACCAGGCCGAGGATGCAGATGGCGTAGGTACAGATCAGCAGCAGCAGCGGCGCCCGCATGCGCCGTAGGACCAACCAGGTGATCTGGTGCATCGCCGTATGTCAGCGCAGATAGAGGACGGTTTCCACGCATAGCAGGATCACCGACACCACATTCGCGAGCAGGGCGCCACCGGACAGGGAGACGATGCTGGCGACCACGTCCGGAGTCAGGCCGATGTCATTGATATAGACGGCGAACACCCACACCAGGGAGGCCGCGATCAGCTCCAGATCCGCGACCAGGCTGGTGGCCAGCAGCACCGCCCCGATCTGGGTTCGATCACCGAACTTCAGCACCGTGGCGATCAGGTTGACGACGATGGCCGCGAACAGCTCGAAGACATGATGATGGTTCGGGTCCCCTATCTCTCCCAGATAGAAACCAAAATTGAGGGTCATCGCCAGGACGATGAAAAATCCGAATACGACCTTTTCGAGATTCATGATGCGCTATCCTTCAAATGGTGGTTGTCGGCAAGCGGAACCGGGCCGGGCCGGTCTAGAACTAAGGTGATTCATGGAGCCCTGCATTCATGGTCGAACCAGAATATCAGTATAGGACCGCCAGATGAAACCCTATCAGGCCCGTATGCCGTTGTTTGCCCTGCTCTGTCTGCTGTCCTTGCGGCTGGATGCCGCCACTGGCTGCGCCCCGGACGGGGTCTGGCTGCAGGTACTGGGCTCGGGAGGACCGGAGCTTGCAGACCGGCGCGCCTCCAGCGGTTATCTGGTCTGGGTCGATGGCAAGGCCCGGCTGCTGGTCGATGCCGGCACCGGCGTGGCCCTGCATTTCGGTCAGAGCGGGGCGCGTTTCGCGGACCTGGACGCCATCGCCTTCAGCCATTTCCATGTCGACCACGGCGCCGACCTGCCGGCCTTCATCAAGTCGGGCTTTTTCAGCGGCCGGGACCGGGATCTGCCGCTCTATGGCCCGGTAGGGAATGGTTTCATGCCCGCCACCACGGAGTTCGTACAGTCCTTGTTCGGTGACAAGCAGGGGGCCTTCCGCTACCTGGCCTCCTACCTGGATGGCGGCGATGAATACCGCATCCAGCCCCACGACATCGACATCGACCCGCATCGGAAAAGACATGACTTCCGCCCTTACGGCCTTTCGATCAGCGCTATCCCGGTGCATCACGGACCGGTCCCGGCGCTGGCCTGGCGCGTGGAGGTCTCTGGCAAGTCGATGACCTTCTCCGGTGACATGAACGGAGACTGGCACGGCCTGGAACTGCTGGCGGCGGGCACCGACCTGCTGGTGGCACACAATGCCGTCCCGGAGAACGCCACCGGCGTCGCCCGCTTCCTGCACATGCCGCCCTCGGTGATCGGCCGCATCGCGGCCACCGCCGGGGCCGGTCGACTGGTCCTGTCGCACCGCATGACCCGCACCCTCGGCCGGGAGCGGGAGACCCTGGCGGAGATCCGCAAGACCTATCCGGGCAAAGTGGACTTTGCGGATGACATGGACTGTTTCAGGCCCTGAGGCGGCTACAGGTCAAAGGACTGGTTCAGTTCCGGCATCTCCACCCGGGTGTCTTTCAGCAGGGTGGCGAAATGTTGCATGGCATCCTCGTCGCCATGCACGAGGAAGGTCTGCGCCGGGGCGCCCGTCTGCCCGTGCCAGGCCAGTAGTTCCGCCTGATCCGCATGGGCGGAGAAGCCATTGATGGTGTGGATCCTCGCCCTGACCGGGATCTCCTCACCGAAGATATGCACCTTTTTCGCGCCATCGATGATCCGTCGCGCCAGCGTGTGGCGCGCGGCATAGCCGACGAAAACCACGCTGCAATCCTGCCGCCAGAGATTGTGCTTGAGGTGATGCCGCACACGACCGCCGGTGCACATGCCGGAACCGGCCATGATCACCGCGCCACCGCCGATGCGGTTCAGAGCCATGGATTGCGCGGTCTCGTTGGTGAACTGCAGGCCGGGCAGGTCGAAGGGATCGCGTCCGCCGTTGAACAGCTCCAGGGTCTCGGCATCGAAGCACTCCGGGTGGCGGCGGAAGATCCCGGTGGCGGAGATGGCCATCGGCGAATCCAGGAACACCTGGGTGGAACGCGACAGGCGGCCGGATTCGACCCCTTCACGCAGGTAATACAGAACCTCCTGGGCACGCTCCATGGCGAAGGTCGGGATGATCACATTGCCGCCACGGGCAAAGGTGTCGTCTATCGCCCGGTAGAGTTCCTCAACCGACGGGCTGATCTGCTTGTGCCGGCGATCGCCATAGGTGGTCTCCATCACCACCACGTCGGCAACCGGCGGCCTGGCCGGATCCCGCAGGATAGGGCGCCCGGAATTGCCGAGATCGCCAGAGAACAGCACCCGGCGGCGGTGTCCGCCTTCCTCCAGTTCCAGCAGGATGCACGCGGAACCCAGGATATGCCCGGCATCGATGAAGGTCGCGGTGATCCCCTTCCCCAGCATCAGGGCTGCATCATAGCGGGCCACCCGGCCGAAACCATCCAGGCAGTTCAGCGCATCCAGGCGGGTATAAAGCGGTTCCACGCCCTTGCCATGGTTGCCATGATGACGCGCCGCGCGGCGTGACTTCCAGCGCGCCTCCTCCTCCTGCAGGTGGGCCGCATCCAGCATCACCAGCCGGGCCAGCTCGCGTGAGGCGCTGGTGGTGATGACCTCACCGGCAAAGCCCCGCTTGCCCAGCAGCGGTATCCGGCCGCAGTGATCCAGGTGCGCGTGGGTCAGTAACAGATAGTCGATACTGGCGGGATCGAAACCGAAGTCCCTGGCATTCTCCTCCTCCAGTTCACGCCCGCCTTGATACAGACCACAGTCGATCAGCAGGCGCTTGCCGGCGCATTCGATCAGGTGGCAAGAACCGGTAACCCCCCGGTCGGCGCCATGAAAGGATATCTTCATCGTCATCCAGCCTGCTCAGGATCTCTGATGCCGTACATCGGCGACCGCTGGAACCGGGGATGACGGCGACGATCGACGCCATCCCGGATCAGGCCCGGCCATGCCGGCGGCATCACGACACCGCCACCGACCCGGGTATCCATCAACGACTGCAATCACTCTCGCTCATGACGCCATCACTCGATCTTCGATAGCAGCGCGGGATTGACGATCAGGTTTCGTACACCATGGGCATGATCCTCATTGAAGACATTGCCCTTGCACCACGTGCCCACGGTCCCGATATCGACCTTGGCGACCTTTGGCCGGACACTCCATGTCACCTGATAGGGCGAGCCCTTCTCATTATAGCCGGGGCCGGTGGTGGAACCCGCGTATTGTATCGGTGCGCCCGTATCATCGGGGATATTCAAGGCCTGCTGGCGACCGTCCCTGAAACCCTGTTTCGTCAGCACGCGGAAGTCGAGTGCACCGGGGTCATTGACCAGGACATATACCTGGGCCTCGACGCGTAGCTGGGGATTCCTGATCGCGTCATCGAAACACGCCCCCAGGCTCGGGCCCGGCTTCACCTGGGCGGTCGAGTAAACATAATGGACCTCGATGGTATCACCCGGCCCGAGGCCGCCATGTTCACCCGGACATATCGCCTGGTCCGGCTTTTCCAGTTCCCCGGCGCTCAAGCTGCCGGAAAACAGATAGCCCCCCTGGTATCCATGTCCATCGCCATTGCCGGCATACTTCGTGAATTCACCACCTTTGTGCTCGGCGTTTTTATGGAAATGGATATTGCACAGATTCATATCGACATATCCCGGCGCCACACCGAACATGATGGCGTTATTCCCCGCGCTGGAGTCGATGTCCCGAGGGGACTGAGGCCCATACCCCTTGCCTTCGGTGTTCGCGGCCAGGATCCCTCTCTGCTGGACGATAACGCGATCTGAAACCGGATGGTGATCGCCCGAAGGGTTTTCCCCGCCATTGACGCATACCGGGATCAGGGTCGACAACATGCCTGCCGTCAGAATCATGGTCTTCATGTTTCACCTCTATCTGGGGATCGCCTTCCGCGATTCCGGTGCGCCCCCGGCTTCGTGTACAGGCTACACGGTATAGTCCACCGCGCGTCTTTCCACCCGGATCTGTTTGACGAATTCGACAACCTTCTGATGTTCGGGATGACGCTGATAGCTGTCAAGGTCCTCCCAGGTATCGAAGCTGGAGACCATGACCACGTCCATCGCGCCGTCGCCTTCGAGCTCGTTGACCCCGGTTTCCAGGGATACGACTTCCGGGATGGTGCCTACCAGCCCGTCCAGCATGGCCTTCAATTGTCTGGCGTTGTCCTCATGGCTGCCGGCGGAAGTCTCTTTCACGGTCCACATGACGATATGTTTGATCATTGCTGTTTCCTGTCTTTTGGCCACCACCCCACCATAACGCACCAGCGGCGATGCGCAAGTTCTATCGCCAAGACCACGCTCCCGGCGGCACGGGCATCCATGGTATTTTATGCGCCATATGTCGCGCACGCCCAATTTCGATTCCCTGCCTCCCATCTTGCGGGGGGAGACCGCCTCTCTCTGGCGGCGCTACCTGGAGCGCTGTGATGAGACGGCGATATCGTGTATCGATGATCCTCGGGCCGTGCGCGAATTGCCCCGGGTCTGGGCCTGTAGTCCGTTCGTTGCCCGCCAGTGCCAGCTGTCCCCGGAACTGCCACGGGAGCTGCTGGCGCAGGGCATGCTGCATGCAAGCGCCGATGCGGACTATTTCCACGACCCGCTGCGCGCCGCCTGTGAGCAGGCCGCTGACGAAGCCGCGCTGATGCGCTGCCTGCGCTACAATCGCCGCCGCGAGATGATCCGTATCGCCTGGCGTGATCTTGCCGCGCTCGCCCCCCTGGAGGAAACCATGGCGGATCTCTCCGCGCTGGCCGACGCCTCGCTGTCGGTGGCGCTGGACTGGCTGCATGCCGATCAGGCGAAACGGCATGGCGAACCCCACGACCCGCGGGGACGACCACAGCGACTGAGCGTGATAGCGATGGGCAAGCTGGGTGGTGGAGAACTCAATTTCTCCTCCGATATCGATCTGATGTTCCTGTACGGCGGACCGGGAGAGACCCGCGGCGGGGCGCGGCCACTGTCCAGCGAGGAATTCTTCAACCGCCTGGGCAGACGCCTGATCAGGGTCCTGAACCAGACCACGGCCGATGGTTTCGTGTTCCGCGTGGACATGCGCCTGCGTCCCTTCGGCGACAGCGGGCCACTGGTGATCGGCCGGGAGGCCATGGAACGATATTATGAAACCCATGCCCGTGACTGGGAACGCTACGCCCTGATCAAGGCCCGTTGCTGCGCCGGCGACCTGGCCCAGGGCGATGCCCTGATCGCCGACCTGCAACCCTTCGTCTATCGGCGCTACATCGATTACAGCGTGCTCGAATCCCTGCGTGACATGAAGGCCCTGATCGACACCGAGGTCCGGCGCAAGGGCATGGACGAGAACGTCAAACTGGGTCCCGGCGGCATACGCGAGATCGAATTCCTGGGACAGATGTTTCAGCTGGTGCGTGGCGGCCGGGAACCGAGCCTGCGCAGCCGCGGGATCCTCGCGGTCCTGCAGGCGCTGGAGACCCTGCAACTGCTGCCCGCCCCGGCGGTGGCGGAGCTGCGCCAGGCCTATTGCTTCCTGCGCGATACCGAGCACCGGCTGCAACAGATCGACGATCGCCAGACCCAGACCCTTCCGCAGGATGACGCCGGCCGGCAGCGCGTCGCCCTGGGCATGGGGCATAGGGACTGGGAGGCATTCCTGGCGATGCTGAATCATTGGCGCGCGCGCGTGTCCGGACACTTCGCCGAGCTGTTGCGCCAGCGCCGCGAGACAGCAGGGCGGAACGACGACATGAGCGCCATCTGGGCCGCACAGGCGGACCCGGAGCAGGCCCGGGCAATCCTCGCTGGCGCCGGCTACCAGCAGCCGCAGCAGGCCCTGAAGCGCCTGGATTCCCTCAGGAACTCCCGTCCGCTGCGGCATCTGACCGCCAGCGCCAGCGCCAGGCTGGATCGCCTGATGCCCATGCTGTTGCGGGTGGCGGCGGAAGACAGGCAACCCGACCTGGCGCTGCAACGCCTGCTGCCCCTGATCGAGACCATCGCCCGCCGCAGCGTGTATCTGGCGCTGCTGGTGGAGAACCGCGGCGCACTGAAACAGCTGGTCCGCCTGTTCTCGGAATCCGCCTGGGTGGCCGGGCAGATCACCCGCCATCCGCTGCTGCTGGACGAGCTGATCGACCCTCACAGCCTCTACAATCCTCCGGGCAGGGACGAACTGCTGCGCGATCTGGACAGCAGCCTGTACAAGTGCCGGCGCGGCGATCTGGAACAGTACATGGAGGTCCTGCGCCAGTTCAAGAATGCCCAGGTGCTGCGTGTCGCGGCAGCGGATATCACCGGCACCATACCGCTGGCGGAGGTCAGCAACCACCTCTCGGCGATCGCCGAGACGGTACTCGGCAAGACCCTGGATCTGGCCTGGGATCATCTCACGCAGGTCCACGGCCAGCCCGAGGGGAAGGCCGACGCGTCCGCGGCGGGTTTCGCCATCATCGCCTATGGCAAGCTGGGCGGGCTGGAGCTGGGCTACGGCTCGGACCTGGACCTCGTCTTCCTGCACGACGGTCATGCCGGCGACGGCCACACACAAGGCCCGCGAATACTCGATAACAGTACCTTTTTCAACCGTCTGGCGAGGCGCATCATCCACCTGCTGACCACGGTCACAGCGGCGGGGACGGCCTACGAGATAGACACTCGCCTGCGGCCCAACGGGGCATCAGGACTGCTGGTCAGCTCGCTGAAGGCCTATGCCCGCTATCAACACCGGGAGGCCTGGACCTGGGAACATCAGGCCCTGGTGCGGGCGCGGCCGGTTGCCGGCGATGCCTCCATCGCCACCGCCTTCGCCACGATCCGCCGGGAGGTGCTGGGTCAGAAACGGGATGCCGGGGCCCTGCGCCGGGACATCCGCGAGATGCGCGCGCGCATGCGCGCCGAGCTGGAGCACAGGGAAACAGGGGTTTTCGACCTGAAACAAGGGCTTGGCGGTATCGCCGACATCGAATTTATGGTTCAATATGCGGTTCTGCGCTGGGCCTGCGAGGAACCGGCGCTGTTGCGGGTCACGGACAACCTGCGCCTGCTCGAACGGCTCGCGGACAGTGGCCTGATGGCGGCGGCGGATTGCCGGCAGCTGCGGGACGCCTATTTCGACTATCGCGCCGCCGGCCACCGGCTGGCGCTGCAGGGGCGGGCCGCAAGAGTGGAGGGATCACGCTTCCGCGCGCAGCGCGAGGCCGTCAGGCGCATCTGGCATGAATTGCTGGAGGCCGACGGAACGACCGGATCCGCGGGCTGAAGCGACATGTCGGCGAACAGCATGGAGACGGATCCCGTCGCCCCTGTCGCCTCCCTGGGGGGGGCCGGGGCCGGGCATTTTCCTGCACGGACATCAACCATATCGACACAAGGGGGATAGGGCATGACGATGGATGACCTTGACGGCGTCATCTGGCTGGATGGGGAGATGGTCCCCTGGCGCGAGGCGAAGATCCATGTGCTGACGCACACCCTGCATTACGGCATGGGCGTGTTCGAGGGCGTGCGCGCCTACCAGGCCGACCGGGGCACGGCCATCTTCCGCCTCCGGGACCACACCGACCGGCTGTTCCGCTCCGCCCACATCATGCGCATGCCGATGCCCTTCGACAAGGACGCCATCAACCAGGCCTGCCTCGATGCCGTGGCCCGGAACGGCCTGGAGACGGCCTACCTGCGGCCCATGGTCTTCTACGGTTCCGAGGGCATGGGTCTGCGTGCCGACAATCTCAAGGTCCATGTGATGGTCGCGGCCTGGTCCTGGGGCGCCTATCTCGGCGACGAGGCCCTGGAGCAGGGCATCCGTATCCGCACCTCTTCCTATACCCGCCATCATGTCAATATCAGTATGTGCAAGGCCAAGGCCAACGGCCACTACATCAATTCCATGCTGGCCCTGCAGGAGGCGCTGGACTGTGGTTATGACGAGGCCCTGCTGCTGGATCCGGAGGGCTATGTCGCCGAGGGCAGTGGCGAGAATATCTTCATCGTCCGCGATGGCATCCTCTATACTCCGGACCTGACCTCGGCGCTGGAGGGCATCACCCGCGAGACCATCATCACCCTGGCCGGCGAGATCGGGGTCGAGGTGCGCGAGAAACGCCTGACCCGCGACGAGGTCTATGTCGCCGACGAGGCCTTCTTCACCGGTACCGCGGCCGAGGTCACGCCGATCCGCGAACTGGACGGACGCACTATAGGCAACGGCAAGCGCGGCCCGGTGACACATCAGTTGCAGACGCTGTATTTCGACCAGGCGCACGGTCGTCGCAGCCTGTTCCCGGAATGGCTGAGTTATGTCAAACAATGAGGCAAGCCCCATGAATGCACACACCGGCAGCGCCGTCGCCGCACCGAACACCCCCAATGCCCGCAGCCAGTACACGGTCTCGCGCAAGGACCTGCCACTGCACTGTCCGTTGCCGGGCACCAGCCTGTGGAACTCCCACCCGCGGGTGTTCCTGCCGATTGCGGAGACCGGCAAGGCCCGCTGCCCCTACTGCGGCGCCGAATACATCCTGGCGGATGACTGACCGGCCACTGGTCATCTGGCGCTTCCTCGATGGCAAGGCCGGCCATCAGAATCAGACCCGCGGCCTGCTTGACGCCCTGGCGCGACGCACGGCGGTCGATGCCCACGACCTCCCTGCACCCACAGGCCTGAGGGCCCTGCGGGCCCTGCTCAGCGGTCGTTTTCCGGATACCGACTCACTGCCGGCGCCGGACCTGTCCCTGGGCGCCGGCCATGCCACCCACCTGGGCATGCTCGCCGCCCGCCGCGCCCGTGGCGGCCGCGCCATCGTCCTGATGAAACCCTCGCTGCCGCGGCGCTGTTTCGACCTGTGCCTGGTGCCACGACACGACGGCATCGGCCCCGGCGCCCATGTGGAACTGACCCGTGGCGCCATCAATGCCTGCCAGCCGGCCCGTGGCGCGCGTGACCCCGCTCTCGGCCTGCTCCTGCTCGGCGGACCCTCGCCGCATTACCGCTGGGACCCGGCCGCCCTCGGGCAACAGCTTGCCGAATTGCTGCGGCGCCATCCGCAGACCCACTGGCGGATCGGCGATTCGCGCCGCACCCCGGCCGCTTTCTCGCGTGAGTTGCAGGCGCTGGCTTCACCGCAAGTCACCTTTCACGCCCATGGCGACACCCCGGCGGACTGGATCGCCGGCCAGCTGGCCGCGGCGGGACAGGTCTGGATCAGCCCGGACAGCGTCTCCATGGTCTACGAGGCCCTGAGCAGCGGCGCCCCCACCGGGCTGCTGGAACTCCCGCCGCAGGCGCACAGCCGCATCCCGGCCTCGCTGGCGCAACTGGCCGGTGAGGACATGCTGACGACCTGGCAGGCCTGGCGACGCGGCGCGACCCTGCGGGAACCCGCGGAAACGCTGGACGAGGCCGGCCGTTGCGCCGAACTGTTGCTGGCGCGTTTCTTCGCCGGGCGCATGGCCGCATGAGCCTGACCGTGCTGCAGGTACTGCCGGCCCTGGATGCGGGCGGGGTGGAGAAGGGCAGCCTCGAGGTCGCGGCCGAACTGACCCGGCGCGGGCACACGGCCCTGGTGATGTCCGCCGGCGGTCGCATGGTGCGGGACCTCGAGGATCTGGGCGTGGAGCACATCGCCTGGCCGGTGGGGCGCAAGCGGCTCTCGACGCTGCGTTATGTTCCGGCCCTGAGACGCCTGTTCCGCGAGCGTCATGTCGATATCGTGCATGTGCGCTCGCGCCTGCCGGCCTGGATCGTCTGGCTGGCCCGGCGGGGTCTGGACCCGGCCACGCGGCCCCGCCTGGTGAGCACCGTCCACGGCCCCTACAGCGTCAACCCCTACAGCGCCGTCATGACCCGCGGGGAACGTGTGATCGCCATCTCCACGCCGATCCGCGCCTACATCCTGGAGAACTACCCGGACACCGATCCCGGGTGTATCCGCCTGATCCACCGTGGCGTGGATCCCGGGGATTATCCGCACGGCCACCGGCCCGACGAGACCTGGCTTGCGGCCTGGCGACGTGATCATCCCGAGATCCGCGGGCGCTACCTGATCACCCTGCCGGCGCGGATCACGCGCTGGAAGGGGCAGATGGACTTCGTGCTGATGATGGACCGGCTGCTGCGTGCCGGCGAGGACGTGCACGGTCTGATCGTCGGCGGCGCGGAACCCCGGCGGCGGGAATTCCTGCGCGAGATAGAGGCCCGCATCCGCACCCTGGACCTGGGCGGGCGCATCACTCTGACCGGCCACCGCACGGACCTGCGCGAGATCCTGGCCATCTCCGACCTGTCACTGTCGCTGGCGCGCGAGCCCGAGGCCTTCGGCCGTACCACCCTGGAGGCCCTGCGCCTCGGCACCCCCGTGATCGGTTATGATCATGGCGGCACCGGCGAGATCCTGGATGCGATCCTGCCCGCCGGACTGGTGCCACTGGGAGATATCGGGGCCCTGTGCGAACGGGTGGGGGCGTTCATCCACACCCGGCCCGAAGTCCCGCCCAGCGATCGATTCACCCGGCAGGAGATGCTGGACAAAACCCTGGCCGTATACCAGGAACTGTCGGAATCCCCATGTTGACGAATATTGCCCTGATCCTTGTCCTGATACTGCTGGCGCTGGCCGTCAACAAGCTGCTGCGCGATCGCATGCAGCGCAAGCAGCGCGGCCTGTTCAGGCCCTGGCCTGTGCCGGCCGTGGACCTGGAGGCCATCGATCCGGTCTTCGCGCGTGATGAACTCGGGCCGACGCGGGACACCGAGGTACGTTTCATCAGCGGGGGCGAACGCGGCGTGCCCGGCGGCACCAGCGACCTGGAGGCCTGGATCCTGGCGGTGCTGGCGAAGCCGGCCAGGGAGATGTTCGAGTTCGGCACCTGCACCGGGCGCACCACCTGGCTGTGGGCGCGCAACTCGGCCAGTGATGCCCGCATCCACACCCTGACCCTGCCGCCCGGGGGCCTGGACGGCTACCAGGCCGGTGCGGAGGACGATGCCGCCTCTACCGCCACCGCCAAGGGTGAGTCAGTATTCACTCGCTTTCTCTACAGCGGCACCGAAGAGGAGACCAAGATCGAGCAGCTCTATGGTGACAGCAAGGCCTTCGATGAAAGCCCCTATCTGGGACGCTGCGATCTGATCTTCATCGATGGCTCGCATGCCTTTTCCTATATCCAGAACGATACCGAAAAGGCCCTGGCCATGCTGCGTCCCGGCGGCCTGCTGCTGTGGCACGACTATCGCGGCCCCCACCGCGCCCCGGATGTGTTCCGCTACCTGAACCAGCTGATGATCGAGCTGCCCCTGATGCATATCCGCAACACCTCGCTGGTGGCCTTCCGCAAACCCCTGCACCGCACATGAACCCGCGCATCGTGATCGGCATCGCCAGCTGTCGCCGTCCGCGCATGCTGGGGCGCTGCCTGGACAGTATCGCCGCGCTCAGGACGCCGCCCGGGACCGAGGTCGAGGTGGTGGTGATCGACAACGACGAGGACGGCAGCGCCCGGCCGGTGTGTGACCGGAGACGGGCGGCATTCCCGCTGCCCCTGCATTATGTCCAGGAGGCGGTGCGCGGCATCAGCTCGGCGCGCAACCGGGCCATCGAAACGGCCCTGCAACGCGATGCCGAACTGCTGGCCTACATCGATGACGACGAGCAGGCCGATCCGGACTGGCTGCAGGCACTGTACGCACGCTACCGGACCTCGACGGCGGACATCGTCGCCGGACCGGTGATCCCGGTCAACGAGGGCGAGGCCCTGCCGGCCGATCCGGTCCCGGCCAAGGCCATCGCCAGCGGCGCCGCGCCCCGGCATGTGGCCGCCGGCAATGTGCTGTTCTCGACCCGGCTGGTCCGGGACACCGGCCTGCGCTTCGATCCCTATTTCAACCTCATCGGTGGTGAGGATTTCGACTTTTTCCAGCGCGCCAGGGCGCGGGGCGCAACGGCGGTGTGGGAGGCCGGGGCCATCCTCTTCGAATGGGTGCCGCCCGAGCGCCGCAGCACCCGCTACCAGTTCTTCCGCCACTACAGCGGCGCCATCAACGCGGTCCTGCGGGTCAGGCGCCAGCGTGGCCGCTTGCGCGCCTGGCTGCGGTTTTGCCCCAAGATCCTGGGCAAGCTGATCGGTGGCCTGCTGATGCTGCCCGGGGCCGTCATCGACCACGGCCGGGCGCGGCGGGAACTGATCAAGCGCAGCGCCGCCGCGCTGGGTTATTGCTCGGCGCTGTGCGGGGTGATCGCGCGGCGTTATCGCCACATCGAGGGTGATTGAGACGATGCCGGAACCGAACCGCCGCCTGCTGCTGGCCAGCGCCCTGCTGCTGCCCCTGCTGGCGCTGCTGGCGCACAAGCTGGTCGCGCCGCTGCTGGGCCTGACGGCCCTGGCGATGCTGCTGCGTGAACCCGGCCTGTTGCACCGCGCCTGGCAGGCCCGCCCCTGGCTGCCCATGGGCACGCTGATCTTCATCGGCTATGGCCTGCTGCTGACGCCCTCGGCGCTGGAACCGGGTCGCGGCCTGCAACTGATGGCCAACATCGGCCTGCTGGGTCTGACCATGACCGTGCTGCTCGGCCTGGACCCGGACCAGGCCACCCGCCAGCGGCTCGGCCGGTTTCTGGTGATCGGCATGTGGCTGGCCATCGCCCTGTTCCTGCTCGATCACCTGCTTGGCTATCCCCTGCTGGAGGCCTACCAGGAGGCCCGCGGCCGGCATCTGAACGCCAGCTTTTACAACCGCGGCAACACCGCCCTGGCGATGCTGCTGTTCCCGGCCCTGCTGTACCTGCTGGGCCGGCGCGACTGCCGCCACGCCCTGACGCTGACCCTCTTCGTCATTGCCGCCAACTGGCTCAGCGAGAGTTCGGCCGCCTGGACCTCGGCCGCGCTGGGCCTGGCCCTGGCGCTGCTCACCTGGCTGGGCGGCCAACGGGTGGTCAAGGCGCTGACCCTGGCGACGGTGCTCGTCATGCTGGCGCTGCCCTTCCCGCTGCAGTATTACTCGGGGATACTGGATTCGGCGCAGGTACTGAGGCAACTGCCCGCCTCCTGGCAGCACCGGCTGCAGATCTGGACCTACACCGCCGCCCGCATCGAGGAAAAGCCCCTGCTGGGCTGGGGCCCTGACAGCGCCCGGGCCCTCTCCCGCAAGCTCGGCCAGAGAGAGATCCGTCTGTACTGGCCGAGTGGCAAGGTCTCCCGTTTCCAGGGGGATCCCATCCCCCTGCACCCACATTGCGGCACCCTGCAGCTGTGGCTGGAATTCGGTGGCCTCGGGGTACTGTTCCTGGTCGCGCTGATCACCGGCATCGGCTGGCGTATCGCCGGGCTGGAAAACCGCCTGTCGATGGCCCTGGCCAGCGGCCTGCTGGTGACCGTGCTGACCATCTCCAACACCGCCTACGGCCTGTGGCAATTCGCCTGGCTGGGGATCATCCTGCTGGCGGTACTGTTTACGCTGCTGCTGATCGGCAAGAAAGGGTGAAGGTCCTGATCATCAAACTCGGCGCCCTGGGTGACATGGTCATGGCCACCAGCCTGATCCGCCGCATCCAGGCCGCCCACCCGGATGCGGAACTGCAGCTGCTGACCAGCCCGGCCTTCGCGCCGCTGTTCGCAGACTGGCCGGGCCTGGGCCTGACCCATTTCCCGCGCAAGGGCCTGGGCAACATGCTCCGTGCGCTGCGCTGGATCCGCGCCCAGGGCTTCGCGCGGGTCTATGACCTGCAGTCCAATGACCGCAGCGGGGCGCTGTGCGCCCTCAGCGGCATCCCCGAGCGCATCGGCAATCATCCCCGCTTCCCCTATACCCACCACCCGGCGGAGGGATACCACGGCCAGTGCCATATCTTCACGCGCATGAACCAGGTCCTGGCCAGCGCCGGCCTGGAACCCGCCGAGCCGGAACCCTGGCTGCCCATCGGCAGATCCGGAAGGACCCGGGTGGCGGCCTGGCTGGACCGTCAGGGCCTGGTGGCGCAAGGCTATGCCGTCCTGCATGCCGCCGCCAGCCCGCGCTGGCCGAGCAAGTGCTGGCCGCATTTTGCCTCGCTGGCGCGACGGCTGGAGCAGTCCGGCATTCGCTGTGTCTGGATCGGCGCCGGCGAGGACGCGGTCGTCAACCGGGAACTGGCCGCCAGCGCCGGCATCGATGCCAGTGATACCTTCGACATCCCTGAGCTGGCCGAGCTGGGACGCCGGGCCCGCTTCGCGCTGACCAGTGATTCCGGCCCCATGCACATCCTCTCGGCCTCGGGGATCCCCGTGTATGCCTTCTTCGGTCCCACCAGCTGGCGCCGCAACCATGCCCTGGGGCAGGAGCGCCGGGTGTTCTGCCTGGAGGTGGACTGCAGTCCCTGCAGCCTCGGGGTCTGCCCACCGGAACAGGGGCATCGCTGTCTCGAGGGGCTGGCCGTGGAAAGCGTTTTTCAACGCCTGGTCCAGGACGGTCTGCTGGCCTGAAGTTTGGCCTGGGTGCCGGAAGACGCTGCGATGCTCGGCGGCATACAGGGGGAGAGACCCGATTCAATCAGGCCGTGGCATACCCAAACCCGTGTTTGCTGAGGACACATCCGTTATCGACACAGCAATCCCGGCAAACGATTATTTCTTCAACAGATCACCGAGCCCCGCAAACGGCCGGCTGGTGGCGCCCGGTCCGGAGTCCGTAGCAGCGGGGCTCCCGGTAGTCTGACCCTGGGCCTCCAGTTGCCGCTGGTGTTCGTTGTCGTGACAGAACAGGCACAACAGCTCCCAGTTGCTGCCATCGGGGGGATTGTAGTCGTGGTCGTGGTTGCGGTGATGCACGGTCAGCTCGCGCAGCTTGGCGCGGGTGAATTCACGCCCGCAGCGGCCGCAGACCCAGGGATAGAGCTTCAGGGCCTGTTCACGGTAGTCCCGTTCGCGCCGCTCACGGTTGTGCCGGGCCGCGGCCACCACCCGGTCCAGGCGACCGGTACCGGGCTTGTCATCTTTCGTCATCGTCATCCCCATGATGCAGGATCCGGTTTCAGTATGGACCCGGGCCGTCTATCCGGCCAGTTGGGCATAGACCTGCTGGTATTGACCGAGGATGGTCTCGCGGCTGAAGTCCCGCGCCAGGCGTTCGCTGCCCTCCCGGGCCAGGGCCTGGGCGCCGGCCGGGTCCGCCAGCAGGCCACGGATCCCCTCCGCCAGCGCCCCGGGATCCTCCTTGTCCACCAGCCAGCCGTTCAGGCCATGCTCGATCAGCTCCGCCGGGCCCTGGCTACGGGTGGCGATCAGCGGCGTCTGGTTGCCCCAGGCCTCCAGGATCACATTGCCCAGTGGTTCATGGCGCGAGGGGCAGATGAACAGATCCGCCAGCTGGAAATAGGGCGAAGGCCGCTCCACCCAGCCCAGCCATTGCACGCGCTCCGCCACGCCCAGTTCCCGGGCCTGTTGCTCCAGGGCCTGGCGCAGGGGTCCGTCGCCGGCGATCAGCAGGCGCCAGGGCCAGTCACCGAGCATATCGCCCAGCTGCGCCACGGCCTGCAGCAGGGTATCGAAACCCTTGTTCGGGTGCAGGCGACCGAGCGCGAACAGCACCCAGGCCTCCGGCGGCAGGCCCAGGCGCATGCGTATCTCGTCCAGCAGGGGCCGGGGCTGGCATGGTTGCGGATCGAAAAAGTTGCCGACATGGAACACGCGTCCCGCCGGCAGGCCATGTTGCAGCAGGTAATCGCAGATCCCGCGGGTATTGCCGATCCAGGCATCGGCATGGCGATAGCCCTTCAGATTATAGTAGCCGCCGAGGCGGGCGACGTGGACTGTGTCCGGCAGCCCGCGCAGGTGGGTCAGGCGGGTGGCGCGGCCCATCCAGGTCTGGACCACGGCATAACCCTGTCGTTTCACCTGCTGGCGGATGCGGCGGCGGGAAAAGACATCCCAGTTGCCGCGCATCGCGATCGGGGTCAGGGGGACGACACCCTGCAGCGCCACCGACAATGAACAGTCCGGCGGGGTGATCGCGGCCACCGGCCAGCCGGCCTCCAGCTGGGCGGTGACCAGTCGGCGAAAAAAGTTCTCCGCGCCGCCACTGCGCTTGCTGCCGATCACCTGCAATACCGGGATCATGCCGGCGTTCTCGCCAGCAATGCCTCCAGTGCGGCAAACACCTCGGAGGCGGACAGGCGTTGCAGGTCCCGGCCGGCGGCAAGGATCCACTCTGCCCGCGGCCCCCAGGGATGGTAGCGCTGCGGCTCGCCGGGACCGAACACGGTCAGGCTCGGGGTCGCCACCGCGCTGGCCAGGTGACCCAGGCCCGAGTCGTTGCCGATGAAGACCCGGGCACACTCCAGCACTGCCGCGGCCTGCAACAGGTCGGTGTGGCCGCACAGGTTCACGCAGGGCAGGGCGGTATCGCCGGCCAGTCGAGCGGCGATGTCCCGATCACCCGGTCCACCGAGGAGGATCAGTCCATCGAAGCGTGCCCGCGACAACCGGCACAGCTCCTGGTAGGCGGCAAGCGGCCATATCTTCCCGGCCCAGTTGGCGCCCGGTCCCACCGCCAGCCAGCTGCCACCCGGCAGGGGGGCCAGCAGATCCTTCGCCCGTTCCCGCAGGCCGGCATCCAGCCACACCCGGGTGCGAGCCTCCATGCGATCCAGGCCCAGCGGTCGCAGCACGTTCATGTGCTGTTCCACCGCATGCACCCCACGGCGGCGCTGGCGCCACTTGTGCAGCCGCTTGCGACCGCGCAGCAGGTAGGCCAGGCCATCGGTGCGCAGGTCCACGATCAGGTCATAGCGCTGGCAGCGCAGGCGCCGGATCAGGCGCCACAGCCCGGGCCGTCCCTCGCGTTTGTGCTTGAGGATGATCTCGCCCCGGTAGGGGCAGAGTTCGAATATCTGCGCCGAGCGCCGGTCCCCGACGATGTCGATACGGGCCCCGGGCCAGGCCTGGTGCAGGGTCTCCAGCACCGGCGTGGTCATGACCGCGTCACCGATATTGCTGAGCGAGATCAGCAGGATCCTTGCCACCGGCGCGGCCATCTCAGGGACCGTCCCGCCAGAGGATCTCATCGACCCGCTGCGCGACCGCCGCATAGGGGATGTCGCTGACCAGGTCGCTGCCGAATTCCTGTGCCGTGAGTATGATCCGGTTCGGCGAGGGGGGCGCGAACTTGGCCGGGTTGTAGGGTCCGAACAGGGTGATCACCGGGGTATTGCCGGCGTTCAGCAGGTGCCCGCCACCGGAGTCGTTGGCCACAGACACCCTCAGGCGCGTGGCCAGGGCCATGCTCAGCAGTGGTCCGGGTTCGATCCCCTGGCATGGCCCTGAATCCGGAAACAGGGCCGTGGGCAGCCGTGCCCGTATCGGCGCCAGCCATTCCCGCTCCGCCGGGCCGAGGAAGTACACCGGCACCGCGCCCCGGGCGGCGACATGCCGGCCCAGCTCGATATAGCGCTCCAGTGGCCAGCACTTCCTGCGCCCGCCCGCGCCCGGACAGAGACCGACATAACAGGGACCCTCCGGCAGGGCGGCGGCGGCGGCGCGCAGGTGCCCCTCCGGCAGGCGCATGTGGTAATCCGGGCGCAGCGCGGTCCCGGCGGCCAGGTTGATCAGGCCCATGATGTATTCCGGCAGGACCCTGGACAGGGGCCGGCCGGGCCGCGCATCCGAGAAGCGAAAGCCGGCGGTGGCGCTGATGAAGCGGCCATGACCGATACCGGCCTTGAGCAGCAGCGTGGTCTTCAGGCCCTTCTGGGTATCGATCACGATATCGTGGTATTCCCGGCGCCAGGGCCGCCGCAGGAGTTCCGTGCAACTCACCCCTATCCCGGCCTCGCCGATCACCCGATCGACATGCGCGCTCACCAGCGGCGCCAGGACACTGCTGAACACCGTCCCTTTCTCCCCGCACATCCAGGTGATCCGGTGGCCCGGGAAGGCCTGCCGCAGGCGGCGTATCGCGGGCAGCTTCAGCAGCGCATCGCCGAGCAGGTCCCAGCGGGAATAGATCAACACCGAGGGTGTGGCCACGCCCGCTAGCCGGACCGGTAATCGCTGTAGGATTTCTCCTCGACCAGCCCGGAGTGGGTGAGGAGATTGATGCGCTTCTTGATCGCCGCGCGTTCATCGTTGCTGAAATAGACCGCGCGGGCCAGGTCGATGAACGCCTGATCGAATACCCCGTGGCGCTCCTTGTCGCGGATGGCGTCTTCGATCTCCCACAGCTTTTCATTGATGGCCTTGAGCCCGTCTATGGCCTGATCGATTTCCTCGCTGGCCATGGCGCAGTCACGCCAGGCCTGTTCCAGCACCGCCAGCTCCCGGTGTACGTTTTCCAGTTTGTCCGGATCGTCCATGCGCTCGGACTTGATCCGCAGGATGGTGATCTTGTCCAGCAACTCGCCTGTTGAGATCTCTATCTTCACGCTCATGTCTATTTCCCGATACAGAAGCTGGAGAATATCTCCCCCAGCAGGTCATCACTGGTGAACTCCCCGGTGATCTGGCCCAGTGATTGTTGCACGAGACGCAGTTCCTCGGCGAGCAATTCGCCATCGACCGGACGCACGAACATCGCCACCGCGGCCTGCAGATGCTCACGCGCCTGGCGCAGGGCATCCAGGTGCCGGCGACGCGCGGCATAACAGCCCTCGCTACCGTCCTGCACGCCCGCGCAGCGCTTCAGCCAGTCCCGCAGCAACGCCAGGCCCTGGCCCTCCCTGGCGGACAGCAGGAGCTCCCGGCCAGCCCCGGTTTCCCGCTCCGCCGGCTGCACGCCAAAGCGATCGATCTTGTTTCTGATCAGCAGCACGCGATCCCTGCAGGGGGCCGCGGCAAGGATCTCGCGCTCCAGGGGTCCGGCTTGCTGATCGTATTCCAGCATCAGCAGCAGGGCATCCGCCCCGGCCACCTCGGCCCGGGCCCGGCGCATGCCTTCCTGTTCCACCGGGTCATCCGTCTCCCGCAGGCCGGCGGTATCGATCACATGCACCGGCATGCCATCTATCAGCAGGGTCTCGTTGAGGATATCGCGGGTGGTCCCGGGGCTGGCACTGACGATGGCCCGCTCGCGGGCCGCGAGCCGGTTCAGGAGTGAGGACTTACCTACATTGGGCCTCCCGGCAATGACCACGCTCAGTCCGTCACGCAGGATCATGCCCTGGCCTGCCGAGGCGAGCAGGCCGGTGACCTGTCGCAGGCAGTCCTGCAGCCGGGCCTGGATATCGCCCTGCTGCAGGAAATCTATCTCTTCTTCCGGGAAATCGAGGGCCGCCTCGATATAGCCCCGCAGGGCGGTCAGCCGTTCCTGCAATTCACCGATGCGGCTGGAGAATTCTCCCTGCAGGGTCCTGACCGCGCTGCGCGCGGCCTGGCTGGAGGCGCTGTCGATCAGATCGGCGATGGCCTCGGCCTGCAACAGGTCGATCTTGCCGTTCAGAAAGGCCCGTTCGCTGAACTCCCCGGGGCGCGCCGGACGGCAGCCCAGCGCCAGCACCCGGGTCAGCAGCATGTCCATCACCACCGGCCCGCCATGGGCGTGCAATTCCAGTACATCCTCACCGGTGAAGGACCGCGGCGACTGGAAGTACAGCAACAGCCCGGAATCGATCTGGTCGCCATCGGCGTCCCTGAAACGGCAGGGCAGGGCCTGGCGGTGTTGTGCCGTGATTCCGGCGATCTGCCAGCCGATGTCCCTGGCCGCCGGACCCGACACACGGATGATGCCGATCCCCCCCCGTCCGGCCGGGGTGGCGATGGCGGCGATGGTCTCCTCAGCCATGTCCTGGTCCCGCGATCCGGGCCTGCAGCCGTCTCCGCAGCGGCGACCGGATCAGGCCGCGGCCTCTATCTGGCGCGTGATCACCCATTGCTGGGCAATGGAAAGGATGTTGTTGACCACCCAGTACAGCACCAGACCCGCCGGGAAGAAGGCGAAAAAGACCGTGAACACGATCGGCAGGATCGACATCACCTTCTGCTGCATCGGGTCCATCGGCGCCGGATTCAGGCGCTGCTGCACGAACATGCTGATGCCCATCAACAGGGGCAGGACAAAATAGGGATCCGCCGCCGACAGGCTCTTGATCCAGAGGATGAACGGGGCATCGCGCAGCTCCACGGTCTCCAGCAGCACCCAGTACAGGGCCAGGAACACCGGGATCTGCACCAGGATGGGCAGACAGCCGCCGAGGGGATTTATCTTTTCCTTCTTGTACAGGTCCATCATGGCCTTGTTGAGGCCCGCGCGGTCATCCTTGAAGCGCTCCTTCATCGCCACCATGCGTGGCTGCACCTTGCGCATCTTGGCCATGGACTTGTAGCTGGTCGCCGAGAGTTTGAAGAAGGCGCCCTTGATCAACATGGTCAGCAGGATGATGGACCAACCCCAGTTACCGACCAGGCCATGGATATGCTCCAGCAACCAGTAGATGGGCTTGGCCAGGAACCACAGCATGCCGTAGTCGGCGGTCAGTTCCAGACCCGGGGCCAGTCCCGCCAGGACCTGCTGCAGCTTGGGGCCCAGATACATACGATAAGACGCCTCCTGTACCGCGCCGGCGGGCACATCCAGTGGCGGCCCGTACATGCCTATGACATAGCGCTGATCCGGCAGAGCCCGGGTATAATAGCTGTAGGTGGCCTTGTCCTGCGGCAGCAGCGCGGCGAGGAAATAATGCTGCGCCATGGCAACCCAGCCATCGGCGATATCCTGTTTCAGGGGCTGTTCTTCTATATCCTTGAAGCTGATCTTTTCATAGCGTTTATCGGGGCTGGAGATGACCGCGCCGGTGAAGGTGCGGATGAAACCGCTCTTGCCACTGTCATTCTCCTTGCGCTGGAGCTGGGCGTAGAGGCGCCCGCGCCAGTCCCTGTCGCCCTGATTGTGGATACGGTAATCGACACGTACCAGGTAACTGCCACGCTGGAACCGATAATGCTTCTCCACCCGCAACCCGCCGTCCGGCGCTTGCCAGCGCAGGATCACATCGAGAACATCCCGACCCTGCTGGAGCCGATAGCT
This sequence comes from uncultured Gammaproteobacteria bacterium, assembly GCA_964506945.1. GTDB lineage: Bacteria > Pseudomonadota > Gammaproteobacteria > CAZDOC01 > CAZDOC01 > CAZDOC01. The sequence continues at coordinate 123,806 of CAZDOC010000001.1, forward strand.
GTCCTGATCGGCCTGGTAGAGGACATGATGCGTCGGCGCCTGCTTGCCGCCAACCAGCCCCCCCTGGGCCACGAACAGGTCCGTGGGTCTGTCATCCAGCAGCACGAAGGGCTGATCCTGTTGTTCGGAGGATTGTGGATACCGGCGCAGGACCAGCCGGCTCAGGGTGCCACCACGCAGGTCGATGCGCGCATCGATGACATCGGTGCTGATCTTCAGTTTTCTCCCGGCGGCATGTGGGACGGTCTTCGCCGCAGGCGCAGGGGCCGCCGTGACCTGTGACTCCTGCTCGGTGATCTCCGGCAGATCCTGTTGTAACGACGGTGCGGGCACCGCCGCGGTTCCGGTCTCCCGGGTCTGCTGGACCTGGGGATTCTGCGCCACGGGCTGATGATAGTCACGCTGCCAGGCTTGCCAGATCAACAGGCTGACAAAGACCAGTGAGACGACGAGGATCAGCCTGATGTTTTCCATATTTGGATGACTCGGTAGGTGGAATATTTCCAGAACATTTCTAAACCGCGGAGATCAGCACCAAACCCATGCTTGCGGGTACTCCGCCCCTGCCCCGGCATTGGGCATGCCGTCAGACCCGCTCCAGCGATCTCAGGCCGTCAACCGCTGCCAGTGTCTTGCCAGTGATCCTCTCAGCTGCCGCCGGCTGGCCGATCGACAGTGACTTCGCGCCAGTACGACCACATCGAGCCCGACAAGTTCTTGCTGGTGGTGTCGAAAACTTTCCCGGATCACACGCTTGAGGAGGTTCCTGTCGACCGCCCTGCGCAGCACCTTTTTCGAGATTGCCAGGCCCAGGCGCGGATGGGCCAGTCCATTGTCTCTGGCCAGCACCAGCAAATAGCGGTCTCCGCTCTTTCTGGCCCCGGCGAAGACCCGTTCAAACCCCGAGGCCTGCAGCAACCGCCTGCTGCGGTGAAAAGCCCGCCTCCGCGTCTTCGCAAGCCTCGTCCTTATGACCTTGCCGGCGCTGTCTGCTTGCCGGTTCAGGCGCTCAGCCTGGCCCTGCCCTTGGCGCGCCTGGCCTTGATGATGGCGCGGCCGGCCTTGGTCTTCATCCGCGCACGGAAGCCGTGGCGGCGTTTGCGCTTGATATTGCTGGGTTGGAACGTTCTCTTCATGGGTCTGTGCCTGCTCGTTCAGCGTTTCGGGAGTTACCGTAAAAAAGCCGCTAATCCTAGCCATACAGCGGTTTGATGTCAATCTGAATCACCCTGGCCTGTTTGCGTACCCTACCCGTTTCAGGGGCCGTGATCACCCGTCCCTGCGGATCCAAGTCATTAAAAATCAGGCTCGACCGGGTTTTCACCGCTGACCATCCGCATCCTGATCACCCGCACCCGTGGATGATCGGGATCAATCGCTCCAGGCCCATGCGGGACGTTGAGTCTGTGGATAACTTAGGTATAGACTTGCCACCTGAAGCATCGGCAACGGGAACAGGGGAGCATTCGTGGATACCACGCTGTGGCAGCATTGTCTCAAGAGACTGGAAACGGAATTGCCCCAACAGCAGTTCAATACCTGGATCCGCCCACTTCAGGCCACCGGGGACGAGGATTCCCTGCGCCTGCTGGCCCCCAATCGTTTCGTGCTTGACTGGGTCCAGGAGAAGTATGCCGCCCGGATCGGCGAGCTGCTGAGCGATCTCAGTGACAACCCCCGCTTCTCCATGGAGATCTCCGTTGGCAGCAATACCAGCAGACCACCAAAGGATGGCAAACCGGCAAACCGGATCAGAAAACGCCCGGCCTCCCATGCCGACAGCGCCCGGGGACGAAGCCATCACAGCGGCCTGAAACCCGAATTCACCTTCGACACCTTCGTCGAGGGCAAATCCAATCAACTCGCCCGCGCCGCCTCCCTGCAGGTCTCCAACAACCCCGGCAGCGGCTACAATCCCCTCTTTATCTGTGGCGGGGTCGGTCTCGGCAAGACCCACCTGATGCAGGCCGTCGGTAACAGGATCCTCGCCAGCAAACCCGAGGCACGGGTCGTCTACCTGCACTCCGAGCGCTTCGTGGCCGACATGGTCAAGGCCCTGCAGCACAACACCATCAACGATTTCAAGCAATTCTACCGCTCCGTCGATGCCCTGTTGATAGACGATATCCAGTTCTTCGCCGGCAAGGAACGCTCCCAGGAAGAGTTCTTCCATACCTTCAATGCCCTGCTGGAAGGCCAGCAGCAGATCGTGATGACCTGTGATCGCTATCCCAAGGAGGTCTCGGGAGTGGAGGAACGACTGAAGTCCCGTTTCGGCTGGGGACTGACCATTGCCATCGAGCCGGCGGAACTCGAGACTCGCGTGGCCATCCTCATGAGCAAGGCTCAACAGGCCAGTGCCGAGCTGCCCGACGAGGTGGCCTTCTTCGTCGCCAAGCGATTCCATTCGAACATCCGCGAGCTGGAGGGGGCCCTGCACCGCATCATCGCCAATTCACACTTCACCGGTCGTCCGATCACCCTGGAGTTCGCCAGGGAGGCACTCAAGGATCTTCTGGCTCTGCAGGACAAGCTGGTCAGCATCGACAACATTCAGAAGACGGTTGCGGAGTACTACAAGATCCGCAACTCGGATCTTCTCTCCAAGCGTCGAAACCGTTCCATCGCCAGACCCAGGCAAATGGCCATGGCCCTGGCCAAGGAACTGACCAATCACAGCCTGCCCGAGATAGGAGACGCCTTCGGAGGCAGGGACCACACGACGGTCATTCACGCCTGCCGCAAGATAGCCGAATTACGCCGTAGCGATCAGCGCCTCAATGAGGATTACCTCAATCTTGTGAGGATCCTGTCGACATGATGGGGACAGATAGTGGATGCACAGGGATCAGGGGATAAAGTGGGATCTTATCCACATTCGGCACACAGGGGATACCCGGGACACGGGGTGTTTCCCGCACGCTTATGATTGCTGTAAGTCATTGACTAAAAACGAATAAAAGCACTTGCACACAGAAGAAGGGTCGGCTAATAACAACATCTACAAGGTATATATATGAAATTCAGTATTAATAGAGAAGTCCTGCTTCCCGTGCTTCAGTCGGTCAACGGCGTGGTCGAGCGCAGACAATCATTGCCCATCCTCTCGAATATTCTGATCCAGGCGGACGAGGATATGCTGTCTTTCACCGCGACCGACATGGAGATAGAGATCCTGGCAAAAGTCCCCAACCCCATCGAGGAAACCGGGCAGACCACGATTCCCGCCAGAAAGATGCTCGATATCTGCCGCGCACTCCCGCCGAATGCCGATATCAGGATCGAGGCGGATGACAAAAAAACCCTGTTGAAATCCAGCAAGAGCCGATTTTCCCTAAGCAATCTGCCGGTCAGCGATTTCCCCAATCTGACCGACCCCGCTGTGCACCTTTCACTCAGCCTGCCGGCGCGGGACCTCAAACGACTGATAGACGCCACCCAATTTGCCATGGCCCATCAGGATGTCCGTTATTACCTGAACGGCCTCCTGCTGGAGTTTCATCCGCACAGCCTTGTCGCCGTTGCCACCGATGGTCACCGCCTGGCCATGGACCATATCGATATCGCCGTGGATGTCCCGGAGCCACAGCAGTACATCCTGCCGCGCAAAGGGGTGCTGGAGATTGCAAAATTACTGGATGATTCAGAGGAGCCCATCGAATTGTCCGTCAGCTCAAACCATATCATCCTGCGATCGGGAAACATCCGCATGATCTGCAAACTTGTGGACGGACGCTTCCCGGATTATCAACGTGTGATCCCTCAAGCCTCGGAAAAACGACTCGTTGCCGATCGTGAGTCCTTGCGTCAGGTCTTTACTCGCACATCGATCCTCTCCAACGAAAAATTCAGGGGCATACGCATGGCCCTGGAGCCTGGGTTGATCAAGGCGACCGCTCACAATCCCGAGCAGGAGGAGGCTGAGGAGGAGGTGATGGTCGAGTACCAGGGCGATGCTGTGGAGATCGGTTTCAACGTCAACTACCTGCTCGATGCCCTCTCGGCCATCGATACCGAAAAGGTGTCGATAGAATTGTCCGGTCCGGACAGTAGCGCCCTGATCTCCCCTGTTGCCGATCAGGATAATCACGCCCGTTATGTCGTCATGCCGATGCGTCTGTAAGACAGTCCATCACCTCGATCCATCGGGTGACTGGCGGTCATTGAGCCATGCTTCTGCAAGAACTGGAGATATCCAGCTTCCGTAACATCTCTCAAGCCAGTCTATGCCCCGCCCCCGGTCTCAATCTGATTGTCGGCGACAATGCCAGCGGCAAGACCTCATTGCTGGAAGCCATCTACTACCTCAGTCGGGCACGTTCCTTCCGTTCCTCCCTGACGAGGGCCTTGATCCAGGATGATGCCGTGCAATTTGCGCTGTTTGCCAGGATGATAACGGACAGAGGCGACAGGCATATCAGATTGGGCATCGAGAGGACGCTGAAACAGATGCAGATCCGCTGTCAGGGGTCGTCTGTTGCAAGCAGCTCGGTGTTGACCCGTAATTTCCCGGTCCTGTTTCTGGGCTCGGACTCCTTCCAGTTGTTGACTGGCGGGCCGAGACAGCGAAGGAGGCTGATGGACTGGTGCCTGTTCCACGTGGAACAGGATTATCTCGACACGCTAGGAAAATACCAGCATGTCCTGTCACAGCGGAACGCCATCCTCAGACAGGCATCACTCGATCCTGTACAGTTACGGCCCTGGGATTCTCAGCTGGGTCCACTGGGTATGCGCCTGCATCACTATCGAGAGGCATTCATCCCGCATTTCGCGGAGCTTTTGTCCAGGCGCTGGTCCTTGATGGACGGACAGAAACTGAGCGTGGATTATGCTCCGGGCTGGGATGTCGATCTGGATTATGGTGAGGAACTGGCTCGGCGCGCAACGGATGACATCAGGCGTTCCTACACCCGCTTCGGACCGCATACCGCCGACATACGCTTCAGGATCGATGACAGACCGCTTACCCAATCACTTTCTCGGGGGCAAATGAAAAGATTCATCACCTGCGTGATACTCACCCAGGCCGATCTCTATCGCCAGCATCATGACGACAGTCCCTGTCTGCTCATCGATGATTTGCCGGCGGAGCTCGATGGGTCTTCGAGAAGGGAATTGCTTAAGACCGTCCACGAGTCAGGACTGCAGGTATTCGTCACCGCGACGCATGAGTGCCTTCTCGGTGATGCGGGTCTGGCACAGGCACGGTTCCACGTGGAACACGGCAGGGTGGATAAAGTGGTATTATAGATGGGTTTACATTCGTTGCAGGTGTCAGAGTGACTTACGATTCCACACAGATCAAGGTATTGAAGGGGCTGGATGCGGTCAGAAAACGCCCCGGGATGTATATCGGCGATACGGATGACGGCACCGGACTGCATCACATGGTCTTCGAGGTGGTGGATAACTGTGTCGACGAGGCCCTGGCCGGTTATTGTTCCGAGATCACGGTGAGCATCGGTGAAGACGAGACGGTTACGGTCAGAGACAATGGCCGTGGCATACCGGTGGATATCCATGAGGAAGAGGGGGTGTCGGCAGCGGAGGTCATCATGACGACACTGCATGCCGGTGGCAAATTCGATGACAATGCCTACAAGGTTTCGGGTGGCCTGCATGGCGTTGGCGTCTCGGTCGTCAATGCCTTGTCGGATCACCTGGTCCTGACGATACGACGTGATGGCAAGGTCCATCGGCAAGAGTACAGGATGGGGGTTCCCGTTGCCCCGCTGGTCGTGACCGGCCCCTGTGACGAGACCGGGACCGAGGTATCGTTCCGGCCCAGCGCCGAGGTCTTCACGAATATCGAATTCCATTACGATATCCTGGCGAAACGCCTGCGGGAGCTGTCCTATCTCAACTCCGGTGTCCGTATCGTGCTGCGGGATCAACGCAGTGGCAAGGAAGATGTCTTTCAGTACGAGGGGGGGATCTCGGCCTTTGTCAGCAACCTCAATGCAGTCAAGACCCCCCTGCATGACAAGGTCTTTGCCATCAATGCCAGCAGGGATGATGTGGGTGTGGAGGTGGCCCTGCAGTGGAACGATTCCTACCAGGAAAACATCTTCTGTTTCACCAATAATATCCCCCAGCGCGACGGCGGTACGCACCTGGCCGGCTTCCGCGCGGCCTTGACGCGGACCTTCAATCAGTACCTGGACAAGCAGGGACTGGCCAGCAAGGCCAAGGTCAATGTGTCCGGTGAGGATATACGAGAGGGACTGACCTCGGTCCTGTCCGTGAAGGTTCCCGATCCGAAATTTTCATCACAGACCAAGGACAAACTGGTGTCCAGCGAGATCAAGGCGATCGTGGAATCGGTGGTTTCCGAAAAATTGCAGGAATTCCTTCAGGAGCATCCTGCCGTGACCCGGGCCATCTGTGACAAGATCATCGATGCCTCCCGGGCCAGGGAGGCGGCGCGCAAGGCGCGCGAACTGACTCGCCGCAAGACCGCGCTGGACATCGCCGGCCTGCCCGGCAAACTGGCCGATTGCCAGGAGAAGGACCCGGCCAGGTCCGAGTTGTTTCTGGTGGAGGGGGATTCGGCCGGAGGTTCGGCCAAGCAGGGAAGGGACAGAAAATACCAGGCCATTCTGCCCCTGAAGGGCAAGATCCTGAATGTGGAGAAGGCCCGTTTCGACAAGATGCTGTCATCCGCCGAGGTCGGCACCCTGATCACGGCCCTGGGCTGTGGTATAGGGCGCGAGGAGTATGATCCGGACAAACTGCGTTATCACCGTATCATCATCATGACGGATGCCGATGTCGATGGTTCGCACATTCGAACCCTGCTGCTGACCTTCTTCTACCGCCAGATGTACGAACTGGTGGAACGAGGTCATATCTATATCGCCCAGCCGCCCCTGTACAAGCTGAAAAAGGGCAAGCAGGAGCAGTATGTCAAGGATGATATGGCGCTAAACCGCCAATTGCTGGATATCGCCCTGAAGGATGCGGCCCTGTATAGCGGCGAGGGCACCGATCCCCTGCAGGGAGACGCGCTGGTGGAGGCCGGCGAGGACTATATCGCCCTGAAGGCCACCCTGTCGCGCTTGTCCCGGCGTTTCGACCCGGCGCTGCTGCAGGCCATACGGGAGCTGGATCGCCTGGAGATCGCCACGCTAGCCGACAGACAGGCGTGTCAGGCCTGGTTCGATGCCCTGGAGGCTCGATTAAACGCGGATGATGAACAGTATCCCTATCAGGTGACCTTGCTGGAGAATGAAGCGGGAGACGGTTTTTCCGGGCAGGTCCAGACCATGCAATACGGTGTTCCGGTGATCCAGGAGCTGAACAGGGCCTTCTTCGCATCGGCGGAATATCGAAGCCTGGCAACCCGGGGAAAAGCTGTGGACAAGTTGTTGACCGATTCCGCCTATGTCCAGCGGGGCGAGAGCAGACAGGGGGTTGGGTCATTACAGGAGGCCTTCGACTGGTTGCTGCAACAAGCCCGCAAGGGCATGCATATCCAGCGTTACAAGGGTCTCGGAGAAATGAATCCGGATCAGCTCTGGGAGACCACCATGGATGCCCATACCCGTAACCTGATGCAGGTACGTATCGAGGACGCCGTCGCCGCGGATGAGATATTCACCACGCTCATGGGGGATCAGGTCGAGCCGCGCAGGGCGTTTATCGAGACGCATGCCCTGTCGGTGACCAATCTGGACACCTGAGTCTGTCGGGGGCGCCAGGCTGCCGCCACGAGAGATCGATAGAATGGCCGGACTTCACCACCATGACCGTGGATCTCAACAAGCACCGGGTTCCGGTGTTCGCGCCAGCACCCAGGCATCCACCCGTTTGGCCCCATGGGCCAGCAAGGCCGTGGCGAGTTCATTCAGGGTGTGACCGGTAGTCATCACGTCATCCACCAGAATGATCCTTGGAAATGCGGGCAGTCTATTGATTCTATAAGCATTCTTTATGTTTTTTGAACGTTCCCCATGGGCCAGGCGGGTCTGTGGCCGGGTGTAACGGCAGCGTACGCAACAGGCAGGATCCACCCTCAGCCGCAATCGACGGGCCAGGCTCTCCGCGAGCACACGGGCCTGGTTGTAGCCGCGCAGGGACTGTCGCCAGGGATGCAGGGGAACCGGCACCAGGACACCATCCCGGAGATCCTGATCCCTGTCGATCAGCGTGGCCATGATGTACCCCATCTCCCTGACCAGCGAGGGTTCCCCGCGGAATTTCATGCGCTGGATGATATGGTTGAGAGGATAGGCATACACAAAGGGGCAGCAGACCCGTTCCAGGGCTGGTGGTGAGTTCAGGCAAGGCCCGCAAACACGATCGTCTCCCTGGGGTCTGGCGCACCTGGGACAGGCATGTTCCAGCCTGGGCAGGTCCTGCCCGCAGGCGCGACAGAGGGGTCCGTATGTGGGGTGGGGCGCCGCGCAGAGCAGGCAATGGCCGGGATTGTCAAGCAATGCCCGCTTGTAAACCTTTCCTTGGTCGTCATCCTTTGACAAGCGTCCCGCCTCCATTACCATACCCAGCCTGACCCCTGGTTCCACCCGCAGATCCTCACAAGCGAATTATAGGTGCATTCATGCAAACCGATCCCGGCCCCGGTACAAGACCACGGCAAACATCAGCGACACGCCATGATTGGCGACTGGAAGAGGTCGAGGCCTTGTACCAGCGTCCCTTGATGGATCTGCTCTACGAGGCGCAGACCCTGCATCGCTCGTACTTCGATCCCAATCGTGTACAACTCAGCACCCTGATCAACATCAAGAGCGGCGGCTGCTCGGAGGACTGCGCCTATTGCCCGCAAAGCGCCCGCTACGATACCGGGGTCGAGGCCGAGGCCCTGCTGGACATTGCCCGGGTGGTGGAGGCCGCGCGCCAGGCCCGGGAGCAGGGCGCCAGCCGTTTTTGCATGGGCGCGGCCTGGAGGCGGTTGAAGGATGCCGACCTGGGAGCCCTGGAGGAGATGATCAGGGCGGTAAAACAGACGGGGCTGGAGACCTGTCTGACCGTGGGCATGATCGAGGCCGACCAGGCCCGGGCCCTGAAGGCCGCGGGGCTGGATTACTACAATCACAATCTCGATACCTCGGAGCGCTTCTACCAGGAGATCGTCACCACACATAGCTACCAGGATCGCCTGCGCACCCTTGAGCACGTACGGCAAGCCGGTATCAATGTCTGCTGTGGCGGTATCCTGGGAATGGGGGAATCACGCCGGGATCGCTGCGCCTTGCTGCAGACCCTGGCGAACATGCCGGAGCATCCCCAGAGCGTGCCGATCAATGTCCTGGTCAGCATCGAAGGCACGCCGCTCGCCGACCGGGCCGACACCGATGCCCTGGAGGCCGTTCGCTGTATCGCCGTGGCGCGGATCCTGATGCCCCGGACCATGCTGCGCCTCTCCGCCGGCCGGGAGGCCATGAGTGACGAGACCCAGGCCCTGTGTTTCCAGGCCGGTGCGAATTCGGTGTTTTATGGCGAGCGTCTGCTGACCACGGACAACCCGGGACTGGAACGTGATCGAAGCCTGTTCGAACGCCTGGGGATGGAAACCTGCCGGTGAATGATGAGGCGGGGATACCGCCGCTGCTGTGGCGGCGCTGGCAGGAACAGCGTCGTTTGAGGAGACAACGGCAGTTGCAGCGCCGGCGCTGGCCGCGTCAGGGCGGTGATGCCAGATTCCTGGTCCTGGACGGACGTCGCCTGCTCAATTTTTCCAGCAACGACTATCTGGGGCTGGCCTCCCATCCGCGTCTGCTGCGGGCCTTTATCCGGGCCACGGAGACCTATGGACTGGGCAGTGGCGGGTCCCCATTAGTGAGTGGTTACACACTTGAGCACCAGCGCCTGGAGGAGGCCCTCGCCGAGTTCACCGGCAGGGACAGGGCACTGGTCTTCAGCAGTGGCTATCATGCCAACCTGGGCCTGCTCAGCGGTCTCGCCCGGCGCGGTGATCGAATCTGCCAGGATCGCCTGAACCACGCCTCGCTGCTCGATGCCGCCCTGCTGGCGCGGGCGCGGCTGTGCCGCTACCGGCACGGGGATCTGCAGCAGCTGGCGTCATGGCTGGGACAGGCCGGAGCGTCCTCGGTGGCGAGGATCGTCTGCAGTGATGCGGTATTCAGCATGGATGGCGACCTCGCGCCCTTGTCGGGACTGGCCGAGCTGTGCCGGCATCACGACGCCCTGCTGGTGATCGATGATGCCCACGGCTTTGGCATCCGCGGTGATCAGGGGCGGGGCAGCCTGCAGGCGGCGGGACTGGAACAGGGGCAGGTGCCGGTGCTGATGGCTACCTTCGGCAAGGCCCTGGGTCTTGCCGGGGCCTTCATCGCCGGACCCGGAGCCCTGATCGAGGCGGTGTTGCAGCAGGCTCGCAGCTATATCTATTCGACCGCCCTGGCCCCGGGTCTCGCCAGCGCGGCGGCGGAGGCCCTGCTGCTGCTGCGGGAGGAAGCGTGGCGGCGGGAGCGCCTGTGTGGATCGATAGCCCGTTTCCGTCGGGGGGCCGCGCAGCTGGGACTCAGGCTGCTGCCCTCGACGACGCCGATCCAGCCCCTGATCATCGGTGCCAGCGACGAGGCCGCGCGCGCTGGCCGGCGCTTGCGGGATGTGGGTCTGTTCGTGGTGCCGATACGCCCGCCGACCGTGGCCGAGGGCAGCGCCCGTCTGCGCCTGTCCCTGAACGCCATGCACCGGGATGAGGATATCGACCGGCTGTTGTCCGCCCTGGAGCGGTGTTTGTGAACGTCCCGGGAAGCGTGCGCCCCAGCTGGATCCTTGTCCACGGCTGGGCCTCCAGCAGCGCGATCTGGACCCCGGTGATCCAGCGTCTCGATGTCGAATGCCTGACCCTGCCCTTGCCCGGTCATGTCGGTATCGAGACCGACGGACTCGAAGCCTTGCCCGAGTCCTTGGTGTTGATCGGCTGGTCGCTGGGTGGGCTGCAGGCCATCGACCTGGCATGGCGTCTGGGCAAGAGGGTCAAGGCCCTGGTGCTGGTGGCGGCCAGTCCCTGTTTCACGCAGAGACCGGATTGGCGGCAGGCCATGCCGGCCGCCGATCTGGAACGCTTCGGCCGGGATCTGCGAGAGGACAAGGAGGCTTGCCTGCGGCGATTCATGGCCCTGCAATGCCTGGGTGACGCGCGGGCGGCGAAGGTACGGGCCGCCCTGCGGGCGGCCTTGCCCGAGCCGCTGCCGGGGTGGCGGGAACTGGCGTGGGGTCTGGCGCAACTGGCGGAACGGGATCTGCGTAGTCGACTGGTATCGCTGGCCTGTCCGGTTCAGGTGATCCTGGGGCAGTGCGACAGCTTGATCCCAGCGCGCCAGGCCAGAGAACTGGCGGCCCTGGACGAAGGCATAGGGGTCACGGTGATGCCCGGGGCAGCGCATCTGCCCTTCGTCTCCGATAGCGACGCCTTCGTGCATCATCTGATCCAGGGGCCGGCGGCGAATGTCTGAGCTGCGGCAGCGGTTCGACAAGCGCCAGGTCGCGCGCCATTTCAGTGCCGCGGCCTGCGGCTACGACGAACACGCGGTGTTGCAGACGCGGGTGGCGGAGGAATTGCTGTCCCGGCTGGAGCTGGTCGATATCCAGCCCGGCCGGATCCTGGATCTGGGTGCTGGCACGGGTTACGCGGCAAGGCGGCTGCGCGCCCGTTATGGTCGCAGCCGTCTGCTGCTGCTGGATATCGCCCACGGCATGCTGCAACAGGCGCGACGTGCGCAGCCACGCTGGTTTTCCCGCCAGTCCCTGTGCTGCGGTGATGCGGAGGCGCTGCCCGTGACCGGTGGCGGCATGGACCTGGTCTTTTCCAACATGACCCTGCAGTGGTGTGGTGATGTGGATGCGGTGCTGCGGGAATGCCGCCGGGTGCTGTCGTCGCGGGGGCTGTTGTGCTTCAGCACCCTGGGACCGGACACACTCGGGGAATTGCGTTCAAGCTGGGCGCAGGTGGACGATCTCGATCATGTGAGCCCCTTTATGGACATGCACGATATCGGCGACGCCCTGTTGCGTTGCGGTTTCCGCGAGCCGGTCGTGGATGTCGAGCGTTATACCCTGACCTACCCGGATGTGATGGCCCTGTTGCGGGATCTGCAGGGGCTAGGGGCCAGCAATGCGGTGGCCGGGCGGCGGCGCTCGCTCACCGGCAAGGGGGCCTTGCGCAGGATGATCCAGGCCTATGAGGGGTATCGCCACCAGGGCCTGATCCCGGCCAGTTACGAGGTCGTCTATGCCCAGGCATGGTGCGGTCCTGTGGCTGAGGGCTCCCGGGCCGCGGGCGGTGAAGTCCGCATTCCCGTGGAGACACTGAGACACCGGGGGCGGTCCTGATGCGAGGCTGGTTCATCACCGGGACCGATACCGGGGCGGGCAAGACCCTGGTTGCCTGCGGCATTGCGCGCCTGTGGCGACACCGGGGCATCAGGGTGGGGGTGATGAAGCCGGTGGCCAGCGGCTGTCGCGTTACCGCCGACGGGCTCAGGAATGACGATGCCGAATCCCTGATGGCCGCGGCCGGGATCGCGCCGCAGCGCTACGGCGAGGTCAATCCCTATGCCCTGGAGCCCGCGATCGCGCCGCATATCGCCGCCGCGCGCGCTGGGGTGCGTATCGACATCGATAATATCACGCGGCTGGCACAGACCCGGAAAAGACAGGGTGAGACGCTGATCGTCGAAGGCGTGGGCGGCTGGCGGGTGCCGCTGGATACGCGGACCGAGGTGGCCGATCTGGCCGCGGCCCTGGGTTTGCCCGTATTGCTGGTCGTGGGTCTGAGACTGGGCTGCATCAATCATGCGCTCCTGAGCGAGGCCGCCATCAGGGGATCGGGGGTCCGGCTGGGCGGCTGGGTCAGTACCCTGGTGGCGCCGGATTATAGCGCCGTGGAAGAGACCCTCGCCACGTTGAGGGAGGCGATGGACAGCCCGCATCTCGCCCATCTGCCCTGGCTGGCCGGCGACCGCGAGGCCCTTGCCATGGCCGTGTTCGCGGACTCCCGCCTGGCGATGGTGAGTGCCTGAAAATTGATCTAGGTCAATTCCTTGGGGTAGTATGCGATCGCCCCGAGGTTCATGCACGGGTATCGAGGGCCTGCGCGGTGGTCAAGACGATAAGCGAAGAGGGGGCGGTCAGCCGGTTCATCATCAGTCCGAATTGTTCCCTGAGCCGGGGACAGACCCGGTTGTTCTTTGCCGGGATCAGTCTGTTCGCCTTGCTGGTGGCCCTGAGGTTCTATCTCCTGGGTGCCTGGGTGGTGTTGCCGATAACGGCACTGGAGCTGCTGGTGCTGGGTGTATCCCTGCGCATGTTCATGCGCAACGCGGGTCAGGTCGAGGTCCTGACCATGGACAGTCAGGAGGTCACCCTGCAACGCAGGGGGGGAAGTGAAGAAGGGGAATGGCGCTTTCAGACCTACTGGCTGAGGGTGTTGCTGGATAAGGACAACAAAAGCTGGTACCCGTCCCGCCTGGTGCTGAGTTCGCATGGCAGGGCGGTGGAGATCGGCGCCTTCCTGACCGAAGAGGACCGGGAAGCGCTGGCGGAAAGTATCGGGCAAAGACTGCATGACTATAACAATCCGCAGCCTGCCCAGTGAATAACGACAATTTCGGGAGAGAGGATGGATGCGCGTTAAACCCACTGTTATCGGTCGCTTGTTCGGCCTGCTGAGCCTGTCGTCAACACCCGCGCTGGTGCTGGCCGAATTGAAATTCAATTTCCCGGAGCCGGTTTCGCCGCTGACCCAGCAGATCTACGATCTGCACATGATGACCTCCCAGATGGCCTTCTGGATCATGGTCATCGTCCTGTCGCTGGCCGCCTACATCATGTTCCGGTTCCGCAAGTCCAGGGGGTTCGTCCCGGACCAGGATTTCCACAATGGCTGGTTCGGTCGCTGGTGGTGGCTGCTGGTTCCGGTGATCGTCTTCGGCATCGACCTCAGTATCATGGGACAGGGTTCCAAGACCCTGGCGGCCGTTGAAGACTTCGTCGAGCCGGACATGACCATCAAGGTCATCGGTTCGCAGTGGAAATGGACCTATGAATACATGGACGAGGAGGTCAACGGCAAGCATGTGCGCTTCACCAGCAACAAGCTCTCCGCCGAGGAGGCCGCCAGGCAGAACGAGCCCTATCTGCGTTCGGTGGACAAGCCCCTGGTGCTGCCGACCCACAAACGCATCCGCATCCTGAACACCGCCACCGACGTGCTGCACAACTGGTGGGTGCCGCAGGTGGCGCCGAAGAAGGATGCCATCCCGGGCTATATCAACGAAACCTGGACCAATATCCAGAAGGAAGGCACCTATCGGGGTCAGTGCGCGGAGAACTGTGGCCGCGGCCATGCCTTCATGCCCATCGTGGTCAAGGCCGTCAGCGAGGATGAGTTCCGCACCTGGATAGAGGGACAGAAACAGCAGATAGCCGCCGCCGACAAGGCCGCCGGCACCAAGATGAGCAAGGAGACGCTGCTGGCCAAGGGTGAGGCCGTGTACAAGACCAACTGCGCCGCCTGTCATCAGGCCAGCGGCATGGGTGTGCCCAATGTATTCCCGGCGCTCAACGGCAGCGCCGTGGTCAAGGGCCCGGTGGCCGGGCATCTCAAGGTGGTGCTGAACGGGCGCAAGGGCAAGTTCGGTCAGATGCCGGCCTGGCGTGACATCCTCAACGATGTCGATACCGCCGCGGTGATCACCTATGAAAGAAACGCCTGGGACAACAAGACCGGCGATGTCGTGCAACCATCCGATGTGGCGGCCGCGCGCTGAACCACTCTTTGGGTAGAGGAGAGGAATAATGAGTCATACCGCAACAGTAGACGAACACCATCATGGTGCCCCGCACGGCCTGAAGCGCTGGCTGTACAGCACCAACCACAAGGACATCGGCACCATGTACCTGATCTTCGCCCTGGTGATGATGTTCACCGGCGGGGCCATGGCCATGGCCCTGCGCGCCGAGCTGTTCATGCCCGGGATCCAGATCCTGCAACCGGACCTCTACAACAATCTGTTGACCGATCATGCGCTGATCATGGTCTTCGGCGCCGTGATGCCGGCGGCCACCGGCCTTGCCAACTGGATGCTGCCGATGATGCTGGGGGCGCCGGACATGGCCCTGCCCAGGCTGAACAACCTCAGCTTCTGGTTGTTGCCCGGGGCCGCGATCCTGCTGCTGCTGTCCCTGATCATTCCGATGCTGCCGGGTGGCGGCGCCCCGGTAACCAGTGGCTGGACCCTGTATCCGCCCTTGACCATCCAGGCCGGCATGGGCATGGACTTCCTGATCTTCTCCGTGCACCTGCTGGGCATCTCCTCGATCCTGGGTTCCATAAACATCGTGGTCACGATCCTGAACATGCGTGCCCCGGGCATGACCATGATGAAGATGCCGATCTACGCCTGGGCGATGCTGTTCACCGCCCTGCTGCTGATCATCATCACCCCGGTGCTGGCCGGTGGCGTGACCATGCTGCTGTTCGATCGTCATTTCGGCACCAGTTTCTTCGATGCCGCCGGCGGTGGCGATCCGGTGTTGTTCCAGCATCTGTTCTGGTTCTTCGGACATCCGGAGGTCTATGTCATGCTGCTGCCGGCCATAGGCGTCATGGGCATGATCATCCCGACCTTCTCGCGCAAGCCGCTGTTCGGTTACAAGGGCCTGGTCGGCGGCATGATCTTCCTGTTCTGCCTGAGCCTGATCGTATGGGCCCATCACCAGTACACGGTAGGCATGTCGGCGGCCGCGATCGAGTATTTCATGATCGTGACCATCATCATCTCCATCCCCGTGGGACTGATGATCCTGAGCTTCCTGATGACCATGTGGCGTGGGGCCCTGAGCTTCGAGACCCCCATGCTGTTCTCGATCGCCAATACCCTGATGTTCTCGTTTGCCGGGGTCACCGGGGTCATGCTGGCGGTGGTGCCGGCGGACCTGGAATACCACGATACCTATTTCGTGGTCGCCCATTTCCACTATGCCCTGCTGCCGGGCGCCCTGTTCGGCATCTTCGCCGGGGTGTTCTACTGGCTGCCGAAATGGACCGGGCACATGTATGACGAAAAGCTGGGCAAGATCTTCTTCTGGTGGAACATGCTGGCCTTCAATCTGACCTTCTTCCCGCAGCACTTCGTCGGCCTGGCCGGCATGCCGCGGCGCATCGTCGATTACAGCCCGCAGTTCACCGAGATCAACATGATCTCCAGTGTCGGCGCCTTCCTGTTCGGTCTCTCCCACCTGCTGTTCCTGTATATCATCATCAAGTGCATCAAGGGTGGGCAAAAGGCGGCGGACATGCCCTGGGAGGGCGCCAAGGCGGGTACCTCGGGTCTCGAGTGGGACCTGCCCTCGCCGCCGCCATTCCACAGCTACACCACCCCGCCCGTGGTGAAGTAGCAGGGTAGCGATGGAGGCCCCGGCGGGAGACCGCCGGGTCACGATCCACGATGGACAAGAAAACCGATACAGACGAACAGCTGAAGAAGTCCAATCTGCGCCTGGCCCTGGCCCTGGGCGCGGTGGCGATAGGGGTCATGGTCTATACCATGGTCTCGCTGGTCGACGGCTTCTGATGGAGAAACCGGCACAACTGGTCAGCGAGAGGGCGGGACGCAACCGCAAGACCACGTTGTGGCTGGCGGGCCTGGTCTTGGGCATGTTCGCCTTCGGCTTCGCCATGGTGCCGCTGTACCGGATCGTCTGCAAGGCCACCGGGATCAATACCATAGGAGGTGGGGGCCGGGAGAAGGCCGCTGCCTATCAAGTGGAGAAACAGGGGCGTGAGGTGACGGTACAGTTCGACGGTACGGTCAATGCGGGACTTCCCTGGACCTTCGAGCCCCTGGTGAAGAAGATGACGGTACAGACCGGCAAGGTCTATGAAGTCAATTATTTCGCCAGGAACAATGAAGATCGGGAAATCACCGCACAGGCGGTGCCGGGGATCACCCCGTGGCAGGCGACGGGGCATTTTCACAAGACCGAATGCTTCTGCTTCAGCAAGCAGACCCTGAAGGCGGGGGAAGGGCGCAAGATGCCCCTGCGTTTCATCATCGATCCGGAGCTGCCGGAACAATACAATCTGATCACCCTGTCCTACATGTTCATGCCCGTCAGCGAGAAGGCCGGGGGCAAGGTCAGCATGAAGCAATAAGGAAGCATCGATCGATTCATCGTGAATTGCCGGAGCGCCACAAACGAAGCAATGCGTTTTTCGTTTGTTTTTCAGGATCGGGGCCTTGCGGAACCTGGTCCTGGCGGTGCTTCCCCGTACCGCGGACACGCTGAGTTGATCAGGGTTTCCATGACAAAAAATACAAGATGAGAGAGTGAGGAGAAAACAGATGAGTACGGCACAAGAGCAGTATTACATTCCCGATGGCAGCCCCTGGCCCGTGGTGGCGGTGTTCGCCATCCTCATGATGACCAGCGGCACGGCCCTGTATGTGAACAACGTCGGTGGTGGCCTGATCATCATGAGTGCCGGTCTGGTACTGATATTCTATCTCTTCTATGGCTGGTTCCGGGATGTGATCGGAGAGAGCATGGCCGGTTATTATAATGACGACGTGGACAAGTCCTTCCGCCAGGGCATGCTCTGGTTCATCAGTTCGGAGGTCTTTTTCTTCGGCGCGTTCTTCGGTTCCCTGGCCTACATACGCCTGGTTTCCGGGCCCTGGCTGGGAGGAGAGGGGCATCTGGCCGCCTCACACCTGTTGTGGGAGAATTTCCAGTTCACCTGGCCCATGCTCGATATCCCGAAACCGGAGGCCTACACCCGTGCCCACGAGGCCATGAGCGCGTGGGGGATCCCGGCCCTGAATACCGCCCTGCTGCTGTCCTCGGGCGCCACGGTCACCTGGGCGCATTGGGCCCTGAAAAAGGACGATCAAAAGGGATTGATCCTGGGCCTGATCGCGACCGTGACCCTGGGCCTGATCTTCGTTGGCTGCCAGGCCTATGAATATACCGAGGCCTATACCGAGATGCATCTGACCCTGAATTCCGGCGTGTTCGGATCGCTGTTCTTCATGCTCACGGGTTTTCACGGCTTCCATGTGATCATGGGGAGCATCATGCTGCTGGCGATCCTGGGCCGCTCGATGAAAGGACATTTCTCCAGCAAGCATCACTTCGCCTTCGAAGGCGTGGCCTGGTACTGGCATTTCGTCGATGTCGTCTGGCTGGGACTGTTCATCTTCGTCTATATGATCTAGGCCGTCAGCCACCGGAAACGACAGAGGCCGCCCATGGGCGGCCTCTGTGTTCTGATATCATTGCCAGGGCGGAAGGCTACAATCCATGGGGTTGCAGCGTGCCGGTCAGCCCGCCGATCACCACCAGCAGAAACAGTACGATGGAGAGTACGATGCGGATGGTCAGGGATTTGACCATGCGGGTGCCCTGGTCGGTGTCCCGGGACAGAAAGAACAGTCCGCTGCCGAGACTGGCGATGATCAGTACGAGGATGACGACAATGGCGATTTTCAACATGGGTCTGGACCGTTGCGGATAAATGAAGCTGCTTAACTATGAGTTCAAACCCACATGGGTGTCAATCCTGCTGGCGCTGACCCTGGTCACGATCTTCGGCCTTCTGGGACGCTGGCAGTTACACCGGGCCATGGAGAAACAGGCGATTGCCGGGGAGATCCGGGCCCGGGCCCGGGCGCCGGAGCTGGAAATACTGGCGGAGACGGGTCGCTCCGGGATGGACGGACTATGGTATCGACGCGCCGTGGCCCGGGGTCGTTTCGAGAACCGGGGACAGTTGCTGATAGACAATATCCTGCATCAGGGACGGCCCGGCTTCTATGTGCTGACACCCCTGGTGCTGGGCGATGGCAGCACCCGCGTGCTGGTCAACCGGGGCTGGGTGCCACAGGGCCGGGATCGCCGGGAACTGCCGGAGATTGGGGTTCCGGCAGGCCAGGTGGTGGTGCATGGCATCATCGACAGAGGTCCCCGCCAGGCGATCAGTCTGGGCCAGCCGGGCAGGCTCAGTGACAAGGGCCCCAGCTTGTGGCTGGCACTGGATTACGCCGAATACGCGCGTCAGCGGGGGGTGGCGCTGTTGCCGCTGACGCTCAATGAAGACCCGGATGAGGCGGGTGGTTACGCGCGGGACTGGGCGCCCTTCAGGACCAAAACCGGCATGCATTATGGTTACGCGATACAATGGTTCGCATTCGCCGTCATCGTCCTGGTGGTGTTTGTCTATACCGGTCTGAAACGCGCTGAGGGAAACGACGATGGTGACACCCAGGAATGACGCCACGGCGGCCGGACGGGGCAACCGGCGCACGCTGATCGCCCTGGCCGTGCTGTTCGGCCTGCCCTATCTGGCCTCGTTTACATTTTTTTACCATCCGGAGTGGCTGCCGGGCCGGACCCTGAATCATGGTGACCTGGTAACGCCGGTACGACCCGTGGCCGCCTTGCTGGACAGTCTGCGGACAGACAGCGGCGCGGCTGTGGATCTGCTTGGACACTGGTCCTTGCTGAGCTTCGGCGCCGGCACCTGCGACAAGGTCTGCAGCCACAATCTCTACAAGATGCGCCAGGTGCGCAGGGCGCTGGGTGTCGATCGGCAACGTGTGGTGCGTTACTATGTGGTTCCCGGTGACTGGGACCGGGCACAGTACGAACAGGTCTTGCCGGAGTATCGGGGTACCCGGGTGCTGATTCGGGGGGCCTCCGCGGGGGCTTCCGTCCTGTCGCCCTTCCGTATCGACGACAGGCAGCCACGGGACCAGATCTATATCATCGATCCGAACGGGAATCTGATGATGCGCTATACTCCGGACGCCGATCCCAAGGGCATGCTGAAGGACTTGCAACAGTTGTTGAAGGCCTCGCAGATCGGATAAAAATAATACAGACTCCTGGGACCTTGAGTCGCCCCGGAGACATACGAGAGGATGGTGAGATGGGAGTGAGTATCAGCGGTACCATGCCCCTGGCATGGCGCGATTACCTGCAGTTGTGCAAGCCCAAGGTGGTTGCGCTGATCATATTCACCGCCGTGGTCGGTATGCTGTTGTCCACCCCGGGCGCGGTACCCCTGGATATCTTCATCTTCGCCACCCTGGGCATCGGCATGGCGGCGGCCTCGGGCGCGGCCATCAATCATGTCGTCGATCAGCACATCGATGCGCTCATGGCGCGAACCATAGGCAGGCCCCTGCCGCGATCGCGCCTGAGTCAGACCCAGGCGCTGGTGTTCGCACTGGGCCTGGCGGTGATCTCGATGGCCATCCTGGCCTTGCTGGTCAACCAGCTGACCGCGGTGCTGACCTTCATCGCCCTGATCGGTTATGCGGTGATCTACACCATGTTCCTGAAACGTCGCACCCCGCAGAATATCGTTCTGGGTGGCGCCGCCGGCGCCGCGCCGCCGTTGCTGGGCTGGGCGGCGGTGACCGGGGACGTGAATCACCAGGCCCTGTTGCTGTTTCTGATCATCTTCATCTGGACCCCGCCGCATTTCTGGGCCCTGGCGATCCGGCGCCGCAAGGAATATGCCAGGGCCGGGATCCCGATGCTGCCGGTGACCCATGGCGTGCCCTACACCAAGCTGCAGATCCTGCTCTATACCTTGCTGCTGCTGGCGGTGACCATGCTGCCGTTCGCGGTCAAGATGAGTGGCCTCATCTATCTCAGTGGCGCCTTGTCACTGGGGATCGGCTTTCTTTACTATGCGATATCGCTGTATCGTCAGGATTGCGATGATCTGGCGATGAAGACCTTTGCCTATTCCATCTTCTATCTGAGCTGCCTGTTTGGTTTTCTACTGCTGGATCACTATGCCCGTATCGTGATCCGGACCTGGTTCCTGTAGGGTCCGGCCATTACGGCCCCGGCCCGACCACAGCGCCCGCAGGCAGACCACCAGGAACAGCAGACCGCCGATGATCGCTATCAGTCCGCCCAGACCCATCATGCCCATACCCAGGATCTCCGGCAGGCGATCCAGGCCCTGGGCGGCGCCAGCGGTCTTGCGTTGTACCCCGTAGCCACCCGACCAGGCCAGCCCGGTGATATGCAGCAGTTGCCCTCCGGCATAGATATAGGCCTGCCAGCGGGCCAGGCGGGGGGTCACCAGCGGGTAGCCCAGCCTGGGTAGCAGGTGATAGCTCAGGCCCATGAAGCCCAGGGTCACGCCGACGATGGAACCGTGATAGTGGGCCGGGATCACCACGTTGACACCCTGGATCATGAAACCCAGGATCCCGCCCGCGGCAAACAGGAAGATGGAACACAGCAGGGCCGCGCGGGCGGGTCGTTCCGCCGCCAGGCTGACGCGCTGGCGCGCCAGCGAGACGACCACGACCAGGCCCAGCGGCACACTGGTCAGGCCGCCGTAGACCATCATATGGGTGAAGTCCAGGCGGAATTGCCCACTGCTGGGATTGGCCTGCAGAAAGAACAGGGGGGAGATCAGCGCCGGCAGGGCCAACAGCCAGAAGCCCGCGGCAATCCAGTGCGGGCGGCCAAGGACGGGAGTGCCGGTGGCCTGGGTCAGCCACAGCCAGCTCAGCATCAGCAACAGCGTATGGGTGTACTGGATCTCGTGGCCCGCGGCCCAGAACAGTACCTCGTGGAAACCGACACTGTCGCCGACCGGGTTCATCAGCCACCAGCTCAGGGGCAGATACAGCAACGCCAGCAGGGCGGTCAAGGCGGCCGTGTAGGCGCCATGGAACAAGGGGCTGTCGAATTCGCTGTGCTGACGTGGACCGGACCACAGGCGCGTGAGGGTGCGGAGCAGGAAGCCGATACCGAACAGCGCCAGGCCTGAAAAGAACACCGGCTGCTGCAGTATCGGGACATAATTGTTGATCAGCGGGGGACCGCTGGCGAGAAATGGGGACAGGGCGATCACGCCCGCGCCAATGCTGCACAGCAGCAGTGCCAGCCAGTCCAGACGCATGGATCCGGGCGGATTGGTATAACTCCAGATCAGGGCGGCATAGCCGAGGAACCAGATCAGCACCGACAGATCGACATGCACGATCAAGGCCGTGTGAAAGAAATCGATCCAGGGTATCAGGGCCTCGATGCCCGGGGTGCGGGAGCTGACCAGGAGGATGGAATAGATACCCGCCGCGATCAGTGCTCCCAGGCCCAGCAACAGCCATCCCAGGGTGAGGCGCGCGGCCTGACTATTGGGTGAGGGGAAGATATAATTCGCTTTCATTGATTCAGCCAAGCCTTCAGGGACAAGGGCGCAAAGCTAAACGCAGTGAGGGACCAGGTCAAGCGCGTGGATGGCAATGTCCGTCTCCCCGCGAGTACACTGCCGCTACCATTCCGCGAGGGGGGAAGAAAATAACATGTCAGGTCACCGTCTTATTGGCCGTCTGGCCCTGTTGATCACCGTGTTCGCATTCTGTGTCATCGTCCTGGGAGCCTATGTGAGGCTGTCGGACGCGGGTCTGGGCTGTCCCGACTGGCCGGGTTGTTATGGCAAGCTGGTGGTACCCGAGTCCGCCGCAGTAGACGGTCAGCTCCTGACCCAGCGACCGCTGGAGAGCGGCAAGGCCTGGAAGGAAATGATCCACCGCTATGCGGCCAGCACCCTGGGACTGTTGATACTGGCCCTGGCGGCCGCGGTCCTGTACCGCCGGCGCCGGGATCCCCGGCAGGGGGTCGGCGTCCCGCTGTTCATGGTGGGGCTGGTGATATTCCAGGGTTTGCTGGGGATGTGGACCGTGACCCTGCTGCTGAAGCCGGCCATCGTCACCGCACACCTGCTGGGGGGGATGACGACCCTGGCGCTGGCCTGGTGGGTGGCGCTGAGGAATTCCAGCCTGATCCCGGGGCCCTTGTTCGGGGCACAGGATCATTCCGCCGCGGTGCTGAGGCCCTGGGCCTTGCTGAGCTTGCTGGTACTGTATATCCAGATCAGCCTGGGAGGGTGGACCAGCAGCAATTACGCGGCCCTGATCTGCCCCGATTTCCCCACCTGCCAGGGACAGTGGTGGCCCCATGCCGATTTCGGCGAGGCCTTTCGTATCTGGCGCGAGACCGGGGTCAATTATGAATACGGCATCCTCGATGGCGCCGGCCGTACGGCCGTGCACCTGGCGCATCGTATCGGCGCCTTGCTGACCCTGCTGCTGGCGGGCGGGCTGGCCATCGGCGCGTTGCGGCAGTCACACCGCCGGCTGCGCGCCGCCGGCTTGTTCCTGCTGCTGGCCCTGTTGCTGCAACTGAGCCTGGGGATCGCCAATATCGAGCTGATGTTGCCGTTGCCGCTGGCGGTGGCCCATAACGGCGGTGCGGCCTTGCTGCTGTTGGCGATGGTCACCCTGTTGCATGTCCTCTATCCGCCACGGCGCAGTCCCGTCGTCTGAACCCTGGGTTGCCGGGCCCTTCTCTGGAGCATGCCTGAATGAGTAAAGAACGCGTCTGTCGTGAACTTCCGGCCTGGCTGTGGCTGTGGTTGCCGCCGGTGATGATCGTCCTGGTGTATGGCTTTCGCATCCTCGACGATCGCCTCTATGAGTCCCTGTTCCGGGGCGAGATGGGGGTGATCGAGCTGGCCACGCCCCTGGCCTCGTTCATCGGACTTGGCTTTGGGGTCATGGCGCTGACGAAGTGGCGCCTGTTGCCCGATCGCAAGGCCCTGGTGTGGGTGGCGATGGTCAGTTTCGGCGCCCTCTACCTGACCGGCGAGGAGGTCAGCTGGGGTCAGCAGCTGTATCACTGGGCCACGCCCCAGGAGCTGGCGAGGATCAACGACCAGCATGAGACCAACCTGCACAACATCAGCAGCTGGTTCGATCAGAAACCCCGGTTGCTGCTGGAGCTCTGGGTCCTGATCGGGGGCGTGTTCATGCCCCTGAAGCGGGGGCTGTGGCGCAGCTCACCGACGGCCAACGGTGACTGGCGCGACTGGTTCTGGCCGACATGGGTGTGTTTTCCCACGGCCTTGCTGGCGATCGGGGTCAAACTGCCGGAGCGGCTCAAGGACTGGGGCCTGATGGCGCATCATCTGAAATACAATCTGCCCTACAGCGAGGTGCAGGAATACTATTTCGCCCTCTTCCTGTGCATCTACCTGGCCTCGGTCCATGCCCGACTGCGGTCCACCGGCTGAGAGCTCAGCTCATGGCCTGACGCAATTTGCCGATGGCATTCTTCTCCAGCTGCCGGATACGCTCGGCGGAGACCCCGAAGCGATCGGCCAGCTCCTGTAGCGTACTCTTGTCATCCGTGAGCCAGCGGCGTTGCAGGATCTCCCGGCTACGCTCATCCAGCGTCGCCAGGGCATGGCCCAGACGCTCATGCATGCGTTCGGAGTCCTGCGCGGCCTCGACCAAGGCCGAGGGCTCGAAGCGGTTGTCCTGCAGATAGGTCGCCGGAGCGACCGGGGCGTCCTCGTTGTCGTCCCGGCCCAGGTCGAAGGCACTGTCATGGGCGCTGAGGCGCTGCTCCATCTCCAGCACCTCTTCGGGTTTGACTCCCAGATCGCGGGCGACATCGTCTACCTCGGCCCGATTCAGCCAGCCCAGACGCTTCTTGGCGCCGCGCAGGTTGAAGAACAGTTTGCGTTGCGGCTTGGTGGTCGCAACCTTGACGATGCGCCAGTTGCGCAACACGAACTCGTGGATCTCGGCCCGGATCCAGTGTACCGCGAAGGAGACCAGGCGCACGCCGATGCTGGGGTCGAAGCGCTTCACGGCCTTCATCAGGCCGATATTGCCCTCCTGGATCAGATCCGCCTGCGCCAGCCCGTAACCGGCATAGCCGCGGGCGATGCGCACCACGAAGCGCAGATGCGACATGACCAGTTCGCGCGCGGCCTCGAGGTCATTGTCGCGGTGGAAGCGTTCGGCCAGTTCCCGCTCGCGGGCCTCACTGAGCATCGGATACTGGTGCGTGGCCTGGATATAGGCCTGCAGGGAACCGGCATTGGCGTTCAGCGGTATGGTCAGAAGATTATCCATGATGATTTCCCCCTCGTTTCAGAAACTATGACAATATTAGCACTCAAGCAGTGAGAGTGCTAACGGGGGGTGAAAGTTCCTTGATGGATGTCGATGATCGGCAGGGCCGGGAAGATCCCCATAAACCCGCGCAATCGCATGGCGGAACAGGCGCCTGGGGTCCGGCCGGCAGGGTTCAATGGTGATCCAGCTGGCGCAGATAGCGGTGTACGGCGATCCAGGAGCCGCCCAGGCCGAGGATCGCGCCAGTCAGCATGAGTACCAGGATGGCCCCGATCCCCAGGCCCTGGAGCTCGAAATGGCCCTGGTAGAGGCGGATCAGTTCGGCGACCGGGGCCCGCAGCAGGACCAGGCCCAGGGTGATCAGCATCCAGGCGATGAGAGCGCCGGCGAGTCCATAGAACAGGCCGCTGTAGAGGAAGGGCCGGCGGATGAAGGCGTTGGTGGCGCCGAACAGCCTGCCGATCTCGATCTCGTCACGGCGCTGGCTGATGGCGAGACGGATGGTGTTGCCGACGATCAGCACCACCGCCAGGGCCAGGACCGCGGCGATGATGAGGATGGCGCGCTGGACGATGGCGAGTATGGCGTTCAGGCGCCGTACCCACTGGACGTCCGACTGGACGATGTCGACGTCTGGCAGAGCCGCAAGACGCTGATGCAGGCGAGTGATATCGGCCCCGTCCCGGCCGCTGGGAACCGGGGTGAGCAGTAAAACCGCGGGCATGGGGTTTTCATCCAGCAGGTCCAGGATATGTCCGTCGCCGGTGGCCCGGCGGTACTCGGCCAGGGCTTGCCGGGGGGTGATCAGATCGACGTCAAGTATCCCGGGCCAGGTTCGCAAATCCTTCGCCAGCCGCGTCGCGGTCGCGGCCGGGAGCCCGGCACGCAGGTACACCGAAACCTGCTTCGACAGACCCCAGGCCCCGGTCAGCTGATGGACATTGTCGACCACCGTATACAGACCGGCGGGCAGGGCGATGGAGATCCCGATCACCGAGGCGGTCATCAGGCTGTTGCCCGGGGATCGGGAAAAGTGTCCGAGGCTGAAGAAAAAGGCCTGCAGATGCGCCAGTATCCACCCGCGCAGGCGTTGCCGCGCAGGCGTCCTGCGATCCCCAAGGCTGGATCCCTGGCCCCTGGCTGTCATGCCCTGCCACCCTGATCGCTGACGATACGGCCCTCGTGCAGGTGGATGATGCGCTGGCCCAGATCGCGGATCAGGGTCAGGTCATGGCTGGCGATGATCACGGTGACGCCGACCTGGTTGAACTGCGTGAACAGACCCATGATCTCGCGTGACAGATCCGGGTCGAGATTGCCGGTGGGCTCGTCGGCGAGCAGGAGCGGCGGGCGGTTGACCACCGCCCGGGCGATGCCGACCCGCTGTTGTTCACCGCTGGACAGCGCCGGAGGATAACGGCGCTCCTTGTTCAGCAGGCCGACCTTGTCCAGCGCGGCGCGTACCCGGCGCAGGATCTCGGCGCGGGGGAGGCCGGCGATCACCAGGGGCAGGGCGACGTTGTCGAATACGGTCCGGTCCATGAGCAGTCGGTGGTCCTGGAATATATAGCCGATCTTGCGCCGGTAATAGGGCCGTTCCCCGGTGGCGATGCGTTCCAGGTTCTGGCCGTCTATGATCAGCTGTCCACGGCTGTGGCGCTCCAGTAGCGCGACAAGGCGCAGCAGGGTGCTCTTGCCGGCCCCCGAGTGGCCGGTCAGAAAGGCCATCTCGCCGCGGCCGATATTCAGATCCAGCTGGCTCAGGGCCTCCCGTCCACCGGGGTAGCTCATGCTCACCCCGCTGAACTGGATCATCGGCATCATGCTTCCCGGCCCAGCAAGGCGGCGATGAATTCAGGCGCATTGAAGTCGCGCAGGTCGGCCGGTTTCTCGCCGATACCGATGAAACGCAACGGCAGACCCAGACGGCGGGCAAGGCTGAAGACGATGCCACCGCGGGCGGTGCCATCCAGCTTGGTCAGGATGACGCCGGTGAGTCCCACGGCCTGGTGGAACTGCTCGGCCTGGGCCAGGGCGTTCTGGCCGGTTCCGGCGTCCAGCACCAGCAGGGTTTCGTGCGGGGCCGCGGGGTCCAGCTTGCCCATCACCCGGCTGATCTTCTGCAGCTCCTGCATCAGGTTGGCCTGGGTGTGCAGGCGACCGGCGGTATCGGCGATCAGCACGTCCATTCCGCGGGCCTGGGCCGATTGCAGGGCGTCGAATACCACCGAGGCGGGATCGGCCCCATGCTGCTGGGCGATCACCGGCACCCCATGATGTTCGCCCCAGCTTTGCAACTGTTCGATGGCCGCGGCGCGAAAGGTGTCACCGGCGGCCAGCATCACGCTCAGGCCCTGGTCCAGGAAGCGCTGCGCCAGCTTGGCGATGGTGGTGGTCTTGCCGGCGCCGTTGACGCCCACCATCAGGATCACGAAGGGGGTCTCGCGCGGGGCCGGGATCTCAAGCGGTATGGCGACCGGCTCCAGGATGGCCAGCATCTCCTCGCTGAGGGCGGTCATCAGGGTGCCGGTATCGGTGATCGGCGTCTGTCGGTGCCGCTGGCGCAGTCCCTCGATGATCTCGCTGGTGGCCTCGATGCCGACGTCGGCGCCCAGCAGCAGGGTCTCGATCTCCTCCAGGGTCTCCTCGTCCAGCGTCGATTTGCCACTGAAGATCTGACCCAGCCCCCCGAACAGGCGTTCACGGGTACGGTTGAGACCGGACTTGAGTCCCTGCAGCAGGCCTTTCTTGTGATCGGGATCGGTGGGCGTGGTCTTGTTCCGCTTGATGAAACTGAACATGGAACTGATAGGATCCCCGCGAGTAGATGATTCTGGAAAATCGGGGGTATCCTAACATCCATGTACACGATCTCGAAGTCTTGTCGCGCGCCCGGCCGTGGCGGTGGTGGCTGATGGCCGCGGGGCGACCGGGCCGGGTGCGGATCATCGCCGGCGCCTGGCGCGGCCGGCGCCTGGCCGTGGCCACGGTCCCCGGTCTCAGGCCCACGGGGGACAGGATCCGCGAGACCCTGTTCAACTGGCTGGCGCCGCACCTGCCAGGCGCCCGATGCCTGGACCTGTTCAGCGGCAGTGGTGCGCTGGGTCTGGAGGCCGCCTCGCGCGGCGCGGCGCGGGTGGTGATGCTGGAGCAGGATCCGCGGGCCATGGCCCAGCTGCGGCGTCATTGCGAGACCTTGCGGGCGGCGCGGGTCGAGCCCATCCAGGCCGATGCGTTACAATGGCTGCGACGGACGGAGGAACGGTTCGATATCGTCTTCGTGGACCCGCCCTTCGCCGCCGGCCTGACGCCAGAGGTCCTGGCGCTGTTGCGTGGCGGGCGCCTGGCCGGACAGGCCCGGGTCTATGTGGAGCTGGCCGCGGCGGATGCGCTGGACGGGCCGGGCTGCGGCTGGCGGGTGCTGCGGGAAAAGCGGGCTGGCAAGGTCCGCTATGCGCTGCTCGAGGTGGTAAGGGAACAGGGGACGGAGGAACGACAGTGAAAACCACGGTGATCTACCCGGGGACCTTTGACCCGATGACCCTGGGGCATAGCGACCTGGTCGAGCGTGCCGCGCGCATGTTCGATCGCGTGGTCGTGGCCGTTGCCGGCAGTACGCCCAAGCAGCCCTTGTTCCCTGTCGGGGAACGCCTGGCGCTGGCGCGGGAGGTCCTGTCCGCTGTGCCGCGGGTCGAGGTCTGCCGCTTCGATGGCCTGCTGGTGGAATTTGCCCGCCGGCAGGGGGTCACGGCGATCCTGCGCGGCCTGCGCGCGGTCTCCGATTATGAATACGAGCTGCAGCTGGCGGGGATGAACCGCCGCCTGGTGCCGGAGGTGGATACGGTCTTCATGACCCCGGCCGAGCGATACGCCTTCCTGTCGTCGTCGCTGGTGCGCGAGGTCGCCTCGCTGGGCGGGGATGTGCATGAATTCGTCCACCCGGCCGTGCATGCAGCGCTGCTGGAACGCCTGTCCGGCTGAGGCCCCGCCCATGGCCCTGATGATCACCGATGAATGCATCAACTGCGATGTCTGCGAGCCGGAGTGTCCCAACGGGGCCATCTCCGAGGGCGAGGAGTTCTACCACATAGACCCGGACCATTGCACCGAATGCGTCGGTCACTTCGACGAGCCCCAGTGCCGGGTCTTCTGCCCGGTGTCCTGTATCGTCATCCATCCCGATCATCGGGAGGATACGGCGCAACTGGAGAAAAAATACCGGCGCCTGATCGCCGCCACATAGACCGTATGGAGTCTAGGCCCGTCTTCCCCGCTGGATAAGACCCGTTCCTTCGTCGTTCGTCCTCAAGTTCACCGGTCGCAGGCCGATAGCGTCCATGTCGGCCCCTGATGCCGATCGGGTCATACTGCGAGTCCACGGTGACAGACCGTTCAGCACATCCCGCCTCCCCCATTGAGGCGATACACCAGCAACTGGAGGCCATCTTCGATGCCATCCAGGCGCCGGTGTTCGCCCACGATGCCGAATTTCGCATCCTGCGCGTCAATCGCGCCTATGCCGAGCTGGCTGGCCGGGATTTCGGCGAGATCATCGGCCGGCCTTATTGGCAGGTCTTCCCTTCCGGCGACGGACCCCTGCCCGGATGCCGGCAGGAAAGCGATCCCGGGTCGGCGCGGACCCGGACCGAGGAATTCATCCATGACGGGCGCCACTACCGCAGCGAGGCCGATATCGTCCGTGATGGCGACGGCGATCTGGTCTTCGCGGTCCATGTACTGACGGATATCAGCGACAGGGTTGCCGCGGAGCAGCGGCGTGCCAGCGCCCTGGGCTGGCTGCAGGCGCAGCTGGCGCTCTACCGGGAGCCCATGCCAACGGAAAAATCCCTCGTCGATAACGCCCTGGAGGCCTGTGTCGCGGCCACCGACAGCCATATCGGCTACCTGCATTTCTTCCATGCCGATGAGGAGACCATCGAACTCTATGCCTGGAACCGGGCCACCCTGGCCGAGTGCGAGGTCGAGGTGGACAGCCATTATCCACTCTCGAAGGCGGGCGTGTGGGCCGATTGCGTACGCCAGCGGCGGCCGGTGATCCATAACGACTATGAACACCTGGTGGAACGCCGGGGCCTGCCCAAGGGCCATTTCCGGGTGCGCCGGCATATGAGTGTGCCGGTGTTCGATCAGGCCGGCCGGATCCGGGCCGTACTGGGCGTCGGCAACAGCGCGCGTGACTATGTGGACGAGGATGCCCAGCAGTTGCTGGTCTATGCGCGCCAGCTGTGGGAGCTGATCGACCACCGCCGCGACCAGTCGCGGTTGCGGCAGGCGCAGGCCATCGTCGAAAACAGCCCGGTGATGGTGTTCCGCTGGCGGGCGGCAGCGGACTGGCCGGTGGTGTATGTATCGGAGAATATCCGCGAATTCGGCTATGCGCCGGAGGCGTTGCTGAGCGGCCGTCTCAGCTACGCCGAATTGATCCACCCGGAGGACCGGGCGCGGGTCATGGCCGAGGTGAAGGCCCATGAAGCGGCGGGGCGGGACAGCTTTTCCCAGAGCTATCGTCTGCGCGCCGGTGATGGCGCGTTTCACTGGGTCGATGACCGCAGCTTCGTGGAGCGCGATGCCGATGGCCGGATCAGCCATTATCAGGGGATCCTGCTGGATATCAGCGAGCGTCGCCGTCACGAACGCGCCCTGCACACCCTCAGCCGGGGCAACTCCATCCTGATCCACAGCGGCGACGAGCAGGAACTGCTGCAGCGGACCTGTGATCTGCTGGCCGGCGAGGCCGGCTACCAGCTGGCCTGGGTGGGTTACCGCCAGGACGATGCGGACAAGAGCATCCGGGTGATGGCCAGCAGCGGCGAGGGGCGGGATTATCTGCGGGGGTTCCGCGTCGGCTGGGGCGATGACGCCTATGGCCGGGGGCCCAGTGGCGTGGCCGTCAAGACGGGCCGCCCGCAGGTCTATCACCTGGATGTGCCCCGCAGCGATATCGATTTCGACATCTGGCGCGAGGCGGCCGTAAGCCAGGGCTTCGTGGCCCACATGGTGCTCCCGCTGCGTGATAACGAGGGCCGGAGCTTCGGCGTGCTGGCCCTCTACTCCCGCCAGCCCGAGGTCTTCGATGCCCGAGAGAACGCCCTCCTGGAGGAGCTGGCGAACGACCTGGCCTACGGCATACAGGCGCGGCGCATCCGCGCCCATCGGGACCGCCTGGCCCGCGAGCAGCGGGAGACGGCCAAGCGCACCCGCGCCAACCTGTTCGCGATGATCGATGCCATGGCCGAGGCCATGGCCCGGCGGGATCCCTATACCGCGGGACATCAGCTGCGGGTGGCGCAGCTGGCGCGGGCGATCGCCACGGACATGGGCATGGACGCGGATTGCATCCAGGGCCTGGAACTGGCGGCCCGGATCCACGATATCGGCAAGATCTACGTGCCGGCGGAGATCATCAACCGCCCCGGCCGCCTGAGTCCGGCCGAGTTCGAGATCATCAAGACCCATGCCGAGGTCGGTTATGAGATCATGAAGGGCATCGTCTTTCCCTGGCCCCTGGCGGAGGTGATCTACCAGCACCACGAGCGCCTGGACGGCAGTGGCTATCCGCGTGGACTCAAGGACGCGGCGATCATACCCAAGGCCCGCATCCTGATGGTGGCCGACGTGGTCGAGGCGGTCAGCGCGCACCGGCCCTACCGCCCGGCGCTGGGCATGGACAAGGCCCTGGAGATCATCGTCGCCGGTAGCGGGACACAGTTCGACGCACAGGTTGTTGAGGCCTGCACCCGGGTGATCCGCGAGCAGGGATTCCAGTTCCGCAAGCGGTAATCATCGCGGCCCCCAGGGCGTGCAAGGGGATCCGCGGATCCCGGCTAGCGCCCGGCCCGCGGCGGGCGGACCAGGTCCAGCAGCCGGGCCGAAGCCGGGGCGAGTCCGCGCCAGCAGGCCGGCATCCCCAGTCGCGCCAGGGTCGCGGTCGGCAGCAGCTTGCCATCGGCCGGGGCGGCCAGTCCGGGACCGGCGAGATAG
Organism: uncultured Gammaproteobacteria bacterium; assembly: GCA_964506945.1. GTDB lineage: Bacteria > Pseudomonadota > Gammaproteobacteria > CAZDOC01 > CAZDOC01 > CAZDOC01. The sequence goes on from CAZDOC010000001.1 coordinate 155,764, forward strand.
GCGAGCAGCGCCTCCAGGCCCGGGTTGTGGCCGACCAGCAGCACCCGCGCCGGGCTGTCGGGGAGATCGGCGAGCACCGCCAGCAGGTCTCCGCACGCGGCCGCATAGATGCGCGCATCCGTGCGCAGCGGCGGCTCCGGCGTGCCGCCGGCCACGCGCACCCGCCGGGCGGTGTCCAGGGCCCGGGTCGCCGGTGAGCTGATGATCAGCCCGGGCGCCAGATCGTGCGCGGCCAGCCACAGTCCCACCTGCGTGGCATTGCGCTCGCCACGAGGTTTCAGCGGACGCCTGAAATCCTCCAGCGGCCGGCGCCAGTCCGATTTGCCGTGGCGCAGCAGAAGCAGTTCGCGTTGCATGGGCATGCCTCCCGTGGTTGCCGGAGTGTTCCGGGACCCGGCTTCGGTATTACACTACCCACTGAGGGCGATCCACGCCAGCACAGCGGAGTGCGGTATCATTGATCTCCATGCAGTCTGAGCCAGATACGGGACGGCTGTCCCGCCATGCCACCGATCCGGGCAAGGCCCCCGCGCCCCTGCTGTTCAGCGGGGGCAGCGCCCTCAAGGGTCTGAGCCATGCCCTGACGCGCTACACCCATAATTCCATTCATCTGCTCACGCCTTTCGATTCCGGCGGCAGTTCGGCCGCCCTGCGGCGGGCCTTCGGCATGCCCTCGGTGGGAGACCTGCGCAGCCGGCTGCTGGCGCTGGCGGATGCCACGGCGGTCGGTCACGCGGCGGTCTACCGGCTCCTGGACCGGCGCCTGCCGCAACAGGCCCAGGCCGCCGAACTGATGGCGGAACTGCTGGCCCTGGCGCGAGGGGATCATCCGCTGCTGTCCCCGATCCCCGGGGCCATCCGCCAGACCCTGCGGGAGCACATGGTCTATTTCGCCGACGCCATGCCGGAGGGATTCGACCTGCGTGGCGCGAGTATCGGCAACCTGATCCTGTGTGGCGGCTATCTGCGCCATGGCCGCAAGCTGGACCCGATCGTGGCCTTGTTTTCCAAGCTCGCCGGGGTGCGTGGCCGGGCCAGGACCATCTGCGACGCCGATCTGCATCTGGGCGTGGAACTGGACAGTGGCGAGGTGGTGCTGGGCCAGCACCTGATCACCGGCAAGCAGGAAGCGCCCCTGGCCTCGCCGATCAAGAGGCTGTTCCTGAGCCGCTCCCTGGATGCGGTCGAACCGGCGACGGCGCGCCTGGACCCGGGCAGCGAGGCGCTGATAGCCCAGGCCGATCTGATCTGCTACCCCCCCGGCAGTTTCTATTCCAGCCTGCTGGCCAACCTGTTGCCCCGGGGCGTGGGCCGCGCCATCGCCGCCAGGGACTGCGTCAAGGTCTATATCCCCAATCGCGGCCGGGATCCCGAGCAGATCGGCATGTGTCCGGCGCGTCAGGTGGAGATCCTGCTGGCGCGGTTGCAGGCCGATGCCGGTGCGGATATCGCCCCCTCGCGCCTGCTGGATACCTTGCTGGTGGACCAGGGTGACAGGACCTGGCGGGACCCCGGGGTGGCGGCCCTGTTGCGCTCGCGGGGGATCGACTTGATCGCCAGGGTGCTGGTCAGCGAGCGCAGCGCGCCCTATTATGACCCCGGCCTGCTGGCCAAGTCCCTGCTGACGCTGGCCTGAGCGGATCGCGATGTTGCCGGGTGGCCATCGACTCCAGCCGTGTAACCCTTTCGGAGGGACAGTCCCGTGATGCGTAATGGCTCGTCAATCTTCACCCTGGCCTGTTTGTGGCTGCTGCTCGGCGGTTTCGCGGCGCCGCCCGTGCACGCCGCAGCGGTCCCGGCGCGGGCCGCCGTGGCCAGCGCCCAGCCACTGGCCACGGCGGCCGGGCGCGAGATCCTGGAGGCCGGCGGCAATGCCTTCGACGCGGCGATCGCGGTGAGTGCCGCGCTGGCGGTGGTCGAACCCTATTCCTCGGGGCTGGGTGGCGGCGGCTTCTATCTACTGCATCGCGCCAGCGACGGCCACGAGGTGATGCTGGATGCGCGCGAAAGGGCCCCGCTGGCCGCCAGCGCCGGGATGTATCTGGACACCGGGGGCCGGGTGGTGCCCGGCCTGTCCATGGACGGTGTGCTGGCGGCCGCCATCCCGGGGGTGCCGGCGGCGCTGGACTGGCTGGCCCGGCGCTATGGTCGCCTGCCGTTGTATGAATCCCTGGCCCCGGCCATACGCCTTGCCCATCAGGGCTTCCCGGTCAGCCCGCGGTACCGGCGCATGGCCAGCTTCCGGCTTGAGCTGTTGCGACGCCATCCCGGTTCCGCCCATTTCCTCGACCAGGGGCGGGTGCCAGAGCTGGGGCATGGCATCCGCCAGCCGCAACTGGCGGTAACCCTGAGCACGATAGCCGCGCTGGGCGCGCGGGGATTCTACCGGGGGGCGCTGGCGCGACGCCTGGTGCAGGGTGTGCGCGCGGCCGGCGGGATCTGGACTTCGCGGGACCTGGCGGAGTATCGCGTCATCGAGCGGCGGCCGGTGGTGACGCATTATCACGACATCCGCATCGTCTCGGCGGCCCCACCGTCCTCCGGGGGCGTGGTCCTGGGCGAGACCCTGAACATACTCTCCGGTTTCGACCTGGCGCGGCTGGCGCCCATCCAGCGCAAGCAGCGCATCATCGAGGCCCTGCGCCGCGCCTACCGCGACAGGGCCGCCTACCTGGGGGACCCGGATTTCGTTGCCATGCCGCTGCGGCGCTTGCTGAACCCCGCCTATGCGGACCGCCTGCGCGCCGGGATCCGGCCCGGCCGGGCCACGCCCAGCAGCGAACTCCCCGCAATCGGCATCAGCACCGGACAGGGAAGCGATACCACGCACTTCTCGATCCTCGATCGCGAGGGCAACCGGGTCGCCGCCACGCTGAGCATCAATTACCCTTTCGGCTCCGGGTTCGTCGTCCCCGGTACCGGTGTGCTGCTGAACGACGAGATGGATGATTTCTCGGCTCGCCCGCTGACGCCGAATGCCTATGGACTGGTCGGCGATGCCGCCAACAGGATCCAGGGGGGCAAGCGCCCACTGTCGAGCATGACCCCGACCTTCCTGGAAGCGCCCGGCCGGATCGGGATCATCGGTACACCCGGGGGGAGCCGTATCATCAGCATGGTTCTGCTGGGGGTGCTGGATTTCGCCGCCGGCCACGGGCCTGCCTCCTGGGTCTCGCTACCACGCTTCCATCATCAATACTTGCCGGATCAGGTGCAGTATGAAAGCGGGGGCCTGAGCGTGGACGAGATCCGCGCACTGGAGGCCATGGGCTATACCCTGAAGGACAAGGGCCGCCGCTATGGCAACATGCAGGCGATCCTGTGGCATACCGGTACCGGAGAGGTTCAGGCCGCCAGTGATCCGCGCGGCGAGGGCCGGTCGCTGGTGTTCGCGCCGCGATGATCCTGGTTTGATCATGGGTGGGCCCGGCCCGCGATCCGAAGTATGCGAAGACCCGGCAAGGCCGTATCGTCTGTTTCGCGGGGAGCCGGATCCTTGCGGACCACCCTGAACGGCAAGGACTCAGGGACCCTGGAGTCGCCGCATCAGTTTTTGCGCGGCACTGCGTCCGGCAAAGGGCCTGTCGGGTTTCAGGGCCTTGCGCAGGGCCTGCAAGGCCTCGTCATCACGACCCAGTTGTGACAGCGCGACGGCCAGGTGGTAGTTGATGGCGGGTTGTCCGGCGATGCGTGACTGGGCCTCGCGCAGGTATTTGAGCCCGGCGTCGGCCTGGCCCTGGCGCACCAGGGACCAGCCCAGAGTGTCGGCGATAGCCGGGTGGGACGGGCTTAGGGCATAGGCCTTGCGGGCCGTCTCCAGGGCCCTGGGGTCATCCAGGGCGATATAGATACTGGCGATGTTGTTCAGCAGCAAGGGGTCTTGCGGCGCCTGCCGCAGCAGCAGGAGGTATTCCTTCAGCGCCAGGTGCGGGTCTCCATGGTCGCGCAACAGTCCCGCCAGGCGCCGCCTGACGAGGCTGTCCCGCGGGTGTGATTCGAGCCAGTCGCGCAATACCGTGCGCGCCCGTCTGTTTCTGCCGGCACGTTGTTCGGCCTGGCTCAGGCTCAATACCAGCGCGGTCGATGCCCGGGTCTTCAGGGCCCTGCGGAAGGCCTCGGCGGCACCGGCATAATCCCGCTGGTGGATGAGTACGTCGCCCAGCAGGGCGTTGCCCGCGGGGTCACGGGGGTAGTCCTTGCGCAGGGCCTCGGCCAGGGCGCGGGCCTGCTTCAGCGCGCCCGCGCGGACCTCCAGGTTGATCTGCGTACTGCGGGCGGGGAGATAGCCGGGGTCCTGCTTCAAGGCTACCTCCAGGTTGTGCCTGGCGCTTTCCAGCTCGCCGAGCGAGATCAGGCGGCGGGCGATGCGCACCAGCCATTCCGGCTTGTCACGGGCAAACCCGTACATGCTGCGATAGGTCGCGGCGGCCCGGGTCTTCTGTCCCAGGGCGATCTGGGCGCGGCCCATCAGATCCAGCACCGGCAGATCGGTGGGGTTGAGCTTGTCCAGATGGCGGGCGATCTCCAGGGTGCGTTCGGCCTTGCCGGCACGCAGATTGAGTTCCGCCTGGTGAAACAGGTCCCCGGTATTGTCGGGGACAATCGCGGCGAGCTTGTCCAGCCAGCTCAGGGCCTGGTCCAGCCGGCCCTGCTTTTCCGCCACCGTGGCCAGGCCGCGCAGGGCGTCGGGATTGGCCGGAGCGGCCTTGAGCACGGCCTGCAGACGCTCCCGCGCCTGCGGGTACCTGCCCTGGCGGATATCGACACGGGCGAGATTGATGCGCGCTGGCTGGTAGGCCGGTTGCCGCTCCAGGGCCCTGGTGAAGGCCTTGCGGGCCTCGTCGAGACGGCCCATGCCCAGCAAGGCCGCGCCCGAGAGATTGATATACTCGGGCCGGTCCGGGTCTTTTGCCATCAGCTTCCTGGCGCCGGCCAGCGCGGCGTCGAAATCCCGGGATTGTAACTGCAGCGAGGCCAGCAGTAGCGCGGTTGCCGGATCGGGACTGGGTCCCCGCAATGCGGCCTGCAGGTCCGCCATGGCCTGGACCCGGTCGCCTGCCGCAATGCGGCTGACGGCCAGCCGGGTGCGCAGGCGTGGATCCTCGGGGGCCAGGCGGCTGGCGTTTTCATACATGTGGATGGCGTCCGGGTAGCGCTTCTTCTGCATGTAGGCCTCGCCCAGCAGGGTATAGACGCGGGCATCGTCGGGAAGCATGCCGCGGGCGATCTCGAGCATGGCGATGGCCTTGTCCGACAGGCCCTGGCGCAGATAGACCTCTCCCAGCAGCTTGCGGGAACCGGGGTGTTTCGGGAACAAGTGGATATAGCGTTCGAAGTAACCGCGCGCATCATCGAGCTTGTTCTTCATCAAGGCGATCATGCCGGTCAGCAACAGGCTGGGCCCGTGCTCGCGCAGGAAGTTCCGGTCCAGGCGCGTCATCGCGACCGCGATCTCATTCAGTTTGGACCGCGCTTCGTCGAGCTTGCCCTCGCGCACCAGCAACAGGGCGTTCAGGTAGTTGGCCTGGGGGTCGTAGGGGTCGTGTTCGAGGATGAAATCGACGTCCACGCGGGCCCGCGCCGTGTCGCCACGGTCCATCAGCGCCGCGGCGCGGGCCTTGCGGGCCTGGCGGTGGCGGGGTTCCATGGCCAGGGCCTTGCTGTAGTCGTCGATGGCCTCTTGCAGCCGGTTCTGTTGCTGCGCCAGCGCCCCCAGGGCATACCAGCCCTCGGGGTTGCGCGGTTCCAGCCGGCGGGCCTGTTCGATGAGGGCCTCGGCCGCCTCATAACGCGCCTGGCGCAGGCGCACCAGGGCCAGGCCGAACAGCGGTGCGGCATCCCTGGGTTGCAGCGCGCGGGCCTTGGCGAAGTTGTTCTCGGCGTCCGCGAGGCGCCCGAGTTCCAGTTGTGCCCGGCCACGCAGCAGCCGGATGCCGGTCTCCAGCTTCGCATCCTGCCGGCCGACGCGGATCTCAGTGAGGATCTGTTTGAATTTTCGTTGCAGCAGATACGACTGTCCCAGCGGCAACAGGATGAGAGAGGCATCGGCGCCGTCCGCGCGGGCCCGGCGCAGACTCTGTTCCGCGGCCACGGGATCCCCGTTGCGCAGCAGGCTGCGGCCGATCAGGATCCGCGCGGGGAGGTTTCCGGGCTCCAGCTTGAGGGCGTTCTTCAGCTCGATCACGGCCGAGGCGTAATCGTGATCATGGAAATAGCGCAGCGCGCTTTCATAGTATTGATGGGCATCCTCCGCGGCCACGCGCAGGCAGAGGAAGCCCAGCAGCAGCAGGGTCGAGAGGCGTGACGAGGTGGCGGGATGTCTCATGGCTTTGCTCGCGGTGACCCCGGTCATTGCCCGGGGGTAAACCAGACGGAATCATGCAGGTGTCCGACGTCGGCGACATCGGTCCAGACGCCGATGATCTCATGCGGCTGTCCCTGTTCATCATGCAGGACCTCGAAGTCATCCTCCACCAGCAGATAATGACCATCGTGATGCCGAAAGCGGTACTTGAGCTTGCCATGGCCCCTCTGGACGGCCTCGAGGAATTCGCGGGTGATGCGCGATTCGTCCTGCGGATGGATATGGTCGAACCAGAAGTTCTCGTCATCGAGCATTTCCTGCACGTGGTAGCCCATGACGTCGTACAGTCGATCGCTGACGAAGACACAGCGAAACCCGCCCCTGGCATGGGTGGCATAGACTATCGAGGGACTGATCTGGACGAGCTTGTTCAGGCGCCGCCGATTGTTGCGCAGCAGGCGTTTTTCCCGTTCGTAACGTTGTTGTTCGCGGACCAGATCGTCCCGGGCCTGGCGCAGACGGTTTTCGAGATCCCTGTAATGCAGACAAGCCCGCAGGTGCTTGTCGACACGGGCCAGCAGATCGGTCATGCGCAACGGCTTGAGCAGGGTGTCGCTGGCGCCGCGCTGGAGCATGCCGGCCACCAGCTCTTCCTCGCCGGGTCGCAGCATCATGAGCACCGGCAGCCGGCTTTCGGGATGCCGGGCCCGGATCAGGTCGAGCACCTCACCGCCATTCATGCCCGGCATCAGGTGTTCGATCAGGATCAGATCGGGTTCCAGCCGCTGGATGGCTTCCATGGCCTGATGGCCGTCCTGAACGGTGTCGCAGACATGTCCGGCATCGGTCAGATGCAGGCGGATCATGTCCCGGGTGACGGGATCGTTTTCAGCCAGCAGTATCCTGCCGCCCTGCCTATCCACGGCGGGCGGCCATCAGGGCCGGTCCCTGACCACGGCTTCATGCTGCTGTTCGTTGTCTATCAGCGAGACCAGCTCGTTCAGCTCCCGGGACAGATGCTGGAGGATGTCATCGATGCTGACGATGCCGGACAGCAGACCCTCGGCGTCCACCACGGGAGCCCGCCGGACACCCCGCTCACGCATCAGCTTGAGGGCCTCTCCGGTATCCTCGGACTCCGACAGGGTCACGGGATCCCGGCTCATGATATCCTTGAGGGCGATGGACTCGGCGCTGACCTCGTTGGCGATAACCTCGATCACCAGATCCCGGTCGGTGATGATGCCGATGGGTTTGCCCGCCGCGTCGACGACGATGACACTGCCGACATGATTTTCCCTCATCATCTGTGAGACCTCGATGATGCCGGCGTTCTGATCGATGTAGACCACCTTGCGATTACAGATGTTTGCCAGGCTCATAATCGTTATCCTCCGAGGGCTAGGGGTCATTCCAGGGTCGCCCGGTCAATTCATACCAGAATTATCTGGCTGCCACAAACGATTGCGCGTTATTGGTATGGTAGCGGGATCAGCTTCTTGCGGGACCTGGGCCTGACGGCATGTTTCCGTGTCGCGGGAATGCTGAACAATCAGGGTTTCCTGAATGACGGAACCGCCACGAACATGGCCTGACTCGCCCCGCTGCGGGCCGCGGGCATCGGCCCGGGGATTCAGTGCTGGCAGTGGCCGCAGTAATAGCTGGCGCGCCGGTTTATGATCCGCCGGCGGATCCTGGCGCCGCATCTCGGACAGCTTGCGCCGGCGCGTCCATAGACGCACAGCTGTTGGCTGAAGTAACCGGGTCTTCCCCGGCTGTCCTGAAAGTCCCTGAGGGTCGTGCCGCCGGCCTCGATTGCCCGTGTCAGTACCTCGCGTATGGCATTCCTGAGGCCCTGCATGCGAGGCAAGGAGATCCGTCCGGCGGCGCGGAGTGGGTGGATGGCGGCCGCGAACAGGGCCTCGCTGGCATAGATGTTTCCGACCCCGACCACGCTGTGGGCATCCATGATGAAGGACTTGATGGCCTGGTGGCGGCCACGTGCGCGGGCATACAGATAAGCGCCGTCGAAGTCCGGATCCCAGGGTTCCGGCCCCAGGTCCCTGAGCAGCTCATGTGCCGAGGGATCGCTAGCCGTCCACAACACGGCGCCAAAACGACGCGGGTCGCGCAGGCGCAGGCAGTGACCGGAGCACAGTACGATATCGACATGGTCATGCCGCTCCGGCGGGGTATCGGCCGGAAGGATCCGCAGGCTGCCGGACATGCCCAGATGGATGATCAGGTGGCCCCGCGACAGCCGCAGCAACAGGTATTTTCCACGCCGCCCGACCGCGGTGATGGTCTGCGACCGCAACAACTGCGGCAGATCGGCGCGTACCGGCCAGCGCAGACGATGCTCGCGGATCACCGCTCCGGCGATGGACTGGTCCTGGAGATGTGGCGCGATGCCACGGCGGGTGGTCTCGACCTCGGGCAGCTCCGGCATGTCAGGGCGGGGTGATGATGGCGAAGGGAGTCAGCAGTCCCTGTACGGGCAGGCTGTCCGGCAAGCGGTAGGCCAGGGCCGGCCGCTCCCGGATCAGCCAGGGGCCGTCGTCCCGGGTTTCCAGGGTGAAGCGGATGTGGCTTCGATCGGCGAAGAAAAAGCTCAGGCGGGGGCCCTTGGCCGGGCCCGTGGCGCGCGTCAGCCCGCGGGCCTGCAGTTCCCGCCAGTGGTGGATGAAATCCGGCAGGCGTTGCCGGTCCAGCGCCGGCTGGTCGGGTTCCGCCCGCCAGCGCCCGTCGAGGTGGCGGCGCAGGATCAGCCCCGGCAGTTCCACCCGGATCAGATGCTTGTCCCGTGGTAGCGGGTGCGGGTCCAGCAGGCTGGCGGCGGGGGTTACCAGCTGGTGATAGACGGTGTCGGTGAGCAGATGGATCTGCCCATCGTGGCGAACATAGCGTTGGCCGTTGAGGGGGTTGCTGTCACCGAAGTCATAGACTTGATCGTCCAGCCACAGGCTCACGCGGGGGGGAGACAGCCCCAGTGCGCGGAGATCGAGCTGTTGCCCGGTGATGCGCCTGAGGCTATGCATGGCCGGCAGTTTGAGGATGGCCTCCAGGCGGGGCGTGGCGGCGGGCAGCGGCCAGGGCGATTGCATGTACCAGGACCGGTCCCGCCGCTGGAAAGTGATGGCTTCCCCCTTGCGTGGCTGGATGCGGATCCGCTGCACGGTCGCCGAGGACTGTGGCGAGAAGGATTGAGGCCCGGGTTCCGGATCCCGACCCTGCCACAGCACCAGGCTCAGGCCCGCGACCAGAACGAGCAGGACCAGCCGGGCAAGCAGGCGGGCATTCATGCCCTCGGCTCCGGGGGGATCAAAGCCGCCGCCGGCGCAGCCAGATCAGCAGGCCGATGGCCCACAGCGCCAGGGGCGACAGCAACAGGAAGCCCGAGCCGATGGCCAGCTTGGCCACGCGTCCGAGCCGGAGGTCGGTGTCCGGGGCGGTGCGCGCCGGGATGTCGATCAGTTGATCGTCTCCGGCCAGCCAGTTCAGCAGGCGCAGGCCGAGGTCGAGGTTGCCGCTGTTGCCGAGATAGGCGTTACTGAGAAAATCGCCATCTCCCGTGATGACGATCCGCTGCTGGCCGCCCCCGGCTCGTTGCCGGGTCAGGCGTACACCGATATTCAGTGGACCGATCAGATCGTTGTCGGCATCATAGCCGACCCGCCCGCTCAGGGGACCGGTCTCGCTCCATGCCCGCGAACTGGTCTGCAGCAGCGGGGCCCACTGCCAGCCGGCGGGGGGTCGCAGGCCGATGCCGGCGGCCTGGGGGAATATGCTGAGATATTTGAAACCTTTTAGCGGCGCCGTGTCCGGGTAGTGCGTGACCAGGGCCATGGTGGCCTGATCGATGCCCAGCTTGATGGTGCCGGGATCGATGATGGTGCCGGGCAGGAATTCCAGTCCGAAGGCTTGCGTCAATGGCGCCAGCCCGTGCAGGCTCCCCGGCTCGCCCAGCCACAGCAGGTTGCCACCGGCCTCGATGTAATCGCGGATCAGCCGCGTTTCGGCCGGCAGCAGATCGACCCGGGGTGAGGCGATCACCAGCACCGAGGTATTACCGGGGATGGTATGGACCTTGGCCAGATTCAGGGACTGGGCCCGGAGCCCCCGGCTGCCGATCTGCTTGACCCACTGGCCGAGGTCGGCGTTGGCCTCGCCGAAGGCGCTGCGTTCACCATGGCCCTCGATGAAGGCCACCCATTTGTCCTGGCCCCGGACCAATACACCGAGCAGGCGGGTGAAGGCCTGCTCGGTGTATTCGCGCAGATGTTCGCTGCGGCCCTGATAGTGCAGCAGCAGCTCACCGTCCAGGGTGATGCCCAGCTCCCGTACCTGATTCGGCGCGGCATCGGGATCCACGAAGTCCAGCCGGATGTCCGGCCGGTAACGGCGGTAGCGTTCGATCAGACGCTTGATACGCTTGCGCAGCTTGCCGTGGTCACGGGCATAGGCGGTGATGGTCAAGGGTGCGTCCAGTCTGCCGAGCAATTCGATGCTGGCCGGCGATAGCGAGCGGCGGCCAGCGTGGGTCCAGTCGGCGGAGTAGGGATATCTGTGGCTCAACAGCCCCAGCAACACCGCGGCGGTCAATATCAGGCCCAGGCTCAGGACGTTGCCCAGCAGCCGGCGCATGTTACGCAGTGCCGGCCTCATCCCTGTTGTCGTTCCAGGTCCAGACGCCACACGGTCAGCGCCAGGAAGGTGGCGATCACGATCAGGTAGTAGGCCGCGTCCGTACTGCGGAACACCCCCTGCAACAGGCGCTGATAATGGCTCATCAGTGACAGAGTGCCCAGCAGCCCGCTCTGGGTCGCGTCCATGCTGGCGCCGGCCCAGTCGATGATCCACAGGAACATCAGCACCCCGAAACCCGCGATAGCGGCCACCGCGGGCTGGGTGCTGAGACTGGAGACGAACAGGCCGATGGCGCAGAAGGCCGCCAGCAGCAGGCCGAGTCCCAGCAGGCCGGCGGCCAGCTGGCCAAGATCGATGCTGGCTCCCGCCAGCAGGGATAGCGGCATCAGGGCGATCATCACCACCATCAGCAGCATGAAGGTCAACAGGCCGAGGTATTTCCCCAGGACGATGTCGCTCAGGCGCACGGGCGCGGAGAGCAGCAGGGTCAGACTGCCACTGTGGCGCTCCTCGGCGAGCAGGCGCATGCTCAGCAGCGGCACGATCATCAGCAGGACGAAGGCGGCGCTGCCCAGCAACGGCGCGGCCACCAGGTCGGTGACCCCGGGGGCGCCATCGATACCTGCCAGGCGGGGTTGTACCTGGATGAAATATTCGATCCGGCTGAGGAACATATAGGCCAGCAGGAACTGGGTGACGCCAAGCACCACCCAGGCCAGCGGTGACAGGAACAGGCTGCGTAATTCGCGCATGGCGATGATCAGGGCATTCATGTTCGTGGCGCCTCGCAGGGAGCATGAGCGGGGGTGCCATCGCCGCAGGTGAGTCTGATAAAGGTCTCCTCCAGGCTGGGCTGATAGGCGCGCAGGCCGTACAGACGCCAGTTCTCCCGCACGGCATGGGCCGCGACGCGCTCCGCCAGGGCCTGATCCGCGGGGTCATGGTGGAGCAGGAAGCTGTCGGCGGCGGCTTGATCGACGCGCAGGACGCCATCCAGGGTCGCCAGAGCCGACAGCGGTGGCGGTGCATGCAGGGCCACCTGCAGGCAGGTGGGACGGGCGCCGCTCAGCTCGCGCAGGCTCTGATCCAGTACCAGCCGGCCCTGGTGGATCATCAGCACACGTGAGCAGACAGCCTGTACCTCCGGCAGGATATGGGTGGACAGGATCACGCTGTGGTCCTCGCCCAGCTCCCGTATCAGGGCCCGGATCTCGCGGATCTGGATCGGGTCCAGGCCCACCGTGGGCTCATCCAGGATCACCACCTCGGGGGAATGGACGATGGCCTGGGCGATGCCCACGCGTTGCTGGTAGCCCTTGGACAAATGCGCGATCAGGCGGCCAGCGACCTCGCCGAGACCACAGCGCTGACAGGCATCCCGGAGCGCCCGGCGGGCATCCGCGCGGCCCAGGCCGTGCAGGCGGGCGCAGTAATACAGGTACTCGCGCACGGTCAGTTCCGGATACAGGGGCGGCTTTTCGGGCAGGTAACCGATGCGGGCTCGGGCCTGGCGGGCCTGTTTCTGGAGGTCCAGTGAATCGATGCGGATGCGTCCGCCATGGGGCGCCAGGACCCCGCAGAGCAGGTTCATGGTGGTGGATTTGCCCGCGCCGTTGGGTCCCAGGAAACCGAGCACCTCGCCGCGCCGGACCTGGAAGCCGATATCGCCGACGGCGGTGTGTCGGCCATAGTGACGGGTCAGGTGCTGGACATCGATCAGGACTTCCTGGTTCATGGCGCGATATTATTCGCATGTCATGAGCGAATTACCAGAACAATTCCGGTCGCAAGGCGATCTTCAGCTGCTGGGCATAGACAGCGGTGGCACCTTCACCGATTTCGTCCACTATGACGGCCACCGCTTGCGCCTCCACAAGCTCTTGTCGACGCCCGAGGCACCGGAGCGGGCCATCCTCCAGGGCCTGGCGGATCTGGGTCTGGCGCGGCGGGGCCTGCGCCTTGTCCATGGCACCACGGTGGCCACCAACGCGGTACTGGAGGGCAAGGGTGCTCGCACCGTATTGATCACCAACAGGGGGTTTCGCGACCTGCTCACCCTGGGTCGTCAGGCCCGCGCCGAGATCTACAATCTGCTGCCGCGGCGGGCTGCGCCAGCGCCGCCGCGCGAACTGTGCCTGGAGACGGGTGGGCGACTGGGCGCGGATGGCAGCGTGATCGAAGCCCTGAGTGATGCCGACCTGGTGGCGCTGCGCGCGCGCGTGGAGGCACTGGATGTCGAGGCGGTGGCCATCAACCTGCTGTTTTCCTTCCTGGACGACGGCTTCGAACGGGCCATAGAGGCGGCCCTGCCCGCGCAGCTGTTCGTGTCCCGTTCGTCCGAGGTGTTGCCGCAGTACCGCGAATACGAGCGTGGCATCACTACCTGGCTGAATGCCTATGTGGGGCCCCTGGTCGAGGGTTACCTGCGGCGCCTGGTAAGGGAACTGCGCCCGGCGCGGGTGGCGGTGATGCAGAGCGCCGGTCAGACCTGTGAGGCGGGGCAGGCCGGCAGGAAGGCGGTACACCTGCTGTTGTCCGGGCCGGCGGGGGGCCTCAGGGGGGCCCAGTTCAGTGCCGCGCTGGCCGGTCATGAGCGCATCATGAGCCTGGACATGGGCGGCACCTCGACCGATGTGGCCTTGATCGATGGCCATATCGGCCTGACCGACAGCGCCTGTCTGGGGGGCTATCCGGTGGCCGTACCGATGGTGGACCTGCATACCATCGGCGCCGGTGGCGGCTCCATCGCCAGCGTCGACCCCGGGGGCCTGCTGCGGGTAGGGCCGGAGTCCGCCGGCGCGCAGCCGGGGCCGGCCTGTTACGGTCTGGGTGGTGTCGCGGCCACGGTCACGGACGCGCATGTGGTGCTGGGCCGTCTGCCACCCGGTATCCGCCTGAGTGGCGGCTTGTCCCTGGACCGGGTCGCGGCCGGAGAGGCATTGAGGGCGCTGGCCGTGGATCTGGGCCTGGGGGATGCAGCGCAGGCGGCCAGCGGGGTGATCCGGCTGGTCAACGAGCACATGGCCGCCGCGCTGCGGGTGATCTCGGTGAATCGCGGTATCGATCCGCGGGCCTTCATGCTGGTCAGCTTCGGTGGCGCGGGGGGCTTGCATGTGTGTGAGCTGGCGGAACTGCTGGGGATGCGCCGCGCCCTGGTGCCGGCGCAGGCCGGGGTGTTGTCGGCCCTGGGGATGCTGGTCGCGGCCCCGGGGCGGCAACTGGTGCGGACCCTGAACCGGACGCTGCGGGATTGTCCCGAGTCTCTGATCGCGGAGATCTTCCGGGAGCTGGAGCATCAGGGGCGATCAGCACTCGAGGACGAGGGCGTGAGTGCGGCGGAGATCCGTGTCGAGGCGGGTCTGGATCTCTGCTACCAGGGCCAGGCACAGGCCCTGGGCGTGACCTGGACCGACCGCGAGCAGGCCCGCCAGGCCTTCATCTGTCGACACCGGCAACGCTATGGTCATGATCTGGACTTGCCGGTGCAATTGGTGAACCTGCGCCTTGCCGTCTCCGGTCCCGCGCCGGTCCTGCGCTTGCCTCAGGCCGGCGCGCCGGCCGGGGAAAGGGATGGCGAGCCCAGGCGGACCCGGGTCTATGGCCAACGGCGGCCGGTACCGGTAGTATCACGTAGCCGCCTGTCCCCAGGCAGGGATTGCCACGGGCCGATGATCCTGCTCGACCCCGAGGCAAGCCTCTGGCTGGCGCCGGGCTGGCGGGGTCGTATCGATCGATATGGTGCGTTGTTGCTGGAACGGACGGGACAAGGAGCCGATGGATGAAAGGGGTATGGACAGGTGTTCTGATCCTGGGCCTGGGTCTGGTGCCCGGGGCCCAGGCGGGCTGGCGCGACATGCTGGATGGCTTGATGGAGGATGACGCCGTGGCACAGACCGCCAGCGTCGCGCTCAGCAATGATGAGGTCATCGCCGGGCTGCGCGAGGCCCTGGCCAGGGGCGCCCGGAGCGCGGTGCAGTCCCTGGGCCATGCCGGGGGCTATCTGGACAATGCCGCGGTGCGGATCCCGGTGCCGGAGAAGCTGGAGGTGGTTGAGACCGGCCTGCGCCGGCTGGGCAGGGGGCAGACCGTCGATGCCTTCATCGGCAGCATGAATCACGCTGCCGAACAGGCCGCCCCGCTGGCCACCGATGTCTTCGTCGATGCCATCAAGCGCATGAGCATCAAGGATGCCAGAGGGATCCTCAACGGTCCCGATGATGCCGCCACCCGCTACCTGAAGCGCAGCAGCAGCGCAGCGTTGACACAGAAGATGTTGCCACTGGTGCAGCAGGCCACGCAGAAGGTCGGTGTGACCCGTTACTACAAGGATCTGATCGGCAGGGCGGGCCTTGCCGCCCAGTTCGTCAACCTGGACAGTCTGGACCTGGATCGCTATGTCACCGGCAAGGCCCTGGACGGGCTGTTCCTGATGATGGCGGCGGAAGAAAAGCGTATCCGCGAGGATCCGCTGGCGCGCAGCACCGAGTTGCTGAAGAAGGTCTTTGGCGGGCGCTGATCGCCCGGCAGCCGAAACCGGCGGGACCGGTCTGCTGACGGATGCCGCTGGCTGGCGGGTCATGAAACAGGACCGGCCCGGGTTCCAGGGCGAGACCGGCTGAGCGCAACCCGGGAAAACCACGGACCGGTGTGATCGACCCTTCTGCATGCCCATGCGGCGGCCCGATACCCGGTCGCGGCAGGGGCCCGGTTACAGGTGGTGGCCGATACCCTCCCGATCCGAACTCAGCTCGATCTGCTCGATATCGGCATTGTTGTAGATCTCCAGGAAACGGTTGAAATTCGGGTCCAGCACCGGCAGGGGCGCGGTATCGTCGTTCTGCGGACGAGGCTCGATGCTGTTGGTATTACCGGTACGGATCAGTTCGAGATGCCAGTTGCTGAGCATCGCCAGGAAGCTCTGTGCCTTGCCGGGGGGGTAGCCGGTATGGCGGATACCCTGGCGCAGGGTCCGCACCAGGACGGGGATGGTCTTCGACAGGCGCTTGCGTTCATCCCGATCCGTCTTCGGCGAGACACTCCAGAGGATCAGCTTGAGGGTGCCGACGGCCTGTATCCAGGCCTCGCTGGCATCGCCCTCCTGGTCGAGGATCTCCTGCATGTACTGGCACCAGCACTGCTCCAGGAACGCGCTCACGAAGGCCGGTGGCAGGGGCCATTCCTCCGTCAGCAGGAGTTGACGCAGCAGTACGCGCACGGAGGCCGGGGTGGCGGGTGTTTGCCTGGACATCGGGCCGGTTATCGGGGTGAGGTGGTTGCCGGGCCGGGGCTACTGGAAGACACAGTGCTTGGCGTAAGCGGTGGTCTCGTTCATGCTCCAGTCTCCCTTGGGCTTGTCGTCCATCCCCGCGCACCAGGCCTTGCTGCCGACTTCGGGTGCGCAGGCGCCGAGCAGTCCGGCGAGCAGGATCAATACAATCAGATGGGTGGCGGGGATTCTGTACATGGACTTTCTCCTGGTTGTCGGGCCCGGGTCCGGTGAGTGTTCCTGAACGGACTACTATCCTAACGCCGGTCCGCCACTCCAGGCAAAGGGGTGGTTTCTGGCACGGCGGGAACAAAAAACCCCGCCTGCTGCGGGGTCTTGTGAGGCTCGGGGCCGGGGCTACTTGATCTTGCTTTCCTTGTAGGTCACGTGCTTGCGCACGACCGGATCGTATTTCTTCAGTTCCATCTTGTCGGGAACGTTGCGCTTGTTCTTGGTGGTGGTGTAGTAATGGCCGGTGCCGGCGCTGGAGACCAGTTTGATTTTTTCCTGCATGGCTTACACCTTTTCTCCTCTGGCGCGCAGATCGGCCAGCACGGTATCGATACCCTTCTTGTCGATGATGCGCATGCCCTTGGAGCTGATGCGCAGACGTACCCAGCGGTTCTCGCTCTCGACCCAGAAACGGTGGCTCTGCAGGTTTGGCAGGAAGCGCCGCCGGGTCTTGTTGTGCGCATGGGATACATTGTTGCCACTGACGGGACGTTTCCCGGTGACCTGACATACTCGCGACATTTTGATGCCTCGTTGGCGGTTCGTTGGAAAAAGACGCGCAATTCTACACACAACGGCGCGCGGATCCAAGTCCTGCCACTCGAGGACCGGCCATTTCCGCCGTCAGGCGGCGGCTACATCAGGCCGCGCTCGGCCAGGGATACGGCATCGGCATCGCCTATCACGATATGATCGAGCACGCGTATGTCCAGCAGACCCAGGGCCTCCCGCAGGCGCTGGGTGATCTGGCGATCGGCCTGGCTGGGCTCGGCGACCCCGGAGGGATGGTTATGGGCCAGGATCAGGGCCGCGGCGTTGTGGAACAGGGCCCGGCGTATCACCTCGCGGGGGTGTACGCTGGCGCCGTCGATGGTGCCGTTGAAGAGTTCCTCGAAGGCGATCACGCGATGGCGGTTGTCCAGGAACAGGCAGGCGAAGACCTCGTGGGGATAGGCCCGCAGGCGGGCGCTGAGATAGCCGCGGGTATCCGCGGGGCAGCTCAGCGGGGCGCCACGCTTGAGATGGTCCTCCAGGTAACGCCGTCCCAGTTCCAGCACCCCCTGGAGCTGGACGTACTTGGCCGGTCCCAGCCCCCGGATCTGGCCGAAGCGCCGCAGGTCCGCCTCCAGCAGGGGGCGCAGGCCGCCGAAGCTGGCGAGTATCTCCCGGGCCAGGTCCAGCGCGGTCTTGCCGCGGACCCCGGTGCGCAGGAAGATCGCCAGCAGCTCGGCGTCGCTGAGTGCCGCCGGGCCCCGCTGCAGCAGTTTTTCCCGTGGCCGTTCTTCAACCGGCCAGTCGGTGATCGCCATCGACCTCTCCCTGTGGTGATGCGGTTCGAGTATATATCGACCCCGCTTGCATGGGTTAGACTGCGGGGATGAGTTCACTACGGCAACGGCACATACTTCTCGGGATCAGCGGCGGGATCGCGGCCTACAAGGGCGCCGAACTGGTGCGCCTGCTGCGTCGCGAGGGCGCCGAGGTGCGCGTGATGATGACCCGGTCGGCCAGGGAGTTCATTACCCCGCTGACCCTGCAGGCCCTGTCCGGACACCCGGTCCACGGCGATCTGCTGGACCCGGGCGCGGAGGCCGGCATGGGCCATATCGAGCTGGCGCGCTGGGCGGATCAGATCCTGATCGCCCCGGCCAGCGCCAATTGCATCGCCCGGCTGGCTCATGGCCTGGCCGATGACCTCCTGACCACGGTCTGCCTGGCCTCGGCCGCGCCCTTGCTGCTGGCGCCGGCGATGAACCGGCAGATGTGGGACGCGCCCGCGACCCGCGCCAATGTGGCCCAGCTCCAGGCTCGCGGCGTGCGCATCCTGGGGCCGGGCACCGGGGAACAGGCCTGCGGCGAAGTCGGTCCCGGACGCCTGCTCGAGCCCGGGGAACTGGTGCGGCTGCTGGCCATGAACGGCGAACCGGGGCCGCTGGCGGATCTGCGCGTGTTGATCACCGCCGGGCCCACCCGCGAGGCGATCGATCCGGTGCGTTACATCAGTAACCGCAGCTCCGGACGCATGGGCTATGCCCTGGCGCAGGCGGCGGCCGGCGCCGGCGCCGAGGTGACCTTGATCAGCGGGCCGGTAGCCCTCGCGCCACCGCCAGGGTCGCGGATGATCCCGGTGAACAGCGCCGCCGACATGCATGCCGCGGTATTCTCGCAGCTGGCGGGCCAGGACATCTTCATCGCCACCGCCGCGGTGGCGGACTACCGTCCCGCGCAGCCCGCCACCCACAAGATAAAGAAGGCCGCAACCGAGATGACGCTGACTCTGTCGCGGACAGAAGATATACTGAGCGCTGTCGCGGCCCGGCCCGGGGCCCCGTTCACGGTGGGTTTCGCCGCCGAGACCCGCGAGCTGGAGCGCTATGCCCGGGACAAACTGAGACGCAAGGGCCTGGACCTGGTGGCCGCCAATCTGGTTGGCGGGGAAGGGATCGGGTTCGATAGTCCGGACAATGCCCTCAGCGTGTTCTGGGAAGGGGGCATGCTGGAGATTCCGCGGGCCTCCAAGGAGGCGGTCGCGCAGAGGCTGGTCGCACTGATTGGGGAACGATATCGTGACAAGAATAGAACTGAAAATCATTGATCCCCGGATCGGCGAGGAGTTCCCGCTGCCCGCCCATGCCACGCCCGGTTCCGCCGGCATGGACCTGCGGGCCTGTATCGACGCCCCCCTCGAGTGCCGGCCGGGGGAGACCCACCTGATCCCCAGCGGCGTGGCCGTGCATATCGCCGATCCGTCGCTGGCGGGGGTGATCCTGCCGCGTTCCGGGCTGGGTCACAAACATGGCATCGTACTCGGCAACCTGGTTGGACTGATCGATTCCGATTACCAGGGACAGATATTCATCTCGGTCTGGAACCGGGGGGCGGCGGGTTTCGTCATCGAGCCTGGCGAACGTATCGCCCAGCTGGTCTTCCTGCCGGTGGTACAGGCGGAGTTCGTGCTGGTGGATGAATTCGAGCAGAGCCAGCGAAGTGGTGGTGGTTTTGGTCATACCGGTACCGGTTGAGGAAACCTGCGATGCCAGCGCCTATCAGAGAAAAGCTCATGCAGCGGCATACCCGCAACGCCTTGCTGCTGGGGGGAGGGATCACCCTCCTGGTACTGATCCTGGTGGTCACCGGCGGCTATCTCCTCAGTGCCAGCAAGGAGCGCGCGGCCCAGCAGCGATTGCAGGTCCGCACCCAGGCGGCACAGGCACTGGCGGGGAGCGTGGGCGCCAGCCTCAGCCGATACCGTCAGGAATTGTCGCGTCTCAGTGGCGATGCCGCGCTGGCGCGGGCGATGCTGCGACACGACAAGGCCGGGCTGAAGCAACGCGCCGCCCTGCTGGCGCCGCGGTTCAAGTATCTGCTCAAGCTGCGGCTCCTGCCCGCGGATGTCCAGGAACCGGACAGCGCCAGCAATCCCCCCCTGACCTACGCCTCGCTGGACATGATGCTGCGGGCCCGCGACAGCAACACGCAGGTGTCTCCCGAGGTGCATCTTCTGGGCAGCCCGGCCCAGCACCTGGTGATGCTGCAAAGCGTACGTGACGCGGGCCGGGTGGTGGGATTCATCCACCTGAGCCTGGATGTGGCCCTGTTGCAGACGGTGCTCGACAGCCTGGAGCTGGGGGGTGGCTACGTGGAACTGCTGCAGCCGGTCGGCAAGGGCCAGCCCGTGGTGCTGGTCCGGGCCGGCGATGCGGCACGCAAGAGCGGCCCGCCCATCAGTGTCGTGGTGCCGGGAACCCGCTGGCGGCTGGCCGCCTGGCTGGATGCCACCGCCACCCGGGCGGGTGCGGAGGGGGGGAGCTGGTGGTTGCCGATGGCGGTGGGGCTGCTGCTCCTGCTGGCGCTGATCGCCATCGGCCTGCTGCTGTGGAAACGGCGCCAGGCCCGGGAACACCAGAGCGTGACCTATGAGGGCGCGGTCAAGGCCATCATGTTCGGTGCCCATCCGGGGCTGGAGCGCCTGGTCCCGGGGTTGCCGAATCGCTCCGGGGACCTGCCCGAGGTATCCCTGTCACAGGGCATGGCGGGCGATGACATCACCCATATCGCCAGCCCGCCGTCCCCCGCGGACGCGTCTGCCGCACCTCCCGCCGGGGACGGTATCGAGATCCAGGAAGGGCTGGACACCAGCGTCGTGGATCTGGACTTCAGCGAGGGGAACACCGATGACGAGCCGCCCCCGGCAGTGGAGCAGGCGCCGGCGGGATCGACTGCCAAGAAAACCCGGGAAGGCGGGACGGCCACCGATATCGCCGATCTTGCCGGCATCTTCCGGGCCTATGATATCCGCGGCATCGTCGGCAAGACCCTGACCGATGACAGCGTCTACGCCATCGGCCGGGCGATAGGCAGCGAGGCCTATGCCCGGGGGCAGCAGGCCCTGGCGGTGGCCCGTGACGGTCGTAATTCCGGCCCGGCCCTGAGCGAGGCCCTGATCCGGGGCCTGCGCGACAGCGGCCGGGATGTGATCGACATCGGCATGGTGCCGACCCCGGTGCTGTATTTCGCCACCTTCTATCTGGAGACCGGCAGTGGCGTGATGCTGACCGGCAGTCACAACCCCCCGGATTACAACGGTCTGAAGATCATGATCGGTGGCGATACCTTGTCCGGGGAGGCCATACAGGCCCTTTACCAGCGTATCGTCAATGAGGACTTCACCAGCGGGGAGGGCGATCTTCAGCATGCCGATATCGGCAGTGAATATATCCGTCGCATCAGCGAGGATATCCCGGTGGCGCTGGGGAATGCCTTCAAGGTCGTGGTGGACTGCGGCAACGGCGTGGCCGGGGCCCTGGCGCCGCAGCTGATCCGCGCCCTGGGTCATGACGTGGACGAACTCTATTGCGAGGTGGACGGAGATTTCCCCAATCATCATCCGGATCCCAGTCAGCCGGAGAATCTGCGGGATCTGATCGAGCGGGTCCGGGAGGAGGGCGCCGATCTGGGCCTGGCCTTCGATGGTGACGGCGACCGCCTGGGGGTCGTGGACGGCGATGGCAGGATCATCTGGCCGGATCGTCAGATGATGCTGTTCGCCAGGGACGTGCTGTCACGCAATCCCTGCAGCGAGATCATCTTCGATGTGAAGTGCAGCCGGCACCTGAAGACGGTGATCGAGGCCAGTGAGGGCAAGGCGCTGATGTGGAAGACCGGACATTCCTTCATCAAGAGCAAGATGAAGGAGGACGACGCCCCGCTGGCGGGGGAGATGAGCGGACATATCTTCTTCAAGGAGCGCTGGTACGGTTTCGATGACGGTCTCTACGCCGCCGCGCGCCTGCTCGAGATCCTGGCCAACGAGAGCGGTACGCCGACCGAGGTGCTGGCGGCCCTGCCGGATGCTGTGTCCACGCCGGAACTGCGCCTGGATATGCCCGAGGACCAGCATGCGGGCATCATGCGGACACTGGTGGAGAAGGCGGATTTTCCGGAGGCTGAAATCAGCACCATCGATGGCCTGCGGGTCGATTTCAGCGATGGCTGGGGCCTGGTGAGGGCTTCCAATACCACACCCTGCCTGATCCTGCGCTTCGAGGCTGACGACGAGGCCGCCCTGGAGCGGATCAAGGGCCGGTTCCGGGACCTGATCCTGGCGGTCGATCCCGGACTGGACCTGCCCTTCTGAGCCTTCCCCCGCCAGGCCGGCGGGCATACGGAAGGGCCATGGAACAGCCCTCTCCATGGCCATCCGGGGACAGACAGGATTGTCGTCGCCGTGGCGACGCAGGGCCGCGTCCGGGGAAGCAGGGGGCAGGGTGTGTCGGGGCCCGCACATCAGGATTGACCTCAAACAGCGAACAGAGACTATGCTGGATAAACATGACGCCATGACCATCGCCCTCGTGCTCACCGAGGCGCTACCCTATATCCAGCGTTTCGCCGGCCGTACCCTGGTGATCAAATACGGTGGCAACGCCATGGTGGATGAACGCCTGCAGCAGGGTTTCGCCCGCGATGTGGTGCTGATGAAGGCGGTTGGCATGAACCCGGTGGTGGTGCATGGCGGCGGCCCCCAGATCGGCTCCCTGTTGCAGCGCATCGGCAAGGAGAGTGAATTCTTCGAGGGCATGCGCGTGACCGACAGCGAGACCATGGACGTGGTGGAGATGGTCCTGGGGGGGCTGGTCAACAAGCAGATCGTGAGCCTGATCAACCGCGCTGGAGGCAATGCCGTGGGCCTGACCGGCAAGGACGGCGATCTGATCCACGCCCGCAAGATGACCTTCACCCGATCGAAACCGGAGATGACCGCGCCGGAGATCATCGATATGGGCCATGTCGGCGAGGTCGCGAGTATCGATACCGGTGTCATCGACATGCTCCTGGGGGGCGATTTCATTCCCGTGATCGCGCCCATCGGCGTGGGCGAGGATGGCGAATCCTACAATATCAACGCCGATCTGGTGGCGGGCAGGCTGGCCGAGGTACTGCAGGCGGAGAAGCTGATCCTGCTGACCAACACCGCCGGCCTGCTGGATGCCGACGGCCGGGTGATGACCGGTCTCAGCACCAGTGAAGTGGATGCGCTGATCACCGATGGCACCATTCACGGTGGCATGCTGCCGAAGATACGCGCCGCCCTGGACGCGGTACACGCCGGCGTGGTCAGCTCGCATATCATCGACGGCCGGGTCGAACACGCGGTACTGCTGGAGATCTTCACGGACAGTGGTGTCGGCACCCTGATCCACGGACGCCAGGGGCTGCGCGCATGAGCAAGGCCAGGACCGATCGCAAACAGCAGATCCTGGAGGTGCTGGCGGACCAGCTGGAGCAGCGCACCGGTTCCCGCATCACCACCGCGGCCCTGGCCCGGGCGGTCGGCGTTTCCGAGGCGGCCCTGTACCGGCATTTCGCCTCCAAGGCCAAGATGTACGAGGCCCTGATCGAATTCGCCGAGGACAGTGTCTTTGGCCTGGTCAACCGCATCCTGGAGGAGGAGCCGGCGATGCAGGCCCGCTGTGAGCGGATCCTGCGTCTGCTGCTGGGATTTTCGGCACGCAACCCGGGGATCACGCGGGTATTGCTCGGGGACGCCCTGGTGGGAGAGAACGAGCGTCTGCGGGTGCGCGCGGGCCAGTTCTTCGACCGCCTGGAAACCCAGCTGAAACAGGTGATCCGTGGCGGCATGCTGGAGGGAAACCTGCGCGAGAAGGGTAATGCCGCGGCCCTTGCGCGGCTCATGCTGGCCCTGGTCGAGGGCCGCATGAACCAATATGTGCGCAGTGATTTCAGGCTCAGCCCCACCGAATACTGGGAGGAACAGTGGCAGGCCCTGGCGGCGGGCATCTTCCTGTCCGCCTGAGTCGCTGCGGCCTTATTCGGGCGCCCGGCCCTTCAGGGTCCTGAACCTTTTCAGATCGCGCTCGAACTGTCTCCGGATGGATTCCTGCTCGGCCCGTTTTTTGGCAATGAACCCGCGCTTGGAGGCGATTTGCGCCCGCACGCTGGCGATATTGCGAGTGGTTTTCTCGGAGGGCTTGTTGCCCTTGCGTTCCTCTGTCGCGGCCTGGTGGATCATGTCATTGAGATTCTTCTTCAGGCGTTCGATCTGGCTCTCCGCCAGCTTGATGTCGGATTCGACGTTGGTGATCTTGCCGTCCCGGGTCATCAGCAGGTCGTCCTCGGTACTGAAGGTATCCAGCAGCACCTTGTCCTTGAGGGCCTGCTGCCGGGCCTTGCGCTGCTGCTCCGCGATCCTGCGCGCGGCCTCGCGTTCAGCCCTCAGTTCCTCCTCGGTCTTGGCGCGCTGGGCCTTCTCCGTGACGATGCCCTGCTTGTTGAGTTCTTCGTGTGACTGCTGCGAATACTCTGGCGGCACGGTATTGCCGCATTCACGCACGCCGTCCTTGTTCTTCCAGCACTTGATGCGGGCCTGGGCCGGCAGGGTGAAGGCGCAGATCAGCAGGAGCAGAAATAATACATGAGTCAATCGGTACGGTCGCCGCATAGTTAGGTCCACCTTGGCTTTACTGAAACGGATTGAAGGGTCTGTCGTTCCGCATGCACTCTCCCCAGGCTTGAGTATAGATGCCTGACAGGACTTAGAGAATCTTCATGTTAGAACAATTCATATTACTGGTGGTTTCATTTTTCGCCAATCTGTTTTCCGCCTTCGCCGGCGGTGGCGCCGGCCTGATCCAGTTGCCGGCCCTGATCTTCCTGGGGCTGCCCTTTTCCGTGGCCCTGGGAACCCACAAGATTGCGAGCGTGGCCCTGGGTATCGGCGCGACCATGAGGCACCTGCGTGAAGGCCGGCTGGAGCGCCGCTTCGCTGGATTCGTCCTGGCCTGCGGGATCCCCGGGGTGGTACTGGGTGCCGGCATCATCCTCAACATCCCCGATCGCCCCGCCGAGGTCGCCCTGGGTCTCATGACCTGCGCCCTGGCGATCTATTCCTGGCTGAAACCCGCACTGGGACAAGTCCACGCCCCCAGGCACCGTGATCGTAGCGGACTGGTGATCGGCGGTCTGGTCCTGTTCCTGATCGGGCTGCTGAATGGTTCACTGACCTCCGGCACCGGCCTGTTCGTGACCCTCTGGCAGGTACGCTGGTTCGGCCTGGATTATAAACGCGCGGTGGCCTATACCCTGATCCTGGTCGGCATGTTCTGGAATGGCGCCGGCGCCCTGACCCTGGGATGGGTGGGCGAGATCCGCTGGGACTGGGTGCCGGTACTGTTGCTGGGATCCCTGCTGGGAGGCTATGCCGGCGCGCATCTGGCCATCGTGCGGGGCAACCGCTGGATCAAGCGCGTCTTCGAGGTCATCGCCCTGGCTATCGGTCTGAAGCTGATACTCGGCTGAGAATGCCATAGCGTTGCTGATAGGCCCGGATCGCCGCCAGCTGATCCCCGTACCCGGATTGTGTTTCCAGGTACTCGATCAGGGTCTGCAGCTGGATGATGCTGGTGACCCCGATACCATGGTTCTGCTCGACCTCCTCGATGGCCGAGGTCTCGCCCTGGCCGCGTTCCTGCCGGTCCATGGCGATACTGACACCGGCCGGAGTGGCCCCGGCTGCCCGGATGATACGCACCGATTCGTTTACCGAGGTGCCGGCCGAGATCACATCGTCGATGATCAGCACGCGGCCGGCCAGCGGCGCCCCCAGGGTCATGCCGCCCTCGCCATGGTCCTTGATTTCCTTGCGGTTGAAGCAATAGGGCAGATCGCGGCCATGATGATCGGCCAGGGCGATGGCCACCGCCGAGGCCAGGGGGATGCCCTTGTAGGCGGGGCCATAGACCATGTCGAAGTCTATACCCGAGGCCAGGATGGCCGCGGCATAGTAGCGCCCCAGGCGGGCCAGGCTGGAGCCTGTATCGAACAGCCCGGTATTGAAGAAATAGGGGCTATGACGCCCTGATTTCAGGGTGTAGTCACCAAAGCGCAGGACCCCGTGGGTCAGCGCGAACTGGATAAATTCCTGCTGGTAGGCCTGCATGCTGGTCCTGTCCGTATGGCTGTGGGTGCGGTCGGGATCATACCCCAGATCGCCTTCCCTGAGGTCGTTGATTCAGTCCTCGCCTGGTGCTGTGTAGAATACCCGTTCGGTTTCATCTTGCAGGACGGCTCATGCGAATTATCAGCGTCAATCTCAACGGCATCCGCGCCGCCCATCGCAAGGGCTTCTTCGACTGGCTGCCGCGCCAGGATGCCGATGTGATCTGTGTTCAGGAGACCAAGGCGCAGATCCATCAGCTGGGCGCGGAAATCACCCGCCCGGCCGGCTATCAGGCCTGGTTCCACGATGCGGAAAAGAAGGGTTACAGCGGGGTGGCGATCTATTCGCGTATCGAGCCTGAGCGGGTGGTCACGGGGCTGGGCTGGGCGGACTTCGACCGCGAGGGTCGTTATCTGCAGGTGGATCTGGGCCCGGTGAGCGTGATCTCGCTATACCTGCCCTCGGGCTCGTCCAGCGAACGGCGGCAGGCGGCCAAGTTCGATTTCCTCGATCGTTTCATGCCGGTGCTGCGGCAAATGCGCGGGGATGGCCGGGACTATATCATCTGCGGGGACTGGAATATCGCCCACCGGCCCATCGACCTGAAGAACTGGCGTTCCAACCAGAAAAATTCCGGTTTCCTGCCCGAGGAGCGCGCCTGGATGGATACCCTGTTCGACGAGGTCGGTTTCGTCGATGCCTTTCGGGTCGTGAACCCGGAGGCGGATCAATACACCTGGTGGTCGAACCGTGGTCAGGCCTGGGCCAAGAACGTGGGCTGGCGTATCGACTACCAGGTGATCACCCCGGCGCTGGCCGGGCGGGTGGTGGCCGCATCCATCTACAAGGATGCGCGTTTTTCCGATCATGCACCACTGATCATGGACTATCGACTGGAGCCCGGGGAAACCCCGAAGCGTCCGTAGTCACTGCGGGAGCGGGACGGCCTCCCCCCCACGTCCCTGCGGGCCGCAGGTGTGCGATCCGGATAACCGGCCTGAACCGCCGGTACTTTCTCAGTTGGTAAAAAACTGCTGGGTGAAACTGAAGCTGTGCTCCGGACCGCCGTCCGCCGGGGTCACATGGATGGTGAACTTGAGGGTTTCCTCGTTACTGATACGGAACTCGCCGAGATAATAGATGGCCTCGCCATCCCGGACCTCACGCATCGGTATCTCGCGCAGCTGCTGACTCAGGTTGGTGGCGCTGGCGCGCACCCGGGCCGCCACCGGCGTGCCGCTGGTGCCCATGACCTTCCTGAGTACCGAGATGTTCAGCAGGGCGTGGTTCTTGCTTCGCTGGATGTGATAGGAACTGGCCACCGCAGGGTCCAGCATGTCGGTGGTAAAGGCATTGTAGTGCACCGCGTAACCGCTGAAGGTCTCGGCCTGCTCGGCCTGTGCATTGAGCATCAACAGACCGGTGATTGCAGCGATCAGAATACGTTTCAACATGAGCTGTTCTCCTTGTGGACCGTCTATTGCGGGCGGACCCCTGGTTGCGCCGGATGGCATGTCGCGGCCGGGACACGCACGGCTTGCCCGGTTTTCCATATCAAGTGTAGACAAAAAGACCGGATCAAGTTCCGTTTTCTGTCCGCAGGCGGGTAAACCAGTCCGGTTCGCGGGTGGGTTTGTCTATGCCGACCCGTTTGTCGCGGCCCAGATCGCCCTTGAGGATCCGCACCCGGGATTTGGCCACGCCGAATTGCCTGGCCAGCCAGGCACACAGCTGGGCGTTGGCCTTGCCCGCCACCGGCGGGGCCGTGATGCGCACCTTCAGACGCCGGCCGTGGAGGCCGCTGACGGCATCATGGCGGGCCCTGGGCTGCAGGTGCAGCTCCAGGTAGAGGGTCTCTCCGCGCCATTCGAACCAGGCCGGCGCGTTCACATCAGGCGCATGGCCAGGCCCAGCAAGGGGCCGATGACGAGGATGGAGGTCAGCTTGATCAGCACCAGCACGATCAGTGGCGAGAGGTCCAGGCCACCCATCGGGGGCAGTATTTGTCGCGCCGGGCGCAGCAGGGGTTCGCTGAGGCCATAGACGATCTGGGTGACCGCGTTGTAGCTTCCGGGCGCCAGCCAGCTGAGGATGACCTGGATGATGATGGCGAACAGGAATACGTTCAGCAACAGGTCCAGCAGTTTCGCCACCGACAGCACCAGCAGTCCCGCCAGCCCCAGGGCATGGCCCATGATCAGGCCCAGCAGGCCGTATTCCAGCATCGACAGCGCCAACAGCAGCACCAGCGTCGCCATGTCGATGCCCCGGTAACCCGGGATGAAGCGGCGCAAGGGTCTCAGGACGGGATTGCTGGCGCGGACGATGAACTGCGACACTGGGTTGTAGAAATCCATGCGCAGATACTGGAACAGCAGGCGCAACAGCACGATCAGGATATACAGCTCGAACAGGGTGCTGATCAGGAAGCTGCCTGCCTGGGACAGATAACCGGGTCCTTCCATTACGCCGCCCCCAGGTCATCGGCCAGCGAACGGGCGCGCTCGCTGGCGGCCTGCAGGGCCTTTTCGATGATGCGGCTCAGGCCGGCCTCCTGCATGACCCGCAGCGCGGCCTCGGTAGTGCCGCCGGGGGAGGTGACCTGGCGGCGCAGCAGCGCGGGATCCTGGCTGCTTTCCAGGGCCATGCGGGCTGCCCCATAGGCCGTTTGCAGGGTCAGCAGCCGGGCCTGGGCCGGTTCCAGGCCCAGGCCGATGCCCGCCTGCTCCATGGCCTCCATGAGCAGGAAAAAATAGGCCGGGCCGCTGCCGGACAGCGCGGTAACCGCATCCAGCAAGGTTTCTTCGTCCAGCCACAGGGCCAGGCCGGTGGAGCGCATGATGGTCTCGGCGATCTCGGCCTGGGCCGGGCTGACCCGGCGCGTCCGGTACAGTGCCGCCGCGCCGCTGCCGACCAGGGCCGGGGTATTGGGCATGACCCGCACCACCGCGGCCTCGCCACCCAGCCAGCGTTCAATGTCTGTGGTGCGGATCCCGGCGGCGATGGAGATCACCAGCATGCCCGATTCCTGGACCCGCGTGGCGATCTCGTGCGCGACCCGCTTCACTATCTGGGGCTTGACCGCGAGCACGACGATATCCGCGCCCGTGACCGCGGCCAGATTGTCGCCACTGCCGACCACCGGGTACTGATCCCTGAGGCCTTGCAGCCTCGCCGGGTCGGGGTCGGCCACGCGGATGTTCGCCGCCGCCACGCCATTGTTGATGAGACCGCCAATCAGGCAGCGGCCCATGTTGCCGCTGCCGATGAAGGCGATAACCGAATCCCGCATAGATAATTCCCCAAATCGAAGCGACCGGTCGCGTTGGTGTCCGCGCAGGTCTGAATCTGTTTTCCAAATCGGCCGGGCCCGAGCCATGCAGGCCTCGCCACGATACCCGGCGGTGTTATTGAAAACCCGCCGAGCTTGCTGTTTTCGATGGGTCGTGGTGTTACGGGCGGGCCTGACGGGCTCAGGATCCCGCGGGCACGCGCCACCCATCCTGGGTGCAGTATTGGGCCGTGGCGCGGCTTAATCAAGTCGTGCGGCCATCGGGGCGTGGGCCAAACAGAGCCGTGCCGATACGGACCATGGTGGCGCCTTCCAGGATCGCCGCCTCCAGGTCGTTGCTGGTGCCCATGGAGAGGGTATCCAGCGCCAGGCCTTGGCCGCGCAGCTGTTCGAGCAGCCGGCGCAGCCCGGCGAAGGCCTGGCGCTGCAAGGCCGGGTCCGGGGTCGGGGCGGGCAGGGCCATCAGGCCGCGCAGGCACAGGCCGGGCAGGGAGGCGACGCCATGCGCCAGTGCGGGGAGTTGCGCGGGGGCGATCCCGGCCTTGCTGGCCTCGCCGCTGATATTGACCTGGATACAGACATTCAGGGGCGGCATGCCGTTGGCTCGCTGCGCGCTCAGGCGGCGGGCAATCTTCTCCCGGGCTATGGTATGCACCCAGTCGAAGTGGGTGGCGACCAGGGCGGTCTTGTTGGATTGCAGGACACCGATATAGTGCCATTCGAGGTCGAGATCCCGTAACTGTTCGATCTTCTCCAGGGCCTCCTGCAGGTAGTTTTCGCCAAAATCCCGTTGTCCGCCGGCCCGCGCCTGGCGTATCGCGGTGACCGGATGCCGCTTGCTGACCGCCAGCAGCCGGACCCCTGCCGGGTCGCGCCCGGCCAGGCCCGCGGCCCGGGCGATACGTTCACGCAGGGCGCGAAGGGAGGCTTCAATGTTATTCATTTTCCGGCCCTTGCAGTAAGCTATACTAAAACACGTGACGCCATGCTATCCCATACGCGGGGACTGCAAAACCGGTCGGCCTGCATGGATCGATCGCGGCGGGAGGGCCGGGCGCGCATAATCACGATAAATGACGGGAGTGGCTGATGGATATTGGAGAATTACTGGCCTTTGGTGTCAAGAACGGGGCCTCTGATCTGCATCTGTCGGCGGGTTTGCCGCCGATGATCCGCGTCGATGGCGATGTCCGCCGCATCAATGTGCCGGCCTTGGAGCACAAGGATGTCCATGACATGGTGTATGACATCATGAACGACAAGCAGCGCAAGGACTTCGAGGAGTTCCTCGAATGCGATTTCTCCTTCGAGGTGCCCGGGCTGGCGCGCTTCCGGGTCAATGCCTTCAACCACAATCGCGGCGCCGGTTCGGTGTTCCGCACCATTCCCTCCAAGATCCTGTCGCTGGAGGATCTGAACGCGCCGGGCATTTTCAAGGACATCTCCGATTTCCCACGGGGCGTGGTCCTGGTTACCGGGCCCACCGGCTCAGGCAAGTCCACCACCCTGGCGGCCATGGTGAATCACAAAAACGAGAACGAATATGGGCATATACTCACGGTCGAGGATCCCATCGAGTTCGTGCACGAATCCAAGAAATGCCTGATCAACCAGCGCGAGGTTCACCGCGACACCCTGGGCTTCAACGAGGCCCTGCGCTCGGCCCTGCGCGAGGATCCGGACGTGATACTGGTCGGCGAGATGCGCGACCTGGAGACCATCCGCCTGGCCCTGTCGGCGGCCGAGACCGGGCACCTGGTGTTTGGCACCCTGCATACCAGTTCAGCGGCCAAGACCATCGACCGCGTCGTGGACGTGTTCCCGGCCGCGGAAAAGGACATGATCCGGGCCATGTTGTCGGAATCCTTGCGCGCGGTGATCTCCCAGACCCTGCTGAAGAAACAGGGCGGGGGACGGATCGCGGCGCATGAGATCATGATCGGCACCCCGGCGATCCGCAATCTGATCCGCGAGAACAAGATTGCACAGATGTATTCGGCCATACAGACCGGCCAGCAATTCGGCATGCAGACCCTGGACCAGAACCTGCAGGAACTGGTTGCCAAGGGCCTGGTGACCCGTCAGGAGGCCCAGTCCAAGGCCGCGAACAAGGACAGCATCTGATCCCAGGCCGCAAGGCCGGATCCTGCATGGGTAACCGGAGATCACAGGACAGAGGTTATGGAACGAGAACAAGCAATAAAATACATGCGGGATCTGCTGCAGCTGATGATAGAAAAGCACAGCTCGGATCTCTTCATCACCGTGGGTTTCCCGCCCGCGATCAAGATCGATGGCAAGATCACGCCGGTTTCCAAGACCAAGCTGACCGCGGAGAATACCAAGGCCCTCACCTATGCCATCATGAACGATCGGCAGTTGAAGGAGTACGAGGCGACCAAGGAATGCAACTTCGCCATCAATCCGGCCGGGATCGGCCGTTTCCGCGTCAATGCCTTCGTCCAGCAATCCAATACCGGCATGGTGCTGCGCGTGATCGAGACCGATGTGCCGACCCTGGAACGCCTGGGACTGCCCGAGGTCATGCGCGAGATATCGATGACCAAGCGCGGCCTGGTGATCATGGTCGGTGGTACGGGTTCGGGCAAGTCCACCTCGCTGGCGGCGATGATCAATCATCGTAACGAGAACTCCTATGGTCATATCATCACCATCGAAGACCCGATCGAATATGTACACCCGCACAAGAATTGCATCGTCATGCAGCGCGAGGTGGGTGTTGACACCGACGACTGGGGGATCGCCCTGAAGAATACCCTGCGCCAGGCCCCGGACGTGATCCTGCTGGGCGAGATCCGTGATCGCGAGACCATGGAGTTCGGTATCGCCTTCGCCGAGACCGGACACCTGGCCATGGCGACCCTGCATGCCAACAGCGCCAATCAGGCCCTGGACCGCATCATCAACTTCTTCCCCGAGGAGCGGCATCAGCAACTGTTGATGGATCTGTCACTGAACCTGAAGGCGGTGGTGTCCCAGCGACTGCTGAAGCGCGCCGGTGAAAAGGGCCGGGTCGCGGCGATTGAGATCCTCCTCAACTCCCCGCTGATTGCCGATCTCATCGAGAAGGGCGAGGTCCATGAGATCAAGGAGATCATGTCCAAGTCCAACGAGCTGGGCATGAAGACCTTCGACCAGGCCCTGTTCGACCTCTACGAGAACGACATGATTACCTACGAGGACGCCCTGCGCAATGCCGATTCGATGAACGAGTTGCGCCTGCGTATCAAGCTGGAAGGCAAGGCCTCGAAGGGCAAGGATCGCATGGATGGTCTTGACCACCTGAGCCTGGAGGACTCCGAGGAGGAGAGCGGCAGCGGCATGCTGCGCTGAGTCCGGTGGCCACGGGCCGGATGAAGAAAATACTGGCCCGTGGGGCCTGGCCCCCATCATCATGAGGATCGAAGACAAGCGATGGATATTTCCCCCTACCTCAAGCTGCTGGTCGAGAAGAACGGTTCCGACCTGTTTTTTACCTCCGGATCGCCGGTCAAGATCAAGATCGAGGGCAAGGTCAATTCGGTGGGCAAGACGGAACTGACCGGTGAGATCACCCGGGCCGCGGCCCAGGGCCTGATGGATGAACGCCAGCAGCGCATCTTCGAGGAAAAATGGGAGGTCGATTTCGCCATTGCCCTGCCCGACAAGTCGGCCCGCTTCCGTGTCAATGTCTTTCGCCAGCGCGGCGATGTGGCCATGGTCCTGCGCCTGATCCCGTCACGCGTGCCGATGATAGACGAGCTGGGCCTGCCGGAGGTGCTGAATGATCTGGTGATGGCCAAGCGCGGGCTGATCCTGATGGTTGGCGCCACCGGCTCGGGCAAGTCCACCACCCTGGCGGCGATGATCAACCACCGCAACGCCAATATGTCGGGCCATATCCTGACCATCGAGGACCCGATAGAATTCTCTCATCCCAACCTGAAAGCCATCGTCAACCAGCGTGAGGTTGGCGTCGATACCCTGTCCTATCACAATGCCCTGAAGAGCTCCCTGCGTGAGGCCCCGGACGTGATCCTGATCGGCGAGATCCGCGATCGCGAGACCATGGAGGCGGCCCTGGAGCTGTGCAACACCGGACACCTGTGCCTGTCCACCCTGCATGCCAACAACGCCAATCAGGCCATGGAGCGCGTGATCAACCTGTTTCCCCAGAATCTGCACAAGCAGCTGTTCATGGACCTGGCGCTGAATATCCGTTCGGTGATCTCCCAGCGCCTGGTCACGGCCATCAATCAGAAGCGTTGCGCCGCGATCGAGATCATGATCAACACGCCACACATCGCGGACCTGATCCTGAAGGGCGAGATCGGCTCCATCAAGGAAGCCATGGAGGGCAGCGGCGCGAAGGGCATGCAGACCTTCGACATGGCCTTGTACAGTCTCTACAAGGAAGGCCGGATCGATCTGGAGGAGGCCCTCAACAATGCCGATTCCCGTACCAATCTGGAGGCCAAGATCAACTTCGGTTGAGGGCGGATTGCCTGTATCGATCGCCGGGGCCTACGGCGGTTGCCGGCCAGGCGAGCGGGAACAGAGTTCCTGGTAGGTTCTTTGCAGGACCAGGGCGTCGCTGCTGGCCCGATGCCGGCGGGCCTTGAGCCGCCGGCACAGGGCTTCCCGGGTCTCGCCCCAGGCCGCGGCCTGGGGCTCGGAGAGCAGGCGCCGGATCGTCTCCAGCCGATAGCGCATGCCCAGACCGACCTCCTCGTACAGGCGTCCCAGCCAGCTGTTGTCATGCCCCCAGGCGTCACTGTAGGCGGTTTGTCCGCCGAGTAGCCGGTTCAGTCGTCGCGCCACCCAGAGGGCCGGTCTGCCATGTCGAAACAGGGTGTCACGATCGATCCCGTGGATGTCTTCGGCCTGCGGCGACCAGTGTGTCCAGTGCGGGAGTGGCCGGATCAGGAAACAGTGGGTGATCCCGTCCGCCAGGGCCACACCGACCTCGATGGGATAACTGCCCCGGCCAAAACCAGAGGCCTCGATATCGATGACCACGGGGGACGCCGTTCCGGCGCTGGATACGGCTCCTTCCTTGTCGAGGCTGTCCCCATGCATGCCCTTGTCCCGTCAGTGCCCCATCCCGTCATGAATCCCGTGCATTCCGGCCCGATGCTGCCCGGAACGCTGCCTGGATTGAACCGCCAGGCGGGTATCAGGCGCCGATGCCGGCCTGATCGGTTTGCTGGACGGTGGCCGCGCGCGGTTCAGGCCGGCAGACACAATAGTACAGTCTGTGGCCGCTGTGGTGGTATTTTTCTTCGAACGGCGTCAGGGGTTCATCGACCGGCAGACTGCCGGTTTCACAGCCTGTCCCGGCCAGGGACAGGGCCCGGGCAAATTCCAGGACATAGATTTTCCAGTTGCTGCGCAGCTCCAGGCGGCCGCCGAGCGCCAGGATCGACGGCCATACCGCGTGACCATGCCAGCGCCTGCGCAAGTGCCGTTTTTTCGGCCAGGGGTTGGGATAGAGCAGATAGTGCCGGTCCAGGGTCCAGCCGGCGTCCGCCGCCAGGCGCCAGAAGTCCAGCAGGTTGGCGCGGCACAGGATCAGATTGCCCCGGCGATGGCAGGCCCGATCGGCGAGAGGGCCTTGCAAACGGCGGGGGGACTTGTCCACGCCGATCACCAGCGCCCGGGGGTGGCGCGCCGCCAGGGCCGCGCTGGAGCGCCCGTTACCGCAGCCTGCGTCCAGGATCAGCCCGCCATGATGTTGCTCGACACAGGATCGCAGGCCTTCGAAGACCTCGCGGCTGGCGGCGGTTATGGGGCGGCGATAGCCACTTTGCAGATGTCGCAGGACGACCCTGTCGAGATCGGGATGTGGCCCGGTCTGATTGGAGTATGGCGCCCGCGACAGGCTCATCCGTGCCTCAGAACACGATCCCGGCGGCATCGAACACCGGGCCGTCGACACAGACCCGCTTCATCGCCATGCCGGTATCGGTCTCGATGCGCACCGCGCAGCCGGCGCAGCCCCCGACCGCGCAGGCCATGTACTCCTCCAGGGAGAGCTGGCAGGGCAATTCGTAGTCCGCGGCCAGCCGTTGCACCGCCCGCAGCATCGGTGTGGGACCACAGGCGAAGACCTCGACCCCGGCCTGTCCCTCCGCGTCCAGGCCGTCCAGCCAGCAGCGCGCCAGGTCGGTGACATAGCCCTCGAAACAGCCGCTGCAGGCGCGCAGGCTGGCCAGGCGGCTGGGAAGACCCCAGTCTTCCAGCAATGGCATTGACGCGATCACGCCGGCGGGGATCCCCGGGAGCATGATCTGGGAAGGTCTGGGCGTGAACGGGAAGGGCACCTCGGAACCCATGAGCACGAGTGGCGCGATGGCCTCGCCGCAATCACGCATATGCTCGGCCAGGTACAGCATCGGCGGGATCCCCACCCCGCCGCCGATCAGCAGCGGCCGCTGGCGGTAGTCCTGCATCTTGAAGGGCTGACCGATCGGTCCGATCAGACTCAGGCTGTCGCCGGGCTGACGGCGGGCGAGTTCACGAGTGCCCTCGCCGTGAAGCTTGTAGAGGATGTCGATCCAGCCCCGCCGCGGGTCCACCCGCATCAAGGACATGGGGCGGCGCAGTGGACGGCCCGGGGCGCATTGCAGATGCACGAAATTGCCGGGGCGGGCGGCGGCGGCTGTCTTTGGCGCGGACAGGCGCAGGATGTACTGATCGCCGGCATGGGCCTGGTGTTCCAGGATCCCGGCCTCTTCGACGAAGAGGGTATCGCGCTGGCTCGCGCTCATGCCGGTCCGCGGTCCTGGTACACGCTGTGTCCGCCGAGCAGTGTCCGCCGTACCCGGCCACGCATGCGCTGGCCTTCGAAGGGCGTGTTCTTGCCGGCGCTGACGAGCGTCTCCGCCGAAACCCGCCATTCGGCCGCGGGATCGAACAGGCACAGGTCCGCGGGGCTGCCCGGGGCCAGGCTGCCGCAATCCAGGCCCAGCAGGCCGGCCGGCCCGGAGGTGACCAGCGCCAGCGCCCGGGTCAGGCCCAGCAGTCCTTGATCGACCAGCCTGAGGCACAGCGGCAGCAGCAGCTCCAGGGCGCTGGCCCCGGGCAGGGTCTGGCTGAATGGGGCCAGCTTGCTGTCGAGGTCCAGGGGCTGGTGATCGGAGCAGATGGCCGAGATCGCTCCCTGGACCAGGGCCCGGCCCAGGCCCTCGCGATCGGCGGCCTCACGCAGTGGCGGACGCAGGTGATAGCGCGCATCGAAGTAGGCCATGTCGGTATCGATCAGGTGCAGGTTGTGGATACCGACATCGGCGCTGACCGGCAGCCCCTGTTCACGGGCGCTGGCGATCATGGCCGCGCCGCGGGCGCTGGAGAGACGACAGAAATGCACCCGGGCAGCGGTCTGTTCGACCAGCAACAGACAGCGGGCGATGGCGATGGTCTCGGCGGTCTCCGGGATCCCGGTCAGTCCCAGGCGGGTGGCGTGGGCGCCGTCATGGATACAGCCCTCGGCGCTGAGCCACGGGTCCAGGGGGGTGAGCATGACCAGGATGCCGGTATCGGCGGCATACTCCAGCGCGCGCAGCAGGACCTCGCTGCTGGCAAGCGGTTCCCCGGCGTTGCCCAGGGCGATGCAGCCGATATCCTTCAACAATTGCATATCGGCCAGGCGTTCGCCCCGCAGGCCGTGGGTCAGGGCCCCGGTGCAGTACACATGGGCCTTGCCGGCCTGCTCCGCACGCTGGTGAATCAGCTCGACCACGGCCGGATTGTCGATCACCGGCACGGTATCCGGCGGGCAGAGCAAGCTGGTGACGCCCCCGGCGGCGGCGGCGCGGGTCTCGCTGTCGATGGTGCCGAGATGGGTCTGGCCGGGTTCCCGCAGGCGGACACTGAGGTCCACCAGTCCCGGGCAGACGATGAGGCCACCGGCGTCGATGAGTTCGTCGGCCTGGAAATCGGCCGCCGGCGGACCCAGTATACGCCCGTCGGCAAGGGCCAGATCGCCCTGCCGGTCGGTGTTCGCGGCCGGGTCGATCAGGCGCCCGTTACGGATCAGGACCCGCATCAGCCCTCCTCCCCGGGACCCTGCAGGCGGCCGAGCGCCATGGCCATCACCGCCATGCGCACGGCGATGCCGTGGGTGACCTGTTCCAGGATCACGGAGCGCGGCCCGTCGGCGACCGCGGATTCGATCTCCACGCCACGGTTGATGGGACCGGGATGCATGACCATGGCCTCATCGGCGGCCACCGCGAGGGTATCGCGGGTGAGGCCATAACGGCGAAAGTACTCGTCCGCGCCCGGTAGCAGCGGGCCGGCCATGCGTTCGTGCTGCAAGCGCAGCATGATGATCACATCGGCACCTTCCAGACCCGCGCGGAGTTCGTGAAAGACGCTGACGCCGAGCGCTTCGATGCCGGTCGGGATCAGGGTGCTGGGACCGACCAGGCGCAGTTCCCGGACCCCGAGGATGCGCAGGGCGTGGATCTGCGAGCGGGCCACGCGGGAATGACGGATGTCACCGACGATGGCGACCCTGAGTCGCCCGAATCCACCCTTGTGGCGGCGGATGGTGAACATGTCCAGCAGGGCCTGGGTGGGATGCGCGTGGCTGCCGTCACCGGCATTGATGACGCTGATGTGCGGGGCCACGTGCGAGGCGATCAGATGGGCCGCGCCGCTGTCGCGGTGGCGGACCACGAACATATCGCAGTGCATGGCCTCGAGGTTGTGCAGGGTGTCCAGCAGGGTCTCGCCCTTCTTGGTCGCGGAGCTCTCGACATTCAGATTGAGGACGTCCGCCGACAGGCGTTTGGCGGCCAGCTCGAAGGTGGTGCGGGTGCGCGTACTGGGCTCGAAGAACAGGTTTACGATGGTCTTGCCCCGCAGCAGGGGGACCTTTTTAACCGCACGTTCGCCGACGTTGGCGAATTTTTCCGTGGTATCCAGGATGGATGTCAGAAGATCGCGATCCAGGCCCTCGATGCTGAGGAAGTGCTTGAGGCGTCCGTGTTCATCGAGCTGGATGGATTGCTGGTTCATGCCGCCGTCTTGATGGTGACCCCCAGTGGATCGGGGCCGCAGAGTTTAACATGTTCCCCGGCGGGCAGGGACAGTTGCGTACCGACGATATCCGCCTGGATCGGCAATTCGCGCCCGCCCCGGTCGACCAGCACCGCCAGGGTGATGCTGGCCGGCCTGCCATAGTCGAAGATCTCGTTCAGGGCCGCGCGGATGGTGCGCCCGGTATAGAGTACGTCATCGACCAGGACGATATGCCGATCCTCGACATCGAAGGGCAAGGCCGAGGGCTCGACACTGGGATGCATGCCGATGCGGCTGAAATCGTCGCGGTAGAAGGCGATGTTGAGCTGGCCCAGTGGTTCCGCCGGGGTCAGTGCGCGATACAGGCGTTCGGCGATCCAGACCCCTCCGGTGTGGATACCGATCATGGCATGGTCGCGGCGGCCGCGTCGGACGAGGAGGTCCTTCAGCTGTGTGGCCATGCGCGTGATCAGGGTGTCGGTGTCAGGAACGATGAGTTCGGTCATGGTCGTGTCATCAGGTCTTGGTTGTGGGCCAGCCAGGTCTCCAGAATAACAGCCGCGGCGCCGGCGTCCAGTCCGGCCCGGGCATTGCCCTTGCGCCGTGCGGCCTCGCTGGAACTGAGGGATTCATCGATGGTATGGACCGGCATCCGGTAACGGCCATGGAGCTGGCGGCAGAAGCGCCCGATCCCCGGGGCCAGGGGATGTGGGCTGCCGTCGGCATGGCGGGGCAGGCCGACGACCAGGGCATCCGGCCGCCACTCGTCGACGAGCCGGGTGATGCCGCACCAGTCCGGACGGCCATCATGGTTGCGGATCACGGTCAGCGGACGGGCGCTGAGGGTCAGGGTCTGGCCCACGGCGACGCCGATACGGCGCGTGCCGAAGTCGAATCCCAGCAGGGTCATCGGTGGCGTGCTCAGGCGTGGCCGATATCGGGGGAGAGCTGTTCGAGGTCGATCCCCAGCAGCCCGACCGCCGCGCGCCAGCGCTGTTCACAAGGTACCTCGAAGAGGATATGGGCATCGGCCGGACAATTCAGCCAGGCATTGTCGGCGATCTCGTGCTCCAGCTGTCCGCTGCCCCAGCCCGCATAGCCGAGGGCGACCAGCGCATGCCCGGGACCCTGGCCACGGGAGATGGCCTCGAGGATGTCGCGGGAGGTCGCCACGCCCAGCTGCCCGCTGACATTGATGGTGGAATCCCAGTGGCTGGGCGGGTTGTAGATGATGAAGCCGCGATCCTGTTGCACCGGGCCTCCCTGATAGATGGTGGTGGCGCGGATCTCGTCACTGAGGGGTTCCAGGTTCATCTGCAGGAGCACATCACCCAGGTCGATGCTCATCGGCCGGTTGATGATGATGCCCATCGCTCCCTCGGTGTTGTGGGCACAGATGTAGGTGACCGTCTGCTGGAAGTTGGGATCGGCCAGCGAGGGTGTCGCGATCAGAAAATGATTGGTCAGGTTCATGGCTTCCATGGACTAAGTATCGGCACAGTGGGGCCCATAGACAAGTTCCCCGGTGAAATTGTTTCATATCAGCCAAAATATTGAACCGGATCGTGGATATCAACCAACTGACCGGGCCTTGTCTGGCCCGGGCGATGATGGGAGCGGCGGCCCCCCTAGCCGCGGTGGTTTTGCCCTTCTCGAGGGGCTGTTCTCATCACCGAGCAAAAACAAAGACTTGTAGGGTTTGTCCACGGGGGGTGGCAGCGGTTATGGACAGCGACGGCCGATGGCGGCGACAAAGACATTTATTTGGTATGGAGATTGCACTAGAATGCGCGCGGAAAATTACATAATAAAATTCAGGAAATCTTCCCGGGCCGTCGTGTCATGACCGGCATCGGGTACAAACGCAACCGAGGCGAGATGATGATCAAAGTATCGAAACAGGCATGGCGGCTGGCCATGCTGGGGATGGTGTTTCCCATGGCCCAGGCAGGCGCGGCGGAGACCGAATCGCTGGGACAACTCACCGTCACCTCTACCCGTGTCGACAAGAACCTGCTGAAGGTGCCGGCGGCGATCAGCGTGGTCGACCAGGACGACATCCAGTTCGGACGGCAGCAGCTGGGCCTGGATGAGGGACTGGCGAAGATCCCCGGTCTGTTCATGCTGGATCGATACAATTTCGCCCAGGATCTGCGCATATCCATCCGTGGTTTCGGTTCCCGTTCCAGCTTTGGCATTCGCGGCATCAAGATCTATTCCGACGGCATTCCCTCCACCCTGCCCGACGGTCAGGGCGGCGTCGATGATATCGATCTGGGTTCGCTGAGGCGCGCCGAGGTCATTCGTGGCCCGGTCTCCTCGCTCTATGGCGCGGCCTCAGGAGGCGTCATCAACCTGTTCACCGAAGACGGTCCGGAAACCCCCTTCTATGAAGGCCGTTTCACCTACGGCTCCTATGAATTCGCCAAGACCCAGCTGAAGACGGGTGGCCAGGCGGGCAAGCTGAATTACCTGATCAACGCCTCGCATATGCGCCTGGATGGCTATCGCGGCCATTCCCAGGTCGAGCACATGCAGGTCAACAGCAAGTTCCGCTATGATATCGATGCCGGTTCCGACCTCACCGTGGTGGTCAACGCGGTGGACTCACCCCTCGCCCAGGATGCCGGCGGACTGAAACTCAGTGAGGTCAGCGCCAATCGCAGGCAGGGCCGGGCCCGCAACATCACCTTCGATGCCGGCGAGTCCGTCAAGCAGCAGAAGCTGGGCCTGGTCTATACCAGGGCCTTCAGCCAGATGCACCGCATCAAGTTGCGCAATTATTATGTCTGGCGTGATTTTTCCAACAAGCTGCCTTTCAGCGGCAGCGTTGCCAGCAGTAATGGCGGCGCGGTGCAATTCGATCGTTTCTTCTATGGCGGTGGTGCGGACTATACCTACAGCGATTCCTTCTTCGGTCACGCCAACCGTCTGATCATCGGCTTCGATATCGATGTCCAGGATGACGATCGCAGACGTTTCGTCAACAACAACGGTGTGCTGGGCGCCTTGAGTCTGGACCAGAACGAAAAGGTGACCAGCGCCGGTTATTTCGTCCGCAACGAATTCTCTCTGCTGGATCAGCTCGAACTGACCCTGGGCGCGCGCTATGACGACATCAGCTTCGAGGTCAATGACCATTTCCTGGCCAATACCACCGGTGATGATTCCAGCCAGGTGGATTTCAACGAGCTGAGTCCCATGGGAGGGCTCTTGTGGAGTCCGGTGGAATCCCTGAATCTGTACACCAATGTCTCCACCTCGTTCGAGACCCCGACCACGACCGAGTTCACCAACCCGGGGGGCGGGGGCTTCAATCCCGCCCTGAAACCCCAGACCGCGACCAATTACGAGTTGGGCGCCAAGGGCCTGGTCGATACGCATTACGGCAGTATCCGTTATGATCTGGCGGTGTTCCATATCGACAGCAAGGACGAACTGATCGGCAGGGATGTCAACGGCCGGGGTTTCTTCGTCAATGCCGGGTCCACCAACCGCAATGGGGTCGAGACCTCGTTCACCTACCAGCCCAGTTTCATCCGCGGCCTGACCTGGACCTCGTCCTATACCTATTCCGATTTCACCTTCGACCAGTTCCGTTCCAACGATACCGCGGTCTGCTCGCTGACCGGCGGCATCTGTGATGGCAAGGATATACCCGGTGTTCCACGCCACCAGTTCTATACCGAACTCAGCTATGTGCATCCCAGTGGCTGGTACTGGAGCTGGGATCTCCTCCATGTGGGACGTTTCTTCGCCGACAACGAGAACCAGGTCGCGATCAGTGCCTACCAGGTGGCCAACCTGCGTCTGGGCTACACGGGTCACAAGGGGGATGTCGAGTTCACGCCCTTCATCGGCGTCAACAATCTTTTCGGCCAGGAGTATTTCGGCAATGTCCGCCTGAATGCCTCATTCGGGCGCTACTACGAGCCGGCGCCAGGGCGGAATATCTTCGCCGGCATCACCCTCCGTTACATGCCCTGAGACCAGGGACGGCCCAGGCAAAGGCCGATTCGGCCGCAAGCAGGGTCGGTCCTGCGCCGCGGCAGGGGCCCGGGCGTCAGGCGTCCGGGTCCGGCCCGTCGTGCAGTAGTCCCTGCAGATCCCCCTGTGGAAACTCCGCGCCTATGCTCATGATGAAGGCCGTGGCCTGTTCCACGTTCATGTCCGCGGGACGCAGCTGATCCCGGTGCGCGATGATGGTGAAGCCCGAGGTCGGGTTGGGTGAGGTGGGCACGAAGACCACGCGCATGACGCCGATGTGGTTGGTGATGTAGCCGATCACCCACAGTCCCTTGCGGGGGTATTGCAGATATACCACCTCGCGGGCCTCATCCTCTTGCGTCTGGCTGAACATCTCGATGACCTTCTTGGCGATGCGGTTGACGGTGTTGAGGAAGGGCAGGCGATCGAGGACCTTGTCGATGGCGGTGATGATCAGTGAGCGACCGTAGTTGCTGATGGAATAGCCTATCGAGGTCAGCGCCGCGATACTGATCGCGAGGATCAGGAGTGTAAACGCGAGGTTGTCGGAATAGCCGTAGATAAAGCTGAACAGCCGGCGGATCAGGCGTTCCATGAAAAGCACGATATTGACCGCGAGCAAGACCGGCACCAGGGCCAGGATGCCGAGCAGGAAATAGCGCGTCAGCTGTTTCAGATCCATCCTCATGCGTTCAGTCTTCCTCGCCGGCGGGGGTATCCGGTCCGGGGAGTTCGCGAATGACCACCGCCGGGATGCCGGCGACGATGGCGCAGCTCGGCACATCCCGGGTGACCACCGCGCCGGCCGCGATCACGGCATGATCGCCGATCCGGCATGGACCCAGGATGGTGGCGTTGGAACCGATCCAGACGCCTTCGCCGATGTGGATGTCGCCGCCCCGGCGGGGGAAATCCAGTCGTGCCCGGCGATAGCTTTCCGGGGCATGGCGACCGGTCAGGAGGGAGACATTGTGTCCGGTGAAGCTCCAGCGGCCCAGATGGATGTCGCCACCGGTGGTGTTGAACAGGGTGTTGGCGACGCCGGTGTCCGGGGCCAGGTGCAGGCGCGCCTTCGGGCCCCAGATACGCGGTTCCTTGGTGATCACCTCCAGGATCAGCGGCCGGCTCAGCCGCACGCAGAGACGGAACAGGCGCTTGACCGGCCACTTGAGGATCTTTTTCACCCGTTTCATGCGCTAGCGCCCCGAGAACCGGGAGGAGTTGAGGAATTTCCAGGTGCGGGTGATGTGCAGGATATCAACGTCTTTGCGGATATTCTCCGGGAAGCGCGCAAAGGGCGCCGCCAGCCTGACGATACGGATCGCGGCATCATCCAGGACCTTGTGCCCGGAGGGCTTGAGGATGGTGATCTCGGCAATCGAGCCATTGGGCTTGAGGGCCACGTCCAGGACCAGATTCCCCGACAGTTTCTTGCGTCGCGCCTCGTCGGGATAGTTCAGATTGCCGATGCGCTCGACCTTGGCGCGCCAGGCCTCCATGTAGGATGCGAAACGGTATTCACGGGTGCTGGCGGAGATGTATTTCGCCCGCGGCCGCTTGGCGCGGGCCTCCATGCGCTGGCTGAGTTCGGCGTTGAGGCTGGCCATGGCGAAGCTGCGGTTGATCAGGGTCGCGGCGCTGGGCAGGGGGGGCGGCACGGGTTTGCTCTGCGCCGGTGCCGGTTTTTTCGATGGCCTGGCTTTTTTCACCGTCTTGTTGACGGCCCTGGGAGGGGTGAGCTTGCGCGCGGCCTTCCTGACCTTGACCTCGATGCGTTTTTTGACCGGCTTCGGTTGCGGGACCGGCTGGGCCCGTGGCGGTGGGCTTGGGGTCCTGGGTTTCGGATCCGGCCTGGGGGTCTCCGGGGCCGCGGACACCAGCGCGGGTTGCGGTTGTGGCAAGGGCGTGCTGACGGGCGCCGCCGGACGCACGCTGTGCTCGGAATCCCCACCACCTTCGAGACTGGCCTGGGCGAGGAAATCGGCCTTCGGGGCCGGTTTAGGACTGCGCTGTTGCACCAGGATGATGTCCAGGGAACGATACAATGCGGGGG
This sequence comes from uncultured Gammaproteobacteria bacterium, assembly GCA_964506945.1. Classification (GTDB taxonomy): domain Bacteria; phylum Pseudomonadota; class Gammaproteobacteria; order CAZDOC01; family CAZDOC01; genus CAZDOC01. Next base: position 200,031 of record CAZDOC010000001.1, read on the forward strand.
TTTCGTCTTCCGGTGCGAAACTGATGCCAAGGATGACGATGGCATGGATGATGATGGCGAGGCAGACGGTCAGGCCCAGGCGATCGCCCGTGGTGATCATTGGCCCGGCAGTGGTGGCAGTCAAACGCTGAGCCCCTCCTCAAAGGTGTGATCCCGCTCCTGCGGGCTGTTGCCTGCGCGAATTGTTGCCTGTTCGGCGACGCTGATCAAGCCTGCAGGCGCAGGGCTATGGCGTCCATCAGGCGGGCGGCGATATCCAGGTCACAGGCCTGGTCGAGTTCACGGATACAGGTCGGGCTGGTGACGTTGATCTCGGTGAGGAAATCCCCGATCACGTCCAGGCCGACGAATACCAGGCCCTTGTCGCGCAGGCCGGGTCCGACCTGGGCGCAGATCCAGCGGTCGCGTTCAGTCAGGGCCTGGGCCCGGCTGCTGCCGCCGGCCGCGAGGTTGCCACGGTTCTCGCCCGCGGCCGGGATGCGGGCCAGGGCGAAATCGACCGGCTCGCCATCGATCATCAGGATGCGTTTGTCGCCGGCGCTGATCTCCGGAATGTAGCGCTGCGCCATGCAGAAGCGTTGTCCGTGCGCGGTCAGGGTTTCAATGATGACGTTACGGTTGCCATCCTCCGGGCGCAGGCGGAATATGGAGGCGCCGCCCATGCCGTCCAGTGGCTTGAGTATGATGTCTCCCTGTGCCTCCAGGAAGGTCCGGATCCGCTCCGGATCGCGGCTGACCAGGGTGGCGGGGCAGCACTGTGGAAACCAGGCCGTGTAGAGTTTTTCATTGGCGTCCCGCAGGGACTGCGGACGGTTGATCACCAGCACGCCCTGCTGTTCGGCCAGTTCCAGCAGGTAGGTGGTATAGATGTATTCCATGTCGAAGGGCGGATCCTTGCGCATCAGCACCACATCCAGTTCCGCCAGTGGCCGGTCGATACGCTCGCCCAGCGTGAACCAGTCCCGCGCCTGATCCCGGACCGTCAGGGCGCGCATTCCGGCGCGTGCCTGGCCGGCATCCAGGAACAGGTCCCGCTGCTCCATGTAATGGAGTTCCCAGGAACGCGCCTGCGCGGCCAGCAGCATGGCAAAGCTGCTGTCCTTGTGTGTGTTGATGGACGCAATCGGGTCCATGACCATGCCGAGCCGGATACGCATGCACTGTACCGATGATTTGCCAGGATTAGGCGCAGACCTTAGCATAGCCGGGGTTGTCAATGCTCGGGAAACACGATGAAACTGGATCGGATACGCATCGCCACGCGCAAGAGCCCGCTGGCGATGTGGCAGGCTGAACACGTACGGGAGCGCCTGCTGGCATTGCACCCGGGTCTGCGGGTGGAACTGATCGGCATGCACACCGAGGGTGATCGCATCCTGGATGCGCCATTGGCGAAGATCGGCGGCAAGGGCCTGTTCATCAAGGAACTGGAGCAGCGCCTGCTGGATCACAGCGCCGATATCGCCGTGCACTCGATGAAGGATGTCACCGTGGACTTGCCCGAGGGCCTGGTTTTGCCCGTGATCCTGGAGCGCGAGGATCCGCGTGATGCCTTCATCGCCAATCGTTACTCCAGCCTGGATGAATTGCCTCGGGGCGCGGTAGTGGGGACCTCCAGCCTGCGCCGGCAATGTCAGCTCAAGGCCCTGCGGCCCGATCTGGTCATCCGCGACCTGCGTGGCAATGTCGGTACCCGCCTGGGTCGCCTGGACGCCGGGGAATATGCGGCGATCATTCTCGCCACCGCCGGGATCGTGCGTCTGGGCCAGGGGGGTCGCATACGCATGCGGCTGGAGCCGGAACAGCTGTTGCCGGCCATTGCCCAGGGCGCGATCGGCATCGAATGTCGCGCCGGCGATAGCGCCGTCATGGAGCTTCTGCAGCCCCTGGATCATGCCGGTACCCACACCCGGGTCGTGGCCGAACGCGGCGTCAACCGGCGTCTCGATGGCGGTTGCCAGGTGCCGATCGCCGCCCACGCCCTGCTGGACCATGGCCGGCTGTCGATGCGCGGGCTGGTCGGGCGGCTGGATGGCAGCGAGATCATCCGCGCCGAGGTCGCCGGCCCGGCCGGCGAGGCCGGGGCCCTGGGCCTTGAACTGGGCGAGATCCTGCTGGCCAGGGGCGCGGATGCCATCCTCGCGGAGTTGATGTCGCCGTGATCGCCAGAGGCTTGCCCCTGGCCGGTCGCAGGGTGCTGGTCACACGCCCCACGGAGCAGGCGACCGGGCTGGTTGCGGGTATCGGGGCGGCCGGCGGCGAGGCCCTGGTGCTGCCGGTGATCGGTATCGTCACGGCGGGTGATGCGGCCCTGGCGCGGGCGCGCGACTGTTTTCGACGGCTGGATCGGATCGACATGCTGATCTTCATCAGTCGCAATGCGGTAGCCCGCGGTTTGGCGTTGCTGCGCGAGTGCGGGGGCCATATCGGCCAGCAGCAGCTGTTCACGGTCGGCGCGGGCAGTGCCCGGGACCTGCAACAGGCCGGCATGCCCGCGCCGTGTTACCCCCGGGGTGGTATCGGCTCCGAGGCCCTGCTGGCACTGCCACAGTTGCGGGAGGAAAGGGTCCGGGGGCGTCGGATCTGTATCGTCCGGGGTGAGGGCGGGCGTGAACTGCTCGCCGGGACCCTGCGCCAGCGTGGCGCCGAGGTCTGCTATGCGGAGGCCTACCGGCGTATCCCCGCCGAGGTGGATCGCGGGCCATTGTTGCAGTCCTTGCGTGACCGACGGCTCGATTGCATCATCGTCACCAGCGCTGAGGGGCTGCGCAATCTCTCTGCTATGATAGGGCCTGAATTACAGCCGGGATTCCGGCGCATTCCCTTGCTGGTACCGGGCGCGCGCCTGGCAAGCCTGGCGCGCCGGCAGGGCCACGTCCAGGTCTGGGATGCCCCGGAGGCCAATGACGAATCCCTGCTGCGAACCCTGCGCGACAGGTTCATCGCGGCGGCGGACCAGCACACAGACATGACGGATCACGGGTAGGAAACCATGACGGATACAAACCATAGCGGGGTCGCCGGCGACGAGCCGGAAACGGGTACGGAGCTGATCGCCACGGACGAGGACATCCGGGACGCGGCCTGTCCACACCGGCGCTGGGGAGCGGTCCTGGTGGTATTGCTGCTGGTAATGGTGACCGCTGGAGGCTATGCCGGCTACAGGCTCCAGGGCGAGATAAGCAGTCTGGGGACGGCCCTGAATGCGGCGCTGACGCCCTTGCGCGAGAGCCAGGAAAAACTGTCCCGGGAGCTGCGCGCACGGGAGGATGCGGAACGGCGACAGAGCCGGCAACTGGATCAGCTGCGCGAGCAGCTGGCGGCCCTGGATATGCGCTTGCAACGTCTGGCCCGGGCCCCGCGCAAGGACAGTCGTGACTGGGTGCTGGCCGAGGCCGAATACCTGATCCGCGCGGCCGATACCCGCTTGCGCCTGGAGCGTGACACGGTCAGCGCAGGCCTGGCGCTGGAGCAGGCCGATCAAAGGCTGGCGCAACTGGCCCTGCCGGATCTCATCCCGGTGCGCAAGCAGCTGCGGGCGGATATCGACAAGCTGCGCGCGGTTGCCGAAGTGGATATATCCGGCAAGGCCCTGCTGCTCTCCGACCTGGCCCAGCGAGTGGTGAGCTTGCCGATGAAGGAGGGCATGGGCCGACCGGCCCTGAAGCGGGAGGTGGACAGGGCCGCCAATCCCGAAACGGCCCATGACTGGCGCGGCATGCTGGCGGCGATATGGGCCGATCTGAAGAGCCTGATCGTCATCCGCAGGCAGGAGGCCCCGGAGGCGATGCTCTACGATCCGCAGCGCAATGAACAGCTTTATCAGAACATCCAGCTGGAGTTGCTCAGCGCGAGGCTGTCACTGTTGCGGCGGGATCGCAGCAACATGCAGGCCTCGCTCGAGCGCGTGATCGGCTGGCTGCGGACCTATTTCAATACCGCGGATGCCGGCGTTGGCAGTGTCCTGGACAGTCTCGAAGGCTTGCAGGGGCTGGATCTGTCGCCGCCCCTGCCTAACCTGTCCCGGTCTCTGAAGCTGTTGCAGGATTACCAGCGCCAGCGCGCCGAGCCGGGGGCGTCATGAAGCTGTTGCTGATGGCCATGCTGGTGCTGGTCGCGGCCATGGGCATGGGATATGTGCTGCAACAGGACAACGGTTTCGTGGTCTTCGGGATCGGGCAATGGGTGGTGCAGATCAGCTTCAGCCTGTTCGTGATCCTGCTGCTGCTGTTGCTGCTGCTGGGGTATTTCCTGATCCGCTTGCTGCTGAACACGGTGCTGATGCCGCGCCGTTATCGGCGCTGGCGGGGACAACGCCGCCTGAAGCGCGCCCAGGAGGACCTGAATCGGGGCCTGGTGGCCCTGGCCGAGGGGCGCTGGCGGCGGGCCGAGCGCCTGCTGGCCGGCAGCGCCGGAAACAGCCAGGTGCCCATGATCCACTATCTGGGCGCGGCCCAGGCGGCCCAGGCCCAGGCCGCCGGCGATCGCCGCGAGAACTACCTGCGCCAGGCCCAGCAGACGGTCCCGGAATCCGATGTCGCGGTCGGTCTGGCCGAGGTGGAGATGTTGCTGGAGCAACATCAGCATGAACAGGCCCTGGCGGTATTGCGGCGGCTGAGACGGGAACATGTGGGCAGCGAACTGGTGCTCAAACGCTATTATTCCGTGCTTCTGCAACTGCAGGAATGGGATGAACTGCTGGGCCTGCTGCCGGAGTTGCGCCGGCGGGGCCTGCTGGCGGGCGAGGAGGCCGATCGGATAGAGCAGGATGCCTGGATCGCCCAGCTGCGCGAGGGCGCGGCCCGAGACCAGGAAAAGGGTCTTGACAGCATCTGGATGCGGGTGCCCAAGCCGCTGCGGCTGCAGCCACGGGTGTTGCTGGCCTATGCCGAAGAGATGCAGGCGATGGGCCGGGGCCGGGAACTGGAGGCGCCGTTGCGCAAGGCCCTGAAGCAGCACTGGTCGCCGCCCCTGGCGCGCTGTTATGGTGCCCTGGAGGGCCTGGATGCCACCAAACAACTGGCCCAGGCAGAGACCTGGCGACGCCAGCATGGCGATGATGCGGACCTGCTGCAGACCCTGGGACGGATCAGTATGCGGGCGGAATTGTGGGGCCAGGCCCGTGGCTACCTGGAGGCGGCCATCGAGCTGCGGCCCGAGGCCGAGAGTTACCGGCTGCTGGCGGAAGTCCTGGAGCGGATGGGTGAGATGGAGGCGTCGGCGGCCTGCGCGCGCCAGGGTCTGGCGCGGTTGAGCGGTCAGGGCAGGTCCCTGCGGGTGGTCAGCTGACGCCTTGCCGTTCCGGGCGGGTGCCGGGCGGCCGGGACCGTCCTGCGGAAACCCCGATCAATCCATCCCGGGCTTCATCAGGGGCGCTCCCCGAAAACCGGTTCCCGGTGGTTGCGCAGGAAGGTCTTGGATGGATCAGGCCTTGCCTTCCTGCTTCGCCAGGGCCGCCGCCTGGGCATCCGGACTGAATTCGAAGGCATCGGAGAAGAACCGGGCCTCCGGCAGCCCGGCCGCGGTCAGCGCATCATGGGCCGCATGCACCATCACCGGCGGGCCGCAGGCATAGACGTCGTAAGCCCCGAAGTCAGTGAAGTCTTCCAGTACCGCCCGATGCACGAAACCGCTGCGCCCCCGCCAGTCGTCCCCGGGCAGGGGTTCCGAAAGTACCGGGGTATAGCTGAGATGCGGGTACTCACTGGCCCACTGCCGGGCCAGATCGTGGAGATACAGATCCCGCACGGCGCGCACACCCCGATACAGGTGTATCGGGCGTTCGCCGCCCTCGGCCAGGGCATGTTCGATGATGCTCTTGACCGGGGCGAAACCGGTGCCTCCGGCGATGAAGATCATCGGCCTGTCCGAGGTCTCGTCCAGGGTGAAATGGCCCAGAGGCCCCTTGAATCGGAGCAGGGCCCTGTCCGGCATGTCGTGGAACACGAAGTCCGAGAAGATGCCGCCCGGGTAGTGGCGGATATGCAGTTCCAGCAGTTCATCGGCATGCGGGGGGTTGGCCAGTGAAAAGGCCCGGGTCCGCCCGTCCTTCATGAGGATCTCGATATACTGCCCCGCCAGGAACTGCAGCCGTTGACCCTTGGGCAGCCGCAGCCACAGACCCATCACGTCATGCCCCAGTTCCTGCTTGCGTTCAACCCGGCTGGGCAGGCTGCGTACCGGGATGCTCTCCGCGCCGGCAAGCTCGCGCACCTCGATCCGCAGGTCGCTGCGGGCCCGGGCCTGGCACAGAAGGATCTGGCCCGCCTCGCGCTCAGTGGTGCTGAGCGCCTCCGGCGGCCCGTCTGGATAGTCGATCTCTCCTTGCAGCAGGCGGGCCTTGCAGGCGCCGCAGTTGCCACTGCGGCAGCCATAGGGATATTCACGTCCCGCGCGGATGGCGGCATCGAGAACACTCTCATTCTCCGCAAGCGTGAATTCATGCCCGCCGGGCAGGTCGTATACCTTGAAGCTCATGCTGGTGCCTTGTGAATTCGTCGTAGGGGATCAGGGCCGGCTGCGGGCGCTGTTCAGCCAGCGTAACAATGGCAGCCACATGTCCCGGTCTGTCTGGGTCAGAGAGGGCGCCATTTCGAATACGGACAGGCCACGGGCGGCGGCGCGGACATAGTTCTGGCTGGCTCGCAATACGGCCAGGAACGGCAGTTTGCGCCCGTCGGGCAAGCTCTGTCGCTGGAGGTATTCATTGAGTGAATGCGCGGCGAGGGTCTGCTCCCTGACCCGATTGGCCACGGTGCTCAGCTTGATATCCTTGTTGATGACCTTGCGCACGGCCTTCAACTCCTGGATGAAGCGCGTGGCCGCTCGCACATCCAGTGGAGATGGCAGCACCGGAATGACCAGGGTCTCCGCCCGGCGCATCAGATTGGCCAGTTCCCTGCCATGGATGGCGGCGGGGGCATCGAGGATCAGGTAATCGGTATCGCGGGGCGGGCGCACGGCGCCCTCGCAGGCATTGATGGCATGGATGGGGGCACGGTCTTCAGGCCGTGCCGCGAGCCAGTCCATGCTCGAACCCTGGGTATCGAAATCCACCAGCGCCACGCTCTTGCCCCGGCTGGCGTAATAGCCGGCGAGATTGGTGGCCAGGGTGGTCTTGCCGCAGCCGCCTTTGGGATTGAGGATGAGGATCGAACGCATGCTGGAACGGTTTCTTATTCGATAACGAGTCTCAGTATAACACCGGCTGCATTTCCCTGCCGGGATGCGTGGCGCGTGAAGCCATCATGCCGGGGGGGAGCCGGGACCGCCGCGGGCCTCCAGCATGCGCTCGATCACCGGACGCAGGATGATCTCCATGGCAAAGGGTTTTTTGCTCGCGGGGATGACGATGGTATCCGGCGAGGACATGAAGGCGCCCTGGAGCATGTCCAGGAGATGGCGGAAATCCGGTTGCAGCTTTTGAATGTTGCGAAAGTGCACCACGTAGAAACTCTCGTCGTCCGAGGGTATCTCGGTGGCGGCGAAGGGGTTGGAGGTGTCCACGGTCGGTACCCGTTGAAAGTTGATATCGGTACGCGAGAATTGCGGCGTGATGTAATGCACATAGTCGTGCATGCGGCTGAGGATCATGCTGGTGGCGGCCTCGGCACTGTAGCCACGCACGGATTGATCGCGGTGGATCTTCTGGGTCCACTCCAGGTTGATGATGGGCACCACGCCGATCAACAGGTCAACGTGACTGGCGATGTCGATCTCGTCCGTGACCAGACCCCCATGCAGGCCTTCATAGAGCAGCACGTCGGTGTCCTGTTCCAGGGGTTCCCAGTCGGTGATACGACCCGGTGGCAGACCGTGGATCTCGGCTTCGTCCTCATTGTGGATATACCAGCGCCGATAACCACTGCCCTTGCGCCCGTATTCACGGAACAGCACCTCCATCTCCTTGAACAGATTGCCATCCGGGCCGAAGTGGGTCAGCGCGCGGCCGGCGGCGCGGGCACGCAGGACCTCTTCCTGCATGCTCTCGCGGTCATAGCGGTGAAAGCTGTCTCCCTGGACCATGGCCCATTTGATCCCGGCGCGCTGGAAGATATGGTCGAAGGCCAGGCGTACGCTGGAGGTTCCGGCGCCGGACGAACCGGTTACCGCGATGATGGGGTGTTGTACGGACATGGCGCGGCTCCACTGGGGCAAGGGTATTCATCTCTCTGGGTCGGCTCCATTCTAATGAGGACTCGCCACGGCCGCCAGACCCCAATCGGGTATACTCGTGCCTACTTCGGATCCAGGAGCAGGACGAGACATGCCGGACAGTGGAAACCCGCGCTATTCCAGCCATGCGCTGTACCTGCGCCTGCTGCGGCATGTGCGTCCCTACTGGCGGGTATTTTCCCTGGCACTGTTCAGCCTGCTGGTGGTCTCCGCCACCGAACCGGCCGTGCCGGCATTGATGAAACCCTTGCTGGACCGTGGCTTCAGCCAGGAGGATATCGATCGGCCCTGGCTGTTGCCCATGCTGCTGGTGGGCCTGTACCTGATCCGGGGCGTGGCCGGCTATATCGGCAACGTATCCATCACCTGGGTTGCCTACAAGGTCATCATGGACCTGCGCGAGGCCATGTTCGAGCGTCTGTTGCACCTGCCTGCCGCGTTCTATGACACGCATCCCGCCGGCAGCCTGATCTCCAAACTGAGTTACGATGCCGCCCAGGTCTCGGAGGCCTCGACCACGGTGGTCACGACCCTGGTCAAGGATTCACTCGCGGTGCTGGGCCTGGTCGCCTACATGGTCTATGTCAGCTGGAAACTGGCGCTGGTATTGATCGTGCTGGGACCGGTGATCGGCTTCATCGTCTACAAGGTCAGCGACCGCCTGCGCCGCATGAGCCGCAAGCTGCAGGAATCCATGGGCAGTATCACCCATGTCGCCGAGGAGGGGATAGCCGGGCACAAGGTGATCAAGGTCTATGGCGCCCAGGAATATGAGCGCGCGCGCTTTCATGAGGCCGCCAACCGCGCGCGGCGTTATGGCATGAAGTTCATCATGGCCGGCGCCGTCAACACGCCGCTGGTGGCGCTGGTCATCGCCTCCGGGCTGGCGGTGGTGATCTACGTCGCCATCGGCCAGTCACAGCAGGATGCCATCACCATGGGGGGCTTCGTGTCCTTCCTCGCGGCCATGGGGATGTTGCTGCCGGCCCTGAAGCGGCTGACCAGCGTGAATCAGCACCTGCAACGGGGTCTGGCCGCGGCCGAGAGCGTCTTTGCCCTGATCGATGAGGCCCAGGAGCCGGATCGGGGTGTGCGGGAGGTCGGGCGCCTGGCGGGTGAAATCCAGCTCTGCGATGTCGGCATGACCTACCCCCACAGCGAACGTCCGGCACTGGTGGCTGTCGATCTGCGGGTGGAGCCGGGCGAGACGGTGGCGCTGGTGGGCGCCTCCGGGAGCGGCAAGACCACCCTGGTGAATCTGATCCCGCGTTTCTATCATCCCGATCGGGGCCGGATCCTGATCGATGGTATCGATATCGAGGCGATACGCGTCGATGGCCTGCGTGACAACATTGCCCTGGTCAGCCAGGAGGTGGTGTTGTTCAACGACAGCGTGCGTAACAATATCGCCTATGGTTGCCTGCGCCGTCATCGCCAGGCGGAGATCATCGCCGCGGCCGAGGCCGCCCATGCGATGGAATTCATCGAGCGCCTGCCCGAGGGCCTGGAGAGCCGGATCGGTGATCATGGCGCACGCCTGTCCGGGGGCCAGCGCCAGCGCCTGGCGATCGCCCGCGCCCTGCTCAAGGACGCCCCGATCCTGATCATGGACGAGGCCACTTCATCACTGGATTCCGCCTCGGAACGACATATCCAGGCAGCCCTGGAGGCATTGCGTCGCGGGAGGACCTGCATCATCATCGCGCACCGGCTGTCGACGGTGGAGAATGCCGATCGGATCGTGGTGATGGAACAGGGGCGGATCGTCGAGAGCGGCACACACCGGCAACTGCTGGAGCAGCAGGGGATCTATACCCGCCTCTATCGGACCCAGTTCGCCCTGCCGGATGGCTGAGAGCCGGTTCCCCACAGTTTGTTTGGAACAGGCCTCTCCATGGGTTTTTCAGGCACGGAACTGGAAAATGCGATTTCACGTTTCTCACACAATAATGGCTTGCCGCCATCGAAAACGGGGGCCCATCCCGGTACTGCCGGCTCATGGCTTGATACTTTAGCGGCAAGCCGGGTCGCCTGTTTGCTGCTTCGTGCGCTTAAAGACTCGCCCATGAGTGCCGGCTAAGGCCGAAAACGTCTGACCGCCCGGGCCAGCAGGGCCAGGTCTTCCCTGCCGGCGTAACGGCTGGCGATATAGAGTTCCGTAACCTGCTTGATACCCTCCGCGTCACCCTGGCGGAGGCTCGTCGCGCGGCGGGCAAACGCCAGCGGGCCCTCGCTGGGCCGGCGTTGCAGGCCCTGGCGCGCCAGTTTGCGGCAGAAGCGATCATAGAGCCGGCGGGCGCCATCCTGGCGCGGGCGCCGCTGGAGCAGCAGCCAGGCGGCCAGGGACACCAGGGTCAGGGTCGTGCCGGCCAGTAGCCACAGGGCCATGGCCCGCCAGTCCGGGCTGCGCATGCCCAGGCGCTGGAGCAATTCACGTTGCCGCTGGGGACCATAGCCCAGAATCCACTGATTCCAGCCATTGTTTACCGCGTCGACCAGGTCGCCAAGGTCCCGCCAGATACGTTGCAGCGTGGCATTGCGATCCAGGCCCAGCGGCATCGCCGCCGGCTTCCCGGCCAGACTCTGGCTGCCCTGCTCGATACGCGCCGGGGAGACCGCTGCGGTCGGGTCCATGCGCACCCAGCCCCGATCCTCCAGCCAGACCTCGGACCAGGCATGGGCGTCGCGCTGGCGCACCAGCAGGTATTCTCCCAGGGGGTTGTACTCACCGCCCTGATAACCGGTGACCACCCGCGCCGGGATCCCCGCGGCGCGCATCAGGATCGTAAAAGCCGCGGCGTAGTGCTCGCAGAAACCACGCCGGGTGCCAAACAGGAATTCATCCACGCTGTCACCGGCCAGGGGCGGCGGCGTGAGGGTGTAATAGAAGGCCTGCTGGCGGAAGTAGTCCATGGCCTGTCTGATGATGCGCTCGGGATCGCGCAGTCGCCGGCGCCAGTCACGGGCCATGCTGATGCTGCGGGGATGAAATCCGTCCGGGAGCTGCAAGGCCAGCTGCCGGGCGCGGGCGGAGATTTTGCTGCTGCGGAAGCGGGTGAAGGATTGCAGCCGGTAGCGCATCCGCGTGTGCACCGGGCGATCGGCAAGCAGCTGGAAATCGCCACTCAAACGGGCGGGGGCCTGGGCCGAACCGGGCATCTCCAGGGCGAAAAGCCAGCGCTTGTTGTGCGGCTCCAGAGTCACGGTGTAGGTATAGGGCTGGCCATAGACGAACAATGGTGCCGGTGGCAGCTTGCCGCCCTCGCCGGAACTCCAGCTACGACCGTCACTGTGCCAGAATACCGGGCCGCGCCAGTAGCGTTCGCGTTTGCCCGGGAGTTTGCCATCGAACCTGACCCGGAAGGCCACCGCGTCGGAGAGGCTGAGACGACTGATGTCGCCGGGTGACATGGTCTCGCTGAGGCCGCTGAGATTGCCATAGGCGTCAGCGGGCAGGCCCCACAGGGGGCCCTGGATACGAGGGAAGAGCAGGAAGGCGAGCAGCATCATGGGCAGTGATTGCAAGATGATCCGGGCGGACAGGCGCAGGCGGGAAATGCTGCCCAGCCGTTCCTCGCGGTCATTGATGCTGATCAGGCTGGCGGTCATCACCATCACCACCAGCAGCATCAGCAGGGCCGTGGCCATGCCCTGGGAGAAGAAGAAATTGGTAATGGCCAGGAAGTAGCCGAGGAACACCACCACGTAGTAATCCCGTGGTGTCTTCAGCTCCAGCAGTTTGAGTCCCATCAGTACGATCAGCAGGGCCAGGCCGGCATCCCGGCCAATATGCCCGCGGAAGCTAAGGTAGATCCCGACGAAGATCCCGATGGCCAGTCCATGCTTGACCGCCTGCAGGCGGCGATGCCCCCGAGCGGGCAGTGGCCAGTGACGCTGATCGGCCAGCAGACGCCAGCACAACAGTAACAGGAACACCCCGCTGACCCATAGTGGCATGCGCAGCGCATGTGGGGCGATCACCAGCAGCAGGCCGGCGATCAGCCAGTTGAGCTGCACCCGGGTAAATCCGTGATGGTGATGCATGGCCGGTTCAGGTTCGCGGGTACAGGGCCAGGACCCGCAGGCAGTTGTCCCGATGCGCCTCACCCCCGCCGGTGGGCAGGAATTCGCCTGGCAATCGCAGGGAAAAGCGCATGCCGAGCCGGGAGGCCTCCAGCACCCATTGACAGAGTTGCGACAGGCGCGCCTCCCCTGGCTGGGGTTCGAGCTCGTCCCAGTCGAGTTCGGCTCCGTCGCCGCCGTTGCCGCTGAAACGCTTGACCAGGGCCGTATTGCCGCGGGCGAGGGCCTTCCAGGCGATATTGCGCGGTGGATCGCCGGGACGGTAGGGCCTGAAACCGATGAAATCATCGGCGCCCAGCCGTTGCCCGTGCTGGCTGGTGGCGGCCGGGTGTTCGCCCCTGAGTGGCAGGGCCAGCGAACCCGCTGGGCGAGGATAGACCAGGGTCTTGAGTCCAGGGTCCACCCAGCACCAGGCCCGGAACAGACCCAGGGGAAAGCAGGATGACAGGCGGACCGGGCCCAGTGACAATACACCACGCTGCCTGGCGGGCAGGACCAGGTCGAGGTTGCGGAGGCTGCCGCGGGATATGTCTTGTCCCTGTCGTAGCCAGGTCAGCTGCCGGCGCCGCCATGACCTGGCGGGCCGAGGGCCGTGGCGCGCGAGTTCCAGGCAATACCTGGCGCCGCCAGCGCGATTGTCCACCAGCACCCCAAAGACAGCCTGCCCCCCCTGGAAGGCCGGGCTGGTCCTGCCCCCGGTCACGCTCAGGCCGGCCAGATTGTGATAGGTGTGGAGCATGGTGGTCATGGCCATGCTGGCGAGCAGGAAGGTCAGCAGGTACCCCAGGCTGTTGTTGTAATTGATGGAACCCAGCAGCATGACCAGCAGCATGAGCGCAAACAGGCAGCCATGACGGGTGGGCAGGATATAGATGTGTCGTCGTCCCAGCGTGGTAACCACGGCGGCAGGGGGGGGCATGGGCGTGGCGGACATCAGGGTATGGGAACCCGCTGGATCAGATCCTCAACCAGTCCCCGTTGCTCCGGCCCTTCCCCGGGGGCATGCAGGCGATGACCGACGACGCTGGGCAGCACGGCCTGTACGTCTTCCGGCAACACCTCGCCGCGACCCAGCATCAGTGCCCAGGCGCGTGAGCTGGCGAGGATCGCCAGGCCGGCCCGGGGTGACAGGCCATAGCGATAGCGGGAGCTGTTGCGGGTATGGCCCAGCAGGGCCTGGACGTAGTCCAGCAGGGCGTCGGCCACATGGACCTGCTCCACCAGCCCCTGAATTTCCAGCAGGCGCTTGAAGCCGATGCCTGGTCCCTGATCCTTCAGCAGGATGCGCCGGTCGCGGCCCTTCAGCAGGGCGCGTTCGGCGGCCTCGTCCGGATAGCCCAGGCGCAGGCGCATGAGAAAGCGGTCCAGCTGCGATTCGGGTAGCGGGAAGGTGCCGATCTGGTGCGAGGGATTCTGGGTGGCGATGACGAAGAAGGGCGCCGGCAGCGGGTGGGTCTCGCCCTCGATAGTGACCTGATGCTCTTCCATGGCCTCCAGCAGGGCGCTCTGGGTGCGTGGGGTGGCGCGGTTGACCTCGTCGGCCAGGATCAACTGGGTGAACACCGGCCCGGCGTGAAAACGGAAGCTGCCGCTGTTGCGGTCGTAGACGGAGACACCCAGGATATCCGCGGGCAGCAGGTCGGCGGTGAACTGGATACGCTGGAAGCCGAGCCCCAGCACCGCCGCCAGGGTATGCGCCAGGGTGGTCTTGCCGACACCGGGGATGTCCTCGATCAGCAGGTGACCCCGCGCCAGCAGGCAGGCCAGGGCCAGGCGGATGACATGATCCTTGCCGAGGATGATCCTGGAGGTGCTGGCGACGATGGCGTCGATGTCATCCTTGAGACTGCCCACTTCACGAATTATTGCTTGCGTCATCGATGAACTCCGGAGATATTGCCCGTGGGTGGACCGCAGCCGGCCAGGGTACTGGCCGTGAATACGGGACTGACTTCAATTTCAGCCGCAGCGGCCGATAAAAGCAAGGTAAATCTGCCCGGTCCGCCGCCTGGTGGCGGGTGGGTCCTGGCGCCGCGGGATGACGCGCTCATCGGAGGATAGAGATGGACAGCTACGATTTTATTGTGATTGGCAGTGGCCCGGCAGGGCAACGCGCGGCCATCCAGGCGGCCAAGCTGGGCAAGTCCGTCGCGGTGATTGAGAAGCATACCGCCATAGGCGGGGGCGCCCTGCATACCGGAACCGTGCCCAGCAAGACCATGCGCGAGGCCGTTCTCTATCTCAGTGGATTCCGCCAGCGCGGCTTCTACGGTCGCAGCTATCGGGTCAAGGAGCGCATTACCGCGCAGGATCTGGTGCAGCGTCTGGATATCACCGTGCGTCACGAGATCGAGGTGGTGCAGCATCAGCTCTATCGTAACGGCGTTACCTCCATCATCGGCGAGGCGCACTTTCTGGACCCCCACCATGTTCACGTCAAGCTGCCCAATGACAGCGAAATGAAACTCGAAGGCGATATCTTTCTCATCGCCACCGGCAGCCGGCCGGCACACCCCGAGGATATCGAATTCGATGGCGAGCGCATCTATGACAGTGATCAAATCCTGAACATCGGCGAATTGCCGCACAGCATGGTGGTGATCGGCGCCGGTGTGATCGGCGTCGAATATGCTTCGATATTCAGCGCCCTGGATATTGAGGTGACCCTGGTCGATGGCCGGGAGCAGATGCTGGATTTCCTGGACCGGGAGATAGTCGAGGAGTTCATTCATCATCTGCGTGATCGCGGGGTCACCATGCGCATGAATGAAACGGTCGCCCGCGTCGCCCGCAGTGGCGCAAGGCGGGTACAGGTGGATCTCGAAAGCGGCAAGCAGATCCGCGCCGATGTGGTCCTGTTCGCGGCCGGTCGACAGGGCAATACCGATCAAATCGGCCTGGAACATACCGGCCTCAGAGCCGACAAACGCGGCCGCATCGAGGTCGATGAGCACTATCGCAGCGAGGTGCCGCACATCTATGCCGCCGGGGATGTGATCGGTTTTCCCAGCCTGGCGTCGACCTCGATGGAACAGGGGCGCCACGCCGCCTGCCATGCCTTCGGCCAGGAAGCGGAGGCCCCCTACAAGGATTTCCCGTTTGGGATCTATGCGGTTCCGGAGATGAGTGTCATCGGCCTGACCGAGGAGCAGGCCCAGCAACGGGGGATCCCTCATGAAACCGGCATCGCCCGCTTCCGGGAGACCTCGCGGGGACAGATCCTGGGCCTCAGGGAGGGCCTGCTGAAGATGATCTTCTCCCTGGAGGACAAACGCGTACTGGGGGTGCATATCGTCGGTGAAGGCGCCACCGAGCTGATCCATATCGGTCAGGCCGTGTTGCAGCTGGGCGGCACACTGGACTATTTCGTGCACGCCGTCTTCAATTACCCGACCCTGGCCGAGGCCTACAAGATCGCGGCACTGGACGCCTGGAACCGATTCCCGCGCTGAGTCGTGGGCACGGCGGCAGGTCTGTGCAGACGCGCTCGGGTATATATGCTGTAATACGAAAGTATCGACAATTTATGACATTGGGATGATTGTCTCTGGTAAACACACAAAACCGGTCATCTTTCACGGCGGTCGTCCCGGCGCATGATTGAACAGCGCAAATACGAGCGCAGGCCCCTCTATCATGCCGCCTGGCTCACGGGTGCGAACCTGAGACAGGCGCCCTGCAAGATCCGCGACTACTGCCCCGGAGGTATCTTCCTGGCCTGCGCGGGTCCCGGCGGCGATGGTGACCGCCTGCCGCTGGTCGATGGCGACAGCGTACGTATCGGTTTCAAGGTGCGCCTGCGCGGCCAGGGTGAAAAGACCCTGGAGCTGGCGGCGACCGTGGTGCGGGTGTTCCCGCATGGCCTGGGCCTGTCGTTCGACCAGCCCGATCCCGCGGTACTCGGGGTGCTGGAAAAACTGGCCGAGCACACCGCCCGTCGTCTCGACCGGGAAGCGGAGGGGGCGGCGGACGACGCCCCCGCCGTGATGAGCGGCGTGGATGCCGGGGCGCTGCTGACGCGCCTGCGGGGCTTTGCCATTCCCTATCTTCGGCGGCTGTTCGAGGCCTTCTACAAACAGGTGGATGAATGCCTGTTCCAGCAGGCGGCCCAGGCCACCAGCAATCTGCAGCAAACGGCCCTGTTCGCCGATATCAAACTGTTCCAGGATTCCCGGGAACAGCTCCTGCAGGCTGGCCTCGAGGCTATCGATGCCGGCCTGGCCGGCCGGCCGGGCGAGACCGCGGATGGCGATGCCGCGCCGGCTTCGCGGGCCGAGCAGCTGGCCATCGTCGGCAAGGAGGAATTTGAAACCTTTCTGTCCATATCCGGCCTGGTATCGAAGATGGAACCCCGGCACGAGGCGGTGCTGTTCGAGGTCGAGAAGCGCCTGCAGGCCCTGCTGGGCAGGGAACTGGACGCGGCCAGCAACCCGCTGGGGATCGCCGCCATCCTGAATGCTATCGCCCAGTCCCTGGATCGGGTCGATATCAGCAATGACAGCAAGCGGGCCCTGTATGCCTTGCTGGAGGAGGTGGTGGCGCCGGATTTCGGGGATTTTTACCAGGGGCTCAACACCTTGCTGAAGGATGCCGGCCTGTTGCCGGAGCTGGACTACGAGGAACATCTGCGGCAGCAGCGCAGGCGGGTCAGCAAGGCCGCCACGGACGGCCCCGCCCGGGAGTCCACGGACAGCCCTGCCCGGGATGCCACGGCTGGCGCAACAGCGGCGCCACCTTCCGGGCCGGTGCCCCCGTCGCCAGGGCCGGAGCTGAGTCCCGAGGGCGAAACCCTGGTCGAGCAGACCCGCCAGCTGGGACAGGTTCTGCGGAACCTGCAACACTTTCTGGAGCAGGCCCCCGCGCAGTCGCAGCAGGAGCCCGGGTCCTCGCCCGCGCCCAGTCTGGATGCCGTCACGGCGGCCCCGGATCCGGCCGGGACCTATACCCCGGAGGAGATCGCCCAGGCCCTGAACCTGTTGCACAAGGAGGGGCAGTCTGCCTGGAGTGGTGAGCTGGATGTCGACGATAGCAAGACACGCCTGTTGTCGGTGCTGCAGGGCAAGGCCGGGCAACCGCAGGCCCGCCGGCTGGGGGAGACGGAGGAAAACGCCCTCACCGTGGTCAGTGATATCTATGCCGGCTTCGAGGAAGACCCGCTGGTGCCCAGGAATACCCTCAAGCCGATCGCCAGCCTGTTGCCGGTGATGCAGAAGATGGCGGTGCTGGACCGCGACTTTCTGACCGACAAGTCCCACCCCGCGCGGCGATTGCTGAATCACATGGCGCAGCTGGAAACCGGTGAAGGGGAGGCGGCGGATGAACAGGAGCTGCAGCGCCAGGCCCTGGTGGAAGAGGTCGGCAGACGCGTCGTCAGCGAATATGACAACAATCCCCGGATCCTCGCCGAGGCCCTGGCGGACATCGATGCGGCGATCGACGCACAGCATGCCAGCTATCGCCACAATATCGATCGACTGGTGGCGGAGCAGGAGCAGCAGCAGGCCTATCTGTTGCAGAAACGCGCCGAGGGCGGCCTTCCGCCGCGGCCCGCCGCGCACAAGATGCCAATGGAGCTGGAGGTCTGGCTGGAGCGCGCGCGACAGTTGCGGATCGGCGACATGCTGGCCTTCAAGAGGGCGGACAAGGGTCAGCAGCGTCAGGCCCTGGCGTGGGTGGGCGAGGACTACAATCCCTTCGTCTTCGTCGATACGCGGGGCAAGAAGGCCGCCAGCATGACGCTGCAGGAACTGGCCCTGCAATTGCGGCGCGGGACCGCCGTGGTGGTCCCTGCCGAGGAGCTTCCCGCCGTCGAGCGCGCCCTCCAG
The DNA here is from genome assembly GCA_964506945.1 of uncultured Gammaproteobacteria bacterium. GTDB lineage: Bacteria > Pseudomonadota > Gammaproteobacteria > CAZDOC01 > CAZDOC01 > CAZDOC01. The sequence continues at coordinate 218,114 of CAZDOC010000001.1, forward strand.
GAATCCCTTTACCGGGTGCAGAAGCGTATCGAAAGACAGGCCCTGTATGACAGTCGCACCGGATTGGCGAATCGCAGGAAGCTGGCCATGGAACTGCATCGTGTCCTGGCCCGGGTGCAGGCGCGTGGCACGGAAGCCGTGCTGGCCCTGGCCGATTTCAACTGTATTCACGTGGTCGACAGGCAATGGGGTCGCGATGCCGGTGATGCCTTGCTGACGAAGATGAAGGAACTGCTGGCGGTACATTTTCCCGACGGCGCCGGTCTGTTCTGCCTCGGCGGGGATCGCTTCGCGCTGTTGCTGGAAGACGCCTCTCTGATGGACGCCCGGGATGCCGCCAACGGCCTGATCGAGGCGGTCGGGGACTTCCGCTTCAAATGGAGGCACCAGAAATTCTCCCTGCGGGTGCATCTGGGCATGGCGCCGATCGATGCCGGTGACGGCAATGACGAGACCGTGCTGGCGGCGGCCGAGCAGGCCTGTGCCGAGGCGCGCCAGGACGGCGGCAGGAGGGTCGGCATCAGTGAACCGCATGCCGGGGATCCGCGGGCGGACGCGTCGTCCCTGGACTGGCGGGCATGGCTCAGCAGCAGCCTGGACAATGAGCAGGTGGCCCTGTTCGCCGAGCCGGTGCGGGCACAGACCGGCGACGAGCCCCTGGAGCGGCATATCGAACTGCTCCTGCCGGGGATGGCCGTTGACGATGGTGTACGGCTTCTGCCCGCCGGCTTCCATGGCGATGCCGCGCAGGCCGCCGAGATGCTGAAGATCGATCGCCTGATCCTGCGTGGGGCCCTGGACTGGCTGGCGCGCCAGGTGAGCCTGGACCAGGCCCCGGAGACGGTGTTTATCCGTTTGTCGGGGCATTCCATGGCGGCGCCGGAGATGATCGAATACGTCATGGAGGTGTTGACCGAGACCCGCGTGCCCCCCAGCCTGATCTGTTTCCAGGTCACCGAGCAGGCGGCCGTGGAAGCGCTGGAGGACGTGGGTATCTTCATGCGCACGCTGAGGGAATTCGGCTGCCGTTTCTGCCTGTGTGAATTCGGCCGGGGTGAGAGCGCCCAGGTCACCCTGAAGGAACTGCCCCTGGACACCATCGCCATCGACGGCCTGTTCATACGCGGGGTGGCGCGCAACCCCGGGGATTTCGCCATGGTCAAATCCCTGCGCGAGATCGCCGCCCTGATGGGGCTGAACACCCTCGCCGAGGCGGTCGACAGCGAGGAGGTCATGGAAAAGCTTCGGGAGATAGGCCTGGACTATATCCAGGGCGAGGTGATCGCCGAACCCCGGCCCCTGGCGGAGCATGGAGTGGACTGATGGAAGAGATGCCACGGAAGATCGGCAAGTACGAGATCACGGGTATCGCCGGCAAGGGTGCGATGGGCGTGGTCTATGTCGGCCATGATCCCTTCATCGACAGACGTGTGGCCATCAAGGTGAGGCTGAATCAGGAGGGCCTGGATGAGGACAGCCATGAGGCCTTGCAGGCCAGGAAGCTGTTCTTCAATGAGGCCAAGGCCGCCGGGGCGCTGGATCATCCGCACATCCTGCGTATCTATGAGGCCGGCGAGTCCGATGATGCCCAGCCCTATATCGTCATGGAATACGTGGAGGGCGCCGGCGATCTGAAGGCCTATTGCAGGCCGGGCCATCTGCTGCCGATGGCAAAGCTCATCGATTATTTCATCCAGGCGGCGGAGGCCCTGGACTATGCCCATCAGCATGGTATCACCCATCGTGATATCAAGCCCGCCAACATCATGCTCACGGCCGCGGACGAGATCAAGCTCTGTGATTTCGGTATCGCCCAGCGCACCCGCTCGGACCAGACCCAGATCCTGGGCTGGTTCGGTTCGCCCTTGTATATGTCGCCGGAGCAGGCGCGGGACGAGGATCTCAACGGTCAGACCGATCTGTATTCACTGGGGGCGGTGATGTATGAAATGCTCACCGGCCAGCAACCCTTCCAGGCCAAGAGCATCCACTCGCTGGTCTACAAGATCATCAACAAAGAACCCGCGCCGATCGAGGAACTGCGTCCCGAGGTCCCCGCCGCGCTGGCGGGCATCGTCGGCAAGGCCATGCAAAAAGACCTGTCCCTGCGCTATCAGACCGGCGCCGAGCTGGCGGCGGACCTGCGCGACCTGCAGCAAGGCCCGGGTAGCGGATCCGCGCCCCTGTCGGACGAGGAAAAGCTGGCGCTGCTGGAGCCCCTGGTCTTCTTCGAGGGCTTCAGCAGCAGGGATCTTCGCGCCGTGCTGGCCGACGGCGAGTGGCTGGAGTATGCCGATGGCGCGCGGCTGATCGAGGAGGGCGCCGAGGATCGGGGCCTCTATGTCATCATTACCGGCGAGGTTTCCATCCTGCGTTCAGGCAAGCTGATCAATACCCTCAGGGCGGGAGAATGCGTTGGCGAGATGGCCTATCTGGGCGGGGGCAGGCGTTCGGCCACGGTCATTGCCCGCGGGCCGGTACAGTGCCTGTGTATCGACGCGGCCATCAAGGACTGGGCCTCCCTGCCGGTACAGATGCAGCTGAATCGCTATTTCCAGCAGGTGCTGATCCGCCGGCTGGCGGAGACCAGCCGCGATCTGGCCCGTGGCCTGGTGGATGATGCGGGATCGGCGGAGGATTGAGCCCATGCTCGCGGACAGGCTCCGGGACCGGGCATGAAATGATGGCGGTGCGGCTTGAGGACAGCCGGCAGGTTCCCTGAGCCGGCCCGATCCTGCGGCGGGGATACGGCTTGGGCCGGAGGCCTTACTGGGAGATGTCCATCCAGGCCCCGGTGACGCTCAGAGTCTGTTCCCCCGGTACCTGGGTCACACGGAAGGCATCCTGGATCCAGTGATAATTTCCATCCTGATGCTGGATACGGTAGGAGTTGATCTGGGGTCCGCCGGAGGCGTCTCCGCAGGCCTCCCGTATGGCCGTATACAGGGCCTCGCGGTCGTCCGCGTGCACCCGTTTGTACCAGAAACCCGGATCCGCGATGATCTCCGTGCGGTCGAAACCCAGCAGGCGGGAGAGGTTGCTGCTGACATAGCTGGTCTGACAGACCTCGCCAAGGTAACGCGCGTTGTAGATCACCGCCGGACTGAATTCCACCCATTGTTGCAGGATGCGGTTGTTTTCCTGCAGGCGCTTGAGACGCTGTTCGAGTTCCTCATTGGCGTGTTTCAGATCCCGCGCCAGGATCCGCTCGCTGACGCCGATGCGATATTGCTCCAGGGCCTGATCGACGCAACGACGAAGCTGTTCCTTGTTCCAGGGCTTGTTCAGGAAGCGGAAGATGTGGCCTTCGTGCAGGGCCGCGATCGCCACCTCCAGGTCATGATGGGCGGTAAGCATCATCGGTACGGTATCGGGGCAGCGCTCATGCAATTCCCGCAGCAGGCTGATACCGTCCATGCCGGGCATGTCATAGTCGGCGATCACCACCGCGAATGGCCCTTCGGCCCCTAGCAGACTCAAACCCTCGGCGCCACTTTCGGCCAGCTGGCATTCATGGCCCTCCAGGTGGCGGCCCAGCAGGTCCAGGATCTCTCGCTGGTCATCGACGCAGAGTATCTTCTTGCTGACCTGAATCATCTTCTTGGACCCCTGGGTATCCCGGTTTTCGTTATTGGCCTGGGCGGAACAAGTATAACGCATCACCGGCTCCCGGCCGAACCGGGGCGCCTCTCAAGCGCCGGCCACGGACAGTCGTTCCAGCAGCAGCGAACCACAGCGGATATTGCCCCGCGTGTCGATATCGTCGCCCATCGCCAGGATGCACAGGAACATGTCGCGCAGGTTGCCGGCAATGGTGATCTCCTCGACCGGCCATGCGATCTCGCCGCCCTCGATCCAGAAGCCACTGGCGCCCCGGGAATAATCCCCGCTCACCGGGTTGACGCCGAAGCCCATCAGTTCCATGACCAGCAGGCCACGGTCCATCTGGCGCATGAGCTGGTTCAGGTCACCGGCATTGCTGTCGATACACAGGTTGTGTACCCCGCCGGCATTGCCGGTACTGCGCAGCCCCAGGCGGCGGGCGCTGTAGCCGCTCAGGGCCCAGGACAGCAGGCGCCCCTCACGGACGAAATCCTGGGCCCGGGTGGCGACGCCGTCGGCGTCGAAGGGCGCGCTGCCCAGGGCCCCGGGCAGATGGGGCTGTTCATGGATATGCATCCATTGCGGGAAGATCACCTGCTCGAGCCGATCGAGCAGGAAACTGTTCTGGCGGTAGATGCTGCCGCCGGAGATGGCGGTGAGAAAATGGCCGAACAGACTGCTCGCGGTGCGGGCGTCGAAGAGGACCGGGTAGTCCCCGGTCGGCAGCTGACGCGCGCCGAGTCGGCGCAGACTGCGTCTGGCGGCATCGATACCGATAGCGGAGGCATTGCGCAGTTCCCCGGCATTACGGCGGATATCGTAGCTGAAGTCACGCTGCTTGCCGCTGGCATCCCCGGCCAGTACGGCACAGTCGATACCGTGGCGGGTGCCGCACCAGCCACCGCAGAAGCCCTGGCTGTTGGCATAGGCGCCGAGACTGCGCAGGCGGGATACACCGGCGCCTTCGGAATTGTGGATGTGCGGATCGAATGACAGGGCCGCGGCCTCGCACTCGCCTGCCAGGGCGATGGCCTGGCGGCTATCCAGCCCCCAGGGGTGATCCAGTTGCAGGTCCGGGATCGTCGTCGCCAGTTCCCCGGCGTCGACCAGGCCCGCAAACTCGTCGGCACGGGTATGACGGGCGATGGTGCAGGCGGCCCGCACCGTATCCCTGATGGCCCCGGGACTGAAATCCGAGCTGCTGGCGCTGCCCTTGCATTGCCTGATATAGACACTGACGAGCAGGGATTTGTCCTGCTGCTGCTCCAGGGTGTCCACCGAGCCGAGACGCACGTTCACGGACAGGCCGGTGGCGCAGGATGCGCGGGCCTCGGCGGCCTCGGCGCCCTGTCGCGAGGCCTCGGCAAGGACCCGCCGGACGAGATCCTCGAGGTCGCCTTGTCCGATGCTGGAAATGGCCTGGCTCATGGGGGCGTTCTTGTTCATGGTGGATACCGATTGTAGCCGATCCACGGAGATTCGGCCGACGCTACCACCCCCGGGCCTGGAACGGTAGAATCCGCGCATGGATATCTCCCACCTGCTGGACCCCCTGAACAAGGCGCAGCGTGACGCCGTGGCCGCCGAAAGCGGCCATGTCCTGGTACTGGCCGGGGCCGGCAGCGGCAAGACCCGCGTGCTGGTGCACCGTATCGCCTGGTACATACAGACCGGGCAGGCGCGGCCGCACGGGATCCTCGCGGTGACCTTCACCAACAAGGCGGCGGCGGAGATGCGCGGGCGCATCGAACAACTGCTGCGTATGCCGGCCGCGGGCATGTGGGTTGGCACCTTCCATGGCATCGCCCATCGCCTGTTGCGCGCCCACTGGCAGGAGGCCGGCCTGCCACAGGCCTTCCAGATCCTGGACAGCGAGGACCAGTACCGCCTGGTCCGCCGGGTGATCCGCGCACTGGAACTGGACGAGGGCCAGTGGCCCGCCCGCGAGGCGCAGTGGTTCATCAACGCGCGCAAGGACGAGGGTCTGCGGCCAGGACATATGGAGGATTACGGCGATCCCGTCCAGCGGCAGCTGATCCACATCTATCAGGCCTATGAAAACGCCTGCCGGCGGGCAGGGGTGGTGGATTTTGCCGAATTGCTGCTGCGCGCCCATGAACTCTGGCGTGAACGGCCGCAACTGCTGGATCATTACCGCTCGCGTTTCCGGTATATCCTGGTGGATGAATTCCAGGATACCAATGCCATCCAGTACGCCTGGTTGCGGCAGCTCGGTGGCGAGGGCAACAGCCTGTTCGTGGTCGGTGACGATGATCAGTCCATCTACAGCTGGCGAGGTGCCCGGGTCGAGAACATGCAACAGTTCGGCCGGGATTTCCCCTCCAGCGAGGTCCTGCGCCTGGAACAGAACTATCGTTCCAGCGGCACCATCCTCGCCGCCGCCAACGCCCTGATCGCCAACAACCAGGGCCGCATGGGCAAGGAACTGTGGACCGAGAGCGGACAGGGTGAGCCGATCGCCCTCTATCGTGCCTATAACGATCTCGATGAGGCCCGCTTCATCGTTGATCGTGTCAATGCCTGGCATGCCGGGGGGCGGCGCCTGGACAGCGCCGCGATACTCTATCGCACCAGCGCCCAGTCACGTGTGCTCGAGGATGCCCTGCATCAGGCCGGTATCCCCTACCGCGTGCATGGCGGCTTCCGTTTCTATGAACGCGCCGAGATCAAGGATGCGCTGGCCTATCTGCGCCTGTGTGCCTGGCAGGGTGACGATACTGCCTTCGAGCGCATCATCAACACCCCCACCCGGGGCATCGGCCAGCGCAGTCTGGAGGCCATACGCGAGCTGGCCCGGCGCGAGGATCTGCCTCTGTGGACGGCGGCCGAACGGCTGGTCACGGAGCGCCTGCTGGCCGCCCGCGCGGTCAATGCCATCCAGGCTTTCCTGCGCCTGATCGCGGACACCGCGGCATCCATCCGGGGCTTGCACCTGGGCGAGGCGATGGCGGCCGTGATCCAGGCCAGCGGCCTGACCGCACAGCTGCGCAAGGAGGCCAGCGACAAGGCCCAGGACCGGCTTGAGAACCTGGAGGAGCTGGTTACCGCGGCGCGGGATTACCGCCAGGCCGAGGACGATGAGTACGACGATCCCCTGAGTGCCTTTCTCGCCCATGCGGCGCTGGAAGCGGGTGAGGGCCAGGCCGCCGCTCATGAAGACAGCGTACAATTGATGACCCTGCATGCGGCCAAGGGGCTGGAATACCCGCTGGTATTCCTGGCGGGCATGGAAGAGGGCCTGTTCCCGCACCAGCGTTCCAGCGAGGACCCGCAGCAACTGGCCGAGGAACGCAGGCTGTGTTACGTCGGCATGACCCGTGCCCGCGAGCTGCTGGTGATGAGCTGTGCCGAGAGCCGGCGCTTGCACGGCTCGGATTTCTATCCCCAGCCCTCGCGCTTCCTGCGCGAGTTGCCGGCCGAGCTGATCGCCGAGGTACGCCTGGGGGGTGGGGTCGTGGGCATGACCCGGGATGCGCCAGCGGCACGGGTGGACGAGGAAAGCGGGTTCCGGCTCGGTCAGCGGGTCCTGCACGCCCGTTTCGGTGAAGGCGTGGTTCTGAACATGGAGGGCCGCGGCGCCCATGCCCGGGTGCAGGTCAACTTCGAACAGGCCGGTGCCAAGTGGCTGGTGACCGCCTATGCCGGTCTGGAGCTGATATAGTCCCAGGTCACTGGGCCTGTGACGGCCCCCTGTCGTCGTTCACGGGAAATGCAGGAAGCGGTAAACCGCGTTTTCCACTGTTGTCGAAGAAACCTCCCGGGAGGGGCGTTTCTGGATGCCAACCAGCCAAGGAGAGAATGATGTCGTCTGTTCATCAAGCGGGGCGGACCCTGTTGCTGCTGGCCCTGGGCCTGCTGCTGGCCGCCTGCAATGGCGGTGAGCCGGCCGTCGGTGCCGGGAAACCGTCACGGGAATTTCACTGGAAGATGGTGACCTCCTGGCCCGCCAATTTCCCGGTTTTCCAGCAGGGGGCGGAACGCTTCGCCGACGACGTGCGCCGGATGAGCGACGGTCGCCTGGATATCCATGTCTATTCCGCCCGCCAGCTGGTCGGGCCGCTGGAGGTCTTCGACGCGGTCTCGCAGGGTACGGTAGAGATGGGTCATGGCTCGGCCTATTACTGGGCCGGCAAGGTGCCGGCGGCACAGTTCTTCTCCAGCGTGCCCTTCGGCATGACCGCCAGGGGCATGAACGCCTGGTTCTATAGCGGCGGTGGCCTGAAGCTATGGCGTGAGACCTATGCGCCCTATCATCTGGTGCCGTTCCCGATGGGCAATACCGGGGTGCAGATGGGCGGCTGGTTCAACAAGAAGATCGAATCGGTGGCCGATCTCAAGGGCCTGAAGATGCGCATCCCGGGCCTGGGCGGCAAGGTCCTGGCCAAGGCTGGTGGCAACCCGGTGTTGATGGGGGGGGGGGATCTTTATACCGCGCTGGAGCGCAACACCATCGATGCCACGGAATGGGTGGGACCGTTTCACGACCTGCGCCTGGGCCTGCAGCGGGCGGCGAAGTATTATTATTATCCCGGCTGGCACGAGCCGGGTACCGCGCTGGAGTTGATCGTCAATGATCGGGCCTGGCGGCAGTTGCCCGGGGACCTCAAGAGGATCGTCGAGGTCTCCGCCGCCGCCACCAGCCTGTGGATGTACTCACAGTTCGAGACCCTGAATCTGGATGCGCTGAAGGAGCTGAAAGACGAACATGGCGTACAGATCCTGGAATTCCCCCCGGATGTGCTGCATGAACTGCATCGGCTCACAGGCCAGGTTCTCGATGAGGAGGCGGCCAGGGATCCCGCCTTCAAGCGCATCTATCAGGCCTACCGGGACTTCCGCCAGCGCAGCGATGCCTGGAGCCGGGTGGCCGATGATGCCTATCAGCGGGCCTTGAAGGACTGACGGGCGATGGCCCGGGGATCCCGGGCCGAAGCGCCTTGCCCCGGGTCTGGCCAGGCAGGCGACCCGGGTCGTCCCGCACCCGCGACGGGCGTTTTCGCCGGGCGCCGGGCAGATAAAACGAAGGGGCCATGCGGCCCCCTCGCTGCTGGCCCTGGCAGATCCTATTTCGAATTGCTGACCATGTAATCGACCGCGGCCCTGACCTGATCATCGGACAGGTCGCCGCCACCACCCTTGGGCGGCATGACCCCGGTCTTGCCGGCAAAGCCGTGGATGGCGTGGTCGTGCAGGGTATCCAGGCCCTGGGCGATGCGCGGGGCCCAGGCGGCCTTGTCGCCAAACTTCGGCGCCCCGGCCACGCCCGGTGTGTGACAGAGGGTGCAGAGCTTGTCGAACACCGCCTTGCCGTCCGCCGCGGCGGTGCTGGCGCTACCGGTCGCCGGGGCGGATTCGGGCGCGGTCGCGCCGGCCTGTATGTCGCCACCGCTGTGATTGACCATATAGCGTACCGCGGCCCTGACATCGTCATCCGCGAGGGCGGGGTTGCCGCCCTTGGCCGGCATCGTGCCCTTGCTGCCGGTGAAGCCCTGCAGGGCATGGTCGTAGAGGGTTTGCGGGTCTTTCGTCACACGATCCGCCCAGGCCTTCTGGTCACCGAATTTTGGTGCCCCGGCGATCCCCGGGCCATGACAGGCGATACACACCGATTTGAATACGGTCTCACCCGGGTCGCCGGAGCTGGCCGCGACCTTCGCAGGGGCGGCGGCTTGCGCCTGGCCGACATTGACCTCGGCAACGGGCTTGATGCGTTCCTCGACCGCATTGTCATCGGTGCTGGCCTGGGGCGCCGGGGTCTCGGCCGAACGCATGACCAGTGCCCCGATCACGGCCATGAAGGCGACCGCGCCCAGAACCACGACGATGAAATATTTGAAATGCCCTTCTTTGTGTTCAGTACTCATGCTGCCCCTCTCTCGCAATGACCCGGCGCACCTCCCGGGATTGGGTTCTCGAGGCACCACGGCCCCTTGTTATAGTTCGACCTGGGATTATAGCCGCATGTGACGGCCGCTGGAACCGAGTTGGCACCGGCGTGCGTGAACTGGACGGGCCCGTGGCAACAGGTTAAGCTTGTGCGCACGGGGCAGACGTTCGCAAGCCTGTGGCCATGGCGCCCCTCCGCATACGTAAACCTCCTCGCGCCCGTAGCTCAGCTGGATAGAGTACCGCCCTCCGAAGGCGGGGGTCACAGGTTCGAATCCTGTCGGGCGCGCCACTTTACCTGCCTGCATGCGCCGGAGCCGCCCGGGCCCGACGGACGTCTAGCGGTTTTTCAGCTCCCTTTCCGTCTTGCAGCAGTTACGCCCATGCTGCTTGGCCAGGTACATGGCCGCATCGGCGCGATTGAAGCAGGACTGCGCATCGTCACCATCATGAAATTCCGCCAGTCCGCAGGAGATGGTGATGGGCACGTCGGCATCCTTGAAATGGAAGTGCGCCTGGGCGACCGTCTGGCGCAGCTTGTCGCCCACACCCAGGGCGGCCTCCAGGCCGGTATCCGGTAACAGCAGGGCGAATTCCTCGCCCCCGTAGCGGGCCAGGAAGTCGGTCTCGCGGACCTCGCTCGAGAGTAATCTGGCAATATGGGTCAGGGCCTTGTCACCGGCGGCATGGCCGAACTCGTCGTTGATGGCCTTGAAGTGATCGATGTCCATCACCATCAGGGACAGTGGCGTGCCCATGCGTTTCCAGCGGGCATGTTCCTGACCGATTCGTTCATCATAGGCCAGTCGGTTGGGGATCCCGGTAAGGCCGTCGGTCAGGGCCCGGGCATGCTCGGCCCGGATCGAGCGGCGCAGGTTGTTGGTTTCCTCTTCCATGTCCTCGAGACGCTGTTTCAGTGCCTTGATGGCCTTTTCGGAGCGATCCGCGCGGCTGTCTTCGGTGCGCACGAAGTGGTTCATGCTTTGATCGATGATGTGCAGACGCTGTTCGATGGTGTTTTTCAGCTCGGTGATGTCCATGGCCATGTCCACACTGGCGCGGATCCCACGGACATGTTCCTCGACCGCGGTATTGAGCGCGCGGGTGTCTTCATGGGCTTCGTTGCGCACGTTCTCGGCGATCTGCAGGTGCTGGCCGATCTCGTCGAGACGATCGGTGATGGTGAGCAGGAACTCGCCCATCTCCCGGACCTCTTCCCGCAGCTGGCTTTGCACCAGCTGCACCAGGTCCGCGACCCGGGCCAGGGCGGTATCGACATCAAGCTCCTGATCCGCGCGCTCCAGGGTCTGCTTCAGGGTGTTGACATCGGCCTCCATGGCCACGGGGAAGGCGCAATAATCGAGCAGGTGCAGCAGGATCAGCTTGATCTGATCATGCTGTTGCGCGGAGGCTGGCGCAGGCCCCTGGGTCATGGCCTCGCTGAGCAGGGCCTGCATCTCCCCCAGGAGTTCGGCACCGAGTCGTTGCTCGGCATGCCGGGAGAGTTTCTCGCACAGCGAGCGGGCGCTGGATTTCAGCCGTTCCGGGAACGGCAGGCCCTCTATCAGCTTGACCAGGCTGTGGGTGGGTTCATCCGGGGGCTCCAGACGCATGATGGTATCGACGATGCCCTGGAGCATCCGGTCCCGCTGTTCGCTGCCGGCGCCCTGGCGGATGAGGGTGCGAAAGTCGTTGATCTGCTCGTCCAGGCGCTGATCCTGGCCGTAATAGCTGAAGGCCATGCGCAACAAGGCCTTGTACAGCTCATGGGTCTTGTCCTGCCATGACCTCTGGGCCAGCTCGTGCTCGTTCAGGCTGCTGAAGTAACGATCCTTCCAGTCGGTGTCATCCCCGGTATTCATCTTGGCCATGTGCCTTCAGATCCCTGTCCACTGCGATGCGGGTGAGCTGTCTTCGCCGGGCCTTATGATGCCGCCCGGATCAATGTCCCGCCGCTCTCTCTTTATCGATCAGCTGGTCGACAACCTTTAGCATATCCTCATAACTGCCGGCCAGGCTGGCGGAGGTGCGGTACTTGCCATTGACGATGATCGAGGGTACGCCGGAGATACCATACTGGCGGCTCATCTGCATGGCCTCCCGCACCAGGTTCTCGACCGTGAAGGAGTTCCAGGCCTTGTCGAAGTCCTCGCGGCTGACACCGTTGGCCTCGAAGACATCGGCGATGCTGTCCTGGGTGAACAGCTTGCGGTGTTGGACATGGATGGCCTTGAAGATGGCCTCGTGGAGCTTGTCATCGACACCCAGGACCTCGGCGGTATAGAAGGCTCTTGCGCCGGGCACCCAGTTCTTGCGGAAGACCCCGGGCATGTAGCGGAATTCCACGTCATCGGGCAACTGCTTGCGCCATCGATTCAGGATGGGCTCGAAGTGAAAGCAGTGTGGACAGCCGAACCAGAATATCTCCAGGACCTCGATCTTGTCACCGGTCTTGGTCGGCTGGGCCGGGGTGACCCGTTGATAGGTTCCGCTTTGCGGCTCGCTGTAGGCGGCGGTGAAGGGTAGCGCCAACAGGGCCCAGAGACCCAGCAGGAAGGCAAGCTTTTTCATTGATGACCTCGTCGATTGTATGGATTAATGGTCGCATCCGTGAGCGGGTGCAAGGACACCGGTTTGGGCCAGGGCGGTACGGGAATAGTTCCTCAGGAGTCCGTGATCCAGATCACGAATGGTTTCACCTCAGTGCAGGCCGGAGATATAGCTGGCCAGGGCCTTGATATCCTCATCGCTCAGTTTGGCGGCCTCCGCGCGCATCATGCCCGCGGGATCGTTGCGGCGGTCGCCGTGGCGGAAGGCCTCGAGCTGCAGGCGGGTGTAATCCGCATGTTGGCCACTCAGTGCCGGGTAGCCGGCAGCCGGGTTGCCGGCGCCAGTGGGGCCGTGGCAGGCCATGCACGCGGCCATGCCCTGGTCCGGCTTGCCGCCCCGGTAGAGTTTCTCTCCCAGGGCCACCAGGGCCTTGTCGGCGCTGCCCGGCTTGCGTTCCTGTATGGAGTAATAGGCCGCCAGATTGTCGATGTCGGTATCGCTCAGGGGTGAGGCCATGGGGGCCATGTTGATGTTCTTGCGGGTCCCGGACTTGAAGTCGCGCAGCTGTTTGGCCAGATATTTCTGGCCTTGTCCCGCGAGCTTGGGCCAGACGGGGTTGACACTGTTGCCATCGGCGCCGTGACAGGCAGCGCAGACGCCGGCCTTGGCCTTGCCGGCCCCGGCGTCGCCCTGGGCCTGGGCACCCAGGCAGAAAGCGGAGAGTAAGAGGGTGAGGCAAAGCTGCTTGTTGTTCATGTCGTCCTCGGTAGCGCGATATTGACTGTGTTATGTTCTTAAGGCCTGAGACAGACGCAGGCAGGATAAAATCAAGTCTCCCAAGTTATCATTTTGCATGGTGTGGCTGCAAATACTTGCCACGCAGATATCCGGATTGCGGCATGAAAAATCGTTATCACAACGCCACATATCAATACAGCGCTCACAATCTGCGTCAGTTGCAGGACGATGATGGACCGGAGGTGGCCTTCGCCGGGCGCTCGAATGCCGGCAAGTCCAGCGCCATCAACGCCATCACCGGCAGCAAATCGCTGGCGCGGACCAGCAAGACCCCGGGGCGCACCCAGCAGATCGTCTTCTTCGACCTGGGCCAGGGCCGACGACTGGTAGACCTGCCGGGTTATGGCTACGCCAGGGTCTCCCGCTCCATGCGCGGGCACTGGCACGAAACCCTGCCGCGGTTTCTCGCCGGCCGCGTGCAATTGCGGGGCCTGGTCGTGCTGATGGACAGCCGCCACCCGGCCAAGCCCCAGGATATCCAGTTGGTGAGGTGGTGCGTGGAGCTGGGCTTGCCGGTACATGTCCTGCTCACCAAGAGCGACAAGCTTTCCCGCAGCGCCGGCATGAAGGCCCTGCGCGAGGTCCTTGCCGTGCTGCCGGACGGGGTGACGGTACAAAGATTTTCAGCCCATGCGGGCGAGGGTCTGGATGAGGTCCGGGGCAAGCTGGATGAATGGCTGGCCTGGGATGGACATGCCGGCGCCGGGTGAGGGGCGAAGGGTACCGCGAGCGCACGGAACCGGGATGCGCGTGGATAAAAAAGGCCCCGGCATTCTACTTGGGGGAAGGGGTTGCCGGGGCCAGCTTGCCCGGCTGGGGTTGCCGGGCTGGGGATCCCGTTTCGGGAGGAGAAACGGGCACGTTCTGGGAACGTACACGATATGACCCCAGGCCTGGCAAATAGTTCCCGGATGGAATTGTCCAGGGGAGTCATGGGCTTAGCTTATGCACAATGGGATGTTGCCACGCAGCATGGCCTGGCCGTCCCGTCACTGCCTCGCACAAGCCCCGACAGTATTCGGTAAGTCATTGAAAACATGTGATATATAAAAGTGGCTAAAAAATGACGGTTTTGTTGCATAGCGCCTGCCCCGGGTGTTCCGGGGGCCGTCCCCGCATTCTTTCCACAATCTTATCCACAGAAAATGTGGATAATCGAATTCTCTCTTATGCTTCCGCAGGTAGCGCCTGCAAACTAGAATCAGCATGAATGTCCCCGCTCCCTTGATCCTTGCCGGGGCCGGGTTGTGCCGGGCTCATCTCACGATCTTCAACATCTGCCCCGGGCGGGGCTCCCCGGCGGGGTAGAGGCCATTCAACAGGCGCAGGCGGGCCTCGGCATAGTCCGGGATCGGTGAGTCCTGCGCCAGAATCGCCAGACGGGTGTTCCTGGACGCGGTGATGATATGCAGACGCAATGGTTCGGCCAGCCGCCGTTCCGCGGGGGTGAGACGATGAAAGCTGCGTGCGCTGGCGAGGATCCGGGTGTCCAGGAACGCCGCCTGGCGTGGGTCTCTGGCGACACCGGCGATGATGAAGGCGCGCCGGTCCAGGTAGATCACGCAAAATCGCACCAGGCGGAAGCCATAGGTGGTGTTGATGCGGGCGAGGGCGGTATAGCCTTGCAGGTCCTTGAGCACCATCGGTCGGCCATCCTGCAGTGTCTCCAGCCCCAGGCGCTCGCGCATGAAACGGGCGGGGGTGATGCGGCGGTTGAGATCCTCCATGGCGACCTGCATCAGACCGGCATTGCCAGGCGCCGTCGCCAGCAAGCGCGCCGGGCTGTTGCGCACCGTCCAGCCCGGTGGGAACTGCAGGGCAAAGCCCAGATCTGCATGATAGAAGGCATTGCCGCGGCGGATCCCGTCATGTGGGCTGTCACCATAGACCAGGCCCTCGAGACGGGGAAGAAAGGCCGATCGTGGTGTAGCGCGCGGGTTTGCCGGGCGCAACCTGGCGGCGGCGGCAATCACCTGTTGCAGGCGGGTATCGTTATCCGGGTGGGTGGCGAACAGGCCGTGGTAGGTGTTGGGCGCGCGCCCCTCGGCCTTGGCGCGCTGACGCTCGAAGCCTTCCTGCGCCTTTAATATACGCAATACCTCTATCATCGCCCCGGGGGAATAACCGCTGCGGGCCAGGTATTCGGCACCCAGGCGATCGGCCTCCAGTTCGTATTCCCGGCCATATCCGCGCAGGATGGCGGCCCCACCCAATTGTACGAGCTGGCGCGCGGACTGGTTGCGCAGCTGGGGGAAGAGGATGGCCCCCAGGGCGACGCCCAGATTGGCGGCGGTGGCGGCGCTCTGCTGGCGCACCGCGTGCCGTGCGGCGACATGGCCGATCTCATGGCCCAGCACCGCGGCCAGTTCGGCCTCCGTGTTCAGGTAGGCGAGCATGCCCCGGGTGATATAGATATAGCCGCCGGGCAGGGCAAAGGCATTGACCTCGGTGCTGTCCAGCAGGGTAAAGCGATAGATCAGTCCGGGACGATGACTGTGACGCGCCAGGTCATCCCCGATACGCTGGATATAGGCCTGCAGGCGAGCATCGTCATAGGCGCGATAGTGTTTCATCAGCTCCCGGCTGGCGCGGCGGCCGAGGGCGATCTCGTTCTGTTCCGAGAGGGTGACGAAATCCTGCTCGCCGGTCACCGGGTTGGTGGCGCAGCCACTCAGCGTGGCGCAGACGATGACGGGCAACAGCACTGAGACGATGCGTATCATGACAAACCTGAATCCCGCAAGATGGGCATCCCCGGAAAATCTAGCACGGAGTGACTCAGCGATCTAATCACCTCCGCCATGGAGGGGCAGGACATCGAGCTGGGCGGGGTGACGCAGGCGCATGCGCAGTTGCCGGTGGCCGTGGTAGCTCCGCGCATAGATCCAGCCGCGGACGATCACCGTCCTGTCGCGCAGGGACTCCACCGGCGGGTCCTGGAAATATCCCAGGTCGGTGTTCAGCAGACGCAGGGCGAAGGCGGGCGTGAGGTTCAGCCACAAGGAGTCGCGGCTATGGCCGATGCGGGTGATGCGTCCCCGCACGACATGGAAGCCCCGGCTGCCTGCCGGCAGGCGGGTGGCGGCCACGGCCTGGTAGCGGGGCAGGGACCAGAGGCCGAGGCCCTGCCGCCGCGCCTCGTTCTCGGCGGCGGCATAGCAGCCGGCATAGCGATAGTTTGGCGGGATATACAGGGCCGTGGCCAGACCCTGGCGCAGCAGTTCAGCCTCGATATTGTCCTCGCCGGAGAACAGGTGCACCAGCAGACGACCGTAGTGATCGCGTCTTTGCCGGCCAGCCTGCAGGCTCAGCGGTCGCTGCTCCCTGAGCAGCTGGATCAGGGCCTTGCGGGCCTCCAGGGCATAGGGCTCCGGGGGCCGGCCATCATGGAAGATCTCCGGGGTATCGATACCGATCAGGCGCAGTTTGCGGCCATCGTCCAGATGCAGGGTGTCGCCGTCGACGACATACCAGTGGCTGTCGATGGCCTGCAGGGGGCCCCGCTGGCAGGGCCTGGCGACCACCGCCCGATTGCCGAGGATCAGCCCGAGCAGCAGGCACAGCAGGGCGGGAGGCGGTAGCCGCTGACTCATCCCTGAGACAGCCATGCCGGCGCGGGATCAGGCGCCCTTGTGGCCGTACTTGCGCCGGAACTTGTCCACGCGACCGGCGGTATCGAGGATCTTCTGCTTGCCGGTGTAGAAGGGATGGCAGCTGGAACAGACATCGAGATGCAGGTCGCCGCCGCGTGTTGAACGGGTCTTGAAGGTGTTGCCACAGCTGCAGGTGACGCTGATTTCTTCGTATTTCGGGTGTATGTCCGCTTTCATTTGCCGATCCTGGAATCACTGGTTGACTGCCCGCCTGACGCCTGGCGTCGCGGGAAACGCGCGATAGTACCCCCTGGCGCACCCCGAATGCAAGCCCGGCCCTACCCCCTTTCGCCCCTGTCCGGGAAGGGGATGACGGACGCGGCCC
>CAZDOC010000002.1:0-10789 GCA_964506945.1 uncultured Gammaproteobacteria bacterium
CGAGCTGGGTTTAGAACGTCGTGAGACAGTTCGGTCCCTATCTGCCGTGGGCGCTGGAGATTTGAGAGGAGCTGCTCCTAGTACGAGAGGACCGGAGTGGACGTACCTCTGGTGTTCCGGTTGTCACGCCAGTGGCATTGCCGGGTAGCTATGTACGGACGGGATAACCGCTGAAAGCATCTAAGCGGGAAGCCCCCCTCAAGATTAGATCTCCCTGGGTCTTCAAGGCCCCTGAAGGTCCGTCGAAGACTACGACGTTGATAGGCTGGATGTGGAAGCTCAGTAATGGGTGAAGCTAACCAGTACTAATTGACCGTGAGGCTTGACCATATAACACCCAAGTATTTCGGGTGTTGCTGACAAGCCAGTGCAACAACCCTTGCCATTTCAATATCCTGAATGCGGTCCGTCATCTATCGTGGCGGACACACCGGCTTGCCTGGCAGCCATAGCGAACAGGAACCACCCGATCCCATCCCGAACTCGGAAGTGAAACTGTTTTGCGCCGATGATAGTTTGGGAGTTCCCATGCGAAAGTAGGACACCGCCAGGCATTTATTACGGGCCCCACCAGTTCAGTCTGGTGGGGCCTTTTTATTCGCGCGCCTTCCATGCCATGGCGGTCTGACGGATAAAATGTCATAGTGACGCTGCCACCGTGGGTCTCATGTCGCATGATATTAAACCTCAGGAAGCAAGCCACGTGAAAAACTGTTTTCTGCGTTGTTGTTCCATCATCCTGTTATCCATGCCCGTCACCCTGTGGGCCGCGAACCGGGCGCTTTACGACGATCAGGTCCTTGCTGCCGCCGAGCGGCGTATCGCGGGCATGGAGCTCCAGGAACTGGACGAATTCCGTAATTACCTGGCCAGTTGTGGCACGGCCGCGGGGCAGGAGTTGCGACGTTATTTCTGCGAATTGAACACCCGCAAATATCTGCTCAGGTATGGTCGGGATGGCGCCATCGAGGCCTTGATGCAGTCACTTTCCGTTGTCGGACTGATGATCGATGCCCTGGACAGCTCCGCCAGGATCAACCAGGCACAAAAGGACATCATGCTCAAGGATATCAAGCGTTATGAGCATGTCCGGGGGGTGATCAAGGCGGCCCTCAGGGCCGCGTTTCAGGCGCAGGACAGGAACAGACGCGAATCCAGCGCGCACTGATCCCTGAGGGGATGATTTCCCGGGTTTCCTGTGGTCACACGGATGTATCCTTGCATGGCCAGGTCCGTTGCCCAGACCCTTGATATTGCAGTCCAGAGCAGGATCGCGTGGTTTCAGCTACCCCCCCGAAGGTTCCGAACGGCTTCGCCGGAAACGTCTCAAGTGTCTGATTGGAACGGCTAAATCGTCTCGCCACCACGATAGTCCGGTTTCGGCCTTGTTGAATCATGGTGGATTGACTAAGGTTTGAGGGTGGATGTCGCAAAAGGAAAAGGGGGGCCTATGTTCGAATTCGATCAGGAGCGGGTATCGTATCTGCTTCAGCAAGACAGGAAGTTTTCGCATCTCTATCAAAAACACAATGAACTCGATGCCATCATCGATGAAGTCAACGCCGGCATGCTGCACATGGAACAGGACGAACTGGAAAACACCAAGAAGCAACGCTTGTTGATCCGGGACCAGCTGGCCGGGATCATGGCCAGCCAGGCGCCCGCTTCTGCCTGATGCGCCTGCACCCACCCGGCATGGACCCATGCCGGGTGGGTGCAGCGCCCTGGGAGTCTGCCGGCCTCGGGACCGATCCCGTGCGGAAAAGCCCTTTTGGCCGGATCTCCCGCGCATTCTCATCACCCGGTCCGTATGGGATGGTCAAGTAATCCGGCTCCCGGGGTTTCCCCACGCCGCAATCGCCTGGTTCCGGCAGGCTAGAACGCGAATCTGACCCCGATACCCAGCAGCATGGTCGCCAGCAGCGGCCGGATCACCCGTTCAGGGAGGTTCATGCCCAAGTGACTGCCAAGGTAGATCCCGGGCAGTGAGCCTATCAACAGACCTGTGAGCAGGGTGAAGTCCACGCTGCCGAGGTGATAATGACCAAGCCCGGCGATCGCCGTTAACGGTACCGCATGTGCCAGGTCCGTGCCGACGATGGCAATGGAGGGCAGGCGGGGATAGAGCAGGAACAGGATCGCCGCGCCCAGGGCGCCTGCCCCGACCGATGACAAGGTCACCAGGGTCCCCAGCAGCATTCCTACCAGCACGGTAATCGGCGTCTGCAGGCGGTGATGCAGGTCCTTGATGATTTGCAGCCTTTCAAAGCGGCTCAGCGCCAGGATCTGCGTCTTGAACAGGATCACGCCGGAGGTCAGGATCAGGGCGATGCTGAGCGAGGTGGTGATGGCGCGGTCATAATTGATGCCTTGCGCGTCCAGGTAGTCGAGCAGAAACACGGTGGCGATGGAGGTGGGGATACTGCCAGACGCCAGCAGGCCCACGATGCGCCATTGCACCGTGCCATTGCGGGCGTGCAGCCAGACCCCGCCGCCCTTGGTGATGGCCGCGTAGAGCAGGTCGGTGCCGACGGCGATGGAGGGTGATATATGGAAGAACAGCACCAGGATCGGCGTCATCAGCGAGCCGCCGCCGACACCGGTGAGTCCAACGACGAAGCCGACGATAAAGCCTGCTATGGTAAAGGCGAAATCCATGGAATGCTGATCTACCGGATGTGCAAGCGTCTAATTTAAGCATTTTCTACTATAATTAAAAAGAATAATTACTTATATTTTTATGCGTTAATCGAACTAGGGGGCTTGCCATGGGTCATGAGCCGCGCACCGGCGTGCGATGAAACTGCAGCAACTTCGCTATATCTGGGAGGTCACCCGGCATGAGCTCAATGTCTCGGCCACCGCCGAGAGCCTGTTCACCTCGCAGCCCGGGATCAGCAAGCAGATCCGCCTGCTGGAAGACGAACTGGGGTTGCATATCTTTGCCCGCAATGGCAAGCATCTGACGGAGCTGACACCTGCTGGCGTGGCCATCGTCGAGGTTGCCGGCCGGATCCTCTCAGAGGTCGAGAACATCGAGCGTATCGCGCGGGAATATAACGATGATCACCGCGGCAGCCTGGCCATCGCCACCACCCATACCCAGGCACGTTACGCCCTGCCGCCGGTGATCCGCCGGTTCATCGACAAGTATCCGGAGGTCTCCCTGCATATGGAGCAGGGCACCCCGGTGCAGATCGCGGAGATGGCGGCCAGCCGCAGGGTGGACTTTGCCATCGCCACCGAGGCCATCGAGCATTTCAGCAACCTGATCATGCTGCCCTGTTATCGCTGGAACCGTTGCGTGGTGGTGCCCCGGGGACATCCTTTGACCACCCTGCCGGAGCTGAGCCTGGAGGCGGTGGCGGAATATCCGCTGGTGACCTATGTGTTCGGCTTCACCGGACGCTCGAAACTGGATCGCGCCTTCAATGCAAAAGGTCTGCGCCCACGGGTGGTGTTTACCGCGGTGGACGCCGATGTCATCAAGACCTATGTCCGCCTGGGACTGGGGGTCGGCATCATTGCCCGCATGGCCCATGACGCGGACATCGACAGCGATCTGGTGGCCCTGGACGCCGGTGCACTGTTCGAATCCAGCATGACCCGCATCGGTTTCCGCCACGGCACCTTTCTGCGCGGCTACATGTATGATTTCATCGAACTGTTCGCGCCGCATCTGACCCGCGAGCTGGTGGATCGGGCCGCCAGCGCGCGTACGCGCGAGGATGTGGAGGAGATATTCGCCGATATCGAGTTGCCGCTGCTGTAGACGCCGGCCTCAGATATAGTCGAGGTCCGGGTTCTGGTCGAGGATCTCGGCGGCCTCATCGACGGCGGATACCCCGCTTTGCAGGACCTCCCTGAGGAAGCGGAGGTAGACCGTATAGACACGTTCCTCCCCATCGTCCCCGGTGACGATGAAAAACGGCGCGCGTTCCACCTGCAGGCGAGCGGCCAGTTGCATGCCGGGGCTGCTGGCATCACGTTCATCGGCGATCACGACCTCGTCGATGCGCGACATCAGGCCCGCATCCTCAAGGCGCTGGCTGACCTCCACGCACTTGCGGCATTCCGAGCCATCGGCCTTGATCTTCTTGACCAGGGTGATCTTCATGCCCTACCTGGCCTCGACATTGCCCGCGTGCAGACCGCATTCCTTGATGGTCTCATCCTCCCACCACCAGCGTCCCTCTCGCTCGTGCTGGTTGGGCAGTACGCTGCGGGTGCAGGGTTCACAGCCGATGCTGATGAAGCCCTGGGCATGGAGTTCATTGTAAGGCACGTCGTTGGCGCGGATGTATTCCCAGACCTGGGCGGAGCTCCAGTCGGCCAGGGGATTGAATTTGTAGAGATCGTGCCCGTCGCTGGAGAAGGCGCGATCGAACTCGACCACATCGATGGCGGCGCGGGTGCCGGGGCTCTGATCCTTGCGCTGGCCGGTGATCCAGGCATCCAGGGAGGCCAGCTTGTTGCGCAGCGGCACCACCTTGCGCACACCGCAGCATTCCTTGTGGCCGTCCTCGTAGAAGCTGTACAGACCCTTTTCGCGCACCAGGTCCTGGACCGCCTGCTGGTCCGGGAACTGCACGTCGATGTGGATGTTGTAGTGGTTACGCACCCGTTCCAGGTAGCGGTAGGTTTCCGCATGCAGGCGGCCGGTATCCAGGGAGAAGACCTGGATATCGCTGCGTATGCGCGCGGCCATGTCGATCAGCACGACATCCTCGGCGCCGCTGAAGGAGATGGCGATATTGTCGAAGGATTCCAGGGCCAGGCGCAGAATGTCCTGCGGTGACTTGGCGTTGTATTCAGTGGCCAGTTGCTGGACGTTGTCCTTGGTGATGCTCATGGATCGGATACCTCTGCAGGGTGAAATCAGGGATTGCGCCATGGGGCGATATAGAGAGGCTGGATTCTAGCAAATTCTGCTTATAACGATAAATAATAACTTCGTATATTTATATTGCTTTTTCTGAAGTTGGCCTTGTGGGCGGGGCCGTGGCCGCCCAGGGTGGACGGATGTGTCGATTCACTGGGGAAGCAGTTGGGTCGGCAGGAAGGTGCCGTGCGAGGAGAGATCGGTCAGGCGCAGCTGATCGCCCTGGAGGACCTCCACGATCAGGTGCATGCGGGAGATATCGCGGTAGGCGCTGGGCATGATGATATTACAGACCCTGTCTCTGCCGATGATGTTCTTGCCCTGCCGCAGGGGGTGTCGCTGGTCCTGGTCATCGATGAACTCGAAGTCGCCGTTGTGGCGGATGCGGTTTTCGTGCTTGGACAGCCGCAGCGGAAAGCGGTGCCCGGCGGGCAGGGTCAGTTCCACCGCCTCGCCCTTGGGCATGCGCTGGAACATCTCCGTCTGACAGGCGTTGGCCTGGAGGATCTTGCTGTCGAGTATGACGGTCTCCCTGAAACCGGCATTGCCGGACTGGGGGGCGGGGTTGGCGTCGGACTCGGAATCGGCGGGGGATTCCTTGCCGTGCTGGCGCAGCATGGAATAGGTGTATTTGATCAGGTCCTGGCGTGAACTCAGGTATTGCATGTACTTGACCAGGGCGAGCTTCTTCAGTTCGTCGTACTCCTCGTCCTTCTCGTTCAGGGCCGCCATGATGTCGCGCCAGGCGTGATCCTGGGAAAACACATGGGGGTCGAGATGCTGCAAGGCCTCGGTGATGCTGCCGGGCTGTTCGATGGAGCGCGACAGCAGCTTGACGAAGCGTTTCTCCACCGACTTGATGTTGCGCGCCTCCTGCTTCAGCTCGCGCGGACTCAGGCGGGCCAGATCGGCCATCTTCGAGGAAGGCACGTCGGTACGCCCGGAGAGGCTGAATTCGAATTCCTCCGGGGAGGAGAAATGGATGTCCTGGTGACCGATGCGCAGGGTCAGGCCCTTGGAAAAGAGATTGTTCAGCATGGTGACAGCTTCAAGCCTTCGGTTCAGTCCTGCATTTCCGTTGATGCGTGCGCGGCACGGATCTCCGCGGCCACAGAATCCGTAAGCCACATGTCCTTGAGGGCAACCGCCCCCTGCGCGAATTATGGCACGTTCAGGCGCAGTATGCAGACTCCCGGCACGCCACGGAATCCAGGCCTAGGGAAAGCGTGACCGGTTTCACACTCGGGGCCTCCCAGACAGGCCTGCTCACTCCACCAGCCGGGCGCAGGGGGAGGGTGGGCCGGACCGCGCCATCTCTCTCAGCCTGGCGTGGCGCTCACCGGTATCGCGCCGGGCCAGCGCCCGCGCCCGGCGGAAGAATTCCTCCATGTCGTTCCCCGCATCTTCCCGCAGGCGATCGAAGCCACCCACATAATCATGGTAGGTCGCCACCGCGGACAGCTTGGCGTTGTTCAGGCTGCTTGCCATCCAGGCATCGTAGTCGCCCGCATCACCCCGGCAATGCCGCCATTGCTGGTAGCGCGTGCGCAGCGCCTCGAAGACCGCGGTCTTGCGCCGGCGTTTGCGTGTCTCCACCAGCGGCAGGTCGTAGAGACGCTGCAGTTCTCTCCGTGTCGCCAGCAGCAGGCGCACGAATTCCCGCTGTGCCGTCAGGTGGCGTTCATAGTCGGCCAGTTCCCGCCCACGGCCCCGCTGACGCAGCCAGCGGCGGACACCATAAATGGCCACGCTGGTCGCCAGCGCCTCGTTGAAGGCGGTGTCGCCGGGAAGGTAGAGCTTCTGGTGGACCAGTTCGTGCAACAGGACTTCCGCCAGGCGCGCATCATGCCAGGTCAGCATGGTGTTCAGCACCGGATCGTCGAACCAGCCCAGGGTGGAATAGGCGGCCACGCCTCCCATGTAGACATCCAGCCCCTGAGCCCGCAGTTGATCCGCGAAGGCGCTGGCGTCCCGGCGGGAAAAATAGCCGCGGTAATCCAGGCAGCCCACGAACAGGAAACACCATCGCCGGGGGGCGAGCGAGAACTCGGGCGTCGCGAAGACATTCCAGACCACATAGCGGCGTTTCAGATCGGCATAGTCCCGGTAACTGCCATGACCTGGCAGATGCAGTTCGCCCCGAGCAAAGGCCAGGATGTCGTTGACCGTGCGCAGGCGCTGCTTGAGACCCTCGGGGGTGGCATGGTCCCGCAGCAACTCGGCGATGGGCTGCCGCGCCGCCAGCAAGGCGTATTGCCCGTGGATGGACTGGCCGTAATAGGCCAGCCGGGCACAAGCCGTGATCAAGGGCAGTACCAGCAGGAACAGGCCCCGATACAGATAACGCCGGGGATCGCCGGGATTCTTGTCGCCATGGGCTGCGGGCATGGCGACAGTGTAGCGCCTGCCGGTGCCATGCGCTCGATGGTTGTGGCCCAGCCGAGGCGGGCATGTGGAGAACATCGGACTCCAGGGGGGGCGATGGGCGCGGGGAGGTCCGTGGCAAGGATACCGCATCCACGGCGTCTCTCGCGAGTCATGTCGTCGGTCACGCCGGTGGCGCGCCCCGGAAAGCGATCTATGCTGTGGGGATAGCGCCTATACTTGGGGACACGCTCTGGCAATTCCGGGTGAATTGGACAGGGCCTTACTTACTATGTTCAGACAGGTCTGATACATTCCAGACCGGTGGCGGCAATCAGGAACAGGCCCGATGTACGAGACACTCGTCGATACCGCGACGCTCAATGCACATCTCGATGATCCCGCTTGGCGGATCGTCGATTGCCGCTTCGACCTGGGGCAACCCGGAGCCGGGCGTGAGGCCTGGCTGCGGGAGCATATTCCCGGGGCGGTGTACGCCCACCTCGAGGAGGATCTCAGTGGTCCGCCCTTGACGGATCATGGCCGCCATCCCCTGCCGGGAGCCGAGGCCCTGGTCAGGACCTTTTCCCGGCTGGGCATCGGCCCGGCGACCCAGGTGATAGCCTACGATGCCGCGGGAGGGTCCATGGCCGCCCGCTTGTGGTGGCTGCTGCGCTACATGGGCCATGAGCGGGTGGCGGTCCTCGATGCCGGCTGGCCCGCCTGGGTGGCCGCCGGTCTGCCACGGGACAGGGGTGAGCAACACTGCCAGGCGGCTGCCTTCCATGGCCATCCACGGCATGACCGGCTGGTGCGACTGGACGAGGTGACTCAGGCGGCGCTGTTGATCGATTCCCGTGCCCCGGCCCGTTACCGTGGAGAGGTCGAGCCCATCGACCCGGTGGCCGGGCATATTCCCGGGGCCGTCAATCACGACTGGCAGGACAATCTCGACGCCGAGGGGCGTTTCCTGTCCCCCGGGGCGCTGCGCAGGGCGCTGCTGGAGACACTCGCCGGGACCCCTATGGAAACAGCGGTATTCTATTGCGGTTCCGGCGTCACCGCCTGCCACAATGTGCTTGCCGCCGCCCATGCCGGCCTGCCGGAACCGCGGCTGTATGCCGGTTCCTGGAGTGAATGGTGCGCCGATCCCGAGCGGCCGGTGGCCACCGGGGCAGGATGACACCGCAACCTGAAGGATGAGTCCACCGATGGCTATCAGAAGACTGGTGATACTGTTGTTCTGGCTGTCCCTGGCGCCGTTGCCGGTCCTGGCCGCGGTCAACGCCCGGGACATGGTCCTGGTACTGGACAACTCCGGGAGCATGAAGAAGAACGATCCGCAGTTCCTCACCAGCCAGGCGGTGACCGGTTTCCTGCGCGAACTCGATGGCGATACCCGCGTGGCGATCATCATCTTCGACCAGGACGTGCGCATGGTGGTACCGATGACCCCGGTCGATGCGGACAGTCGTGAGGCCATCCTGGCCAGTCTCAGGCAGGTCAACTATCGCGGTAAATACACCGACAGCCCGGCGGCCATGGAACGGGCCATCTACACCCTAGAGAACGACGGCAGGGCAGAGGCCAGCAAGTCCATCATCTTCATGACCGATGGCATCGTCGATACCGGGGATACGGCCAGGGACCGGGAGATGGGCCGCTGGCTGCGCGAGGATCTGACTGCCGATGCCGCCAGCGCAGGTATCCGCATCTTCGCCATCGCGTTCACCGAGAAGGCCGATTTTCACCTCATCCAGGGCCTGGCGCGGAAGACCGGCGGTGACTATTTCCGGGCCCTCGCCCCGTCGGACCTGGAGGGGGTCTTCCGGGGTATCAATGAAAAGCTGACCCCGGCCCCCGCACCGGAGCCCGCACCGGCCCCCGTACCGGAGCCCGCACCGGCCCCCGTACCGGAGTCCGCACCGGAGCCCGCATCGGGGTCCGTACCGGAGTCCGCGACGGTCATGCCCGAATCCAGCCCGGACGCGCTGCCCGCGACCCCTCCCGGACCCGCACCTGAGGTGGCGCCAGCGGCGACGGTCCCTGAGACGCCGATCATCGCCCCGGTGATGCCGGTCGCCGACACGACCGCCAAGTCGACGCCGAACACGGACACCGCGAGCCCGCAGCCGGTCCCGGCGGTGGCCCCGCAGTCCGATGATCAGCCCTTGCTGATCCTGCTGGGGGGGGCGGTGCTGTCGCTGATCGTCGTGGTCCTGGTCATGCTGCTGCGACGGCGAGGCGCGGGTGCGCCGCAACCGGCCGTCACGCCTGTTGCCACGCAGGAATACGTCCCCGAGGCCTATCTGAACGATATCCACGGGATCACCGATGCCCGTACCCATCCCCTCGCCGGCAAGGCCTGCATGCTCGGCCGGGTGGCCGGCAAGGACACCGAGCATCTGGACTATTTCGTTATCCCGGAGACCACGGTCGGCCGTCGCCACGCACTCATCGAATACAAGGATTTCAGTTATTGGCTGATAGACCAGGGCAGCGTCAACGGCACCTTCGTCAACGACGAACGCATCACCGAGCCCCGTCGCCTGAAACACGGGGACCGCATCCGTCTGCACCAATACGAGTTTGAATTCTGCCTGCCGGAGATGGCCGACAGCGGCATGACCGTCTTTTCCAATGTCGATGATCCGCAGCATTCCGGGGCGGAGGCGACCGTGGTCATGGCGGCTGCTCCCCCGCAGGAGCCAGAACAGGCCGCGGCGGCCACACCCGGCGTGGCTCAGGAGGTGGAGGACGATGGCGATGCCATAGACCTCGATACGGCCGATGAGGGTGCCGGTTTCAATGAACTGGAGACGGATATCAATATCACCGGGCTGGAGGATGACAGCGGCCAGGCCCCGGCGGCTACGGCGGAGGGCGGCCGGCGGGAACAAGAGGGGCGCAGGGCGGACGTCGATGCCGATATCGGCGCGCTGTTCGAGCCGGTAGCCCCACCGGCGCCGGATGGCGGGGATGGGAGGGAAGCGGAGCCTGAACCGGGAGGGATGCCGGATCACGGGGACCGGTCAGAGCCGTCGGCCGGCGGGGAGGAATCACCGGTCGCGGTCGAGGAGATGAGCAGCGTATTCGAGGAATTCGGCATGCTGGAGGACGAGGACTCCCTGGGTGATGACGGGGACGCGGTGGATGACGGCCTGTTCGATGCCGGCACCGACGACACCGGCAGCCCCACGGACGACGGCGCCGCCGGGGCGAGCCTCATCCTCGATGCCGAGGAGACCACCCTCATCAAGGCCGGTGCTGGCGATGATGATGATGAGGTCACCCTGATGCCCGACCAGGCCCCGGACAAGCTGAGCATGGATACCTTCATCTCCACCAGCATCTTCAGCTCGGGGCCGCCCAGCGAGCCTGTCGATGACATCGGGCAGGAGGACGAGTCCGGCCAGACCATCCAGTTGAACGCGCCGGTGGAGCAAGCTGCACCGGAGGCAGGCGAAGCGGACGAGGACTTCCATGAAGAGACCACCATCATGAAGGGAGCGGGCAAGGACGAGACCTGATCCGGATGTCGCC
>CAZDOC010000002.1:10889-160615 GCA_964506945.1 uncultured Gammaproteobacteria bacterium
GAGACCACCATCATGAAGGGAGCGGGCAAGGACGAGACCTGATCCGGATGTCGCCGGCCATCCTCTGGCGGCAACAGGCGCCAGGCCGTGGTCGGCCCTGGCATGGAGGGCCCCGGCAAGCATCCGATGTCGTCCCGCGCCGCGCTTGCCGTTCCGCCCGCAGCCCGTAAAGCGGGACGCTGTAGTATGATCGGCGCGATGCAGGTTCCGACCCGTCAATCCGTAGCCATCCCCGCCAGCGCCCCCGGGCAGACCCGCCGGCGCATCCTGGACAGCCTGCTCGATGGCCGTTTCCATTCCGGAGAGGCACTGGCCGCATCCTGTGGCGTCACCCGGGCGGCGGTCTGGAAGCATATCCAGACCCTGCGTGGACATGGCCTGGACGTCTTCGCGGTGACCGGTCATGGTTATCGCCTGGCCGAGGCCTTCGAGCCCCTGGACGAGCCCCTGCTGCGCTCGCGCCTGCTGGACGCGGCCGGCGCCCCCCTGCGGGGCCTGGAACTTCATGGCGTGACCGATTCCACCAACAGCCGTCTGCTGCAAAGACTCAAGGCCGGGGATATCCATGCCCACGCCTGCCTGGCGGAATTCCAGCGGGCCGGACGTGGCCGCCGTGGCCGGAACTGGATCTGTCCCTATGGCGCCGGTCTTTGCCTGTCGCTGGGCTGGCGTTTTCCGCGCGCCCCGGAGTCCCTAACCGCGCTGGGCCTGGTCATCGGTCTGGCGGTGGTGCAGGTGCTGGAGGCCGAGGGTCTGGCGGGCGCCGGATTGAAATGGCCGAACGATATCCTCTGGCGGGGACGCAAGCTCGGCGGCATCCTGCTGGAACTCCAGGGTCAGGCGGATGGCCCGGTGGCTGTGGTCATCGGGCTGGGACTCAATATCCGCTTCCCCGCCGCCATCAGGGACGGGCTCGATCAGCCGGGCGCGGATCTCAGCCAGGCCCTCGGGCGGATCCCGTCGCGCAACGACCTGGCCGTGGGCATGTTGCGGCGTCTTGCCGAAGTCCTGGCGCAGTTCGGCAGGCACGGCTTTGCCGGATTCCACGAACAGTGGTCGGCGTACGACCTGCTGCGGGACCGTCAGGTGCGCCTGAGCTCCCCGGCCGGGGAATACGCTGGCACGGCCCGAGGCGTGGATGATACCGGCGCCCTGATCATCGCCGTGGACGGGCGCCGCCGCCGCTTCCTGTCCGGTGATGTCAGCGTAAGGATGTCGGCGTGAAGCTGCTGATCGACATCGGCAACCACCGCATCAAATGGGCCCGGCAGGGGCGCGTGGGGCTCCATGAACACGGCGGTTGTGAATGGCGGGAGGCCGATCTGGTGGCCGTGCTGGATCAGGCCTGGGGTCATGTCGCCGCGCCGACGCGGATCGTCGTCGCCAGTGTTGCACCGCCATCGGTTATCGCCCTGGTGGCGGACTGGATCGACAGGCACTGGGCCTGTCCCCTGTACAGGGTCGGCATCGAGGAGGCCGCCTCCGTGCTGGTGCATGGCTATCGTCAACCACAACGGCTGGGCATCGACCGCTGGCTGGCGCTGGTGGCGGCCTGGGACAAGGAACGGCGGGCCTGCTGCGTGGTCGATTGCGGCACCGCCATCACCCTGGATATCGTCACCGCCGAGGGGGTGCATGCCGGAGGCGCGATCGCCCCGGGGCTGCACGCCATGCACCATGCCCTGAGCCGGCATGCCCATGCCCTGGATGCCCATGCGCCGGCCGAGCCCGTACTGCTGGGCAGAGACACGGATGAATGCATCATCTCGGGTTGTTATCATGCCGCCTGTGGTGTGATCAACGAACTGACGCAGCAGGTGTTGCAACAACATGGGGCGGACATGGCATTGCTGTTGACCGGAGGCGACGCGGAGCATCTGCGCGCCGGACTGCGTTATCCCTATCACCACATCCCTGACCTGATCCTGCGGGGCCTGGCCGCGATCCCGGAACCACGCCCATGAGATGGCTGACCATCCTGCTGTTGCTAGGCAATGTCAGCCTGTTCGGCTGGCAGTATTATCAGTACCTGCAGGGGCGGATGCTGCAGCGCTTGCGGGCACAGACAGAGAAAGCGGTTGTGCCGCTGCCGGCGGATGTCCCCAGCCTGCGCCTGCTGGCCGAAGGCGATGCGCTTCCCCCCCTCAGGCAGATGCGGGATCAGGGTGAGAAGGCGGGCGAGGACCAAACCGGCAGCCCGCTGGCCAGCCCCCCAGGCCCGGCTACCAGCCCCCCGAGCAGCAGTCCGGCCGCCTTGCTGAGCGGCAGCTGCTACCGTCTTGGACCCTTTACCGATGCCGCCGCCGTGGATGCGCTGGAGGAAGACCTGCGGGCCCAGCAGTTCGAGGTCTGGCGCAAGCGGAAAGAGATCCAGGTCAGGAAACTCTTCTGGGTCTACCTGGAACCGATGGGCAGCGCCGAACAGGCTCGCCAAAAGCTTGCCGAACTGCGCAGCAAGGGGGTCAAGGATTACATGCTGATCCAGCGCGGCAACCTCAAGAACGCCATCTCCCTCGGACTGTTCAGCTACCAGGATACCGTCAACCGGCGCCTCGCCGAACTGGCCCAGGAAGGTTACAAACCGGTGGTCGTGCCGCGCTACAAGACGCGCAAGGAGATCTGGCTGGAGCTGCATTCAAAACAGGACGGCGTACCGACCCTGCCGGTGGACATGGCGCAGCATCCACAGGCCGTGGACTGCAAGGCCCTGGATATCCCGGCCGCGCCACCGGGCTGAGCCAGGCCGATGCGGGCGCCCCGCGGTTCCCATTTGCCATTCCCCCGGCCCCTGACTAGAATATCCTTTTCGTTCCCGCCCGGTCATCCGTCCGGGCAGCCTGAACAAAGCCGGCATAGCTCAGTTGGTAGAGCAACTGATTTGTAATCAGTAGGTCCCGTGTTCGAATCATGGTGCCGGCACCATTTAAATCAATAAGTTACAGCCATAGCTTTGGCTAGCGGCCGCTGTCCCGTATGGACCCGATTCGACGGACCGGCGCCGGTACGCGCAGGAGCCGGAAGGCGAGCAGGAGGTAGGCCGTTGACCAGGCCAGGGCCGCCAACCACAGCAAGACAAGGTTGCCATCGGGACCTGAAGACGTATTGATCCGGACCAGCGCGGACAGGGTGATCAGGGCGGTGCCGACAGGGATCAGGCGAACCCTGGCCAGATCCTGTCTGTGGCCTTGCAGGTGGGTGCGCAGCATGACGTTGAATATGAGCGTACCCATGGCGCCGACGGTGATCCCATGCAGCGCGGTATAGGGCGCGCGGTCCTGCAACAAGGCCAGTCCAAGCAGTATCAGGCCGGCCGCGATCCAGCCGTAGCCCATTCCCAGGCACCACAGGTCCACACGGCCATGGCAGCGCCACAGTTGCCAGCGCAGCAGCCGCAGGGCAAGCTGCAGGCCCGCGGCGATGGCGAGAACCCCGGTGGGCCGCAGGGTGGACAAGATCAGCGCGCAGGCCACCGCCAGGAACAAGGTGGCGATGATGGCGCCCTCCAGTGCCGGTTGCACCCGTGCCGACAGGTTCTCGCCTTGCCGATATCTGGCCCCGGCAGCGGCGGGGGCGATCATCCGTCCGCCCATGAAGGCCATGATCCAGGCGAACAACAGGACCGCCGTCACCAGCAGGTGTCGCGGGGCCGGCCAGTGAGATTCCGGCAACAGGTCCACAGAGACGGCCGCCAGAGCCAGCAAGCCAATCAACGGGGCCATGGAGAGATTGCGCAATTTCCTTCCCCGACCCATGAAACGCGGCGCCACGATGCCGGCGAGGCCCAGGGCGAAGGCCGCCTGCAGGATGAATGCCGCATTGCCACCCGGGCTCAGTTGCCAGGCCACCCGGGCCCCCAGCCAGAGCGCGAACAGCAGCCATAATCGCCGGGGGGGTTGCACCCCGAGCAGATATCCGGCGACCACACCGAGGCCGAAGCCGAACAGGAGTTCACGGCTGTGGGCCAGGGGGCTGGCAAGCGCCGGCAGCCACGGCCGGGAGGAGGTCATCGCCTGTAGCGAGAGAGGTACCACGGTGGCGGCGAACAGTGCCAGCACCGGGAAGAACAGGGGTGCGGACTTGCGCCGATCACCGGCTGAGCCGGTGCTTGTCACCATTGGATCATGCAGGCTGGCGCCCGTGATGGTATGAGGGTCATTCAGCCATTCCCGCCCGCCAGGCGCAGTGTTCCGAACAGGGGCAGGCGCAGTCCGAAGGGATCGATGTCGATACCGAAGTCGAGGCTCAGGAGATTGATTTCCAGCCCCTCGCGGGGCGAGACGATAACGCCCAGGATCCCCCACAGACTGGCCTGCAGGCCGCTGCCGCTGGGCGGGCTGGCGATGAACCGGCCATCGGCCAGGTAGTCCTTGCCGATCGCGGTGGGGGGGAGGTCCAGGGCCAGGGCCGGCACCCGGCGGCCGATATAGGCGGTGAAGGTATTGCTGTTGGGTCCCGGCCAGAGAACATATTTGTGCGGGTAGGGATAGGTGTGGACGGCCTGCTCGATGGCGGGTATGGCGCGTTCCGCGGCGGCGCCGCGCAGTTCGGCGATCACGCCCGGGGGATTGCCGTACCAGGAGCGATCGGGGCTGTCCCGGGTGATGGATATCAGCGGGCGGCCATAGTATGGGTTCCAGCCCAGGACCTGATAGAGGGTGTAGGCGCGGGCATCCCGGGGCTTGATCGCGATCCAGGTATGCACCGCGAACAGCCCGCGCCAGTTGAAGGCGCGCGCCGCATAGACCTGCACCAGGGCCTCCCGGGTGGTCGCCGGGTCCGGTGCGATGCCGGTGCTGGAGCGATCGGCGGTGCGCCAGTCGTGGCCGAATTGCAGCCCCAGCACCGGCAGGGCGATCAGGGCGATGGCCAGGGTGATGAGCATAGGTTTGACGATCTTGCGTGGATCTCGCATCGGCACCTCGGGGGATTCGCTTGACCCTGCCGCCTATAGTAGCCCATGAACGGGTATCAGGCCTCCCCGTCCGTGTACCACTCGCGCCATGGCGGTTGTCGCCCCGTCGCCTTCGTGACAGTATTCACACGCCACCACCATGCCCGGGAGGGTCCAGTATGTCATTGTTGCGGACCGGCCTGTCCACGCCGCTGATATGGGTCTGCCTTATCGCCATGAGTCTGCCGCTGTCTGCCGAAAGCCAGGATCCCGGGGCCTTGCGGGATCTGCGCGAAGTCAGTGTCACGATCGAGGGCGACAGGCCGGAATATGGACGCAACGGCCTGGATTGGCAGTACCTGAGCCACGAGATCGGCCGGCGCCTGCAGGCCGCCGGCCTGCAGGTCATCGGCCCGGCGGAGTCGCTGCGGCGGCCCGGGGCCGGATTGCTGCGTCTGGAACTGCATATCAATCGCACGCCGTTCTATTATTCCTTCCTGGTCTTTCTGCGCCTGGATCGCAAGCTGAAGCTGTCCGGTTCCGATGCCTTCATTGCCCGCACGGTATGGTCCGACTGGAAGATAGGCGGCGCCGAATTCGGTCACCTGGACAAGTTGCATGGGCCGGTGCTGGATCTGGCCGATGAACTGATGGCGGATTACCGTCGCCAGAATCCGGGGCACCGTTGAGCGCCGCCCGGCCCGGGGGAATATCTTGCCGGGATTTGGACTAGACTTGTTGTTCATGACGTGAGC
The DNA here is from genome assembly GCA_964506945.1 of uncultured Gammaproteobacteria bacterium. Classification (GTDB taxonomy): domain Bacteria; phylum Pseudomonadota; class Gammaproteobacteria; order CAZDOC01; family CAZDOC01; genus CAZDOC01. The sequence goes on from CAZDOC010000002.1 coordinate 16,536, forward strand.
CGGCAGGGCTCACGACTTTTTGCAGTCACATCCGGGGAAACGATATGGACATATTCGCACTGGCAATACTGGTACTGGCCATCGTGCTGGTGATGATGAGCGTCAAGACCGTGCCGCAGGGGATGGAATACACGGTGGAGCGCTTCGGCCGCTATACGCATACCATGACCCCGGGATTCAATCTGATCGCGCCGCTCATCGACCGTGTGGGGGCGAAGATGAACATGATGGAGCAGGTCCTGGATGTGCCCTCGCAGGAGATCATCACCAAGGACAATGCCATGGTCACGGTCGATGGCGTGGTTTTCTATCAGGTCCTGGACGCGGCCCAGGCGGCCTATGAGGTGCGCAACCTGGAACGCGCGGTTCTGAACCTGACCATGACCAATATCCGTACCGTGATGGGCTCGATGGACCTGGATGAACTGCTTTCGCAACGTGACAAGATCAATGCCGAGTTGCTGCATGTGGTGGACGAGGCCACCACCCCCTGGGGGCTGAAGGTCACCCGCATCGAGATCAAGGATATCTCCCCACCCCGCGACCTGGTCGAATCCATGGCCCGGCAGATGAAGGCCGAGCGTGAGAAGCGGGCCTTGATCCTGGAGGCGGAGGGCACCCGCCAGGCGCAGATCCTGAAGTCCGAGGGGGAGAAACAGGGGGCCATACTGCAAGCCGAGGGCCGCAAGGAATCCGCCATACGGGATGCCGAGGCTCGGGAACGTCTGGCCCAGGCCGAGGCCCGCGCCACCCAGGTGGTGTCGGAGGCGATCTCCGGAGGCAACGTCCAGGCGATCAACTATTTCGTGGCACAGAAATACGTCGAGGCGCTGAAGGAGATCGCCAGCGCCGAGAACCAGAAGGTGATCATGATCCCGCTGGAGGCCTCCAGCGTGATCGGCTCCCTGGCCGGGATCAGCGAACTGGCCAAACAGGCCTTCAGCAAGCAGGGATGAGGGCGATGGCCTGGATTCAGTCCGTGGATTACTGGCACTGGTGGGTGCTGGCGGTGGTCTTCGTGGTGGTCGAGATCCTCTTGCCCTCGACCTTCTTCCTGTGGCTGGCGATAGGCGCCGGCATCACCGGACTGGGGCTGCTGCTCTGGCCGGATGGCAGCTGGGAATATCAGTTGCTGCTGTTCTCGGCGGTCTCGGTGCTGAGCTACTTGCTCTTCCGTGGCTATCTCCGGCGCAATCCCATCCCCACCGATCACCCCACCCTGAACCGGCGAGGCGAGCAGTATGTCGCGCGGACGTTCACCCTCGCGGAGCCGGTGGTCAACGGTCGCGGCAGGATCATCGTCGACGACAGCACCTGGAAGATCGAGGGGCGGGACTGTCCGGCGGGGACACGCATCCGCATCACCGCGGTCAAGGGCACGGTGCTGGAATTCGAGACCGACGGGGACTGAAGGGCGCCGGGGTGAATCGGCCCCGCGGCAGTCACGATTGCTCACGGACACCAGCGGTGTTTCCCGCCGCGTACGAAGGGCACGCCGTAGCCGGCATCGATCAATGCCGCCGCCAGGGCCTTGCCGTCCTTGTTGCTGATCTCCGCATACAACTTGCCAGTCTTGCTCTGGCGCAGTTTGTCCACACGCACCCTGTTGCCCACGAAGCCGCGGCTGAAGTCGCGCGCTTCCCGGGCCATCAGGCGTTCGCTGTCGCAGGCACCCTCCAGTTCCGGGGTATCGACTCCGGCCACCCCCACCCGCGCGCGGTTGACCTGGCCGGGCCACACGGCCACGTTGAGCAGCAAGGTATCGCCATCGATCACGTCGATCACGCGGGCCAGGTAGGGGCCGTACAGCAATGTCATCAGCAGCAGGGTATTCAAGATGGCCTCCTGAGCAGGAAGTCCAGCAGGATGCCGATAAAGATCGACATGCCCAGCCAGTTGTTGTTGAGGAAGGCGCGGAAACAGGCCTGTGGCTCGCGCTCGCGGATCAGGTATTGCTGGTAGATGCCCAGGCCGCCGGCCACGGCCAGGCCGGCGTAATAGGCCGGGCCGAGTCCCTCGTGGTGACCGATGATCAGCATCACGCTCAGCATCAGCACCTGGATGAAGCCGATGATCAGGCGATCGGCCTCGCCGAAGAGAATGGCGGTGGATTTGACCCCGATGCGGATGTCGTCCTCGCGGTCCACCATGGCGTACATGGTGTCGTAGATCACCGCCCACAACAGTGCGGCGATCAGCAGCAGCCAGGCGGTCGCCGGCAGGCTGCCGGTCTGGGCCGCGTAGGCCATGGGCACCGCCCAGCCGAAGGCCAGTCCCAGGTGAAACTGGGGCAGATAGGTATAGCGCTTGGAGTAGGGATAGCTGACCGCCAGCAAGGCGCCGACGAAGGCCAGTTCGAGGGTCAGGGTGTTCATGCTCATCACCAGCAGCAGGGCCAGCAGGCTGAGGCCGGCGAACAGGCGCAGGGCCTCGCCCTCACCGATCTCACCCGCCGCCAGTGGCCGCCCCCGGGTGCGCTGGACCTTGCCGTCGAAGTCCCTGTCGGCGAAATCATTGATCACGCAGCCGGCCGAGCGCATCAAGATCACGCCGATGACGAAGACCAGCAATACCTTCACGGAGGGATGGCCGGAGCTGGCGAGCCAAAGGGCCCACAGGGTCGGCCATAGCAGCAGCAGGATGCCGATGGGTTTGTCCAGGCGCATCAGTCGTGCGTAGCGCGCCAGTCTGGCGGGCAGGCCCGGGGTCATGACCGCAGCGCCGGCAGAAAGGCCTCGATGACCAGTAGCGGCGCATTGCCGATACGGAACAGCGAGCGCCTGGCCCACAGGGGCTCGCCACCGTATTCGGGCAGGTGGATACGGGCGATCTCGACGGCACCGCGGTGGCTGTGCGGCAGGCTGAACAGGAGGTTGCCGAGGGGCTGGACGCCCAGGCGCCGGAAGCGCAGGCGTATCGGACCCAGGGTTGCCAGCGGCACCACGCTGCGGGCATGGACGCAGGCGCGGCCGTCACAGGTCAGCGTGACCTCGCGGATCATGGCATAGCTGCCCTGGCGCAGTCCCAGCATGCGGACCTCGTGTGGCCGCGGCCGCGCCAGCCGCTGACAGCGCACCACGACCTCGAACCTGCCTGGGCAGGCCGCCGCCAGGCGGCGGCTGAGAGAGTCCCGTTCCAGCAACCAGTCACGCACCCAGGCCGGCAGCCGCTGGGTCCTGAATGGCCGCCAGGGCTGGCGGGTGAAGACACGTTCAGACATCGCCATAGTGTATCGTATTCCCCAGCCAGCGATGTACCAGGGCGGGGATGTTTCGCGGGCAATGGGCCCGCATCCAGTGGCTGGCCTCGCTGGCCGGTTGCAACAGGGACTCATCGCGGGACAGATCGGCAATGCGGAACTGCATCAGGCCGGCCTGGCGGGTGCCCAGCAGTTCCCCGGGGCCGCGCAGTTCCAGGTCGCGCTGGGCGATCACGAAGCCATCGTTGCTCTCGCGCATGATGGCCAGGCGTTCCCGGCCCTGGCGCGACAGCGGCGGATGGTAGAGCAGCACGCAGTCGCTCTTGACGGCGCCGCGTCCGACCCGGCCGCGCAACTGGTGCAATTGCGCCAGACCCAGACGTTCGGCATTCTCGATGATCATCAGGCTGGCGTTGGGGACGTCCACGCCCACCTCGATCACGGTGGTGGCGACCAGCAGGTCGATCTCCCCACGGCTGAAGGCCGCCATCGCGGCCTCCTTGTCGGCGGATTTCATGCGCCCGTGCACCAGGCCCACGCGGATATCGGGCAGGGCCTCGGCCAGCAGCGCCGCACTGTCGGTGGCGGCCTGACACTGCAGGGCGTCGGATTCCTCGATCAGGGTGCAGACCCAGTACACCTGGCGACCCTCGCGGCAGGCATGCTCGATACGCGCGACCACCTCCTGCCGCCGGCTGTCGGGGATCACCACCGTGGTCACCGGGGTTCGTCCCGGCGGCAGCTCGTCGATCACCGAGGTGTCGAGGTCGGCGTAGGCGGTCATCGCCAGGGTCCGCGGGATGGGGGTGGCGGTCATGATCAGCTGATGCGGCAACTGACCTTCACGCCGGCCCTTGTCGCGCAGGCCGAGGCGCTGGTGAACCCCGAAGCGGTGCTGCTCGTCTATGATGCACAGGCCCAGGCGGGGCAGTTCGACATCCTCCTGGAACAGGGCATGGGTGCCGACCACCAGCTCCGGCAGACCATCCGCCAGCGCCGCCAGGGTCTCGCGCCGTCGTACCCGGCCCAGCTTGCCGCCCAGCCAGTGCACGGGGATATCCAGGGCGCTGAACCAGTCCGAGAAGGTGCGGCGGTGCTGCTCGGCCAGCAGTTCGGTGGGGGCCATGACCGCGGCCTGGTAGCCGTTCTCGATCGCCTGCAATGCCGCCAGCGCCGCGACCACGGTCTTGCCGCTGCCGACATCACCCTGCACCAGGCGCAGCATGGGGACGTCGCGTTGCAGATCGGCGCTGATCTCGGCACTGATGCGCCGCTGCGCGGCGGTCAGGCGAAAGGGCAGACGTTCACGCAGGCGCGCGCCCAGGCTATCCCCGCCGGACAGCGCCGGGGCGCCATGGGCGCGTATGCGCTGGCGCAGTTCGCCCATGCTCAACTGGTGGGCCAGCAATTCCTCGAAGGCCAGGCGTTGCTGGGCCGGGTGGCGGCCGCTGAGGAGGGTGGTGGTATCGGCGTCGGTGGGCGGCCGATGGACGTACAACAGGGCCTGCTGCAGGGCCGGGAAGCCGTAGCGGCGGACCAGCTCCCCGGGCAGGTAATCCACCAGGGTGTCGTCGCGCCGGCACAGCAGGTCCAGGGCCTGCTCGTTGAGCTTGCGCAGGCTGAGCTGATGCAGGCCCTCGGTGGTGGGGTAGATCGGGGTAAGTGATTGTTCACTCAAAGGGTCGGATCCGGCCTCGATGAACTGGTATTCGGGATGGACCATCTCCAGGGTGGTCTGGCCACGACGGACCTCGCCATAACACAGTATCTCCCGTCCGGCGCTGAACAGGGCCTGTTGCTGGCGGCTGAAGTGGAAGAAGCGCAGGGTCAGGGCGCCGCTGCCGTCACTGATGCGCACCAGCAGGGAACGGCGGCGGCCGAAGCCCACCTGCGCCAGTTCGACCCTGGCCCGGACCTGGGCCTCCTGTCCCGGCCGCAGGCTTCCCAGCGGACTGATGCGGGTCCGGTCCTCGTAGCGCAGGGGCAGATGGAACAGCAGGTCCTGAATCTGTTCGATACCCAGGCGGGCGAGACGCCCGGCCACCCGCGGGCCGACCCCGCGCAGCTCGTTGACCGGCGCCGTCAGGGGGGAGTCAGTATTGCCCGGGGCCATGCCGTGCCTGGGGTGTCATGCACCGAAGCCGCCATGGCCCGGCAGGCGGGCTGCTGCACGCGGGCATGGACGGGCTCCCATACGGGCCGGATCAGTCCGCCAGGACCATGACCGCATCCATCTCCACGCCCGCGCCCTTGGGCAGTCCGGCCACGCCCAGCGCGGCGCGTGCGGGGTAGGGTTGCTGGAAATAACGGGCCATGATCTCGTTGACCAGGGGGAAGTGGCTCAGGTCGGTAAGGTAGATGTTGAGCTTGACCACATCCGCGAGGCTGCCGCCGGCGGCCTGGCAGACGGCGCTGAGATTGTCGAAGACCTGGCCTATCTGCGCCGACATGTCGGCATCGTTGAGTGCCATGGTCTCCGGGATCAGCGGGATCTGGCCGGAGAGATAGACGGTGTTGTCGACGCGAACGGCCTGGGAATAGGTGCCTATGGCCTGTGGGGCCTGGTCGGTGGCGATGATTTGTCGGCTCATGCGGTTGTCCTGTGCGGATGGAGTTGATGATATCGGGCGCGGTCATTCGGGCCGCGGCGCCTATTCTACCGGACCCGGGTGACGCGGGTAACGTGGGGTATGCCCCGGCACTTGCGCAGCACCCGGGCGAGATGCTTGCGGTTGTGCACGGTGATGGTAAAGCCCAGCGACACATAGCGATCGTCACGGTCGGCCATCTGCACGTCCTCGATATTGGCATCGGCGTCCGAGATAGTGGCGGCGATGGTGGCGAGGATACCCCGTTGGTTGGTGATCTCGAGCTGGATGCGCACCGGGAATTCCCCCTCGGCGCTCTCTTCCCACTCCACGTTGACCCATTTTTCCGGCTGGTTGCGGAAATCGGCGACATTCTTGCAGCCCACGCGGTGGATCACCAGGCCGCGGCCGGCGGACACATAACCGAGGATCTTGTCCCCGGGGATCGGCCGGCAACACTTGGCGAAAGACAGCACCATGCCCTCCGTGCCCCGGATCATCAGCGGCGCGCTGGCGCCATGCACCGGGATCGGGGCGCGCTGTTTGTCCTTGCCTGATACCGCCGGGATCAACTGGCGCGCCACCAGCGAACCGAGGCGCTTGCCCAGGCCGATCTCCTCCAGCAGGTCCTCCAGGCTGTCGAGATGATAGGTCTCCAGTGCCTGCTTCAACTGTCCTGGCCCGAGCCTGTCCAGGGACAGGGAGAAGGCCTCCAGTTCACGGCTGAGCATGCGCCGGCCCAGGGAGATGGCCTCGTCGGAACGCAGGGTCTTGAGGAAGTGGCGGATATGCGAGCGGGCCCTGGCGGTGACCACGAAATTGAGCCAGGCGGGGTTGGGCCGGGCCCCCGGGGCGGTGATGATCTCGATGTTCTGGCCATTGGCAAGGCGGCTGCTGAGCGGCGCCATGCGGCGGTTGATGCGGGCGGCCACGCAGGTGTTGCCGATGTCGCTGTGGATGGCATAGGCGAGATCCACCGCGGTGGATCCCCGCGGCAGCTCCATGATCTCGCCCTTGGGGGTGAACACGTAGACCTCGTCGGGGAACAGGTCGATCTTGACGTGCTCGAGGAACTCCTCGGAGTTGCCGGCCTGGCGCTGCATCTCCAGGACCCCGCGCAGCCATTCCCGCGCGCGCTTCTGGGCGCTGCCGCTGGCGCTGCTCTCGTCGGCCTTGTACAGCCAGTGGGCGGCGATGCCGGCCTCGGCGACCTCGTCCATCTCCTCGGTACGGATCTGGACCTCGATGGGCACCCCGTAGGGACCGAACAGGACCGTGTGCAACGACTGGTAGCCATTGGCCTTGGGGATGGCGATATAGTCCTTGAATTTCCCCGGCACGGGCTTGTAGAGATTGTGCACCGAGCCGAGTACGCGGTAGCACATGTCCACCGTCTCCACGGTGATGCGGAAGGCGTAGACGTCATAGACCTCGGAGAAGGACAGGCCCTTGTTCTTCATCTTCAGGTAGATGCTGTAGATATGCTTCTCGCGCCCGGCGACCTTGGCCGCCAGCTTTTCCTGGCGCAGGCGGCGCTTGATGGCGGTCTTGATCTGCTTGACGATCTCCTTGCGGTGCCCGCGGGCCTTCTTGATGGCCTCCGTGATCACCCGGTAGCGCACCGGATACAGGGCGGCGAAGCCCAGGTCTTCCAGTTCCAGGCGGATCTTGTTCATGCCCAGGCGCTGGGCCATGGGCACATAGATGTCCAGGGTCTCGCGTGCCTTCTGCCGGCGCTTCTCCAGCGGCATGGCGCCGAGGGTGCGCATGTTGTGCAGGCGGTCGGCCAGTTTCACCAGGATGACCCGGATATCATGGGTCATGGCCATCATCATCTTGCGGAAGTTCTGGGCCTGGGCCTCGGCCCGGCTCTCGAAGTTCATCTGTGTCAGTTTGCTGACACCATCGACGATCTCGGCGACCTCATCGCCGAATTCAGCGCGGATGCGTTCCTTGCCGTAGTCGGTGTCCTCGATCACGTCATGGAGCATGGCCGCGACCAGGGTCTGGTGGTCCATGCGCATCTCGGCGAGGATGCCGGCCACCGCCAGAGGGTGGTAGATATAGGCCTCGCCGCTGCGCCGCACCTGGCCCTCGTGGGCTTTGGCGCCGAGTTCATGGGCACGGCGGATCTCCTCCACCTGCTCGGGCTGCAGGTAGGTTTGGGCCAGGGCGCAGAGGTCGTCTATCTGGAACACGGGTCGACGGGGGTGCCTTACATGAAAAAACCGGCAGTCATGCAGTCATACTACATGTAACTACCGGTCCTTGCCGCGATGTCGCGGGTTCAGGGGACTGTGGATGACCCGGCGCCCTCGCTGGATTCATTGTTGCCGGGTTCACCGGCCTCGGGGGAGACCGTCTCGAAGGCCTCCTCGGCGGCCTTTTCCTTGGCGCTGATGGCCTCGATGGTGTCGCGGTTGACCAGGCCCTCGGCGATCTCGCGCAGGGCGATCACGGTCGGCTTGTCGTTTTCTTCGGCCACCAGGGGTTCGGAGCCCATGGCGATCTGGCGCGCCCTGCGGCTGGCCAGCAGCACCAGGTCGAAGCGGTTATCGACGTTTTCCAGACAATCCTCAACGGTAAGACGCGCCATTACAGTACCTCGATCACTTTCCAGGGGCGCGGATCTTAGCAAATTAAGCGGCCCCGGGCCATCGCCGCAAGATCTCAGTGGTCTTGCATCAACTGCAGCAGTTGCGCGCTCAGGCGTCGTTTCTGGATGTCCTGGCGCAGGCGGCAGGCGCGCACGATGGCGGCGAGATCCTCCAGGGCCTCCTGGAAGTCATCATTGAGCACCAGGTAGTCGTATTCCCGGTAGTGCGACATCTCTTCCATGGCATCGCGCATGCGCCGCGCAATGGTGGCCTCATCGTCCTCGCCACGTTGCCGGAGACGCTGTTCCAGTACCTCGCGGCCCGGGGGCAGGATGAAGATGCCGATGGCCCCGGGGAGTTTTTCGCGAATGATCCGCGCGCCCTGCCAGTCGATCTCCAGGATGATGTCGGTGCCCTCGGCGAGGTGTTGCTCGACCCAGGCGCGCGAGGTGCCGTAGTAGTTGTCGAAGACCGTGGCGTATTCGAGAAAATCATCGTGTTCGATCAGGTATTCGAAGGTTTTCCGATCGACGAAGTTATAGTTGACCCCGTCCAGTTCCCCGGGGCGGGGTGCGCGGGTGGTATGCGATACGGATACCCGCAGGCCGTCGGTACAGGCCAGCAGTTCCCGGATCAGGGAGGTCTTGCCGGCTCCGGAAGGGGCGGAGATGATAAACAACTGGCCTTTGCTCATGTCCATGCCTATTCGATATTCTGGATCTGTTCGCGCATCTGTTCGATCAATACCTTGAGTTCCACGCACACCTTGCTGCCCTCGCTGTGGCTGGACTTGGAGCCCAGGGTGTTGGCCTCGCGGTTCATTTCCTGGAGCAGGAAATCCAGGCGCCGGCCCATGGGCTGGTCACTGGCGAGGATATGGCGGAATTCCTGCAGATGGGCCTCCAGACGGTCCATCTCCTCGGCCACGTCCAGCTTCTGCGTCAGGAGCAGCATCTCCTGTTCGATGCGGCCCTCATCGACCTCGGTGGCGAGATCCCGGACCCGGGCGCGCAGGCGTTCGAGCAGGGCATCCAGTATCCCGGGCAGTTGCGCCCGCATCAGATCGATTTGTCCGGCCATGCCGTCGCAGCGTTCCAGCAGCAGGTTCCGCAGTTTGTCGCCTTCGCGCCGGCGGGTCTCCAGGAACTGCGCCAGGGTGGCGTCCAGTGACTCCAGCAACGGCCCGCGCAGAGGGTCAAGGTCGGTCGGGGTATCCATGATCACCCCGGGCCAGCGCAGGATCTCCAGGCTCGAAACCGGCGCTGGCTCGCGCAGGATGCCGGCGATGTGTTCCACCGCCCGCACCACATTCGTGGCCACGGCATCGTTGATGGCGATCTCGCCCAGGCCGGCGACGGTGCTGCTGAAACGCAACTGGCAATCCAGTTTGCCACGCTTGACGCGGGCGCTGATGTGCTCGCGAATGGCGTTTTCCAGCGCCCGCAATTCCTCCGGCAGGCGCAGTGTCAGGTCCAGGTAGCGGTGGTTGACGCTGCGCATCTCCCATATGGCCTGACCCCAGTCTCCGGAGTCTTCGTGTCGCGCGAAGGCGGTCATGCTGGCAACCATGGTCTGCCGTCCCCTAGTTAAAGCGGCCATGGTAACGGTTATGCCGGCACAGGCAAATACTTGACAGCCTGTATATAATCCCCGCTTCCCATCTTACCGACAGGCAGCCTAGCGATGCGACCCAGTGGACGACAAGCCGATGAATTGCGAACCATCCGTTTTACCCGTGACTACACCCGCCATGCGGAGGGCTCGGTACTGGTGGAATACGGCGACACCCGGGTGATCTGCACCGCCAGCGTGGAGGAACGGGTGCCTGGCTTCATGCGCAACAAGGGCCGTGGCTGGGTGACCGCCGAGTACGGGATGTTGCCGCGCTCGACCGGATCGCGCATGCGGCGCGAGGCCGCCCAGGGCCGGCAGGGCGGACGCACCCTGGAGATCCAGCGTCTGATCGGACGCTCGCTGCGGGCGGTCCTGGACCAGGAGGCACTGGGCGAGCGCACCATCACCATCGATTGCGACGTCATCCAGGCCGATGGCGGCACTCGCACCGCCTCGATCACCGGCGGTTATATCGCCCTGGCCGATGCGGTCAGACACCTCCTGGCGAAGGGGGCGCTGAAGCAGGATCCCCTGCATGGCATGGTGGCCTCGGTCTCGGTTGGGATCTATCAGGGCGCGCCGGTGCTGGATCTGGACTATGCCGAGGACAGCAATGCCGAGACCGACATGAATATCGTCATGAACGATGCCGGCAGCTTCATCGAGATACAGGGTACCGCAGAGGGTCACGCCTTCCGCATGGATGAGCTACAGGCCATGCTGGAACTGGGCCGCAAGGGTATCGCCAGCCTGATCCAGGCACAGCGCGAGGCGCTCGGAGACTGACATGGCCCGGCGGGTGGTTCTGGCCAGCGGCAATGCCGGCAAATTGAAGGAGATCGCCGCGATCCTCTCGGGCCTGGACATGCGGGTGGAGCCGCAATCGGAGTTCGGGGTCGTGGAGATCGACGAGACCGGGCTCTGTTTCGCCGAGAATGCCATACTCAAGGCCCGCAATGCCTGTGAACAGACCGGCCTGGCGGCGATCGCCGATGATTCCGGTATCGAGGTGGACTGGCTGAACGGCGCTCCCGGGATACACTCGGCCCGCTATGCCGGACCCGGGGCCAGCGACGAGGACAATCTGAACAAATTGCTGCTGGCCATGGAAGGGGCGCCAGAGTCGCAACGGCGGGCGCGTTTTCACTGTGTCCTGGTGTATATGCGTCATCCGCGTGACCCCACTCCCCTGATCTGCGATGGCGTCTGGGAGGGGCGCCTGCTGCACGCGCCGCGCGGCGTCAACGGTTTTGGCTATGACCCGATCTTCCATGTGCCCGGCCATGATTGCGCTTCCGCCGAACTGCCGGCCGAGGTCAAGAACCGCATCAGTCATCGGGCCCAGGCCCTGCGGATGTTGCTAGAGGCCCTGCGGCGGCGTTATCCGGATTGAGATCGCCGCCGATGCCGGCCCCGGCCTTCACCCAGCTACCGCCACTGTCCCTGTACATCCATTTGCCCTGGTGTGTGCGCAAGTGCCCCTATTGCGATTTCAATTCCTATCAGGTCGGCGCGGCCATTCCGGAACGCGCCTATATCGAGGCCTTGCTGCGGGATCTGGAGTGGCAACGGGCACAGGTAGCGGGGCGTGAGATCATCAGTATCTTCATCGGTGGCGGGACCCCCAGTCTGTTCAGCGGTGCGGCGCTGACGTCCCTGCTGGACGGTATACGCGCACACGTGAGTTTGGCGGACGGTGTCGAGATCACCCTGGAGGCCAATCCCGGGAGTGTGGACCGGGCGCATTTCAGGGCCTACCGCCAGGCCGGGGTCAACCGCTTGTCAATCGGCGCGCAAAGCTTCGATGCCGGGCAATTGCGGCGGCTGGGCCGCATCCATGACCCCGGGGCGATCATCGTGGCCATGGAGACCGCGCGTGCCGCCGGTTTCGACAATATCAATCTGGACCTGATGTTCGGTCTGCCGGGACAGTCCGTGGGCGCGGCCCTGGCCGATCTGGAGCAGGCCCTGGCGCTGGAGCCCGAGCATATCTCCTGGTATGAGCTGACCATAGAGCCGAATACCGCCTTCCACCACCGGCCGCCGTCCCTGCCGGCGGAGCAGGCCCTGGTGGATATGCATCTCGCGGGTATGCAGCGCCTGTCCGCCGGGGGGTTCGAGCGCTATGAGGTCTCGGCCTTCGCCCGCCGCGGGCGCGCATGCCGGCACAATCTCAATTACTGGCGTTTCGGTGACTACCTGGGCATAGGCGCCGGGGCTCACGGCAAGCTGAGCGATGGCGTCGCGGGGCGGATCCTGCGCCGCGCCGGCCACAGACAGCCGGCTGCCTATATCCGCCTGGCCGGCGGCTCAGGTTGCGGCACTGAGGAGGCCATCATCGATCCCGTGCGTATCCGCGCCGAATTCATGATGAATGCCCTGAGGCTCTGCGCGGGCGTGGAGGCCTCGCTGTTCCCCGCCCATACGGGACTCGATCCCGTGCTGATCAGGGCCCCGCTGGCGCGTGCGCGCGAGCTGGGGCTGCTGCACGAGGGTGGCGGCAGGATCCGCCCCAGCCCAAGGGGGCTGGCCTGTCTGAACGATCTGTTGCAGCTGTTCTGAGGCAGTAGTAAAAAGGGAGAGTGCCCGCAGCGGCCGCGGTCATGCCCGGGCTGGCGGTCATCCCGGGCGGGGAGCCAGTTGAGGAGATCCTGTATGCGCGCGATGCTGATGCATGAGGCCGGCAAGGCCCTGGTCCTGGCCGAGGTGCCGGTGCCGCGGCCGGGTCCGGGACAGATCCTGATCCGGGTGCATGCCTGTGGCGTCTGCCGTACCGATCTGCATGTCCTCGATGGCGACCTCGCGGAGCCCCGTCTGCCCCTGATCCTGGGGCATGAGATCGTGGGCCGGGTACATGCCCTGGGCGCAGGGGTCGGTGGCTTCGAAGAGGGCCAGCGCGTCGGTGTGCCCTGGCTGGGGCACACTTGCGGGCATTGCCGGTATTGCCGGCAGGGGCGGGAAAACCTCTGTGATCGACCCGGTTTCACCGGCTACCAGATCAACGGCGGCTATGCCGAATACACCCTGGCCGATCAGCGTTACTGTTTCCCGATCCATGGGCAATACAGCGATGCCGAGGCCGCACCATTGTTGTGCGCGGGTCTGATCGGTTATCGCTCGCTGCGCCTGGCCGGTACGGGTGAGCACCTGGGGATCTATGGCTTTGGCGCCGCGGCCCATATCGTTGCCCAGGTGGCGCGTCACCAGGGCTGGGAATTCCATGCCTTTACCCGCACCGGGGACAGCGAGAGCCAGGCCTTTGCCCGGGACATGGGCGCGGCGTGGGCCGGCGCCGCGGAGGAAACGCCGCCGGCGCCGCTGGATGCGGCGATCATCTTCGCCCCGGTGGGGGCGCTGGTGCCCGCGGCACTGCGCTCGGTGCGCAAGGGCGGCAGGGTGATCTGCGCCGGCATACACATGAGCGAGATACCGGCCTTTGACTATGACATCCTCTGGGGGGAACGCCGCATCCAGTCGGTGGCCAACCTGACCCGCCAGGATGGGGCGGAGTTCCTGGCCCTGGCGCCCACCGTGCCGGTGCGAACCCGGGTCACCACCTTTGCCCTGGAGGAGGCCAACGAGGCTCTGGAGCGGCTGCGGCGTGGCCAGTTGCAGGGGGCCGCGGTATTGTTGCCCTGATGGCTGAAATACCATGAGGGCACTTCGAAAGACCAGGCGTGCCGGAGGGACCGCGAAATCGCATTTTGCCATCCGGGCAAGAAGAACTGCAGGGATTGCGGTTTCCCGGCGTTCTCATGAGGCTTTGCAGTGGGGCAGATGCTCAGGGCATGTGGCAATGCCGGGCACTTTGCATGCCGGCCTATGGCGCGCCATCCAGACGGAACTTGCGGAAGGCGAAATCACCACCGGCGTTGATCACGGTAAAGCCGTCGAAGGGACCGCGGTAGCTGCGATCGGTGACCTGGAACAGTTGCCGGCCATCCACCGCCACCACCATGTTACCGCCGCGATCCCGTGTCCATGACAATTTGTGCGGCTGGCCATCGGCCAGTTTCAGTGGCTGCTTGTACAATTCCAGCAGGGATCGTCCACCGCGCGGCGAGACCCTGATGAGTTCGATACTGTTCTCGCCCTTCCCCGCGCCGGGATGATAGACCAGCCGGTAACCGGCGGCATTGGCGCCGTTCCGATAGGGGCCCAGCGCCAGGCTGCCGCGCTCCGAACCGGAGACCGGCCGGCTGGTCAGTTCCGTTTCCAGGGCAAAGGCGTTGGGGATCCGGGTGACGGCGTCGATACGCGCCTGGCCGTCAGGGCTCGCGGAGGTCACCGTACCGCTGTCGCCACGCTTTTTCTGCTTGCCGCTGACGGCCTGCTCGATCAGGGCACCGAGCAGGGCGGCGGCGATGTCCTCGCCGCCGGCATTGCCCTGTTTCTGGACCCTGCCGGTATTGCGGGTGACGGACGGACGTACCACGGAGCGCATGCCATAGCGCCAGTCGATCAGGAACTCGCCACTGCGCAGTTTCCAGGGCGGCGCCGGACGTGATCCCCGGCCGGAAAAATCATCCAGCAGGACGGTCTGGCGCCAGGGATAATCATAGCGGTTCACCAGCTGGCGCAGGTCGCGCAGGAACCAGGGATCGGCCAGGCGCTGTTTCTCGGCGCGGTCCAGTTGGCGGTTCAGGTCATCGAGCAGTTGCTGGAGCCTGCTATCGGTGGCGTCGCCGGCAGGGGCGCCGAGGCTGGGCGGGGCGAAGGCGAGGATCAGCGGCAACAGCAAGAGTCGGGACAGGTGTTTCACGGTCTTGGTCTCTCCATGCAGGGTGGTCTCGTGCGGTATGCAGTCAAGCTTACACCAGCCCGGGGGTATCTGCATGGCTATCCGGGCAGCTTGTCCCGGACGCTTACGAAGAAGGCCTGCCGTTGCCGGCAGGCCTTGCGGGTATGGCTGGGGAGGAGGGGATCGAACCCCCAACCTACGGAGTCAGAGTCCGTCGCTCTGCCAGTTGAGCTACTCCCCAATGTATCACCCCGGTCGGGGCCGGATACGGGTTAACGCTTGGAGAACTGCGGACGCTTGCGGGCCTTGTGCAGGCCGACCTTCTTGCGTTCGACCTGGCGGGCGTCACGGGTGACGAAGCCGGCCTGGCGCAACACCGGCCGCAGGTTCTCATCGTATTCGATCAGGGCCCGGGAGATGCCATGCCTGATGGCGCCGGCCTGGCCTGAGATGCCCCCGCCGCGGACGTTGACATTGATGTCGACGCGGTCCTGCATCTCGGTGATCTCCAGCGGCTGGCGGACGATCATGCGCGCGGTCTCGCGGCCGAAGTACTCGTCCAGGGTACGCTTGTTGATGGTGATGTTGCCGCTGCCGCGGGTCAGATAGACGCGGGCGGAGGAACTCTTGCGACGCCCGGTTCTGTTGTAAGCCTGTTCTGCCATTGCCTAGATATCCAGTTTTTGAGGTTGCTGGGCGCCGTGCTTGTGCTCGGGCCCGGCATAAACCTTGAGTTTGCGCAGCATCGCCCGGCCCAGGGGCCCCTTGGGCAGCATGCCCTTGACCGCGGCCATCAGGATCCGCTCGGGGGCTTGCTCGCGCAGCTTGTTGAAGCTGATGGACTTCAGACCACCAGGGTAACCCGTGTGACGATGATACATCTTGTCGCTGGCCTTGTTGCCGGTGACGTGGATCTTCTCGACGTTGACGACGACGATATAGTCACCGGTATCCACGTGCGGGGTATACAC
This sequence comes from uncultured Gammaproteobacteria bacterium, assembly GCA_964506945.1. Classification (GTDB taxonomy): domain Bacteria; phylum Pseudomonadota; class Gammaproteobacteria; order CAZDOC01; family CAZDOC01; genus CAZDOC01. The sequence continues at coordinate 32,246 of CAZDOC010000002.1, forward strand.
GGGCTTGTGCTTGCCACGCAGACGGCTGGCGATCTCGGTAGCCAGGCGACCGAGGACCTTGTTGGTGGCATCCACCTCATACCAGTCGCGCTTGACGGTAGCGGGTTTTGCGCTGATGGTTGTCATGTTCCTGCCTTAAGCTCGCAAAAAGAGCGGGAATGTTACGGAGAGTCCCGGCCCGTGTCAATATCCACGGGTCCGGGATCAGCGATCCGCCAGCCTGAGGCGCTCGACCACCCGCCCCTGGAGCAGGTGCGAGTCGATGATCTCGTCGATATCGGACTCATCTATATAGGAATACCAGATCCCCTGCGGGTAGATCACCAGCACCGGGCCCTCATCGCAGCGGCCCAGACAGCCGGACTTGTTGATGCGTATGCCGCCGGGTCCGGCCAGGCCGAGATCCTTGATGCGTTGCTTGGCATGGACCCACATGGCCTCCGCGGCATTGGCCTCGCAACAGGTCTCGCCATGGTCGCGCAGGTTGCGGCAGAAGAAGACGTGATAACGATAAAAGGGGCTGTCTTGACTCATGGATTCAGTCGGTTCGGGAAAGGGGTAGAATAACACCTGGAGGCGGAGCCGGTAATCTGCGCGCCGTCGCCGCGACCCGGGCCGCCAGGGATGTCCGCAGCCTGGACGTGGTGCCACCATGGTTCCTGCCAGGTGGCCGTTTTCAGAATGACGAGGATTGATGCCCATGACCTGCCAGACGCGCGAATTCAGCCCCCTGGATCGCTTGATACTGAATCTCGATCGGGGCCTGCGGACCCTGTTCGGCCGGCCCCGGACCACCGCCAGGCCCAATCCGGCCGGGGACCTCCCGGAGCCCGGACTGGACGCCGGGGAACGACGTCTGGTGCAGGGCCTTATTCGGGTCGATCATACCGGGGAGGTATGCGCCCAGGCCCTATACCAGGGCCAGGCGTTGACCGCCCGTGACCCGGAGGTGCGGGCCAGGCTGGAGCGGTCGGCGCTGGAGGAGAACGACCATCTGCTGTGGTGTGATCAGCGCCTGCAGGAACTCCAGGGACATACGAGCTACCTGAATCCGTTCTGGTACACCGCCTCGCTGGGGATCGGGATCGTCGCCGGCCTGGGCGGGGATGACTGGAGCCTGGGTTTCCTCGCCGAAACCGAATACCAGGTCATCCGTCACCTGGAGTCCCACCTGCGGCGTCTGCCGGAGCAGGACGGTCGTTCACGAGCCATCCTGCTGCAGATGATGGAGGATGAGGCCCATCACGCCAGCGTGGCCGTCACCCAGGGCGCACGCAGCCTGCCGGCCCCCGTGAAGGCCCTGATGCGACTGCAATCCCGGGTCATGACCCGGACCGCATACTGGATCTGATGCCCGTCGCCAGCGCCGTTTTTCGGGGGGGACGGAAAAATATCCTCCGGGGTGTTGAAAAGCCCCGCCCGCTCCCCATATTGAGCAGCAGAACATGAGTGCGTCATGCTCAATCCACAGAACGAAAGGAGGATGCAACAATGGCACTGACACGTTATGAACCCTGGGACCTTCTCAACCAGTTCCAGAAAGATATCAATCGCCTGTACCAGGTGCAGGCGGGCGAGGAACGCGATGCCGACAACTCCAGCGTGGTCACCAGCAGCTGGATACCGGCGGTGGATATCAAGGAGGAGGACAAGCGTTTCGTCCTGCATGCCGATCTGCCCGGCATAGACCCCAAGGATATCGAGGTGACCATGGAAAAGGGCGTGCTGACCATCAAGGGCGAGCGCGTGGTGGAAAAGGACGAGGAGGAGGGTGGATACAAGCGCATCGAACGCGCCCGTGGCACCTTCTACCGGCGCTTCAGCCTGCCCGATTCCGCCGATCCGGAAGGCATCAAGGCCAGCAGCAAGAATGGCGTGCTGGAGGTCGAGATCCCGAAGAAGGAGCAGGTACAGCCGCGCAAGATCACGGTACAGTAAGCAGACCGGATCGAACGACCGCTTTCATGCCGGCCTGACGAATGCACCGGGCAAGTCTGTGTCCATGACCCCGGGAGTCTTCTCGGGCCGGCTATCCAGATGTCTGTCGGAGCGGGGAGTGATTGACGTGGGAAGGCCCGGGAGGCTGTGATGGCCTCTCATTCTGGCTGAATCGTGCGAAGATTCGTCCCGAATGAGCGCCAGGGTCTGTCTCCAGGGGTTCGTCCCCGCTACAATCCCTTGAACCCGACAGGCTCTTGCATGGAAACTCTGGCCAGCCCGGAGTTTTCTTTTTTGTGGGACAGAGGCGATGCAATTCAAGGATTATTACAAGGTCATGGGCCTGGAGCGCGATGCCAGCCAGGACGAGATCAAGCGCGCCTATCGCAAGCTGGCACGCAAATTTCATCCCGATGTCAGCAAGGAGGCCGATGCCGAGGAACGCTTCAAGGAGGTCAACGAGGCCTACGAGGTGCTCAAGGATCCCGACAAGCGGGCCGCCTATGACCAGCTCGGAAGTGGCTGGCAGGGGGGTGAGGACTTCCGGCCGCCGCCAGGCTGGGAGCAGCAGGCCTCCCGCCGCGAGGCCCGTTTCACCGAGGCCGACGTGGAGCAGTTCAGCGATTTCTTCGAGTCCCTGTTCGGTGGTGGTGGCGCGGGCCGTGGCCGGACCCGGCGCGATCCCTTCGCGCGTATGCAACTGGACCAGCATGCGCGGGTGCGGATATCCCTGGAGGATGCCTATCATGGCGCCACCCGCAGCCTCAGCCTGCAAACCCCCGAGATCGATGCCGAGGGCCGTCTGCGGCACAGCTCCCGCACCCTGAATGTGCGTATACCCGCAGGGGTTACCGAAGGTCAGCAGATCCGGCTTGCCGGACAGGGTGGCGCGCATGGCCAGGAGCGGGGCGATCTCTATCTGGAGATCAGCTTCCAGCCACATCCCTTGTTCACCGTGGAGGGCCGCGACATCTATCTGAATCTGCCCCTGACCCCGTCGGAGATGGCCCTGGGCAGCAAGGTGGCGGTGCCGACCCTGGGGGGGGCGGTCGATTTGACCATCCCGGCCGGTTCCCAGCCCGGGCGCAAGCTGCGCCTGAAGGGTCGGGGTCTGCCGGGCAAGCCGCCGGGAGATCAATATGTGCTGCTCCAGGCCAGCATCCCGCCGGCGGATACTCCCCGCGCACGTGAGCTGTATGAGCAATTGCAGGCCGAGATCGCCTACAATCCACGCAGGCACTTTGGAGGTGGCAGATGACCGAGCAGCCGGATCAGCCCATGGCGTGTTATCAGGAGGAACTCGAACTGAGTCTCGGGGAGCTGTCCGCCTGTTGCCATCTGTCGCTCACGGTGCTGACCGAGATGGTGCAGGAGGGGGTTCTGGAACCCCTGGGCGAGACCCCGCGGGACTGGCGTTTCCCGCAATCCGCCCTGACGCGGCTGCAACGCGCCCTGCGCTTGCAGCGCGACCTGGGGCTGAACATGCCGGGGGTGGCCCTGGCCCTGGACCTGCTGGAGGAGAACCAGGTCCTGCGGCAGCGTCTGCAGCGCCTGAATTACCTGCTGCGGGAATACTGAACCCCCTGCCTGTCACCAGGGCCCGGCCATCTCGCTGATGACCATGACCTGGTCCCGTTCACCCACTGGAATACGAATATGACATCCCTGCCCGTCGCTCAATCCGCGCGCCCGTTTTTGTCCACGAGCCTGCGGCCTCTTCTCCCAGCCCTGCTGGTCCTGCTGTCATTGCTCGCCACCGGCGCCCAGGCCACTCTGCCGGTGGACGCTGGCGGACAGCCGGTCGCCAGCATCGCTCCGATGCTGGAGCGAGCCACGCCGGCGGTGGTCAACGTCGCCACCGAGGGTCGGGTCCGGATCCGGCAGAATCCGCTCCTGAACGATCCCTTCTTCCGTCGCTTCTTCAACATTCCCGACCAACCCCGATTCCGCAAGACCCAGAGCCTGGGTTCCGGTGTGATCGTGGATGCCAGGCGCGGACTGGTGCTGACCAATCATCATGTGATCGCCAATGCCGACGCCATCGCCGTGACCCTGCGCGACGGGCGACGCCTGATGGCCAAGCTGGTAGGCACGGATCCGGAGACCGATATCGCCGTGATCCGCATCCCGGCCGAGAAGCTCACCGCCCTGCCGCTGGCCGATTCCGACAAGCTGCGGGTGGGGGATTTCGTCGTCGCCATCGGCAATCCCTTTGGCCTCGGCCAGACCGTGACCTCCGGCATCATCAGCGCCCTGGGCCGCAGCGGTAACGGCATAGAAGGCTATGAGGACTTCATCCAGACCGACGCCTCGATCAATCCGGGCAACTCGGGCGGCGCCCTGGTGACCCTGAACGGCAGGCTGGCCGGTATCAACACCGCGATCTATTCGCAGAGCGGCGGCAGCATCGGCATCGGTTTCGCGATCCCCGCGAACATGGCCCGCCAGGTCATGGAACAACTGATCAGGTATGGCAAGGTCAGCCGCGGCTATATCGGCGCCCAGACCCAGGATCTGACCCCGGAACTGGCCCGCGCCTTCGGTATCCAGCAGCAGCATGGCGCCGTGATCGTGAATATCATGCCCGGATCCCCGGCGGCCAGGGCCGGTTTCCGGCCTGGCGACGTGGTTATCGCGGTCAATGGCAAGCGCGTGGACAACAGCGCCGATGTGCGCAACACGGTTGGTCTCATCCGGGTCGGAGAGCGCGTGGTCTTCGATGTGATCCGGGGGGGCAAGCGCATCCAGATCGATGCCCGGGTCGCCGGCAAGGAGCGTGTCGAGGGCAGTACCGCCCTGCGCAACCAGAAACTGGCCGGGGCCAGCTTCGCGGATATCGAGCGGGGTTCGCCCCTGTATGGCCGTATCGAGGGGGTGTTGATCGTCAACGTCGAACGCGGCGGGCGAAGCTGGAACAATGGCCTGCGCAAAGGCGATGTCGTGACCTCGGTGAACCGCAAGCGGGTGCGCGGGCTGGACGAGTTCCTGAGCGTCGTCAATAACAGCAAGGGACCGCTGTTGCTGCGCATCCAGCGTGGCAACACGGCCGCCTTCCTGGTGATCAAATAGGCCCCTGGGGAGTGCCGCACGGCCGGGTCGCGCCCGCACGGACCGCTCAGGCCAGCATCTGTACCGATTCCAGGGGGCAGTTGCTGATCGCCTGGCGCAGGACAGTCACGGCCTCGCGCCGGGGGAAGCTCTTGCGATAGGCCAGCGCCACCCGGCGTTTCGGCATGGGGCGTTGAAACGGCCTGAAGGCCAGCATGCCGCTGAGGTCGGTCCCCGGCCCGGTCGAGGTCGATGGCAGCACGGTGACCCCGGCGCCCGAGGCGACCATCTGCCTGATGGTCTCCAGAGAGCTGCCCTCCAGGGTCTTCTGCATGTTGTTCTGGCTCGCCTCGCCCGGGGCGCAACCCGGGCACACCTCCAGCACCTGATCCCGGAAACAGTTGCCGGCGCCCAGCAGCAGCAGGGTGTCGTCGCGCAGGACCTCCATGGAAACCTGCTTGCGCCGGCTCAGGCGATGTCCCGCCGGCATCGCCAGCACGAAGGGTTCATCGTAGAGAGGCTCGGTCTCGATACCCGGTTTTGCAAACGGCAGGGAGAGGACGATGACATCCAGCTCACCCCGTTTCAGCGCCTCGCTCAGGTTGTCGGTGAAGTCCTCCGTGATCAGCAGGCTCATCTGCGGCGCCTCGCGTTGCAGCTGCGGCAGCAGGTGCGGGGTCAGATAGGGGCCTATGGTATAGATCAGCCCCAGGCGCAGGGGCGAGGCGAGAACGTCCTGTTCCTGGCGGGCGATCTGGCGAATGGTCTCGGCCTGCTCCAGCATCTGCTGGGCGACCTCGACGATGCGCTCTCCCTCCGGGGTCACGGAGACATCGGCCTTGCGCCGTTCGAAGAGCGTGACCTTGAGTTCCTCCTCGAGTTTTCTGACCGCCACGCTGAGGGTGGGCTGGCTGACGAAACAGGCTCGCGCGGCCTTGCCGAAATGGTGCAGACGGGCAACGGCAACGATATAGCGGAGTTCGGTCAGGGTCATGACTATAGTGTAGCAACTCATCCTGGAGTCCGGTATTGAAGCCTATCCCGGAAGCTCCCGGTATCGATGCGGCCGGCGGCGCGTCACACTCCCCGTGCGAACCGATGCCCGGCAAGCGGGTCTCATATATCCAGGTCTGTATCTTCAGGCGCGTAATGACGGGTCTCGACCATGCGTGGATTATTGCTTTTGCTGCTATCGTTTCTGGGGGCCTGCGCCTCCAATGTACCGCTGGAGATCCGCACCGATGTCGCGCCCAGTCCGGAGGTGGCCACGGTGGTGAGGGAATTCGAACGTTTCCGTGGCCAGCGGCTGCGCTGGGGCGGGGAGATCCTGGCCCTGGAGAATCGACAGGCGGAGACCTGGATAGAGATCGCCGCCCGGGAGCTCCGGGATGACGGCAGGCCCAGGGATTCCGATCAGGACCGCGGCCGTTTTCTGATCCGCTATTCGGGTTTCCTGGACCCGAGCATCTACAAGGCGGGACGCAAACTTACCGTGGTCGGGCGTGTGGAGAGCCGGGTGACCCGCGAGATCGGCAAGCATCCCTACACCTATCCGCTCCTGCATAGCGAACGTCTCTATCTGTGGCCACGCCTCAGGACGCGTTATTATGACCCATGGTGGCCCTATGGCTATCCCTATTACCCCTACCGTTTCGGTATCGGTTACGGTCACTATCCCTATTACCATTTCGGTTATGGCTACGGCCCCTACGGATATTGAGGGTGCTTGACGCCAGCCAGGGTCCCTGATCCCTCATGGCCCTGGTGGGGCTGACGGGCCGCTGGCCGCCTCCCGCAACTGCCGTGCGCGCAGACGCACGAACAATGCCGCGCCGATGTTCAGGCCGGCGGCGAGTATGGCCTCCAATGCCGCCAGCAGCGCGGACGCGGCATCCCTGGCGGTATAGCATTCGATCACGCCGTGGCTGAGATAGGCCAGCGCCAGCAGGCTCAGCCAGGTATGCGTCGACAGGCGCTGGTAGAGGAGTCCGCGCAGGGCAAGCAGCAGCGGCAGACCGGCGAGCAGCAGGATCGGCGCGACCGGCAGGCGTTGTGGCGGCGCCAGCCAGGTCGGCCACAGCACGACCAGAGTCAGCAGGCCGAAATAGCAGCCCAGCACGGCGTAGCGGGTCAGCCTCAGTGGACGGGGGCCAGGCATCAGCGATTCAGGCTCCGGGTGATCTCCGCCAGTCGCCGGCCCTGGGCCTGACAGAGGCGCTTTTCCTCATCGCTGAGTGGCAGGCGGCTGTCGTTGCCGGCCAGGTGGCTGGCGCCATAGGGGGTGCCGCCGGTACGGGTGGAGAGCAGGTCGGGCTCGCTGTATGGCAGGCCCAGAAGGAGCATGCCATGATGCAGCAGGGGCAGCATCATGCTCAGCAGTGTTGTTTCCTGACCACCGTGGAGACTGGCGCTGGAAGTGAATACCGTGGCCGGTTTGCCGGCCAGTTCCCCGTGCATCCACAGTTCGCCGGTGTTGTCGATGAAGTATTTCAGCGGTGCGGCCATGTTGCCGTAGCGCGTGGGGGAACCCAGCGCCAGCGCCGCGCATTCACGCAGGTCGTCGAGGTCGGCATAGGGTGGTCCCTTGTCCGGGACCGCCGCGCCGGTGGACTCGCAGGTGCTTGAGATCGGGGCCACGGTGCGCAGCCGCGCCTGGCATCCGGCCACGCTCTCGATACCACGGGCCAGCTGCAGCGCCATCTGCGCCACATTGCCCTGGCGGCTGTAATAGAGCACCAGGATGTCGATAGCGGGCGTAGTCATCGCTGCCCGGACTCAGGCGAGGAGTTCCAGCACGGCTTCCGGCGGCCGGCCGATGACGGCCCGCTCTCCACGGACGACGATAGGGCGTTCAATCAGGATCGGGTTCTCGACCATGGCGGCGATCAGGGCCTCGTTGTCCAGGCTGCCGTCTTCCAGCCCGAGTTCCTGGTAAGGGGCCTCCTTGCGCCGCATCAGTTCGCGTGGTTCGAGGCCCAGCATGCCGAGGAGGGCCTTCAGCCGGGCGCGGGATGGGGGGGTCTTGAGATATTCCACGATCTCGGGCTCGATACCCCGTTGCTGCAACAGCGCCAGGGTCTGTCGGGATTTCGAGCAGCGTGGGTTATGATAGATGGTGACTTTCATAGGGGACTCCTGGTTCTTGAATATGGATATCCGACGCCTCTTGCATGCGCCATTATACCTGTCTCTGAGTCTGCTGCCCCTGTTCATGCCACGGCCCGGGGTCGCGGCCGGGCAGGGAGCACCCGGGGCAGGCGCCACCGAATTGCGACAGTTGTTCGCACGCACGGCGCGGGCCATCGCCCGCGCCGACGAGGCGGGTTGCCTGTGGCGGGACACCGAGGCGATCCTTTCCAGCGCCAGACACCAGCAGGACCAGGGGCTCGCTCGCAGGCAGGCGCGACAGGCCGGGCGGCAGGCCCGGCTGGCCCTGAGCCAGTGTCGCCTGGAGCATGCCCGTTACCGTCTCGGGCGTATCGACCCGGAGCGGCTGGACAGGGCGCACAAACGTCTCTACCGGGATCTGCAAATGGCCGTCCACCGGCGTGATGCCGATACCGCGCAGAGGTTGCTTCAGGCGTTGACGGGAGCCGGCCGGCCATGAGACCGCCGGCGTTCTGGCCCCGCTGGCTGGAATTCCTGTCTTGCCTGCGGCGCCACTTCATGGATGACCAGTGCTTGCGCACAGCGGCCTCGCTGGCCTATACGACGCTGCTCTCACTGGTGCCCCTGATGGCGGTGGTGCTGGTCACATTGTCGGCTTTCCCCAGTTTTCAGTCACTGGGCGACAAGGTCGAGAATCTGCTTTTCAGCAGTTTCGTGCCCGGTATCACCAGCAGGATTTGGGAGTATCTGCAGTCGTTCACCGCCAAGGCATCGCAGCTGCGCGCCGCCGGCGTGGTCGTCCTGATATTCACCTCGCTGTCGATGATGGCGACCATCGAGAGCAGCTTCAACCGTATCTGGCGGGTGCGCGAGAGCCGTCCGCTGTGGTTGCGCTTTCTGGTCTACTGGGCGGTGCTGACGCTGGGGCCGCTGCTGATAGGCATGGGCCTGGCCGCCACCACCTACCTGATATCGCTGCCGCTGGTCAGTGATATCGAGACCCGCTTCGAACTGCGCGGACACTTGCTGCTGTGGTTGCCGATGCTGCTGACCACGCTGGCCTTCACCCTGCTCTATGCCCTGATGCCCAACCGCAGCGTGCCGCTGCGCCTGTCCCTGTATGGCGGCGTGGTCGCGGGACTCCTGTTCGAACTGGCCAAGCGCGGGTTTGCCTACTATGTGACCCACTTCCCTTCGCACGAGGCCATCTACGGGGCCTTTGCCAGCGTGCCGGTCTTCCTGTTGTGGATCTATATCTCCTGGGTGGTGATCCTGTTCGGCGCCGAGGTCACCCGCTCACTGATGGCCTTTGGCCGTGGTGGTGATCACAGCGGAGGCAGTGGTCGCCTGCGCGCCCTTTATCGTATCGTGGGTCGGCTCTGGCGGGCGGGCAACGAGGGCCGGAGCCTGAGCCTGGAGGCGTTGCTGCTGCAGGAACCCGGGCTTGCCTATACCGAGGCCGGTGAATTGTTGCAGTTGCTGCATGACGCCGGCTGGGCCGAGACTACGGAAAGCGGGGGCTGGGTGTTGCTGCGGGATCCGGCCACGGTCAGTCTGGGGGATCTGTATGCCCTGCTGCCGGATGCCCTGATCCGGGCGGATGACGCTGGCCTGGAGGGTGGCGATGGCTGGGACCAGGCCCTGAACCGGCGCCTGCGGCTGCTGGCGGGCCAGGGCCGTGAGCTACTCGGTGTGAGCCTGCGCAGCCTTTATGCCGAGAGCGGCAGGCGCTGTTGATCGCTGTCGGTGCGGATCACGAATTCATCGAAGGCCGTGGTGGTTTCGATCAGATCGGCGCAATGTACCTGCAGGAGGCCTGGCTTCGATGCGTCCGGGAGCTGGACCTCGAGGCTGCGATCCTCCTTGTATAGACCCCGGGCGGTCAGCAGTACGCTGTCCTGGCGTGTGCCGGGACGCTGGAACAAAAAGCCGCGCCGGTAATCCTTGTCCAGTTCCCTGCCGCTGGTGGCGCGCACCGCTACCGGCATGGCCTTGCGGGTGATGAGCTGGATGCCGGTGCGGTATTCGTTCTCTTCCCGGATCATCATCCAGCGGATGGCGCCGAGCAGCCATTCCCCCTCGTCGGCCTGCAGACAGGCCAGTTCCCCGACACGCACCATCTGATGGGGCTTGACGCTGGAGTAGACGGAGAAGCCACCCGCTCCCTCGTTGATGAAGCGCCAGCTGTCGCTGCGGTATTTCAGGGCTGGATCCCATTGCTGTCTTTTCTCGCCGTCGACATCGATGGCCTCTCCGGCGGCGGCGGGGGGCTGGAAAGCGAACTCCTGGTCCCCGTTGAGATGGTAGTAGGCGGCGTTGATGCCACAGATCATCTCGGCCTGATCGTCACGCTGGCGTCGTGGGGCCAGTCGTTTCGGTGGCAGGCCCCAGGCCTTGAGCAGGTAACGCAAGAGGAAGCGGGCCTGCGGTCCCCGCAGGTACAGACTGGCTGGCAGCGCCTGGCCGTGGCGCAGCAGCTCCAGGCATTGCTGCACCTCCGACTGCAGGGGATTGCAGTCCAGCAGTCTCAGGTTCGGATCGTCGTCCTCGCCGTCGAAACGGGTCAGGCTGATCGGCGTCGCGCCCGCCGCCAGGTCGATGACGAAATAGGCCGCCGGGTGTTCATGTGGCTGATAGGGCAGGATGTTCACGCGCGAGGACCAGTCCCCGAGTTGATCATAGATCCGCCAGACCGCCCCGTAAGGCAGATGGTGTGGATCGACCAGGGCGGTGGCGCAGATCTGTTTGTAGCTGCGCGCCACACTGCCCTTGCCGTCGTCATCCTCCAGTGGGTATTCGACCGGGTCGTTCTCCCGTCGCAGTTGTTCGGCCGTGGCGTAGAGGTCATGGATCTCGCGCCACAGCATCTGGGTCACGGGGGCATATTCCTGGTAGTTCAGCAGCAGGGCGTGGGAGAGCAGGCGCAGGGCCATATTGATGGCGGGGATGGGGGGTTTGCTGTGCAGCCAGCGGGTCTTGCGCATCAGGCTTTCATCGATGCCCAGTTTCAGACCATAGGCAATCTCCTGGGCAATCTTCTTGACCCGTTCGATATGTGCCAGGGTGATGTCCATGGTCTGCAGGCTGGGGGGATCCCCGTGCTTGATCCAGGTGTCCAGCAGATATTCGTAGGGACGTATGTACTGCTTCATCAGGTCCAGGCGCACGCTGGACTTCACATCAGCCCGATGGGTCTCCTCCAGGGCCTGGATCAGGCGCTGGCAGGTCTTGTCGAAGTCGGCATAGGGCAGGGCGTCGAGCCATTCTTCGAGATAGGCTGGACGCAATTCGGCGTTGGGCAGTGTCATCGTATCATTGTGGCCATGGTCTTGATCTTTTGGAGTACGGGCACAGGACGATGCAGTTTATGTACCAGAACCCGATCGGTCACTGTCTGCCCTCCCCTGGGCCCCGTTCCGCACGCGCCCGCACCTTCATGATGGCGCCGTGGCTTTGTTTTATACTGAGTATATGCCAATCAGGGCCTGGCTCCATCATTGGAAATCGTTCCGCTGCCGTTGTCTCCGGGAGGCGACAATGCTCGCGTGCGTGCCGCGCCGGATCACGGGGGTGAAACCGTGATGACCTGCCGGCACTGTTTTGTCTCGGGGCGGGTGCAGGGCGTTTTCTTCCGCGCCACCACCTGCGACCTGGCGCGGCGCCTGGGACTGCGTGGCTGGGTGCGAAACCTGCCGGACGGGCGCGTGGAGGTGCTGGCAGGCGGCGCGGAGGCAGCGGTCCTGGAGTTGTGCGCATGGTTGCGCCACGGTCCGCCGACGGCCCGGGTCAGCGAGCTGCACGTGGACGAGGTGCCGCCTGCAGACTGCGAACGGGGTTTGCCCGGTGGCTTCGAACTGCGCTGAACCAGGCCGCCGCACTCACACGAAGGGGCGGAATATCAGGTCGCGGCCCGGCCTGGGTGGGGCGCCACACGAACAAGAGCAAGGGAACCCTCGCCGGGTCGCGGAGCACACGCGGGAGCCCCCTGGTCTCGAAGGCGCCGCGCAGCGGCGAGCATGATGCGATCCGGGTCCTGGCGCCCCGATGCGGGGCCATGCCGCGTTAATCCGGGTTTCGGTTCTTCGCGTGCCCGGTGATCGTGGCTTTCATCCACGCATCTCCAGGCGCTCACGGATGAAGTCCACCGCCCCGGCCAGGTCGATATCACGCGGCTCAGCGTCGCAGCGGCCCTTGTATTCGGCGCTGCCCTGATCCAGTCCCCGGTCGGAAAGCACCAGGCGGTGCGGTATGCCGATCAGCTCCATGTCCGCGAACATGACCCCCGGACGTTCGCGGCGGTCGTCCAGCAGGACCTCGATGCCGGCGCCCGTCAATTGTGCGTGGAGGGTCTCGACCGCCTCGCGCAGGCGTTCCGACTTGTGCATGTTGATGGGCACCAGGGCCAGCTGGTAGGGCGCGATGGCCGGTGGCCAGACGATGCCGCGATCATCGTGATTCTGTTCGATGGCGGCGGCGACGATACGCGACACCCCTATCCCGTAACATCCCATCTGCAGTGTCACGGCCCGGCCCTGCTCGTCCAGACAGGTGGCCTTGAGGGCCCGGCTGTACTTGTCGCCGAGCTGGAAGATATGTCCGACCTCGATACCTCGGGCTATGCGCAGGCGGCCCTGGCCGTCGGGGCTGGGATCGCCGGCCTGGACGTTGCGGATATCCGCGCACTCCGGTTCCGGCAGGTCCCGGCCCCAGTTGACCCCAAGCAGATGCCAGCCGTCCCGGTTGGCGCCACAGACGAAATCCGCGACCCCTGTCGCGGCCCGGTCGACCCAGACGGGGATGTCCAGTCCGCGCGGTCCCAGCGAGCCGACGCCACAGCCGAGTTCGGCCCGGATCCGATCCGCCGTGGCCATGCTCAGAGGGGTGGCGACGCCGGGCAGCTTGGCCGCCTTGACGGCATTGAGTTCATGGTCGCCGCGCAGCACCAGGGCCACCAGGGTGCCCGATTCGCCCTCGACGATCAGGGTCTTGAGGCAGCGTTCCGCAGGGACTTCGAGATACGCGCTGACCTCGGCGATGCTGTGCTGGTCCGGGGTCTCCACAGGTGTCATCTCCATGCCGGGCGTGTTCCTGGGAGCGGCCGGTGGCAGGGCCTCGGCGAGTTCGACGTTGGCGGCGTAATCGCCGTCATCGCTGAAGGCGATGGCATCCTCCCCGGAATCGGCCAGGACATGGAATTCGTGCGAGGTCGCGCCACCGATGTTGCCGGAATCGGCCGCCACGGCGCGGAAACGCAGCCCCAGTCGGGTGAATATGCGGCCATAGGCCTGGTACATGTCCTGGTAGGTCTGTTCCAGCGAGGCCGTATCGAGATGGAAGGAGTAGGCATCCTTCATCAGGAATTCCCGCGCCCGCATGATGCCGAAACGGGGCCGGATCTCGTCCCGGAACTTGGACTGGATCTGGTAGAAATTGGCCGGCAGCTGTTTGTAGGAACGGATCTCGCGGCGCACCAGGTCGGTGATGATCTCCTCGTGGGTGGGGCCGAGACAGAATTCACGGTCGTGTCGATCACTGAAGCGCAGCAACTCCGGGCCATATTCGTCCCAGCGACCGGATTCCCGCCACAGCTCCGCCGGCTGGACGCCGGACATCAGCAGTTCCTGGGCGCCACTGGCATCCATCTCCGCACGGACGATGGCCTCGACCTTGCGCAGCACCCGCAGGCCCAGTGGCAACCAGGTGTAGATACCGGAGGCCAGCTTGCGGATCATGCCGGCTCGCAGCATCAGCTGGTGGCTGATGATCTCGGCATCCGCGGGGGCCTCTCTGAGGGTGGGTAGCAGCAGTCGTGATACGCGCATCTTGTAGGTCCGGTATTCGTGGAGAGAGCGGATTCTAACCGATCCTCAGGGCAGGTACAGGACCAGGACCCCGCGCCACCGCCGGGATGCCGCGGATCCTATTTGCAGTATTTGGCGATATCCTCCCGGACCTGCTTGATCCGGGCCTGGCGCTCTTCCTCGCCGATACGCACGCGCTCGCCGGCGGCATCGGTCTTGTAGATCCGTTGTGACTGCTGCAGGCCGGTCAGGCGCTGGCGCGCGTTGTCGCAGGCGGCCTTGATCCGGGCCTGCTCCCCGGCCTTTTGTTTCGCCGCCTTCCGGGCCTCTTCACGCTGCTTGAAATACTCGCTGGATCTCGCCTTCTGCTGCTCCAGGCGTTTCAGGGCGCCGGGGTCCTCCCGGACATGGATGTCCAGGCTTTCCGCCTGGGCGTCGGGCGGGGGGGTCCTGGAGTAATGCATGACGCCATGGGCATCCTTCCATTTATAGACCTTGGCGGCCAGGACGACGGTGCTCGTCAGGGCGCTCAGCAACAGCGCGGCAAGAAAGATCTTGGAGAGTCTGGGCATCGGTTCGTCACATCCGGATTGGAGGGTTCGCCTAACTATAGCCAGTGACCGGGGCGGTGTCAGCCGCCGGTCCTGGAAACCCTCGTGATTTGTCGGGAAATCAGCAGCATGGCCGATTCGTTCTTGACCTCAATCCCCTTTGGCAGTAGTTTTGGCTGTTTGTTCAACGCGAAGCGGGTCCATCCGTCTGGATCCAGGCATCTCCCCCGGGGCTGTCTGTGCTCCGGTCCCCGGCCTGTCGTCATGCTGGTATTGCAGCGGGAAGAATCAACGTGGGAAAAAAGATCAGAGGCGCGGAAATCTTCATCAAATGCCTTGAAGATGAAGGCGTGGAATTCGTCTTCGGATATCCGGGTGGCGCGGTACTGCATATCTATGACGCCTTGTACAACCAGGACAAGGTCAAGCATATCCTGGTGCGGCACGAGCAGGGCGCCACCCATGCCGCGGACGGTTACGCCCGCGCCACCGGACGGCCCGGCGTGGTCCTGGTGACCTCGGGTCCGGGCGCCACCAATACCGTGACCGGCATCGCCACCGCCTATATGGATTCCATCCCCATGGTGGTCTTTACCGGCCAGGTACCCACTCAGCTGATCGGCAACGATGCCTTCCAGGAAGTCGACAATCTCGGCATCACCCGTCCCTGTGTCAAGCACAACTTCATGGTCAAGGACGTGCGCGACATGGCCGAAACCATCAAGAAGGCATTCTATGTCGCCAGCACCGGGAGGCCAGGTCCGGTGGTGGTCGATCTGCCCAAGGACGTGACCGCCGATCTCAGCGAATACGCCTATCCCGAGAGCGTGGAAATGCGATCCTACAAGCCGGTGGTCAAGGGTCACCCCGGGCAGATCAAGAAGGCGGTCAATCTGCTCCTGAGGGCGCGCAAGCCGATGATCTACAGTGGCGGCGGCGCGGTGCTGGACAACGCGGATGCCGAACTGACCGAACTGACGCGCATGCTGGGCTTCCCCATCACCAATACCCTGATGGGCCTGGGCGCCTATCCGGGCACCGACCGGCAATTCGTCGGCATGCTGGGCATGCATGGCACCTATGAGGCCAATATGGCCATGCACCAGTGCGATGTGCTGCTGGCCATCGGCGCGCGTTTCGATGACCGCGTGACCGGCAACCTGGAAAAATTCTGTCCGCACGCAAGCATCATCCATATCGATATCGACCCGGCCTCGATCGCCAAGAACGTGCCGGTGGATATTCCCATCGTCGGCAGCGTAAGGAACGTCCTGGGGGACATGATCAAGCTCCTGCAGGCCACCGACAAGCGCCCGGACGAGCAGGCGCTGGCGGAATGGTGGGAGCGGATCGACGCCTGGCGCAAGGTCGACTGTCTCGCCTACGAGCGCGGCACCGAGGTCATCAAGCCCCAGTTCGTGGTCGAGACCCTGTATGAGCTGACCGGGGGCGATGCCTTTATCACCTCGGATGTCGGCCAGCATCAGATGTGGGCGGCGCAGTATTACAAGTTCAACAAGCCCAGACGCTGGATCAACTCCGGCGGGCTCGGCACCATGGGCTTTGGCGTGCCCGCGGCGATGGGGGTGCAACTGGCATACCCGCAAGAGACCGTTTGCTGCATCAGTGGCGAGGCCTCTCTGGTGATGTGCATACAGGAGTTGTCCACCTGCCTGCAGTACGGCCTGCCGATCAAGATCGTCAGTCTGAACAATCGCTACATGGGTATGGTCAGGCAGTGGCAGGAATTCTTCTATGACCGGCGTTACTCACATTCCTACATGGATGCCCTGCCGGACTTTTCGGCCCTGGCGGAGAGCTTTGGCCACGTCGGCATGCGCATCGAGAAGAGCGCGGACGTCGAGGCCGCGCTGAAGGAGGCCCTGGCCATGAAGGAACGTCTGGTATTGATGGACTTCGTCACCGATCAGACCGAGAACGTCTACCCGATGATCGCCGCCGGCAAGGGACATAACGAAATCCTGCTACCAACCGACAGGGAGCTGGCCTGAGATGCGACACATCATCTCCATCCTGATGGAAAACGAATCCGGCGCCCTGTCGCGCGTGGCCGGGCTGTTCTCCGCACGTGGCTACAATATCGAATCGCTGACCGTGGCGCCGACCGAGGACCCGACGGTGTCGCGCATGACCCTGGTGACCCGGGGTTCCGACGCGATCATCGAGCAGATCACCAAGCAGCTGAACAAGCTGATCGATGTGATCAAGCTGGTGGACCTGAACGAGAGCCGCCATATCGAGCGCGAACTGATGCTGATCAAGCTGCGCGCCCGGGGCGCGGATGTGCGCGAAGAGGTCAAGCGCCTGGTGGATATCTTCCGCGGCCGTGTTCTCGATGTCGCCGACACCACCTTCACCGTGGAGCTGACGGGTGACGGGGGCAAGCTCGATGCCTTTATCGATGCCGTGGATGAACGCCAGATCATCGAGGTGGTGCGTACCGGCATATCCGGGATCGCCCGTGGCGAGAAGCACCTGGCCGTCTGAAACGAAACCTTTACCCGATAGTTGCAACCACTGACTGAAAAGAGATTGGAAAAACCATGAATATCTATTATGACAAAGACGCAGACCTGTCCCTGATCCAGGGCAAGACCGTGGCCATCATCGGTTATGGCTCGCAGGGTCACGCCCATGCCAATAATCTCCAGGATTCGGGTGTCGATGTCGTTGTCGGCCTGCGCCCGGGCTCGGCCTCGGCGGCCAAGGCCGAGGCGGCCGGTATCGCCACCAGGTCCATCGAGGAGGCGGTGGCCGCAGCCGATGTGGTCATGGTGCTGGCCCCGGACGAACATCAGGCCGCGCTCTACCGCGAACGGATCGCCCCCGGGCTGAAGCAGGGCGCGGCACTGGCCTTCGCGCATGGTTTCAATATCCATTTCGGCCTGATCGAGCCGCGCGAGGACCTAGATGTCATCATGATCGCCCCCAAGGCCCCGGGTCATACCGTGCGCACAGAGTACACCCGCGGTGGTGGTATCCCGGACCTGATCGCGGTCAGCCAGGATGCCAGTGGCCAGGCCAAGGAGATCGCCCTGGCCTATGCCTCCGCCATCGGCGGTGGGCGCACGGGTATCATCGAGACCACCTTCCAGGACGAGACCGAGACCGACCTGTTCGGCGAGCAGGCCGTACTCTGTGGTGGCGTGACCGCGCTGGTCACGGCCGGTTTCGAGACCCTGACCGAGGCGGGATACGCCCCGGAGATGGCCTATTTCGAATGTCTGCACGAACTCAAGCTCATCGTCGACCTGATGTACGAGGGCGGCATCGCCAATATGCGCTACTCGATCTCCAATACCGCCGAGTACGGTGATCTGACGCGGGGGCCACGGGTGGTCACCGAGCAGACCAAGGTCGAGATGCGCCGCATCCTCAAGGAGATCCAGACGGGTGAATTCGCACGCGAATTCATCCAGGAGAACCAGAGCGGTCAGCTGACCCTCAAGGCCAAGCGCCGGATCGGCCGCGCACACGCGATCGAGGAGGTCGGTGAGCGCCTGCGCTCGATGATGCCCTGGATCACCGCCAACAAGATCGTCGATCGCAGCAAGAACTGAGTGCGGAGCACGGCGCGATGACCGGGGCGGGCAAGAAGGGTCAGCGGCGCGGCATCTATCTGCTGCCCAACCTGTTCACCACGGCCTCGCTGCTGGCCGCTTTCTACGCCATCGTCGCGGCCATGGACGGTCGTTTCGAACCGGCCGCCATGTCGATCTTCGTGTCCATGGTACTGGATGGCATGGACGGCCGTATCGCCCGTCTGACCAATACCCAGAGCGCCTTCGGCGCGGAGTATGACAGCCTCTCCGATCTGATCGCCTTCGGCCTGGCGCCGTCGCTGGTGATCTATACCTGGTCCCTGCAGTCACTGGGCAAGATCGGCTGGCTGGCGGCCTTTATCTACGCCGCCTGCACCGCGCTGCGTCTGGCCCGCTTCAATACCCAGATCGGCAGTGTCGACAAGCGTTATTTCCAGGGCCTGGCCAGCCCCGCGGGGGCGGCCCTGGTCGCGGGACTGGTGTGGTTCGTGGAGGAGTCCCATCCCGGCATGGGCGCGGCCATGGCCCCGGTCAGCCTGCTGGTGACGGTGCTGTCGGCGGCCTTGATGGTCAGCAATATCCGTTACCACAGCTTCAAGGACCTGGACCTGCACGGCAAGGTGCCGTTCGTCAGCGTGCTGGTGATCCTGCTGGTATTCGTTTTCATCTCCCTGGACCCCTCGCTGGTGCTGTTCACCATCTTTTCCTTCTATGCCCTGTCCGGCCCGGTGCTGACCCTGGTCCACCTGCACCGCCATCGCCGCGCCCGCCACAACACCGAACCGGGTACGGAAGACTAGCGGGGCGGGCGCTTGCGGCATAAACCGGCGAGGGTTATAGTGCTGCGGACCAGCACCTGTTCGTAGACGATTCATGCCTCATCAGCGCGACAACAGTTCGACATGCACCCGCCCCGGCTGGCCCGGTGCGGTCGGCTCGCGACTGTCCTTCCCGACCTTCCACGAGGGACTGCTGCTGCCCCCCGGGGCATAACACGCAGATCCCAGCCCGGTAACGGGACCCCAGCATAGAACCACCATCCGCGCGGCCGTCGCGTGTGTCACGCAGCGTGCTCGCGGGTTAAACTATACCCATGCCCCGGCCATGTCCTGGTCGCCGGCAAGGGTCCGTGGAGGAAGTGATGAAAGACCAGTTGATTATATTCGACACCACCTTGCGTGATGGCGAGCAGAGTCCGGGCGCGTCCATGAACAAGGACGAGAAAGTGCGCATCGCCAAGGCCCTGGAACGCCTGCGCGTGGATGTGATCGAGGCCGGCTTCCCGATCGCCAGCCCGGGTGATTTCGAGGCCGTCAAGGCCGTCGCCGAGTGCGTTACCGAGAGTACCGTGTGTGGCCTCGCGCGGGCCCTGGACAAGGACATCGATCGCGCCGGAGAGGCCCTGGGGGCGGCGGCCTCGGCGCGCATCCATACCTTCCTCGCGACATCTCCCATCCATATGGAGATGAAGCTCAAGATGAGCCCCGACGAGGTCGTCGAGCAGGCCGTGCGCGCGGTCCGGCACGCACGCCGGTACACCGACGATGTGGAGTTCTCACCCGAGGATGCCGGACGCTCGGAGTTCGATTTTCTCTGCCGGGTGCTGGAGGCGGTGATCGACGCCGGCGCCACCACGGTCAACATCCCGGATACCGTGGGCTACAATCTGCCGCCGATCTTCGGCGACCTGATCCGGCGTCTGATCGAGAACGTGCCCAACAGCGACAAGGCGGTGTTCTCGGTGCATTGTCACAATGACCTGGGGCTGGCCGTGGGTAATTCCCTGTCCGCGGTGATGAACGGCGCGCGTCAGGTCGAGTGCACCATCAACGGCCTCGGCGAACGCGCCGGCAACGCCTCCCTGGAAGAGGTGGTGATGGCGGTGCGCACGCGCCAGGATCAGTTCAGTTGCCAGACCCGCCTGGACACGACCCAGATCGTGCACTGCTCCAGGCTGGTGTCGAACATCACCGGATTCCCGGTGCAGCCCAACAAGGCCATCGTCGGCGCCAACGCCTTCGCGCACGAATCCGGCATCCACCAGGACGGGGTGCTCAAGAGTCGCGAGACCTACGAGATCATGCGTGCCGAGGATGTCGGCTGGAACGCCAATCGCATGGTCATGGGCAAGCATTCCGGGCGCAATGCCTTCCGCGCCCGGCTCAAGGAACTGGGTTGTGAATTCGAGCGCGAGGAGGAACTCAACGCCGCCTTCATGCGTTTCAAGCAACTGGCCGACAAGAAGCACGAGATCTTCGACGAGGACCTGCAGGCCCTGGTCACCGAGACCAGCCAGAACATACTCAATGAACGCATCAGGTTGCTGGCCCTGAAGGTCTGCTCCGAGACCGGCGAAACCCCGCGGGCCGAGGTCACCCTGCTGGTCGATGGCGAGGAACGCCAGGGCGAGGCCGAGGGCAGCGGCGCGGTGGACGCCAGTTTCAGGGCCATCGAGAGCATCGTCAACAGCGGCTGCAAGCTGTTGCTGTATTCGGTCAACAATATCACCACCGGCACCGATGCCCAGGGCGAGGTCACGGTGCGCCAGGACCATGCCGGCCGCATCGTCAATGGTCAGGGTTCGGATACCGATATCGTCATTGCCTCGGCGCGCGCCTATATCAACGGTTTGAACAAGGTCATGGATGACTCGCAGCGCCGGCATCCACAGGTAGAGGAACACCTCTGAGGACGACGGCATGAGGCGGCGTCAGGAATATCTCCGCGAGATGGGGGTCCAGCTCTGGACCCGGCGCGAGGCCGGAGCACGGGTCGTCGAGGCCGCGCCCCCGGGGGGGAATGCGGAGCCCCCCATCGCCGCGATGGACTGGCCGGAACTGCGTGCCTGCGTGGCTGCTTGCCGGCGCTGCGAGCTGGGCGCGCAGCGGGGGCAGGCGGTCTTCGGCACCGGTGATCCGCGCGCCGACTGGTTGATCATCGGCGAGGCTCCCGGGGCCGAGGAGGATCGCCAGGGCGAGCCCTTCGTCGGTCGCGCCGGGCAGTTGCTGAACGCCATGCTCGCGGCCATCGGTCTGGCCCGTGAGCAGGTC
Organism: uncultured Gammaproteobacteria bacterium; assembly: GCA_964506945.1. Classification (GTDB taxonomy): domain Bacteria; phylum Pseudomonadota; class Gammaproteobacteria; order CAZDOC01; family CAZDOC01; genus CAZDOC01. The sequence goes on from CAZDOC010000002.1 coordinate 53,305, forward strand.
TATATCGCCAATATCCTCAAGTGCCGTCCGCCGGGAAACCGCGATCCCCGACCCGCCGAGGTGGCCAGCTGCGGTCCTTTCCTGGCCCGCCAGGTGGCGTTGATCCAGCCCCGCATCATCCTCGCCCTGGGGCGGATCGCCGCCCACAACCTGCTGGTCACGGATACGCCGATAGGCAAGCTGCGCGGCCGGTGCTATCGCTATGGTGACGACGGCATTCCCCTGGTGGTGACCTACCATCCTGCCTATCTGCTGCGGTCGCCGCGCGAGAAGCGCAAGGCCTGGGCGGATCTGCAACTGGCCATGGACTGTCTGCGCGGGGCGGACCGCGCATGAGCGCGGTACTACAGGAGGGCGTGGGGATCCGGCCGATGCAGGAGACCGATATCCATGTGGTCCACGGCATCGAGACCGAGGTGCATGCCTATCCATGGACCCGGGGGATCTTCCAGGATTGCCTGCGGGTGGGGTATTGCTGCTGGGTCGAGGAGTTGCGCGACGCCGTAGCCAGTTACGGCATCATGAGTATCGCCGCCGGGGAATCGCATATCCTCAACATCGGCGTCGACCATGACCGGCAGCGCCAGGGCCTGGGCAGTCGCATGCTGCGGCATATGCTGGAACTGGCCTCGCGGCATCAGGCCGAGACGACCTTTCTGGAGGTGCGGCCCTCGAATGTGGCCGCGCTGGCGCTCTATCATCGCTTTGGTTTCACCGAGGTCGGCCTGCGGCGGGCTTATTATCCGGGTGACAAGGACCGCGAGGATGCGGTGATCCTGGCCCTGCAGCTCAAATGCTAGGAGTCTGTCGATGAGATGGTCTCCTAGGGCCGGGGTTCGCGCCGCTCCAGCAGCGGGCCGATCAGGCGCAAGAGCAGGTCCACGCTTGCCAGGCCCCGTTCCGGGGGACCGGACCTCAGGCTTCGTTCCAGCTTCATCGCCGCCCGGGAGAGCGTGGAGACGCCACAGATTGCGGCGTTTCCGGCCAGGCCATGGGCGATGCGCGACAGGGTGTCCCGATCGCCGCGATCCCGGGCCTGGCACAGACGCCGATACTCGCCGGGGAGGCTGTCGACCAGCAGGGCATGGAGTTCCGCGCGCAGTTGCGGCGCCATGTCCATGCTCGCGGGTTCCCGCGCCCGGTCCGCGGCCAACGGCAGATAGCGGTTCAGGAGTGCCTCCAGCCGGGCCAGGTCCAGCGGCTTGTACAGGTACTCGCTAAAACCCTCCCGTCGCAGGCGGATGCGGGTCTCCGGGCGGGTGTCGGCGGTCAGGCAGAACATCGGCGGAATGGCCTTCCCGGCCAGGAGGTCGAGGAGATGCCGGCGGGTGGCGTAACCGTCCATCCCCGGCATGTGCAGGTCCATCAGGATCAGTCCGAAGTCCTGGCGCCGGCACAGCGCCAGGGCCTCCGGACCGCTGGCGGCCGCCACCAGCGGTCGTTCCAGCCTGTCCATCATGTCCTGGAGCAGGTGACGGCTGATCGGATCATCCTCGATCAGCAGCAGTTGGGGTGTGCTCGCGGTGCAGGTGTCGATCATCATGCATCCCTTCATGTTCACGCGCTGTCGATAGCCCGGGGTTTATCGTAGAATCCCCGCCATGGACTATCCCGGTATCGAAGCCTTCGTCGGTAATACGCCCCTGGTGCGACTGCAGCGCCTGCCCGGCGAGACCAGCAATATTATCCTGGCAAAACTGGAGGGCAACAACCCCGCCGGCTCGGTCAAGGACCGTCCCGCCCTGAGCATGATCCAGCACGCCGAGGCGCGTGGGGAGATCCGCCCGGGAGACACCTTGATCGAGGCCACCAGTGGCAATACCGGTATCGCCCTGGCCATGGCCGCGGCCATGAAGGGCTATCGCATGCGTCTGATCATGCCGGAAAACATGAGCGTCGAACGGCGGGCGGTGATGCGGGCCTTTGGCGCCGAGATCGTTCTGACCTCGGCCGGGGGCAGTATGGAGGAGGCCATCGATACCGCCCGGGCGATGCAGCAGCGTGGCGAGGGAAGGGTGCTGGACCAGTTCTCCAACCCCGACAATCCACTGTCCCACTACCAGGGTACCGGTCCCGAGATCTGGCGCGACACACAGGGCGGGATCACCCATTTCGTCAGCTCCATGGGAACCACCGGCACCATCATGGGGACCTCCCGCTATCTCAAGGAACAGAACCCGGAGATAGAGATCGTCGGTGTGCAACCCACCGGCGAGGCCCATATCCCCGGTATCCGTCGATGGCCCGAGGCCTACCTGCCGGCGATATACGACCCCGGTCGCGTGGATCGGGTCATCGATGTCGGTCAGCAGGCGGCCGAGGATACCACCCGCGCGCTGGCCGCGCGGGAAGGGATCTTCGCCGGCATCTCTTCCGGCGGGGCGGTGGCCGCGGCGCTGGAGTTGTCCGCCACACTGGAAGACGCGGTGATCGTGGTGATCATCTGTGACCGCGGTGATCGCTATCTGTCCACCGAGGTCTTTCCGGCCTGAGCCAGGGCGACGGCCGAGACAGCGACCCCGTGCGTCGTCGCGCCCACCACGGATCCTGGCCGTTTCCGGTCCTGTTGCTGTCCCTGTGCCTGGCCCAGGCCCTGCAGGCGCGTGGCCTGCTCGATCTCAGCCTTGCGCGTATCGCGGCGCGGGCCTGGTCGGCGGATGCCGTCAGCCTGTCACTGGAGCCGCTGGGGGTGGACGATTACCGCCTGCACCTGCGCCTCGGGCGTCTGCATCTGCCAGCCATCCCGGTGCTCCAACGGATCGACCTGCGCTGTCCCCATGTCCGCGTGACGGGCCAACGGCTGAGCTGTACCCGGGCCCGGCTGGGTCTTCACGGCGCCGATGGCCGGCAACTGAGCGCGGTCGTGGCGCTGGAATATCATCGCGATACCCGGGTACTGCGCTTCCACCTCTCCGGGCTTGACCCTTTCCCGGGCGATTTGCGTCTGGAGGGTCACCTGCGTGGCGCGGACTGGTTCCTGCGGCTCACGGGCACGGACCTCGATCTGGCGGCGTTGCCGGGTCTGCTGTCGCCCCTGACCGCCGCGCTCGGCGGGATCGGCGAGGTCGCCGGCAAGGCGACGTTGCAGGCCACGATCAGCGGTCATGGCGCCATCCCCACACGCGTACAGCTAGGCGCGGAGGTCCGGGATATGGCCTTCAACGGCGTGAATGTGGCCGAGGCCGTGAACGCGGGACTGGAACTGGACTGCCGCCGGGCGGCGCGACAACGGTGCCGGGTCGCGCTCGAACTGCGGCATGGCGGTGTCTATATCGAGCCGGGTCTGCAACTGGGCGCTTACCGTCCGGGTTTCACCCTGCAGGCCGGAGCGCGACCCCTGCGCCTGGATGCGCAACTCGATGCACCGCTGGCAACCACCCTGGGACGGGGCCCTGTCTACCTGAAAGCGCTCACGCTGGAGCATCCCGGGGTGATGGATCTGCGCCTGTCCGGGCTCTGGGATCAGGACCACGGGGCTCGGCCGGAGCACCTGGAGCTACATCTGCAAAGCCCTGATCTGGCGCGCCTGTATGCCGTCTATCTGCAACCGCTGTGGTTGAATACCGCGCTCAGCACACTGGAAACCAGCGGCGCCCTGAACCTGGATCTGGAGCTTGGACGCGATGCTGCGCAGCGGGTCAGGTTGAAACTGGATGATGTCTATGCCGATGACGAGGGCGCTCGCTTCAGGGTCTCGGGCCTGAGTGGTGTGTTGGCATTCACTACCGGCAATGAGCCTCTGTCATCCCGCTTGCACTGGGATGGCGCCGGGGTCTACCGGCTCGATTTCGGGGCCACGGAATTGCCCATGGTATCTCGCCAGGGGCGTCTCGAACTCACCGCTCCGGTCAGTATCCCGATCCTGGATGGCGAGTTGCGGGTCGCGCGACTGCGCCTCGGGCGCCTGGCGCAGGGTGATGCCGACATCCTCCTGGATGGTGAATTGACCCCGGTCTCCCTGCAGGAGCTGACCCAGGCCCTGGGCTGGCCACTGATGAGCGGGACCCTGTCCGGCAGGATCCCCGGCCTGCACTATGGCCAGGGGGATCTTCAGGTCCATGGTGAATTGGAGGTCGAGGCCTTCGATGGCCGTATCGGGATCCGCAACCTGCGTCTGCAGAACCTGTTCGGCCCGGTACCGGTCCTGGATGCCGATATCTCGATCCAGGGCCTGGACCTGGCGCGGCTGACCCGGACCTTTTCCTTTGGCGGCATCAGCGGGCGCCTGGACGGGGCCATCGAGGGCCTGCGCCTGGAGGCCTGGCAACCGTTGCGTTTCGACGCCTGGCTGGCCACGCCGGATGATGATGACAGCCGCCACCGCATCAGCCAGCGGGCGGTGGACAACCTCACCCGCATCGGTGGCGGCGCCACCACCAGCGCCATCTCACGCGCCTTCCTGGGGGTCTTCAAGGCCTTTGACTATGACCGTCTGGGGCTGCGTTGCCGATTGCGCAACGGCATCTGTCAGATGGATGGTGTGGCCCCGGCAAAGTCGGGTTACTATATCGTCGAACATGGCCTGCTGCCCCCCTGGCTGGACATCATCGGTTATAACCGTAGCGTGAACTGGGAGGTGCTGGTCGAGCGTCTGCGGGCCATCGTTCAGGGCCAGGCGCCGGTCATGCGCTAGACCGGCATGGAAACATGAACCATTCAGGGTCTCTGCGGGACGAGGCGATATCACCGGAATCGATTGCCGCCGGTGAAGGATTCTGGAACACGGTGCGAATCGTATTTGCACCGAGGCGTGCGTTGATCGATCCAGGACGGATTCATTCAGCGTTTCCTCTCTCCTGAGTTGCCGCCCTGCCCTGGGTGCCAAGACTATCAGCAGCAAGGTCTTCAAGGAGTCACAAATGAAATCCACGCATCAGTTCTCACTGGCCAGCATGTGTCTGCTGCTGGTCGCCTGCGTTACGGTCAATGTCTATTTCCCCGCCGCGGCGGCGGAAAAGGCCGCGGACCGTTTCATCCGCGATGTCTATGGCGAACAGCCCGGCAAGATAACACGGCCGGCGCCGGAGCAGACCCCGCAAAGCGGACAGCCGGAGGTCCAGACCCCGCCGCAGTCGTCGCTGCAACCGTCCTTGCCGCTACTCGGATGGCTGCTCGACAGCCTGGTTCCGGAGGCCTCGGCCGCAGCGCTGGACATCAGTATCTCCTCCCCCGGCATCAACCGCCTGAAGGCCGCGATGCGATCGCGAAATCGCGCCCTGGCGCCGTTTTACAACAGCGGCGCCGTGGGCATGACCGCCAACGGCCTGCTGACCCTGCGCAATCCCAGGGCCGTCGGACTGAAGGACCGTAACCGCGTCAAGCAATTGATCGCCGATGAAAACCGCGATCGCAACGCCCTCTATGCCGAGGTCGCCCGCGCCAACGGTCATCCGGAGTGGGAGCCGGAGATACGAGCGACCTTCGCCAGCCGCTGGGTCGGCAATGCCCCGCGGGGCTGGTGGTATCAGGACGGGCGCGGCAACTGGAAGCAGAAATAGGCCTGCGGGCAGGGGAGGGTTCGCGATGAATTGCCTGATCTTCGCCATAGCAACGGCGCCGGATCTCGATGCCGGGCGGCATCTGCATCAGCTGCAGGACATCGATGACGAGGATGTCGCCACGGCCTTGTCGACGCTGCGTTATCAGCAGACCGACGGTGGTACCGATCGTCTCCCGGCCCACCTGCAACGGGTGGTGACGATCTCCCTGCTGGAATCCCGTGACGGGGAACTGGACCTGTGCCGCCTGGGCGCCGATGAGAGGGATGAGCAGGATCTGCTGGAGAGGTTCTTTGACCGGGTCCGTACCCATGAGCGGGAGCTGGTGAGCTGGGATGGGGCCGCCTTCGCGCTGCCGGTGCTGAACTACAGGGCGCTGGTGCATGCGCTCTGTGTGCCCTGGCAGGAGGATGACGGGATCCTGGGCTGGCCGCATACGGATCTGCGCGCCGCCCTCTCCGCGCCGGGCGGCGGGGACGTGGTGCGGCTGGACGAGATCGCGCGCCTGCTGGGTTTCCCCGGCGGTATCGATGCCGACGCCGGGGCGGATACGCAGCGGGACGTGCTCAATGCCTATCTGATCTACCTGCGCCTGGAGCGCCTGCGCGGACACTTGTCCGCGGCCGACTGCGAGCAGGAATATTCACGGCTGCGGGAATGGCTGTGGCAGTCGGGGCAGGAGTCCCTGCAGGCCTTCCTGCAGGCCTGGGGCACCTGAGTCCGGTGCTATTCACCCGCGTGGGCGAAGGCCCGCGGGTGGTCACGGATCTGGCTACTGCTGTACAGGGCCAGGATGCGTGAGCTGCGATAGGGCTGCTGGTAGAGGGGGGCGACGGCACGCGGCAGGTGGCCGTATTTGAAATAGGTGACGATATAGCCGCCGGCATGGCGCTCCGCCCAGGCCGTCACGCCCCCCCGCGGTATCTTTTCCAGTGGCGCCTGCAGCCGGCCCAGCAGCATGAACTGTTCCCGGTGTGTGCCACGGTGCCCCAATGGATGGCCGCTGGCCTGTAACGCCGCCAGGCGCCGGCTGATGACGCTGAGGTCATGGTAGGGGGCGGCGCTGTGGAATGCGCCGACCAGGGCGGTGGCGATGGCCAGGGTGGAGGCCAGGGCCAGGGCGCGGTCGTGGCCCGCCGGCCGACGGCTGCGCAGCGCCACGAACAAACCGATGCCCATCACCAGCAGGCCCCACAGGGGCGACAGTTCGCGCAACCAGCCATGTCCGGGGACGTGGCGCAGATAGAGTGGCGTGGCACTCAGGAGCAGCCCGACCAGGGCGATGAGCAGGCCCGGAAGCCAGCAGGCCGTGTTGGCCGTGGCGGGGTCCCGCTGGCTGAGCAAGCGGCTGATCAGGAGTGCCGCCGGAGGCAGCAGCGGCACCAGATAGTGCACCTTCTTGCCCCCGATCAGGGACAGCAGCAGGAGCACGGGCAGCAACCAGGCCAGGCAGAAGCGCAGGCCGCGATCGTCCGGCAGCGAGCCTTGCAGGCCCCGCCACAGGCCGGGGAGGAACAGCCACGGGAACAACAGCGGGATCAGCAGCGGCAGATACCACCACCAGGGCCGCGCATGCATGTAGCCCTTGCCGAGGCGGTCGGCGGTCTGGTGCCAGCCTATCATGCGCGCGTATTCCGCTCCGCCTTGCAGCGCCGCCGGCACCGCCCAGGCCAGCGCCAGCAGGCTGCCGGCGATCGTGGCCAGCAGCACACCCAGATACCAGCGTCCCCAGCGCCTGTCCCCCGGCACAACCCACATCGGCGCCAGCAGGATCACCGGCAGGCTGTCCAGCAGCATCACCGGCCCCTTGGTCAGCAGCCCCAGGGCCAGCCCCAGGGCCAGATAGACCCAGCCCCGGCCTTCTCGCCGCAGGCTCAGCAGGGCGCCATAGATGCTCAATAGCACGAAATACACCAGTACCAGATCGAATAGCAGCATGCCCGAGTAAAACAGCCACAATGGCAGGCTCAGAAGCACCAGAGGGACCCGTTGCGCGGGACCTTCGCGAGCCGGCCACAGCAGCAGGGCCAGGCGCCGCACCAGCAACAGGGAGGCCAGGGCGAACAGGGTCGGTATCAGCCGTGGCCACCACTCACTGACACCGAACAGCCACCAGCCCGCCTGCATCAGCCAGAACAGCAACGGGGGCTTGTGGCTGTAAGGCATGGCGTTGACATAGGGGACGAGGAAATCGTGTCGCAGCCACATCTCCCAGGCCACCGCCAGGTAGCGGGTTTCATCGAAGGGGAAGGCGTGCCGCAGGAGCAGTTGCAGCAGACCGTAGCTCAGCAGCAGGATAGCGGCCAGCGGCAGGGTATCGCCTGGCAGCAAGGGGGAGGGACGGGCCATGCTCGGATTCCTTCTCAGTGAGTCGACATGCGCGTGTACCAGGCCGCGCTCCCTGGGGGCGCCCGCAAGGCGGTCAGTCGCGCGCGAGGCCCTGTTCCACCGCCTCGCGGGTATCGTGGTCGCTGAGCGCCTCGATCAATTCCAGGGCAAAGTCCATGGCCGTGCCGGGTCCGCGTGAGGTGATGACCTGGCCGTCACGTACCACGGCCTCGCCGGTCACATCGACGTCCGGCCAGTCCCCGGCTTCCAGGACCCCGGGATAGGCCGTGGCCCGCTTGCCGTCCAGCAGGCCCTGGCTGGCCAGAACCTTGGGCGCGGCGCAGATGGCGGCGGTAAAACGGCCGCTGTTGGCCAGTTGCCTGAGCAATTCACCGATGCGCGCGTCCCGCTGCAGATGATCGGCGCCCGGCAGGCCGCCAGGCAAGACCACCATGTCGTAATCACGTTCCAGGGCGGTGTCGAGGCTGACATCGGGGATCAGCATCACATCCCGGCTGGCGTGTACCGGGCCGTCCCGCAGGCCGGCGGTTATGACCTCGATGCCCGCGCGGCGCAGCAGGTCGATGATGGTGACGGCCTCTAGTTCTTCGCAGCCGTCGGCGAGGGGGACAAGGACAGTTGCCATGAGGGATGCCTCTCTTCCAGTTTGACCAGGCGTCCCAGTCTGATCAGACGGACGCCATGGCGTTGTTCGATATCGGGGAGTTCCGCCGCCAGCAGGGCCAGCGTCTGTGGGTGTGGGTGGGCGATGGCCAGGGCATAGCCCTGTTCACGGGCCTTGTCGAGCAGGCGATGGAATTGCATGGCGATGGCCGTGGGGCTGAGGTCGTCATCGAGGAATACATCGCGGGAGATACTGGGGATCCCCTGCTCCAGGGCGATCTCCTCGGCAACGGTGCCGCTGGTGGTGCGGCTGTCGATGAAGAACAGGCCGCGATGACGGTGGATCGCGGTCATCAGCCACTGCATCCTGTCGGCCTGCGTGGTCAGCAGGCTGCCCATGTGGTTGTTGACACCAATCGCCCGGGGCACCGACTCCAGCGCCATGCGCAGGCGGGTGGCGATCTCCACCTGATCCATGTCGCTGCGCAGGGCCCCCGGACCCAGCAGGTGATTGTGATGCTCGGCCTCCATGGGCAGGTGCAGCAGGATCTCCTTGCCCAGGGCGTGGGCGGTCTCGGCCAGGCGCGCGCCATTGGGTGTGAAGGGCAGGAAGGAGTAACTCAGGGGTCCAGGCAGTGCCAGGGCGCGCCGGCCCTGTTCCAGGCGATAGCCCATGTCATCGATGATGATGCTGATGACCGGGGTGGCGTCGTTGGCCGTGGCCGGCATCGCCGGCAGGCACAGCAGCGCAAGCACGGCGAGGCCGCTGATCCAAGATGCGCCGATACCCCGGGACAGGTTCATGCCGATCTATTTTTTTGCCTGCTGCAGCAGGGCCAGACCCTTGAGCAGGTTGAAGGCCTCGTAGAGTTCAAAGTCACGCGAGACCAGTTGCTTGATGTTTTTTGCGTTGTTCTTGCCGCCCTTGTTCTTCAACGCCTCGATCAGCTTGCCGTTGCGCAGGTGGTGGCTGAGGTCGGCCTCCTTCACGCTGCTGGCGGGACTCTTCTCCCTGGGTTTGATGCTGAGGGGTTCCAGGACGATGTCCGGGGTGATCCCCTGGGCCTGTATGGAACGCCCCGAAGGGGTGTAATAGCGCGCCGTGGTGAGTTTCACCGCGGTCTCGTTGGTCATCGGCAGGATGGTCTGCACCGAGCCCTTGCCGAAGCTCTGCTGACCCATGATGATCGCGCGCCTGTGGTCCTGCAGCGCCCCGGCGACGATCTCCGAGGCCGAGGCCGAACCGCCGTTGATCAGCACCACCATCGGCGCGTCATGGATCAGGTCCATGGGCTTGGCGTTGAAGCGGATATCGGAGTCCTTGATGCGGCCCTGGGTATAGACGAGCAGGCCCTTGGAGATGAAGGCGTCGGAGACCTCCACGGCGGCGTCGAGAACCCCGCCGGGATTGTTGCGCAGGTCCAGGATGAGGCCCTTGATCCGATCCTGATTGTCCTTGTTCAGGCGTGTGATGGCCTTGCGCAGGTCCTCGCCGGTATGGGACTGGAACTGCGAAATGCGCACGTAGGCGAAGCCGGGCGCGAGGGTCTCGCTGCGTACGCTCCTGACCTTGACGATGGCCCGTGTGATTTCGATCTTCAGGGGCTTTTCCACGCCTTCGCGGACCACGGTCAGGGTGATCTTGCTGCCGGGTTTGCCGCGCATGATCTTGACCGCATCGCTCAGCGACATGCCCTTGACCGGGGTGTCGTCGAGGCGAATGATCAGGTCACCGGCCTGGATCCCGGCCTTGGCGGCCGGGGTGTCGTCTATCGGCGAGATGACCTTGATGAAACCATCCTCCTGTCCCACCTCGATGCCCAGGCCACCGAACTCACCCGAGGTGCCTTCCTGCAGATCCCGGAACGCGGCCTTGTCCAGGTAGGCCGAATGGGGATCCAGGCCGGTGAGCATGCCACGGATGGCGTTCTCCAGCAGGGTCTTGTCATCCACCGGCTCGACATAATCGTTCTTGATCTTGGCGAAGACCTCGGTAAAGGTGCGCAACTCGCGCAATGGCAGTGGATCCGTATCCTTGCCTGCTGGCGCCGCGGCCGTCACATTCAGGCCGAGGAACAGCCCGGCTGCCAGCACAAGGATTTGCGTCGGTACTTTTTTCATAAGCGATTTGTCTTCTAACTCAGCCTGTTACGGTGCGAACCCGTGAGGATACGCGCGCCGGACCCGGGCCACAAGTGCCCAGGGGTCCCGAGCCGGATGCGCGGCCACCCCGTGGCTCCATCGCCCGGCCCCGGTCTGGCCGGCTGCGGCCGCTACGCGGTCATCCGCCGAGTCCTGCGCTCAGGGGCGTTTTGCCAGCCAGCGCAAGGGGTTGGCTGGCTTTCCCTGTCGGCGTATCTCGAAATAAAGCCCCGCGCGAGTGGCGCCGCCGGTGTCACCCGCTGCGGCGATGATCTCTCCGGCGCGGACCCGCTCGCCCTCATCGCGGTACAGGGACTGATTCTGGCCGTACAGGCTCATATAGCCCTGTCCGTGGTCGATGATGATCAGCAGACCCAGGTTGCGGAACCAGTCGGCGAAGACCACCTGGCCGGCGGCGACGGCATGGACATCCTCGCCGGCGCGGGTGGCGATCACCACACCCCGGGATTTCAGACTGCCATCCTTGCGCGTGCTGCCGAAATGCCGGGCGATCCTGCCCTTTAACGGCCATTGCAGCCGGCCCTTGAGGCGGGCAAAGGGGGTCGGCTCTTGCTCGTGCCGCGAACGCTGGCGCAGCCTCGCCAGCAGGCGGGAGAGCTGTTCGGCGTCCTCGCGCAGGTCGGCCAGGCGCCGCCGTTTGTCCGAGAGCCGGGAATCCAGCCTGCTCAGAACCTGCTTGCGTTCCCGCTGCAGTCGCTGCAGCCCCTGGATCTGGCCCTGTATGCGTCGTTCCAGGTCCTGCTGGGTGAGCGCTTCGAGGCGCATGGCCTGTTCGATCTCGCGCAGCCGGGTGAGTCGCAGACCGATCCCTTCCAGGTCCCGCGCCCGCGCCCGGTTGTCGTAGCGGTAATACACCAGGGTGCGGCCCAGCAGGGCCGGGTCTTCCTGGTTCAGCAGCAGTTTCAGGGTGTTCTCCCGGCCGTGGACATAGGCGTCACGCACCTGGGCGGCCAGCCGTGATCGCGCCTTTTCCAGCAGGGCCTGTTCCTGTTGGCGTTGCTGGCGCATGGCGCGCAGACGCGACCGGATCCGCTCGCTGCGTTGTCGCAGCTGGCGCTGCCGGGCCTGCAGCTTGCCTATCGCCACCTCCTTTTCACGCAGTCGGCCAAGTAATGCCGTCTTTTGCCCCCGTTCCCTGGCGATGGTGCGCTCCAGTCCGGAGATACGGCCGCGCACCTCCTGCAGCCTTTGCCGCTGGGTCTCGATGCCGGGGTCCCCCGCCCGTAGCGGACAGGGGGCCAGCAACAGCAGCAGCATCCACGGCCAACCCGGCCATGTGGTTATCCGGTGGCTGGCGGCATGTGCCGCGCGGCGGCGGACTCGGCGCATCAGCCCAGCAGTCGTCCCAGTCGCGTGTGGGTGCGGCGTTCCCCGGTATCCTCCAGCACCACCAGGGGCTGCCCGGTCATCTCCTCCGGGATGGGCAGTGCCATCAGCGCCAGCATGGTGGGGGCGATATCGGCCAGGGAACCGCTGTTGATCATGCCCGCCGGGCGGCCCACGTACAGCAGGGGTACCGGACCACTGGTATGCGCGGTGTAGGGCTGGCCGCGTTTCTTCTTGGTGGAGACCTCGCGCATGCGCTCGGCATTGCCATGGTCGGCCGTGATCAGCAATTCGCCGCCGACCGACTGGATGGCCGCCACCACCCGCCCGAGACAGCGGTCCAGGGCCTCGATGGCGCGTACCGCGGCATCGAAATTGCCGCTATGGCCGACCATGTCGGCATTGGCGTAATTGCAGATGATGACGTCGTACTTGCCACTGTGGATGGCCTCGACCAGGCGATCAGTGACCTGATAGGCGCTCATCTCCGGTTTTTCGTCATAGGTCTTCACATGGGGCGAGGGGACGAGGATACGGTCCTCGCCGGGGAACACGCGTTCCTCGCCGCCATTGAAGAAAAAGGTCACATGGGCGTATTTCTCGGTCTCCGCGAGACGCAGCTGGTGCAGTCCCAGCGTGGAGATGTATTCCCCAAAGGTGTTGTTCAGGCGCACCCGCGGGAAGGCCACCGGGATATCGAAGTCCGGGTGGTAGCGGGTCAGGCTGACGAAGGCCGACAGCGCCGCTCTGCGCCCGCGGATGAAGCAGTCGAAATCCTCCTCGATGAACGCCTGGGTGATCTGGCGGACGCGATCGGCGCGATAGTTCATGGCGATGACGACATCGCCGTCGTTCACCCGCACCGGCTTGGCATCCCGGGGATGAATGGCGGTGGCGCTGACGAATTCGTCGGTCTCGTCACGCTTGTAGGCCATGTCCAGGGCGATGAAGGGGTCGCTGTAGTCGTATTCGGCCTTGCCATCGACGATCAGGCGATAGGCCGCCTTGGTGCGATCCCAGTTCATATTGCGGTCCATCGCGTAGAAACGTCCGATCAGGGTGGCGATGGCGCCGTGCCCCAGCTCGGCGAATTTCAGCTTGACCTTGAGCAGCGAGTCGGCGGCGCTCTTGGGGGGCATGTCGCGGCCGTCCAGGAAGGCATGCAGATAGATGCGATCGACGCCACAACGGTGCGCCATTTCGATCGCGGCGATGATGTGGTCCTCGTGACTGTGGACCCCGCCGGGTGACAGCAGCCCCATCAGGTGTACCGCATGATCGCCGTCCGCGGCCTTGTTGAAGGCATCGACCATGACCGGGTTGTCGAAGAAGCTGCCGTCCTCGATGGCCTGGCTGATGCGGGTGAATTTTTGCGGGATCACCCGTCCGGCGCCGATGTGCATATGGCCGACTTCCGAATTGCCCATCTGCCCGTCGGGCAGGCCGACATCCATGCCGGAGCAGCGGATCAGCATATGAGGGTAATGCGTCCAGAGGCTGTCCCAGGTCGGTTTGCTGGCGCTGTGGATGGCGTTGTACTGGGTACTCTCGCTGTAACCCCAGCCATCCAGCACGATCAGCAGCATGGGGCGGTATTGAGGATGTGTCCCGGTCTCGCTGAGTTCGAGGGGGCTGTGGGATTGTTCCATCGACGGGTTCGGCTACCTGGGTGGGGGCTCTGGTCTGCGGGTAAATATATCATGATTTACGGCCAGGAACCGCAGCCCGGGGGCGACGAATCCGCGCTGCTTAGTGATCCCGGGGGCCTGGATCCGGTATCATGCCGGCCGGATATCGGTTCGCGGCAGTGGCCGTACCGGCGGAACCACGAGGAGCGGCAATGCAGCAGTACCTGGAATTCGTAGGCAATCATCCCATCCTGTTTCTGATGCTGGCCATCGTCCTGGCCCTGCTCAGCTGGAATCTGTTCAGCAGCGCCGCCACTGGCGGGCAGCTGGATGCGGCCGCGGTGACCCGGCTGATCAACCACGAGGGGGCGCTGCTGATAGACATCCGCGAAGCGGATGCCTATGCCCGGGGACATATCCTGAATGCGGTCAATATCCCCGAAAAGGAGATCCACAAGCGTCTCGGGAAGCTGGCTTCCCACAAGGACAAACCGGTGATCCTGTGCTGTAATTCCGGCACCACCACCGGGCGGGCGGCAAGCGCCATGAAAGAGGCGGGATTCACCCGTGTTTCGAGCCTCAAGGGGGGTATAATGGCATGGCAGAACGCCGGTCTGCCGCTGGTCAAGGGTTCCTGATGGCGTGGGGCGCGCCAGGGATGGGGCCGGCACCGCCATCACCCGCATACTATTCAATCAACCACACAAGTAATGGAAACGAATCATGACAGATAACAACGAAGCCGCCGCACAGCCGGAACAGCCGCAGGGCGGCCAGCTGGGGATCCAGAAGATCTATATCAAGGACCTGTCCTTCGAGAGTCCGAACGCACCGCAGATCTTCCGCGGTGAATGGCAGCCGCAGGTGGACGTGCAACTGGCCAACAAGGCCCAGAAACTGGAAGACGACGTCTATGAGGTCACCCTGACGGTGACCGTGACGGTCAAGCACGAGGAGCAGACCTCGTATCTGATCGAGGTGCAACAAGCCGGTGTCTTCACCATCACCGGATTCCAGGAGCAGCACACCACGGCGATGATGGCCACGGTGTGTCCGAATATCCTCTTCCCGTTCGCGCGCGAGGCGATCTCCGATGTCGCCACCCGTGGCGGTTTCCCGCAATTGCTGCTGGCACCGGTCAACTTCGAGGCCATGTATGCCCAGGAACTGCAGCGCCAGCAGGCCGCCGCGGCAGAGTCGGACAACACCGAAGTCTCCACCCACTGACGGATGTCCCTGCCCGTGTGGCGGTTCCATGCGGCGGCTTCCCGCCTGGCGATAGCGCAGGGGAGGCGGCGCCCGGGTCCGGGTGGTCATGAACCCCGCTAAACCGTCCCCGATACTGGTGCTGGGCGCCGGCTCCTGGGGCACGGCCCTGGCAATATTGCTGGCCGGGAATGCGCAGCCCACGCGCCTGTGGGGGCATCGTCCCGGGCATATCCGCGAACTGCAGCGGCAGCGGCGGAATCCGCGTTATCTGCCTGATGCGGAATTCCCCACCGGCCTGGAAGTCGTTGAACACATGCGCGAGGGCCTGCGTGATGGCGCCGAGGTCTTGGTGGCGGTGCCGGCCAAGGGCCTGCGCGAAGTCCTGCGGCAACTGCGCGAGTGCGGGATGGATGGACTGCGGCTGAGCTGGGCCTGCAAGGGCCTGGAACACGGCACGCGCAAGTTTCCCCACCAGGTGGTGGCGGAGGAACTGGGCGCGGGCTTCCCCACCGCGGTGATCTCCGGTCCGACCTTCGCCGCGGAGGTCGCCAGGGGACTGCCGACCGCGGTTACCGTGGCCTCCGCGGATCCCGACTACGCCGCGGCCCTGGCGGGCCGTCTGCATGGGGGCGCCTTCCGCGCCTATACCAGCGCCGATGTCGTCGGTGTCGAACTCGGCGGCGCGGTGAAGAATGTGCTCGCCATCGCCGCCGGGATCGCCGACGGCCTGGGTTTCGGCGCCAACACCCGCGCCGCCCTGATCACCCGGGGCCTGGCCGAGATGATGCGTCTGGGCACGGCCCTGGGCGCGCAGCGCGAAACCTTCATGGGGCTGGCCGGCATCGGCGACCTGGCCCTGACCTGCACCGATGACCAGTCACGCAACCGCCGCATGGGACTGGCCCTGGCCCGGGGCCTGGACCCGGCGCAGGCGGCCGCGGAGATCGGGCAGGCGGTGGAGGGCGTGAAGACCGCTCCGGAGGTGGTGGCGCTGGCGGTATCGGTGGGTGTCGAGATGCCGATCAGCGAACAGGTCGCCGCGGTGATAGCCGCGAGGGTGACCCCGGAGGAGGCCGTGACCGCGCTGTTGCGGCGTGAGCCGAAGGTGGAACGGGCCTGAACAGGGCCCCCGGGTCGATCGAGGCGGGCAAGGCGGCGCGTTAACGGATACACTTTCAGCAGTCATGCGTTCACGGGAAGCGAACCGGCCGATGATGGCGCGCCACAAATCCGCTGTTGCCACCGGGCTGTTGTGCCTGGTCCTGCTGCTGGCCGGCCGCCCGGCCCTGGCCGCGACCTACCGCCATGTCACGGAAAGCTTTGCCCTGATCGACCCGGCCACGCACACCGATATCGTCTGGACCCGGGCGCCGGGTCCCCCGGCGAACGCATGCAGCGGCGCCAGCGCCCCCATCGACGACGATATCAGCCAGGAGATCCCGCTGGGCTTCAGCTTCCGTTTCGGCACGGTGGCCTATACCAGCGTGCGCGTCATGAGCAACGGCCGCCTGCAGTTCAATAACAGCTTCTGTGGCTATGGCACGCAACGGGTCGGGCCACCCCGGCGTTACCCATACGATTATCCCTATTTCCGCCTGCAGCGGACCCTGCGCGTCTTCGGCGCCGACTGGGACCCCTCCGCCGGGGGCACGGTGCGCTATGCCCGCCTCGGCAGCGCACCCAACCGGGAATTCGTGGTGACCTGGTCCGCCGTGCCGGAGTGGAATGCCCCCGGCAGCGCCATGACGGCGCAGGTGATCCTGCGCGAGAACGGCGAATTCCTGTTTCAGTACGGCAACATGAACTACACCACCGGAGGCCTGCCGCAGATAGGCTGGGAACTGGGCACCGGCGACTTCGATACCATCAGCTATGCCAGCCCGGCGGCCCTGGCCAATACCGCGATCCGCTTCATCCCCCCGCTGGCCAGTTCCACCATCGCCGGTTACGACATGGATGAGAGTGCCTGGAACGGCACCGCCGGCGAGGTCATCGACGGCACCGGCAACGGTCATGACGGCACCGCCTCCGGCGGTGTCAGCACCGCCGCTTCGAACCCGGCCATCCCCGGCAGTCCGGGGACCTGCGGTTATGCCCTGATCCCCGGCAACACCACCATCGCCCCGCCCCAGGCGGTGGATACCGGCATCGATCCCCGTAGCGTGCTGGGGGATCGCTTTACCATCAGCCTCTGGCACAACTTTCAGAATACCGCGGCCACCTCGGGCTGGCATACCCTGTTCGACGCCACCCCCGCGGGCAGTTCGGACTGGTTCCTGCTCGCCCATCTGGGTGATCAGGCCCTGTTCCTGATCCACAACGGCGCCGGGTTTGGGTTTATCTTTCTCAATGTCCCGGCCATCAACAGCAATACCTGGCACTACCTTACGGTCACCTATGACCGTTTTCCGCGGCAGATGCGCCTGTATGTCGACGGGGCCCTGGTGCAGCAAAGCACCATTCCGGACGGTGGCCTGCTGCCGACCCAGAACCTGTTCCTGGGAGACAACGTCAGTGGCAATACCTTCCTGGCCGGGGCCGCCGATGGCCTGATCGACGAGGCGCGGGTCTATAACCGGGTCCTGACAGCCACCGAGATCGCCGCCGAGATGGCCCGCGTCCGGCCCTGCCCGGTGCTGCTGGACCATTTCGTGATCAGCCACGACGGCAATGGCATCAGCTGCCTGGCCGAGCCGGTGCGGGTCAGCGCGATCACCACCGGCGGCGGTGTGTTCAGCTCCTATACCGGCACCATCAGCCTGGATACCGGCAGCGGCAAGGGCGACTGGTCGCTGATCGGTGGCAATGGCGTCCTGAACAACGGCGTCGCCAATGACGGCCTGGCCAGCTACAGCTTCGCGGCCGGCGACAATGGTGTCGTGGTCCTGGCCCTGGATTACCGCGAGGGCACCAGTCCGGTCAATATCGCGGTCGCCGATGGTGCCGCCACGGATGACGACAGCGAAGGCCTGCTGGCCTTCTCACCCAGCGGCTTTACGGTCACCGCCAGCACCCTGCCGAATCCCCCCCCCGGGGTGATCAACGATCCGATCGGGACCCAGACCGCCGGCAGCAACTTCGCCCTGCACATCACCGCCTATGGCCAGACCCCGACCGATCCGGTCTGCGGCGTGATCGAATCCTATGCCGGCAACAGGCCGCTCAGGTTCTGGTCGGCCTATCTCGATCCCGGCAGCGGCACGGTCCCGGTCACGATCGACGGCAGCGGCATCGCCACCAGCGAGGCCGCTGCCGGGACCCGCACCGTGGTCTTCAACCAGGGCCAGGCGCAGGTCACGGCCAAGTACAAGGACGTCGGCCGCATCCGGATCTCGATGAAGGACGATTCGGTGCCGGATCCCGACCTGCCGAACGGTATCCGCGGCGCCAGCAATCCCTTCGTGGTGCGGCCCGCGGATTTTCGTCTCAGCGCCATCCGGCGCAGTAGCGACGGCTTTGCCAATCCGGCCGCTGCGGACCAGAATGGTCTTGTATTCATCCGTGCCGGTTCGCCCTTCAGCGTCACCGTCGAGGCCCTGGACGCCGAGGGCGGCGTGACCCCGAACTACGGCCGCGAGAGCAGTCCCGAGGGCGTGCTGCTGAGCCCCACCCTCATCGCCGGCGGTGGCACGAACAACCCGCCGATCCAGTTCACCACCGGCTTCGGTGCCTTCAGCGCCGGCACCGCCACGGGCACGGACTTCAGCTGGGGCGAGGTCGGCATCATCAGCCTGACAGCGTCGGTGGCCGATGGCGATTACCTGCTCAGTGGTGACGTCACGGGCACGGCCAGCGGCAATGTCGGGCGCTTCATCCCCTTCGATTTCGGCATCAGCAAGAACACCCCGAGGTTTACCACCGCCTGTGCCGGTTTCGGCTATGTCGGCCAGCCCTTCCGCTATGCGACCGCGCCGGCGATCACGGTCACCGCCCGCAACCGGGCCGGAGGCACCACGCGGAACTATACCGGGGACTTCTGGAAGCTCACCGACGCCAAGCTCACGAGCAGTGGCAACAAGACCTACAGTACCGCCAGCGGGACCCTGGATACCGGCGCCGTGCCCACGCCGGACCCGGTGATCGTCGATTCCGGCAACGGTACCGGTACGCTCGGTTTCAGCGATGGCGGCGGCCTGGCCTTCCTGCGTGGTGCCCCGGTGGCGCCCTTCGATGCCGAGATCGCCCTGTCCTTGAGCGTGATCGACGAGGATGACACGGCCTATGCCGGAAACCCGATCTCCTTTGGCGCCGCCTCGGCCGGCAATGGTATCGCCTTCACCGCCGGCAAGCAGCAGCGCTGGGGGCGGCTGGCCATGGCCAATGCCTTCGGTTCCGAACTGCTGCCGCTGCCGGTGCCCCTGCGGGCGGAGTACTTCGATGGCGCGAGTTTCCTCGGCAACAGCCTGGATGGATGTACCACGCTGGGGATCGGGGACCTGGTGCTCTCCAGTGCGGTAGAGGCCGGGCAGACGGATGGCACCGTGGTCATCAACACCGGTGGCGGCACCACCACGGCCAGTATCGCCAACAGCCCGCTGGCAGCCGGCGATGCCGGCCTGAGCCTTTCCACCCCGGTGCCCAGCGGCACCGGGGACGCCGACATCCGCGTGGACCTGGGCGCCGCCGGCCTGCCCTGGCTGCGCTTCGACTGGGACGGCAACGGCGTCCACGACAACGACCCCACGGCGCGGGCCAGCTTCGGCATCTTCCAGGGCGGGCGCGAATTCATCTATGAGCGGGAACCCTGGAACTGAGTCCCGGAAGCGCCCGCGCAGCCCTGACCGCAAGCAAGCTCCCGGCGGGGCATTCCCCAAGTCGGGGATCATCCAGATTCAGTATATATAACAGTCACTTGTGTTGATGGCGCCGCCTCTCCATCCCCAGTGGGCAGGACGGTGCTCCCGTCCCTGTCCCGCGTGTTCCTGCCTGCGCGATACTGGAAAAAGATAGAATATTTATTAAAATAGTTATATAAGTGCTACAATTCATTAGTAATATTAAAAAATATCATCATTAGGTATGGAGTCGGCGTGGCGGCATGACTTGCCTGGGGAGGGCAAGAACGCATGGGACTTTTCTCGAAAAAGCGGGTAAGCGGGGCCATCTCGGCGGGGATCGTTCCCGGCGCCAGGGGCATCGCCGCGGCCCAGGTGCGCCAGCAGCCGGGGCGGGCGCCGGTGCTGGATTTCTGTGACTACCTCCCCCTGTCGCCGGATCAGGACCCGGGTCGTGTGTTTGCCCGCCTGGTGAAATCCCGTCATCTGGGCCATGTGCCCTGCAATGTCATGCTGGGCCTGGACGACTACACCCTGTTGCTGGTCGAGTCCCCCGATGTCCCTGCCGAGGAGCGACGCGCGGCGATCCGCTGGCGCATCAGGGACCTGATCGATTTCGATGTCGATGAGGCCGTGATCGACGTGTTCGAGCTGCCCCCGCACAAGGGCGCGGAGCAGGGCCCGATGATCTATGCCGTGGTGGCCAGGGCCGAGCGCATCGATCGCTGT
Source organism: uncultured Gammaproteobacteria bacterium (assembly GCA_964506945.1). Lineage (GTDB taxonomy): Bacteria > Pseudomonadota > Gammaproteobacteria > CAZDOC01 > CAZDOC01 > CAZDOC01. The sequence continues at coordinate 73,585 of CAZDOC010000002.1, forward strand.
ACCGAACTGTTCAAGCGCGCCGGGGTCCAGCTGCGGGCCATCGATATCCCCGAGATGGTGATCCGCAATATCGCCGCCCTGTTGCCGGAGGATGCCAGTGGCGTGGTCTTCCTCTACCTGGACGAGGATACCGGTCTGATCACCCTGACCCGACAGGATGTGCTGTACCTGTCCCGGCGCATCGACAGGGGCCAGTCGGCGATCCGTGGGCTGGCGCCCGACGGGCGTCTGGGCCCGGGGCTGGAGGGCTGGCTGGACAGCATCATCATCGAGATCCAGCGCTCCCTGGATTATTACGAAAGCCATTACGCCCAGCCGCCCGTGTCCGGGCTGGTGATCAGCCCCCTGCAGGAGTCCGTCGCCGGCCTGAGTGACTATCTTGCCGGCCAGCTGGGGATCAGCGTGCGGATCCTGGATCTCAACAGCCTGGTGGACAGCAGTACCCCGATCCCGGATGAACTGCAGGGTGTCTGTCTGCCGGCGCTGGGCGCGGCCCTGCGTGAAGTGGAGAGGGGCGCATGAAACAGCAGGTCAATCTCTATCAGCCGCGGGTGAGGAAGCCGGGGCCGCTGCTGTCGTCCACGCGCGCGGTGGTGCTGGTGGCCGGTCTGGCGGTCTTGCTCGGCGCCTGGTTTGCGGTGCGCTACGTGCAGCTGCGCGGGCTGGAGAGCCGCCTGCAGTCCGTGGAGATGCAGAGGCAGGCCGAGAGCCGGCGGGTCGCGGATTACCGGCGCCGCTATCCACCGAAACACAAGAGCGCGCAATTGCAGAACAAGCTGGCCACCCGCGAACGGGTCCTGCATACCCGCCAGCGGGTGCTGGAGATGCTCGAGAGTGGTGAAGTGGGCAATACCCAGGGTTTTTCCGCCTACCTCGCGGCCCTGGCGCGGCAGAGGGTGGAGGGGACCTGGCTGACCGGTTTCACCCTCGCCAATGGTGGCCGCGCGGTCAGCCTCAGCGGCAGCACGGTCGAGCCGGATCTGGTGCCGGCCTATATCCGCAATCTGACCCTGGAGGATGTGTTCAGGGGGCTGTCGTTCGAGCAGATGGAACTGCGGCGAGCGGACGAGGCCCCACGCCGGATCGACTTCAGGCTGTGGTCTCCCGGGATACCGGAAACAGCGGCCAGGGGAGGGCATGCCAATGGCTAGCGGCAGCGGGCTGATGAAACGTTTCGATGCCCTCAAGGGCAATGAACGCCTGCTGCTGACGATCGTGGCGCTGTTGTTACTGCTGCTGCTCTGGGACAGCCTGCTGATGGGGCCGCTGCGCCAGCGGCAGCGCATCCTGGATACCGAACTGGGGGCCACGCAGCAGCAATTGTCCTTGTTGCGGGAACAGGCCCGCGCGATCCTGGCCGCGCACCAGGCCGATCCGGACGCACCGCTGCGCCAGCGGCTGGCGGAGGTGGAGGTCTCCATCGGCCAGGTGAGAGCACAACTACGGCAACGCACCAGCCACCTGATCGCGCCGGAGAAGATGGCCGAGGTCCTGGAGACGGTGCTGAAAAAGTCCGATGGTCTGAGTGTCGTCGGCATGCGTGGGCTGGGCGCGCGTAGCCTGTTGCCGTCGGCCGCGGATGATGCGGGCGCGACAGGGACGGGGGAGGATTTTCACGGGGCCTATCTGCATGGTCTGGAGATCACCTTCACGGGTGGCTACCTGGAGACCCTGGAATATCTGCGGCGACTGGAGCGCTTGCCCTGGGTGTTCTACTGGAAAGAGATGGATTATCGGGTCGGTGAGTACCCACAGGCCCGCACCACGATCCGGGTCTATACCCTGAGTCTGAATCGTGAATGGATAGGGGTCTGAGCATGCGCGGGATCGCCCTGGCACTGCTTTTCTTGCTGCCGGGCGGGCAGGTGGCGGCGCTGGAAACCGGACTGCAGGATCCGACCCGGCCCTATGCCTGGCAGGAGGTCAGGCCGGTGGTGGAGATCCCGCGTGAGGTGATGGAATGGCGGGTCACCGCGGTGCGCATCGGCGAGCACGGCCGCAGCGCCATCGTCAACGGCCTGCTGGTGCATGTGGGCGACGGTCTGGGCGAGGCCAGGGTGGTGGCCATCTCGGCCAGTGAGGTGGTACTGGATTACCAGGGTGAGCGGATCCGGGTCGGGCTGTTGCGACCGGTGATCAAACGGTTGAGTGAGCGCAAGTGAAGACGGGTACAGGCTGGGCAGTGGAGATCGGAACAGATGATGAATGATATCGGCATCGGAACACCGGGGCGCTGGATGTTGCTGGCGGGATGCGTGCTCTTGAGCACCGGCTGTGACCACGGCCTGACTCGCAAGGCCACCCTGGACACCATCGATCAGGCCGTGGCCGAGGCAGCCGCCACCAACAGGGAGCAGGAGGCGATACCGCGGGACGTGGCCGATGCCCTGTTGCCGACGATCGAGCTGGACAAGGACAAGACGCCCGTCAGCAAGGACAGGCAGTACTTCGACATCTCCGTCAACGACGTGCCGGCGCAGCAGTTCTTCATGAGCCTGGTGGATGGCACGGACTACAACATGGTCGTCCATCCCGAGGTGCGGGGGCGGATCACCCTGAACCTGAAAAAGGTCACCATTCCGCAGGTGATGGAGGCCGTACGCGATGTCTATGGCTATGAATTCGTGCAGACCCGATACGGTTTCCAGGTCCTGCCCAGTCGCCTGTCGGCGCGTATCTACCAGATCAATTACCTCAACGTGAAACGTTCCGGCAGTTCCTCTACCTTCGTCAGCTCCGGGGCCCTGACCTCGGGCCCGAACGCCCCCCTGACCGGTCAGACCTCGGCTCAGAACTCCTCCACCAACACCCAGGGCACGACCCGCCGCAATGTCGTCGGCACCCAGATCAGCACCGAGCAGCTGGGGGTCTCGTTCTGGAATGAACTGCGCACCTCCATCTCGGCCATCATCGGCAATGGCGAGGGTCGCAGCGTGGTGGTCAATCCCCAGTCCGGGGTGGTGGTGGTGCGTGCCATCCCCAACGAGCAGCGCGAGGTGGAGACCTATCTGCGCGCCACCCAGCTGATCGTCGAGCGTCAGGTGATCCTGGAGGCCAAGATCATCGAAGTGGAACTCAAGGACGGCTACCAGTCCGGCATCAACTGGGCCGCGCTCAAGGGAGAGTTCACCGCCGCCCATGTGGGTGGTGGTTCGATCCTGGTGAACGAATCCGGGACCAGCGACATCGCCGGGCAGGCCGGCGCCACCCTGCGTCCGGGCGGGACGCCGGCGCTGGACGGTACGCTCAGCTCGGCCTTTGGCGGGGTCTTCTCCCTGGCCGTGAATGCGAACAATTTCGCCGCCTTCGTGGAACTGCTGAAGACCCAGGGCAATGTCCAGGTGCTGTCCAGCCCCAGGGTCTCCACGATGAACAACCAGAAGGCCCTGATCAAGGTCGGCTCGGACGAGTTCTTCGTCACCGATGTGTCCACCACCACGGTGACCGGTACCAGTACCACGTCGACGCCGAACGTGGAACTGACGCCGTTCTTCTCCGGCATCGCCCTGGACGTGACCCCGCAGATCAGCCAGGACGGCGAGGTCACGCTCCATATCCATCCGTCGGTCAGCAAGGTGGTGGATCAGCAGAAGAACATCACCGTCGGCGGCATCAGTCAGCAGTTGCCGCTGGCGCGCAGCACGGTGCGTGAATCCGACAGCATCGTGCGCGCGCGTTCCGGCCAGATCATCGTCATCGGCGGCCTGATGCAGGACCGCACCGATGACCAGGACGCCCAGACCCCGTTGCTGGGGGACCTGCCGCTGCTCGGGGGCCTGTTCAAGCATCAGAAACAGTCCTCGCAGAAGAGCGAGCTGGTGATCCTGCTGCGGCCGCTGGTGGTCTCGGGCGCGGACGACTGGACGCGTGAGCTGGCGCAATCGCAACAGCGCCTGGGGGAGATGCGCCAGGTGTTGCAGCGGCGTGACGACGAGTCCGCCCGCTTCACGCGCCGGGTGGCCGAATGAGACGGGCCGGATGACAGCGGGGAGGCCGGCCGGTGATGCGCGACAGAGGTTTGACTTGGAGTAAGGAGAGACGGGGATGTACACAAAACACTTCGGTCTGACGGAGATGCCGTTCACGCTGACACCGGACACCAGTTTCTTCATGAACCGTTCCGGTTACCAGGACGCGCTGAATGTACTGCTGGTGGCCTTGCGCAGCGGTGAGGGCTTCATCAAGGTCACCGGCGAGGTGGGAACCGGCAAGACCCTGCTGTGTCGCAAGCTGCTGAAGACACTGGGCACGGAGTACATGACCGTCTATATCCCCAATCCCTATCTGAAACCGGCGACGCTGTTCCTGACCATCGCCGAGGAATTGGGGGTGGCCTGTGAAGCCGGCATGGACCAGCATTTCGTGCTCCGCGAGATCACCCGTGCGCTGGTGCGTTTCCATCTCAGGGGACGGCCGGTGGTGATCTGCCTGGACGAGGTCCAGGCCATGCCGCTGGAGACCCTGGAGACCCTCAGGCTGCTGACCAACCTGGAGACCGAGAAGACCAAGCTGATCCAGGTGGTGCTGTTTGCCCAGCCGGAACTGAATTTCCTCCTCGAGAGCCCCTCGATCCGCCAGTTGCGCCAGCGCATCACCTTCTCCTACGAGCTGTTGCCACTGAATCGCGCCGGGCTGGCGAGCTATGTGCGTCATCGCCTGGCGGTGGCCAACTACGACGGTCGAGACCTGTTCAGCCGCAAGGCCCTGGACCTGTTGTACCGGGGCAGTGGCGGGATCCCCCGGCTGGTCAACATCCTGGCCAACAAGGCCCTGATCTGCGCCTTTGGCCGGGGTGATATCGAGATCCGGGCGCGTCATGTACGCGAGGCCCTGGCCGACAGCAGCGAGGCGCGCGACTGGAAGACGCCGCGGGGCCATCGTTGGCTGCAGCTGTGGCGCGTGCTGAGCGGCGCCGGCGGCGCCGCGGCGATGGTCGCGCTGTTGTCGCTGGCCGGGGTCCGTGAGACGCTGGCGGCCCTGTTCAGATGAGCCTGATCAACAACATGCTGCAGGATCTGGAACACCGCCGCGGCGGCCGGCCCTTGCAGGGACATCAGATCCTGTCTGGTCTCGACGCCGTGGGCATGGGCGCGCAGCATGAGGGTCACTGGCGGCAGGCCCGGCCGCTGGCGATCATGAGCCTGGGACTGGCCATGCTGGCGCTGGCATGGCTGGTGATCCAGGGGCGCCCGGGATGGGCCGGCCGCTGGCCCGCGCCCGCGCCGGCAGCACCGGTGACGGAGGAACGCGCGCCGGCCACCCCGGCCGTCGAAAGACCCGGTCCGCAGGTCGGTCGGCGGGGGCGGACGCAGGCCTTCGGCGAGACCGCCGGTCCGCACCGGGCCGGGGCCACGCCGGCGGCGCGCACCAGCCAGGTCATGGTGGTGAATGACCCCGGCGTGAGCGTGCCGGTGTGGTTCGGACCGGTCGCGGCGGCGGGCGCCGAAGCGGCGGCCGTGACCACGCCCCGGCCAGCGCGGGTCATGGGCGAAAACGGCGACGGCGCCCCGGTGTCGGTGCGGGACGCGGCCAGGGCGCCCACGTCACCCCGGTCCGCCATCGCGGCCACACCCGAAGCTCATGCCACGATCCGCTCACAGGGCGCCAGCGGCGGTGGTGACGCGTCTGCCGATGCGGGCGGCTTCCACCGTGAGTCCGCCCGCGGGGATGGATCCGCGGTCTCGCCCCTGAGCCGGGCGCGGGCGCGCCTGGCCAGTGGCCAGGTCGCCGCGGCCCTGGCGGGTTTCCGGGAGGTACTGAGGCAGGCGCCGGACAACACCGATGCCCGCATCGAGCTGGCGGGTGTCCTGGTACGCATGGGCCGTGCCGACGCCGCCCTGCGGGTGCTGGAAGCGGGTCTGGAAGTGGCTCCCGGGGCCTGGTCGCTGGCACTGTCCGGGGCGCGGATCCTGGTCTCGCACGCCGAGGCCGGGCGGGCGGCGCGCCTGCTGGAGGCGCATCGGCCGGCGCTGGCGGAGGCGCCGGAATACTATGCCTACATGGCTGGCCTGGCGCAGCGTCAGGGGGATGACGAGCAGGCCATATCACTCTATCGCATGCTCACCGCCCGGGATGGCGCCCGGGGGGTCTGGTGGATGGGGCTGGCGATCTCGCTCAAGCGCGAGAACCGGCTGCGGGAATCATTGCGGGCTTTCCAGCGCGCCTATGCGGACACCGGCCTGTCGGACAATCTGCGCCGCTATATCGGTTCGCAGATAGCCGGTCTGCGGCGGGAACGCGGCTGATGCCCTCGCGCAGGAAGATACGCCTCGGCGATCTGCTGGTGGAGAACGGCATGATCACCGCCGCGCAGCTGGAGCAGGCCCTGGCGGATCAGAAGAAATCCGGGCGCAAGCTGGGTCGCATCCTGATCGAAAATGCCTACATCGCCGAGGACGATTTGCTGAAGTTCCTGTCTCAGCAGCTGAAGGTCCCCTTCATAGACCTGGTGCATTACCAGTTCGATGCCGAGGTGGTGCGGCAGTTGCCGGAGATCTATGCGCGGCGTTTTCGCGCGGTGGCCCTCAAGCGCCTGGACGACGGCCTGCTGATCGGGATGTCGGATCCGACCAATATCTTCGCCTACGATGAACTCGGGCGGATCCTGAAACAGGATATCAAGCTCGCGGTGGTGCGCGAGAGCGAGTTGCTCAAGACCATCGACCTGGTCTATCGCCGCACCGAGGAGATCAGCGATTTCGCCGAGCAGCTGAGTGACGAACTGGGCGAGACGGACATCGATATCGAGGATCTGCTGTCCGGGGCCGATGTCGCCGATGCCCCGGTCGTCAAGCTATTGCAGTCGCTGTTCGAAGACGCCTTGCAGGTCGGCGCCTCGGACATCCACCTGGAACCGGACGAGAACGTGTTGCGCATACGCCAGCGTGTCGATGGCATCCTGCAGGAACACGTGATGGACGAAAAGCGCATCATGCCGGCGCTGGTGTTGCGCCTGAAATTGATGGCGAGCCTGGATATCTCCGAGAAGCGCCTGCCGCAGGACGGGCGCTTCAGCCTCAAGGTCAAGCAGCACAGCATCGACGTGCGCATGTCCACCATGCCCGTGCAGCATGGTGAATCCGTGGTCCTGAGGCTGCTGGATCAGAGCGCCGGGATACTGGATCTGGAACAGCTCGGCATGGCGGAGGCCCTGCGCCTGCGCTTCGAGGGCATGGTCAGGCGGCCGCATGGCATGGTCCTGGTCACCGGCCCCACGGGTAGCGGCAAGACCACCACGCTGTATAGCACGCTCAAGATCCTGAACCGGCCCGAGGTCAAGATCATCACCGTCGAGGATCCGGTCGAATACCGCCTGCCGCGAGTCAATCAGGTGCAGGTGAAACCCGATATCGACCTGACCTTCGCGCGCGTGCTGCGTTCCTCACTGCGCCAGGATCCGGATATCGTGCTGATCGGCGAGATGCGCGACGAGGAGACGGTGGATATCGGTCTGCGCGCGGCCATGACCGGACATATGGTGTTGTCCACCCTGCATACGAATGATGCGATCGCCACCGTGAACCGACTGCTGGACATGGGCGCCCCCGGTTACCTGCTGGCCTCCTCGCTGCATTCCATACTCGCCCAGCGGCTGATCCGGCGTATCTGCGAGAGCTGCAAGATGGCCGGTGAAGCGGACAAGCAGGAACGGGCCTGGCTGGCGCGCAACGCCGATGCCGAGTCCATGCGGCAAGACTACTATCGCGGCAGTGGTTGCAGTCATTGCAACAATACCGGTTACCGCGGTCGTATCGGGGTATATGAACTGCTGGAGATCGACGAAGCCATGGCCCTGGCCCTGAGTCGCAGTGACACCGCGGCATTCGTCGAACATGCCGAGCATGCCAGGGGCTACCGCCGCCTGGACCTGGTGGCGCTGGATTATGCCCGTGCCGGGGTGACCTCGCTGGAGGAGGTGCTGCGGGTCTCCGCGGACAGTGGTGACGTGACCGTGGCCGCCATCCGCCACCGCGCCGAGGGCGCCGGGACCTAGTCGTGGCGCGTTATCGCTACAGCGGCAGGAAGGGCGACGGCGAGGCGGTCGATGGCGTGCTGGAGGCGGTCTCCACCGACGCGGTGCTGGTGCAACTGGAGGGCTTCGGCATCATCCCGCTGGAGATCGACCGGGTCGGGGGTGAGGACGACACCGGCAACGCGCCGGTCAGCCTGTTCAGGAAGCGGCCGGACCTGACCGAACTGATCCTGTTCACCCGGCAGATGTACAGCCTGATGCATGCCGGGGTGCCGATAAACCGCGCCATGATCGTCCTGATCCGCTCCAGCCGCAACCCGATCCTGATCGAGGCGCTGAAGGAGATCCACGCCCAGCTCGAATCGGGGCGGGAGCTTTCCAGCGCGATGTCGCTGTATCCCGGTATCTTTCCCAGTCTTTATGTCAGCATGGTGCGGGTGGGCGAGAACACCGGCCGTCTGGATGAGGCCCTGATGCGCGTCGCCGGTTATCTGGAGCGGGAAAAGGATACCCGGCAGAAGGTCAAGTCGGCGCTGCGCTACCCCTCGTTCGTGCTCATCGCCATCGCCGCCGCGGTGACCATATTGAATATCTTCGTGATCCCGGCCTTCAAGACCATCTTCGAGCGCGCGCACACGCAACTGCCGCTGCCGACCCGGATCCTGATCGGTACCTCGGACTTCTTCGTCGACTACTGGGCCGGGATGCTGGTGGTCGTGGTGCTGGCGGTCATCGGCGCGCGCTGGTACGTCGCCACCGAGCGGGGGCGCTATCGATGGGATCGTTACAAGCTGCGCATCCCCATCGCCGGCAACATCATCGAGCGCGCGGTGCTGGGCCGCTTCGCGCGCGCCTTTGCGATGGCGACCTCGGCGGGCGTGCCCCTGTTGCAGACACTTGCGGTTTTGTCGAAAGCGGTCGATAACGAGTACATCGGTGGACATATAGCGGACATGCGCCACGGCATCGAACGGGGCGACACCCTGACCCGCACCGCCGTGGCCACCGGCATGTTTTCACCCCTGGTGATCCAGATGCTCAGTATCGGCGAGGAGACCGGGGCGGTGGATGACCTGATGGTCGAGGTGGCGGATTTCTATGAACGCGAGGTGGACTACGACGTCAGGAATCTGAGTACCGCGATCGAGCCGATCATGATCACGGTGATCGCGGTGATGGTGTTGATCCTGGCCCTGGGTATCTTCCTGCCGATGTGGGACCTGGCCAGCATCAGTTTCCGGCACGGCTAGGAGCCTGTCGGATTTAGGCGATTGTAGCGAGGGGAAGCCTTTTTGAGTCAGATTTTTTGGTCATTTGAGGAGAATAGTGAGCCTATTTAACGAGAATGAGCGGAAAATCTGGCCAAAAGGGCTTTTCCGCAGTAGATCTGTCCTAAGTCCGACAGGCTCCTAGGCCGTGGTGAAGTGATCGGGGACGGTACATGGCGGGTCTGAATCGCAACCTGTCGCGACTGGAACTGGCCTTGATGATCATGGTGATCGCCCTGCTGGTCGCGATGGCCATCAACCGGACCTCGGTGTTGTTCGTGGAGGCGGAGCGGCTGTCCGTGGACATGACCCTGAACAGCCTGCGCAACGGCATCACCTACTACACGGCCGAGAGGATGATGCTGGGGCAGATGCGGCAACTGGCGCAGCTGGATGGGGCCAATCCGGTGGGCCTGGTGATCGTGGCGCCCAAGGGCTATCGTGGGGCGATCAACCCGGGCCAGGGCCAGAAGTTCGAGCCGGGGGACTGGTATTTCGACAAGGACCGTGGCGTGCTGGTGTACCGGGTGGTCAACCCCGAGCGCCTGTGGAGCGAGGACGGGGACAGCAGCAGGCTGGAGTTCAGGCTCAAACTGGATTACAGGGATCGGAACGGCAACGGCCGGTATGACCCGGGGATCGACAGTATCATCGGCCTCAGGCTCGTGACCCTGCATCCCTACCGCTGGGAGATCTGAGGCGGTTTCGCAATCGACAGTGTGACAATACAAGAGGTGCAAGACATGAACGGCAAGCAGCAAGGTTTCACCCTCATAGAACTGGTACTGGTGATCACCATCCTCGGTATCCTGGCGGCCTTCGCCATCCCGCGTTTCGCCGGCATCGAGACCCAGGCGCGCATCTCGGTGATGCAGGGCGTGGCCGGCTCACTGGAGGCGGCCGCGGCCCTGGCCCATGCCAAGCAGCTGGCGCAGGGGGTCTCCGCCGGTGGAAATATTTCTATGGAAGGCATCACCATCAATATGGTCAATGGCTATCCCAGTGCCGCAGACATTGACAAGGCAATACGTACAGGGAGCAATTCCAAAATACTTTCCAATAGTGCGGGAACATTTAATTATAGTGGTTTCCTAAGTTGTTCGGTGCAATACACAGAGGCTCCGGCCACCCCGGCCGGCTCACCACCAACAATCATAACGACGAATCTGACAACAGCGAATTGTGAATAACAACAACAAATAACACCCATGAGGCTGCGATTGCAGCCTCTTTTTTATACGCCTGCGCCTGGGTGTGCCGGTGCAAGGCGATCCGGCGGTTTTCCGGCCGTGAAGGAGACCGGATACTTGGCATCGACACGCACATCCCCGGCCCTGGCCCTGCCGGCCGTGGCCCTGGCCCTGGCGCTGTGGTACCAGGGGTTCACCCTGCTGCCGGTATGCGCGGTGCTGGCCGTGCTGCTGCTGGGCCTGCTGGTCGGCCCTGGCCGGCGGCACCGGCGCTGGACCTGGCCACGGCCCGATGCCCTTGTCATCAGCCTGTCCCTGTTGCTCGTCTGGAGCGCCTGGATCACCCTGAGCGGTCCCGGCCGCCTGCTGGCCCAGTATGGCCTGCTGGTCTGCGGTGTGTTCGCCAGCGCGCTGCTCTGCGCCCTGCTGGCCTCCCGGCAGCGGGCCTGGTGGCCGCTGATGGTGCCGGTGTCGCTCGTCGTGCTGGCCGAGGCCCTCTACGGCGGCTGGCAGTTCCTCGCTGGCCAGGGTCCGCCACGGGGGCTGTTCGTGCAGCCGAACACCCATGCCGGCTGGTTGCTGCTGTTCAACCTGCCCCTGACGGCCCTGGCCGCGTGGCTGCGGCGGTATCGCAGGCGCAGCTGGCCGTGGGTGCTGGCCGGGCTGGCCCTGCTGGACCTGAATATCGCCGCCTCGCTGAGCCGTGGCGTGGCCCTGGCGCTGTCGGCGGGGCTGCTGGTCCTTGGCGTGAGTCTTCCGCCAGGCTGTCGACGCGGCCTGTTGATCCCCGTGGTGCTGGTGATCAGCGCCTACGGTCTGGTCGATGTCCTGGACGCCGGCCGGGTGGCCGGGCGCATGGACAGCGGCCTGGCGAGCGTGGGCCGCCTGCTGCTGGATAGCCAGGAGGATGGATCCCCGGCGACGGGGCAGGGGGATTCCATCCGCGCGCGCGTGCTGATCTGGCGGGGGGCCTGGCGTATGTGGCGGGAGACCCCCTGGCAGGGCTGGGGCCTGTACCGCTTCCGGCTGATCTATCCCCGCTTCCAGTCCGATGCGGATCAGAGTGCCGGGCAATATGCCCACAACGAGCTGCTGCAATTGTTACTGGAGATCGGTCTACCGGGCCTGTTGCTGGTGCTGTTGAGCATGGTCCTGGTTGCCAGGCGGGGCTGGAAGCGTCTGCATGGCCCCGGCATGGACGAGGCCCGGCGTTGTGAGATCGCCGGTCTGCTGGCGGCGATGGCGGCGATCTCCGTACACAGCCTGCTGTCCTATGATTTCCATATCCTGCCGGTGCTGCTGGTCGTGGGGCTGATCACGGGGCGTTACCTGGACCGGGTCAGCATGGAGGCATCGGTTTCTGAGCGCATGACCGTGACGGGGGGGCGGCCCGGCCGCCGGCCGGCCCGGATCCTGTTGCTGGCGATCCTGCTGGCGCTGGCGCTACCCGCCGGCATGGCCTGGTATATGGGCCAGGCTCGGGCGGCCCTGGCCCGGGGCGATCTGGCCGCGGCCGAGCAGGCCCTGGGGCGGGCGGCCATGCTCGATGATACCGACGAGATCGCCCATGCGCGCGCCTTGACCTATATCGAGGCACTGAAGGCCCTGCCCGGGCGGGATGAGAGACGCCCCAGGCTGTTCCAGTGGGCCATGGACAGCCTGGATGCGGCCGCGCGCATGAACCCGGAACTGGCCGCGGTGCCCTGCGCCCGCGGACTGTTGTTCGCCAGGGCCCCGGGGCTGGCCGGGCGGGATGCCTACCGGCGTGCGGAGGATGCATTTCGTCAGGGCCTGCGCCTGGCACCGAGACAGTATCTGTGCCGCCTGCACTATGCCCGCCTGCTGTTGCGGCTCGGACGCAAGCCACAAGCGCGTACCCTGCTGGAGGCCGGCCTGCCCGCCGGTCTGCCGGATGCTGCCGGGATCATCCCCTATGTGCAGCTGTTGATCCGCCTGCGCCGTGACATGGGGCAAGCCGCCGCCGCGGAGCGCCTGGCCCGGCGCCTGCTGAACTTGCGCGGGCACTGGCGTAACATAGGCGCCGGTACGCGGATATGAGATGGACGAAGCGATTGCATACGATGACTCGATCACGGATCCCGGGCTTTACCCTGGTGGAACTGGTCAGCGTGATCGTGGTGCTCGGCATCATGGCCGCGTTCATCGCCCCGCGCTTTTTCCAGCGTGATGCCTTCGAGGAGATGGGCTTCGCCGCGCAGGCCCTCTCGGCCATCCATTATGCGCAGAAACTGGCCCTGGCCTCCGGTTGCGACATGCGGGTGGCGATCTCCTCCGGCGGCCTGCGGGTGGATCGTTTCGGCAGCGCCGACTGCCGCGCCAATCCGGGCGCGGCGCTGATCGGCATGAAGCGCTTTGGGGGCGGTTCCCTGGCGCTGCCGCTGCCGGACGGGATCAGCGTCACCACCGTCAGTTTCTACTTCGACAAGATCGGTCGTCCACATGATGCCGCCGGCAGCTTCGGCGCCCTGCTGGGTGCGCCCCTGGACATCGCCGTCGGCAGCCACGACCTGAGGGTGGAGCCCGAAACGGGCTACACGCACAGCCTGTGAGGAGATGCCGCCGCGAGCATGGCCTGACCCTGATCGAGCTGGTCATCTCCCTGGTCATCCTGGCCATCGCCTCGGTGGCGATCCTGCGGGTGCTGTCGGACGCCAACAGACGCAGCGCCGATCCCATGATCCAGCAGCAGGCCAGCGCCATCGCCCAGGCCTATCTGGAGGAGGTGTTGCTCAAGCCCTATTGTGACCCGGACCTCAGCACCGACTGTGCGAGCACCTGCGCGGTCGCCAACATCTGCGCCACACCCGCCTGCAGCAGTCCCGAGGCCGGGCGCACGGCCTTCGACGAGGTCTGCGACTACGACGGCCTCGTCGACAGCGGCGCGCGTAACCAGCTCGACCAGGCCATCCCCGCGCTGGCGGATTACACCGTCACGGTGCGGGTCGACGACAGCGGGGTCGATATCAACGGCCTCTCGGCCGATGCGGGCCAGGCCCTGCGCATCACCGTGAGCGTGGACCACCCGGCCATGGCGCCCATCAGCCTGTCGGCCTACCGGACGAATTTCTGATGCGCGATGCCACGGGCTTCACCCTGATAGAGATGGTCTCGGTGATCGTGATCACCGGCATCCTGGCGACCGTGGTGGGCATGAACATCTCGCGGCCGATCCAGGGCTATCTGGATACCGCGCGGCGGGCCGAACTGGTGGACAAGGCGGAGACCGCACTCAACCGCATGACCCGCGAGATCCGCCTGGCCCTGCCGAACAGCATCCGTGTCTCAGGTGGCTCGATGGAGTTCCTGCGCAGCCTGAGCGGTGGCCGTTATCGCGCCCGCCCGGATCCCGGCGGCGGCAGTGACGAACTCGATTTTGCCGCCGATGCCGATAGCTTCGATGTCCTCGGTGGCATGCCCAGTCTGCTGAACATCATCGCCGGCGCCGGCGGACGCGCCGATTGCCTGAGCGGCGTCAGCGATTGCCTGGTGATCTTCAACACCGGCCAGCCCGGTGCGGATGCCTATCGGGGCGACAATATCGCCGGTATCTCCCTGGTCGACAAGGGTCCGCCGGTGGTCCGGCTCAGCTTCGACAACTCCGATGTTCCCGGCTGGCACTTCCCGTTCGCCTCTCCGCGCCAGCGTTTCTATGTCGTCGATACCCCGGTCAGCTTCGTCTGCGACCTGGCGAGCGGTCGCATCACCCGGCATGCACAATACCCGATCAGCGCGGTACAAAACCCGGCCCCGGCCGGTAACGGCAGCCTGCTGGTGGACAGGGTCAGCGCCTGTTCCTTCAGCTACAGTCCCGGCAGCGCGACCCGCGACGGTCTGGTGACCCTGGCGCTGAGCATTACCGACAGTGGCGAGAGCGTGCACCTGCTGCAGCAGGTGCACATACCCAACCAGCCATGAAGCGTGATGCCGACATTGCCGGCTTCTCCCTGGTGACAGCGCTGTTCCTGCTGGTGATCCTGGCCGCGCTGGGGGTGTTCGTGATCACCATAGGCAGCACCCAGCAGGCCACCTCGACCCTGTCCATCCTGGATGCCAGGGCCATGGCCGCCGCCGAGAGCGGCCTGGAGTGGGCCGTGCATCGGGCCAGGAACCAGCCGGCGGACCTGGGCTGTGGCGGCGCCGGGGCCACCTTCAATCTGCAGGGTCCCGGGCTGGATGGTTTCAGTGTCGGCATCAGCTGCGTGGTCACGCCCAATATCGTCGAGGGCGCCGCGCCGCCGTACTCGATGTATGCCCTGACCGTGACCGCCAGCCGCGGCGTGACGGGCAGCCCCGACTATGTCCGGCGTATCCTGCAGGCCACGGTCACGGACGCGCCCTAGGGCGCGACTAGCGACGGGCGCCCAGGCCCATGGCCAGCAGGCCGAACAGCAGCGTTCTTGCCCTGGCTCGCCGGGTGCGGGCCTGTCCCCGGTGCAGATCCCGGCGACTGATCAGCTTGTCCAGCAGGCGCTCGCTGGCGGGGAAGGCGGCCAGTCCTGCAGGGTTACCGGTATTCAGCCAGTTGGCATAGGGATCCCGCCGGTCGGCGCCATCACCCGGGTTGGGAAAATAGTCCCGGCGCGAGTAGGCCACGGTCCGCGCTGGCGGATCCGGGATCCAGGCCGGGGCCCGATCCGGCGCGGGCGGCTGGCGCAGCATCGACGCAGGCAGCAGGTAGGCGCTGTTCGGGCCGGGCGCGGAGCCGTAACATTCATCGGCCAGGGCGCTGGCCGTGATCCCCAGTAGTAACAGACAACTCAAAACGATGTTCATGGTCAAACCCCCTGTCTGACCTCCCCTGCAGCATTAATAGCCGCTCTGCGGGGAGCGCGCCAATACCCCGCGCGGATACTGTGAACGGGATCACGCTCAGGGTTCCGGGCGCGTCTCACTCCATATCCGGGAATCCCTGTTGCCGGCAGGCCTCGTACACTGCGATGGCGACGGTATTGGACAGGTTGAGGCTGCGACTGTGGCCGCGCATGGGGATGCGCAGTCGTTGCCCGGCGGGCAGTCCGTCGAGTACCGCCCCGGGCAGGCCGCGAGTCTCCGGGCCGAACAGCAGGGCGTCCCCCGGGCGATAGGCAATCGCGCTATAATGCCGCTCCGCGCGGGTGCTGAAGGCCAGCAGGCGGGGTTGCCCCAGGGTTCGCAGGCAGTCATCCAGGCTGGCATGGTCGCGCACCTCGGCCCATTCATGGTAATCCAGCCCGGCACGGCGCAATTGCCGATCCTCCAGGGTGAAGCCCAGCGGGTGGACCAGGTGCAGGCCGATGCCGGTATTGGCGCACAGGCGAATGATATTGCCGGTGTTGGGCGGGATCTCCGGCTGATAGAGGATGATGTGGAACACGATGTCAGATAAACAAGCGAATGATCGGCGTCTGACGCTGGATTTTTGTGGCCTGCGTTTCGACACCCCGCTGGTGTTGCTCTCGGGTTGCGTCGGTTTTGGCGAAGAGTACACGCGCGTCACGGGTTTTTCCAACCGTGATGCCGGCGCCGTGTGCCTGAAGGGCACGACCCTGGAGGCGCGTCTCGGCAATCGTCCCCACCGCGTCTGCGAGACCCCGATGGGCATGCTCAACGCCATCGGCCTGCAGAACCCGGGCGCCGAGCGGGTCATCAACGGCATTCTGCCTGGCCTGGATTTCTCCGAGACCCGCTTCATCGCCAACGTGTCCGGCTCCACGGTGGAGGAGTACGAGGCCGTCACCCGCCTGTTCGACGATTCGCCCATCGACGCCATCGAGATCAATATCTCCTGCCCCAATGTCAAGCAGGGCGGCGTGGCCTTCGGCAACGATCCGGACATGTCCGCGCGCGTGGTGGAGGCCTGTCGGCGGGCCACCGGCAAGCCCCTGATCACCAAGCTTTCCCCCAACCAGACCGATATCGCCGACAATGCCCGGCGCTGCATCGAGGCCGGCACGGATGCCTTCGCGGTGATCAACACCCTGATGGGCATGGCCATCGACATCGACAGCCGGCGGCCGGTGATCGGCAACAACCAGGGTGGCCTGTCCGGCCCCGCAATCAAGCCGGTCGCCCTGCTCAAGGTGCATCAGGTCTATCAAGTGACGAAAGCGCATGACATTCCCATCATCGGTCAGGGCGGCGTCAACGGCGCCAGGGACGCGATCGAGTTTCTGCTTGCCGGGGCCAGCGCGGTCGGCGTCGGCACCGGGCTGTTCTACGATCCGCTGATCCTGCCCAGGATCAACGACGGGATCCTCGATTACCTGCGCCAGCACGGCCTGGACAGGGTCTCCGATCTGACCGGGGCACTGGAGACCTGGTGAGCCTGTCGCCGCCGGCCCGCCGATCAGGATGAGGGGGGCTTCTCCAGCCGGCGCAGGAACACCCGCATCTCCTTGGCCGCCTGGATGTCCCCTTTTTGCTCGGCCACGGTGATGCCCTGGCGAAAGGCCGTCAATGCATCCTCCCGCCGCCCGGCGTCTGCCAGCGCCCGGCCATACAATTTCCAGGCCGCGGAATAGTCCGGCTGCATCGCCAGCGCCCGTTCCAGATGCGTGATGGCGGCGGGGGGATCCCCTTCCCGCAACAGGGCGCCGCCCAGGCTGAAACGCAGCAGGACGCTGTCCTGACCGGAATCCAGTAATTGCTGCAGTTTTTCCCGGGTGCTCATCGGGGGTCAGCATAACCCGGGGATGAGGCCGAAGTCACCGGGGACCACCGGCAGACGGGGCTCACCGCCGCCAACGCCGGGCCATGGGGCAAAGTCGCCACGGAATTGATCTGGATCAATGCGCCTCCGGCCACATGCACCTACCCTGTGCGGGCGAGTGTCCCGGGAGCCTCGATGGGATCCCTTTCCTATAGGAGTGGTCATGCAAACGATATCAGGATTCATGAGCCAGCATCACGCGGAGCTGGACAGCCTGTTCGAGGAATTTGTCGGCCGGCAGGCTGACGAGCCGGCTCAGGCCATACCGCTGGCGCAGCGATTCAGGCTTGGGCTTTTGAATCATATCGTCTGGGAAGAGGAGATCCTGTTCCCGATCTTCGATGATCGATCCGGTATGCGGGGGGGCGGTCCCACGGCCGTCATGCGTTCGGAGCATGGCCGCATCAAGGCATTGCTCGAGGAGATAGCCGGGAGACTGTCAGGGAATGAACTGGCGGGGCTGGCGGAATCGGAGGAAGAACTGGCCGATATCCTGCGGTCGCATAACCGAAAGGAAGAAGCCATCCTCTATCCCTCGATCGACGCCCTGCTGAGTGACGAGGAGCGAGCGGATATCCTGGCCAGGATCGCGGCCATGGATCCTGTGGCGGCCTAGTGCTCAGGGGCAGGGCGGGGACAGATGGGTAAATCTTCCTGTCCGGGGCGGGAATACCCTCCTTCGTTGACACGGTTTGCCGGTGATATAAAGGCATTCTCCATGTGGTATCGGGATCCCGGCCCGGATGGACCGGGGTATGGGTGTTGTCAACGCGTGCCGGGCAGGGATGATGGAACGCTCTCAGGTGGCAGACAGCGGTTTGTGGGCACTGTGCCTGGTGGCGCGGTATCATGGGGTGGCGGTCGACCCGGCTGCGCTGGCGCAGCGTTTCCGTACTGCTGAGGGCCTCGACGAGGCGGCGATCCTGCGTGCGGGGCGCAGCCTGGGGCTGAAATGCCGGGCCTGCACCCTGTCGGAAGCCCGCATGAGGAAGGCCCCATTGCCGGTGATCGCCGCTCTGCGTGGCGGCGGT
This sequence comes from uncultured Gammaproteobacteria bacterium, assembly GCA_964506945.1. GTDB lineage: Bacteria > Pseudomonadota > Gammaproteobacteria > CAZDOC01 > CAZDOC01 > CAZDOC01. The sequence goes on from CAZDOC010000002.1 coordinate 91,755, forward strand.
TTTGTACTGATCCTGAGACTCGCCGGGGATGACCTGCTGGTTCAGCGGGGGGAGGATGTGGCCCCCGCGCGCCTGGCCTGGGTGGATTTTGGTCGTGAATGGAACGGGCGACTGATCCTGATCACCCGGCGTCACGGGCTGGAAACCGCGGCGCGACGCTTCGGCTGGCGCTGGTTTGTGCCCTTCATCCTCAAGTACCGGGCCTATCTCCTGGAGGTGTTGCTGGCCTCCTTCATGCTGCAGCTTTTCGCCCTGGTCACGCCGTTGTTCTTTCAGGTGGTGATCGACAAGGTATTGGTGCACAAGGGTCTGACCACGCTGGACGTACTCGCCGGCGGCCTGCTGGTGGTGTCGCTGTTCGATGCGCTGCTGGCTGGCTTGCGCGGCTATGTCTTCAGCCACACCAGCAACCGCATCGACGTGGCCCTGGGCGCGGCCTTGTTCCGTCACCTGCTGCGCTTGCCGATCGCCTATTTCGAGCATCGGCGGGTCGGCGACACGGTCGCCCGGGTGCGCGAACTGGAGACCCTGCGCCAGTTCCTCACCGGTTCCTCCCTGACCTTGCTGGTGGATGTGAGCTTTACCCTGGTGTTCTTCGCGGTGATGTATCTGTACAGCCCCCGGCTGACGCTCGTCGTGGCCGGGGTCCTGCCGGTGTATGTCTTGCTGGCGGTGTCGGTGACGCCGGCGTTGCGCGCGCGCCTGAATGAGAAATTCGATCGCGGCGCGGATTCCCAGGCCTTCCTGGTGGAGACCGTCGCCGGGATCGAGACCCTCAAGGCCAGCGCGGTGGAGGCCGGTGCCGGACAACGCTGGGAGGAACGCCTGGCGGCCTATGTCGCGGCCGGGTTCCGGGCCGGTAACCTGGCCAATATCGCGGGCCAGTGCGCGCAGTTGATCAACAAGCTGATGACCCTGCTGATCCTCTGGCTGGGGGCGCGCCTGGCCATCGATGGCGCGATCACGGTGGGTCAGCTGGTGGCCTTCAATATGCTCGCCGGACGGGTGGCCGGGCCGATCCTGCGCCTGTCGCAGTTATGGCAGGACCTTCAGCAGGCCGGCATCTCCCTGGCCCGGCTGGGCGATATCCTCGACGCCGCGCCCGAGCCCGGTTTCCGTCCCGGTCATATCGCCCTGACCGAGGCGCCGGGCGCGGTGGTCTTCGAGCGGGTCGTGTTCCGTTATCGCAGCGATGGGCCCGAGGTTCTGCGGGGTATCGATCTGCGGGTGGCCCAGGGGGAGGTGATCGGTATCGTCGGGCGGTCCGGGTCGGGCAAGAGCACACTGGCGAAACTGATCCAGGGGCTCCATGTCCCGTGCAGCGGCCGGGTGCTGATCAACGGCGTGGACCTGGCCCAGCTCGACAGCAGCTGGCTGCGCAGCCGCCTGGGCGTGGTGCTGCAGGACAGCCGGCTGTTCAATCGCACGGTACGCGAGAATATCGCCCTGGCCGATCCCGGCCTGCCGATGGCGCGGGTGATCCAGGCCGCGCGCATGGCCGGGGCGCACGATTTCATCCTCGATCTGGCGCAGGGCTACGACACGGTCATCGGCGAATATGGCGCCGCTCTCTCCGGGGGGCAGCGGCAGCGGATCGCCATCGCCAGGGCCTTGATCACGGATCCCTCGATCCTGATCTTCGATGAGGCCAGCAGCGCCCTGGACTATGAGTCGGAATATGCCCTGCAGCGGAACATGCGGTATATCTGCAAGGGTCGCACGGTGTTCCTGATCGCCCATCGCCTGTCCACGCTGCGCCATGCCGATCGCATCATCGTGCTGGACCAGGGCCGGGTGGTGGAGCAGGGCGATCACTCGGACCTGCTGGCCCGGGCCGGGTATTACGCGCGCTTGCACCGGCACCAGCTGGGCATGGCATGAAGGAGCGCGAACTGCAGGCCTTTCTGCCGGCGGCGCTGGAGCTGCAGCAGACCCCTCCGCTGCCGGGCAGCCGCATGATCCTGTGGGCGATCCTGGTCTTGACCGGGATCGCGATTTTCTGGGCCTGTATCGGCCGGGTCGATATCGTCGCCGTGGCCCGGGGGCGGATCATACCCGATGGCCGGGTCAAGACCGTGCAGCCCCTGCAGGCGGGGGTGGTGAAGGCCATCCATGTGCACGACGGGCAGCATGTCGCCGCCGGGGATCTGCTGCTGGAACTCGACCCGACCGTCACCGCTGCCGATCTCGAACGCCTGCTGCGCAGACAGCAGGCCCTGCGCCGGGACAGCGCCCGCTTGCGGGCCACCCTGGCGGCTGCGGACGCGGTCTGCGTGGCCGGGGCGGCCTGCGCCTTGCCGACGCTGGAGTGCAGCGGGCCGGCGCGGCTCTGTGGTCTGGACCGGCGCCAGCTCCGGCAGGCCGTGGACGAATATCGCGGCCGGCTGGCGGCCTTGCGTCAGCAGGGCCGGGAAAAGCAGGCCGCGTTGCGGGGTCTCAGGCAACGCCTGGAACTGGTCGAGGCCATCCTGCCGATGATCACGGAGCGGGCGCGGGCGCAGCAGGCCCTGTATGAAAAACATCTGGCCTCGCGTGTGGACTGGCTGAAACTCGAACAGCAGCGGATCGAACAGGAAAAACAGCGCGGCATACTGCGCGCGGGCATCGAGGAGGCGGTCGCCGGGGTGGCGCACATCGAGGCGCGGGTACGGGCCATGCGGGCCGGTTTCCGGCAGGAGATCCTGAGCGGTCTGGATGAGACCGGACGGCGTCTGGCGGAACTGGATCAGGAACTGCGCAAGGCCGGTCGGGACAACCGGCTGCAGACCCTGCGCGCGCCTGTCGCCGGCACCGTACAGCAACTGGCGGTACATACCCTGGGCGGCGTGGTCACCCCGGCGCAGGTACTGATGCGGATCGTGCCCGCCAACCAGGGCCTGAAGGTCCAGGCCTGGGTCAGGAACCAGGACATCGGCCACATCCATGCCGGCCAGGCGGCGGAGATCAAGATCGAGGCCTTCCCCTTTACGCGTTACGGGGTGATCGCCGGGCGGGTGCTGCGAGTCTCCGCCGACGCGGTGACCGATGAGCGCCGCGGCCTGGCCTACCTGGCCGAGGTCGCCATGGCCCGGGACCGGATCCGGGTCGGAGACCGGGACCTGAAGCTGGGGCCGGGCATGGCGGTCGCGGTCGAGGTGCGCGAGGGCCGGAGACGGCTGATACAATTCCTGCTCGAGCCGCTGTTGCGCTATCGCGACGAGGCCCTGCGCGAGCGCTAGGGCGGGCCGGGTTGCGACAGATGTCCTACAGCGCGGCGGCCCCGGCGGCAGCGATCTGGCCGTCCTCGCTGGATTTGACGCCGCTGATGCCGATGGCGCCGACGATATCGCCATCGTGTTCCAGCGGGATGCCGCCTTCGATGGGCAGCATGCCCGGCATGGCCAGGTAGCCCTGGCGGCCGCTGGCGACGGTCTCCTCCCAGAACACGGTCGGGCGGCGGAACATCAATGCGACCTTGGCCTTGGTGATGGCGACCTCGATGCTGCCGAGCTGGACCTTCTCGCGTTGCAGGTACATCAGATGACCGCCGTCGTCGACGATGGCGATGACCACGTTCCAGCCGTTCTTTTCGGCCTCCGCCTGGGCGGCGGCGGCGACACGCTTGGCATCATCCAGGCTCAGGATTTCTTTTGAATACATTGATTTCACCTTATGTCAGCTATCGTGGAAAACCGGGCCGGCATTATCTCATATTCCCGGTCGTGGTGGGGCCGGCCGTTCAACTGCGCCAGTAGGCCGGACTCAACAGCACCAGCAGGGTGAATATCTCCAGGCGACCGAGCAGCATGGCCAGGGTCAGCAGGTATTTGGCGGTATCGCTGAGGCTGCCGTAATCCGAACTGACCGCGCCCATCCCGGGGCCCAGGTTATTGATGCAGGCGGCCACCGCGGAGAAGGCCGTGACCTGGTCCAGGCCGGTGGCCATCAGCGCCAGCAACAGCAGCGCGAAGACCACCACATAGGTGGCGAAGAAACCCCACACCGCGTCGATGATGCGATCCGGCACCGGCCGGCCGCCGATCTTGATGGGGATGATGGCGTTGGGGTGGATCAGGCGGCGGATCTCGCGCTTGCCCTGGCGATAGAGCAATAGCACCCGGATCACCTTGATGCCGCCACCGGTGGACCCGGCGCAGCCGCCGATGAAACTGGCGAACAGCAGCAGCACCGGGACGAAGCCGGGCCAGGCCGAGAACGAGGTGGTGCCAAAGCCGGTGGAGGTGGCGATGGTCACGGTCTGGAATACGCCGTGACGGATGGCGAAATCCAGGGAATAGGTACCGGTCCAGACCAGGTAGGCGACCGTCAGCAGGCTGGTCCCCGCGATGATGGTCAGATAGGTGCGGAATTCGGCATCCCTGAAATAGGTCTTCAGGCTAAGGCCCCGCCAGCCGAGATAGTGCAGGGAGAAATTGACCCCGGCGAAGAAGGCGAAGAAGGTGGCGATGGCCTCGATCACGCGGCTGTCGAAATAGCCGATGCTGAGATCGTGGGTGGAGAAACCGCCGGTGGAGACGGTGGCGAAGCTGTGACCGATGGCGTCGAAGGCGGTCATGCCCGCCAGCCAGTAGCCCAGCGCGCAGGCGATGGTCATGCCCAGGTAGATATACCACAGGGCCTTGGCGGTCTCGGCGATGCGCGGTGTCAGCTTGGCATCCTTCATCGGTCCCGGGGTCTCGGCGCGATAGAGCTGCATGCCGCCGATACCGAGCATCGGCAATATGGCCACCGCCAGCACGATGATGCCCATGCCGCCCATCCACTGCAACTGCTGGCGGTAGAAAAGGATGGACCTGGGCAGGTCGTCGATGCCGGTGAGTACCGTGGCTCCGGTGGTGGTGAGGCCGGACATGGACTCGAACAGGGCATTGGCCAGGTGCATGTGCGGATGTTCGGCCAGCATCAGGGGGATGGCGCCGCTGCTGCTGAGCGCGGTCCAGAACAGGACCACGACCATGAAACCGTCGCGCAGGCGCAGTTCCTGGCGCACCTTGTACACCGGCAACCACAGCAGCAGTCCGGCGGCCAGGGTCAGGACGAAGGCCAGCAGGAACGGACGCAGGGCGCCGTCATGGGTCCACCAGGAGATCACCGTGGGTGGCAGCAGGGTGATGCTGAACAGGGCCAGCAACAGTCCCAGGATGCGTTGTATGGTGCGCAGGCGCATCAGAAGAAGGTGATGCCGACCTGGAACAGTTGTTCCACCTCACGCACGCGGTGTTTTTCCGTCAGCAGCAGGATGACGTGATCCTCGGCCTCGATGCGGGTGTCGTGGTGGGCGATGATGACCTCCTCACCGCGGACGATGGCGCCGATGGTGGTGCCGGCGGGCAGGTCGATGTCCTCGATGCGCCGGCCGACCACCTTCGAGGTCTTGCGATCGCCATGGGCGATGGCCTCCAGGGCCTCGGCGGCGCCGCGGCGCAAGGAGTGGACCTGGACGATGTCGCCACGGCGGACGTGACGCAGCAGATTGCCGATGGTGGCCTGCTCCGGGGAGATGGCGATGTCGATGTCGATGATATTGCTCTGCACCAGGTCCACGTAGGCGGTCCGGTTGATCAGCGCCATGACCTTGCGCGCGCCCAGGCGCTTGGCCAGCATGGCGGAGATCATGTTGGCCTCGTCGTCATTGGTCAGGGAACAGAAGACATCGGTGTTCTCGATATTCTCCTCCTTGAGCAGTTCCTCGTCCGCGGCGTCGCCGGCCAGCACGATGGCCTTGTCCAGGTCCTCGGAGATGAAGCGCGCCTGTTTCTGATCGATCTCGATCAGCTTGACCTGCATGCGGTCCTCGAGATTGGCCGCGAGGCGCCGGCCGATGTTGCCGCCGCCGGCGATGATGACCCGCTTGACCGGCTTGTCCAGCTGGCGCATCTCGCGCATTACGGTCTTGATGTGTTTCGGTCCGGCGAGGAAGAAGACCTCGTCATCGACCTCGACCCGGGTCTCCCCGGTCACGGCGATGGATTGTCCACGGCGGTAGATGGCGGCGATGCGGACCTCGACGTTGGGGATGTGTTCGTTCAGGCGCTTGACCCGGTGGCCGACCAGCGGGCCACCGTGATAGGCGCGGATGGCGGCCAGCTGGATCTTGCCATCGGCGAAGTCCAGCACCTGCAGCGCGCCGGGGAACTCGATCAGTTTCTGGGTGTAGAGGGTGACGGCCTCCTCGGGGCTGATGAGGACATCGACCGGCACCGCCTCGGTGGCGAACAGTTCGTCATGGCGCAGGTACTCTATCTCGCGCACCCGCGCGACCTTGGTCGGGGTGTGAAACAGGGTGTAGGCGACCTGGCAGGCGAGCATGTTGGTCTCGTCGCTGTTGGTGACCGCGATGATCATGTCGGCGTCATCGGCGCCGGCCTGTTTCAGGACCCTGGGGTGCGAGGCCACGCCGTGTATGGTGCGCAGATCCAGGCGGTTTTGCAGCCGCTGCAGGGCCTCACCGTCGGTATCGACGACAGTGATATCGTTGGCCTCGCTGACCAGGTTTTCCGCGACCGAGGTGCCGACCTGGCCGGCGCCGAGAATGATGACTTTCATCTTGTTGTTATTGCTCCGGTGCCGGATGCTGCCCTGCAGCATCATATACCCATCCCGGCGCCCTGTGAACCGGCATGGGTGCGCTCAGTCCCGCTTCGGCTTTTCCCTGGCCAGGGCCTTGGGATCGATGCCCAGGGTACGCATCTTGCGATACAGGTGGGTGCGCTCCATGCCCACCCGATGGGCCAGCTTGCTGACGTTGCCGCCGGTCTGTTGCAACTGGTATTCGAGATAGGCGCGCTCGAACAATTCGCGTGCCTCGCGCAGGGGGCGATCGAATCCCGGCATGGCGTCGGGTACCGGGTTCCGGGGCTCCAGTCCCAGGGCCTGCTCCACCTCCGGGGTCTGGATATCCTCCTGGTTGCCGAGGATCAGCAGGCGTTGCACCAGGTTCTTGAGTTCCCGCATGTTGCCGGGCCACTCGTAGCCGTGCAGGCGACGCAGCGCCGCCGGGGTGAAATGCCGCGGTGGCAGGGCGTCGCGTTCACTGAAGCTTGCGAGGTAATGCTGCAGGAACAGGGGGATGTCGTCGGGGTGTTCACGCAGCGCGGGCACATGCACGGGGACGATGTTCAGGTGGTAGTAGAGGTCGTCGCGAAAGCGGCCGGTCTCGACCAGCTGCTGGAGATCATGGCGGGTGACGGCGAGCAGGCGGCAAGCGATGGCGACCGGCTCGCGCGCGCCGACCCGGATCAGGGTGCCTGATTCCAGCACCCCCAGCAGCCGCGCCTGGATGTCCAGGTCCAGATCGGCGATGTCCTTGAGCAGCACGCTGCCCTCGCCGGCCTGTTCCAGCAGGCCATAGCTGATGTGCTCGCCCTGTTCCTGGCCGAACAGGAAACCGGCATGGTTCTCGCGCGGCAGGCCGGCGATATTGACCTGCAGGAAGGGCGCGTCGGCGCGCGGACTGTGCTCGTGCAGGAAGCGCGCGAAGCTTGCCTTGCCGGTTCCCGACTCACCATGGATCAGGACGCTGGTGTCATGCGCGGCGATACGCAGGATCTGTTGCCGCAGACCCTCGAAGGCCTGGCATTCCAGCACCGGATCGGTCTCCGTCTCGGTGCGCCGGCGCAGGCTGATATTCTCCTGGCGCAGCTGGTGGGTCTCCAGGGCGCGCTGTACGGTGACCAGCAGCTTGGCCATGGACAGGGGTTTTTCGATGAAGTCATAGGCCCCCAGGCGGGTGGCCTCGACCGCGGTCTCGACCGTGCCGTGCCCGGACATCATCACCACCGGGCAGTCCAGGCCCTCATTGCCGGCCCAGTCCTTGAGCAGGCTGATGCCATCCTCGCCGGGCATCCAGATATCCAGCAGGATCAGGTCCGGGCGCTGGTTGCGGCGCGCCTCGCGCGCCTCCTCGGCATTCGCGGCCAGGGCGGTCTGGTAACCCTCGTCATCGAGGATCTCCCGCAATACCGAACGGATGTCCGGTTCATCGTCCACTATCAGGATATGTGGCCCTGTCATACGGCCTCCTCGTCTGTCGCTGTGGTGGTGCTGGTCATGCCCGGGACCGGTAGCTGGATCACCGCGCAGGCGCCCCCCTGTGCCCGGTTTTCCAGCCATACCACGCCACCGTGCTCCTCGATGATCTTCTTGACGATGGCCAGTCCCAGGCCGGTGCCCCGGGCCTTGCTGGTGACATAGGGCTCGAAGATACGTCCCAGCAGTTCTTCCTCGATGCCCGGTCCGCGGTCCTCGATGCGCAGCTCGACCACGGCCGCGGCCGCGTCCGCCAGCATCCTGCTGCTGATCCTGACCCATGGCGTCCCGTCACCGACCGCTTCCAGGGCATTCTTGATCAGGTTGTTCAACACCTGCCGCAGGCGCGCCGGGTCCGCCTGCAGGGGCGGCAGGTCAGCGGCCAGATCGGTAACGACGGCGGCCTTCGGATCGACGTTGCGGAACAGGTCGACGACCTCGTTGACCAGATCGTTCAGGGCCAGGGGCTGGGGCTGGATACGTGGGCTGCGGGCATAGTCGGAGAAGGTGTTGACCATCACCTTCATGGTCTCGACCTGTTGCACGATGGTATGGGTCAGGCGGTCCAGGACCTCGGCATCCCGCGCCGGCATGCTGTGCAGGTATTTGTGGCGCAGCCGTTCCGCCGACAGCTGTATGGGGGTCAGCGGGTTCTTGATCTCGTGCGCCAGGCGTCGGGCGACCTCGCTCCAGGCGGCATCGCGCTGGCCCCGCAACAGGGCGGTGATGTCATCGAAGACGATGACGTGATCGGTGTCCTCGCGGTCGCTGTCCACAAGCGCGGTGCCACGGCACATCAGTACCTGGTGCCCGCCACTGCCGAACAGCTCCAGCTGTTGTTGCCAATCGCCCGTGTGCTCATCCAGATGCGGGACGATGGCCGTTTCGAAGGCCTCCAGATGCGGGAAGCGGCCGCTGATCTCATGCAGGGTGCGACCGATGATCTCGGCCAGCGGAACCCTCAGGATCTGCGCCACGCTGGGGTTGGCGGTGCGGATGCGATGTCCACGGCCCAGGGTCAGAACGCCGGAGGAGAGGCGGTCGAGTACGGCCTCGAGGTAGGCGCGCTGGTTCTCCAGATGGTCCCGGCTGCGGCGGATCTCGTCCCGGGCCTGGGCGATCTTGCGGGTCATCTGGTTGAAGGACTTGACCAGGAAGCCGAGGTCGTCCTGGGAACTGACCTGGATGGTGGTCTCGTATTCTCCCTCGGCCACCGCCGCGGTACCGGCCGCCAGGTCCAGGATCGGCGCGGTCAGCCGACGGGCGGTATAGAAGGCCGCCCACACCGCCGCCAGCACCGTCGACAGCAGTACCAGGGTCAGGGTCATGGTAAAGCTGATCTTGAGCTGCTCGCGCAGATAGGAGAGTTCCTGGTATTCGGCGAAGGCCGCCTGCACCGTCTCGGCCTGTTCGTTCATGTCCGAGCTGATGGGATAGATCGCCTGCAGGATCATGGCGTTGCCGGAGGCATCCTTCTGCCCCGGAACCCGCACCACCACCCGCACCACCAGGCGTTTGTCCGCCAGTGGGTCCAGGGCGATATAGTTGCTGCCTTGCTGCAGTTGCAGGAGGATGGTCTCGTCGGGGGAATTGGGGACGATATTCGTCTCGCTGCTGCTGGAGGCGATCATGCGGCCCTTGATCGACATCAGCGCCAGTTCCTCGGCGCCGCTGCGATCGCGCATGGTATCCAGGTTGTAGCCGGCTGGATAGGTATTGACCACCAGGGTACTGCCCGGATTATGCAGTTGTTCCAGGTTCAAGGGGCTGATGGACTGCCCCGGCTGGTCGAGCTCCTCGGCCATCTGCGTGGTCTGGCGCAGCAGCTCGCGCATGCGCAGGTCCAGGGCGTCGCGGCTCAACTGCATGGAATCCGTCAGGGCCTGGCCGATGCGCACATCGAACCAGCTGTCGATGCCCTGGCGCAGGAAATCCAGGGAGAAGGCATAGACGATGGTGACCGGGATCACGGCCATGATGATGAACATCTTCACCAGCCGGCGGGTCAGCTTGGCCCCCGGGGTACCGCTGCGCAGCTGATGGATCAGGCGGCGGATGTTGGCGCCGATGAGGGTGATGAGGATGATCAGTCCGGTGGCGTTCAGCAGCAGCAGGGGGATGTACAGGCGACCGAACTGGGCGGAATTCTGGGTCGCGCCTCCCATCAGGAACAGGGACGTGAGCAACAACAGGCACAGGACCGACACCCCGAGCAGGACCTTGGCGCGTTGCTTCATGGCGCCAGGGCCTCGCTGTGCCAGGGGCTGGACAGCCACCATTGCGGGGACAGATAGGCGATGGGCTGCAGCGGCGCCGGCAGGCTTTCGGTGGCCAGGGCCAGCCTCATCTCGACCACGTGACCGTGGGGATCGGGCAGGCGTTCCTGCTCGATCACCGGCAGGGACTGGATATGACCCAGGGCCAGCAGGGCCTGGTCCAGGTCGTGGAAGCTCTCCTGGGTCCCCAGGGTCAGATTGCTGACCAGGTAGCGCTGACTGAGGGCATGGTAGGCGATGCGATAGTCCTGGCGCAGGCGGCTGACCGTCTCATCCCACAGGTAACGGCGCTTGCGCACGACCTTGATGGTCATGGCGAAGGTCAGCGGCACACCGCTGCGCAAGGCCTTGAGGGCCTCCGCGCCGAGGTCGTAATCGAGTGAGGCATTGAGCATGTAGACGCCGTTTCGCAGATGGATGGTGACGTGATCGATGCGGATCTCTCCACCCATGGCCGGGCGGCAGCCCAGCCACAGGAGGCAGGCCCACAGGCCCGCCAGGCGCATGATGGCGATGACGCGGGCGGGCAAGGCCGGACTAGCCCCGCTTGTCGATAGCACAGTAATAGAAGCCATCCCGATCGGATTCCCCCGGTAATACCTGGCGGCCATAATCGCGCTCGTGACCATACTCCGGCGCCAGCGGTGGCAGGCTGGCGCCGGGCAGGCAGGTGAGCAGGCCCGCGATCATGCGGTCGTTTTCCTCCGCCAATACCGAGCAGCTTGCATAGACCATCCTGCCTCCTGCCCGCAGCAGGGGCCAGAGGGCCAGGACCAGGCGCCGCTGGCGTGCCGCAAGGGTAGCAATATCCCCACTCCTGCGCAGCAGCTTGATGTCGGGGTGACGGCGGATGACCCCGGTGCCGGAGCAAGGCGCATCGATGAGGATCCGGTCGAAGTCCTCGCCGGCGGCCCATTCCCCGGGCCGCGTGGCGTCACCGAGGCGGGTCTCGGCATCCAGGCCCAGACGCTTCAGGGTTTCTTCGAGGCGTTGCATGCGACCTGCATCCGGATCCAGGGCCAGGAGCCGCCGCAGTTCCGGTTCCGACTCCAGGATATGGGCGCTCTTGCCACCGGGGGCGGCACAGGCATCCAGGACCTCCAGTCCCGGGCGCAGGTCCAGCAGTGGGGCCACGGCCTGGGCGGCGGCATCCTGGACCGAGACCGCGCCCGTGGCAAAGCCCGGCAGGCGGTCCACATCCAGCGCCCGGGCCAGGGTGATGCCGTGGCGGGTGTGCGGCGCCGGGGCGGCGGCGATACCGCTGGCGGCGAGACGTTGCAGGTAATCCTCACGCTGGTGCTGGCGCGCATTCACGCGCAGGGTCATCGGCGCCCGGCGGTTGTTCGCGGCCGCGATCGCCTGCCAGTCGTCGGGCCAGTCCCGGCGCAGTCGGCGCAACAGCCAGCCGGGGTGGGCGTAATGGCAGGTTTCTGATTGCCGGCACGCCTCGCGCAGGGCATCCTGTTCCCTGATGGCGCGGCGCAGCACCGCATTGATCAGGCCGACGCTCCAGGCTTTGCGCAAGCCGCGTCCGGCCCCGGCGGTGGCCGAGACCACGGCATGGGCGGGGGTGTCGAGATGCAGGATCTGATACAGCCCGATCAGCAGCAGCGCCTGAACATCGCCATCCTTGCCGCGCAAGGGTCGTTCCAGCAGTCCTTCCAGCAGCGAACTCAACTGCGGCTGCCAGCGCAGCACGCCATAGCAGAGTTCGCGCGCATGGGCGCGGTCCCTGGATTCGGTGAGCCGGGCCAGCGGGGCCAGGCTGCTATCCAGCGAGCGACCGGTGCTGACGGCGGCGATGGCGCGGGCGGCGATGGCGCGGGCATCCATGGAGCGGTCAGCGGGCACTGAAAAAATCGGGATGGGCATTGAGGAAATCACGCACCGCCACGGGTTTCCTGCCCGGTAACTGCAGGCGCGTGATACGGACAACGCCGTCGGCGGCGGCGACATCGATCCCGGCCGTGGTGCAGGCGATCACCGTGCCGGGCGGGGTCCGGCATTCGGCGCTCAGTGGCCGGGCTTCCCAGATGCGCATGTCCTGGCCCTGCAAGCGGGTATGGGCGATCGGTCGCGGGTTGAAGGCACGGATATCGCGGCCGATCTCGATGGCGCTGCGGCTCCAGTCGATGGCGGCTTCCTGCTTGCTGATCTTGTCGGCATAGGTGGCCAGCGCCTCGTCCTGGGGACGGGCCGGGCAGCGATCGGCAAGGATGTCATCCAGGTTCTCCAGCAGGGTCTCCGCACCCAGCGCGGCCAGGCGTCGATGCAGGCTGGCGGCGGTGTCATGGTCCTCGATGGGCATACTGCGCTGGCTCAGCACCGGACCGGTATCGAGGCCGATCTCCATGCGCATCAGGCTGATCCCGGTCTCGCGGTCACCGGCCTGCAGGGCGCGCTCTATCGGCGCCGCCCCCCGCCAGCGGGGCAGCAGCGAGGCATGGACGTTGACGCAGCCCCGGCGGGGAATATCCAGGACCGCCTGCGGCAGCAGCAGGCCGTAGGCGACCACGATCATCAGGTCCGGGCGTAGCGCGGCCAGTACCTCCCGGGTCTCCGTATCGCGCAGGCCCGGAGGCTGGTACAGTTCCAGGCCATGCCCCAGGGCCAGTTCCTTGACCGCCGAGGGTCGGGGCCTGCGGCCCCTGCCGGCGCGCCGGTCGGGCTGGGTATAGACGCCCACGATGTCATGTCCCCCCTGCCGGATCAGTGCTTCCAGGCAGCGTGCGGCGAATTCTGGCGTGCCGGCGAAGACCAGTCGTTTTCGTGTCGGGTTCATGGTGTCCGTCGGGGTGTCAAAGGGTCCGCCGCCATGGATGGCCGGGACCAGGCGTCACAGATTCTGGCGCTGGTGTTTCTCCAGCTTCTTGCGGATGCGGCGTTGCTTCAGTGGGGACAGATAGTCCACGAACAGTTTGCCATCCAGGTGGTCGATCTCGTGTTGTATGCATACCGCCAGGAGACCTTCGACCTGCATTTCAAACACCTCACCCTCCAGGTTCAGGGCGCGGAAACGGATGTGCTCGGCGCGCTGCACGGTTTCGTAGATACCCGGTACCGACAGGCAGCCCTCCTCCATCTCCTCGCTGCCCTCGCTGGACAGGATCCGGGGGTTGATCAGGCACAGCGGACTTTCCTTGTTCTCCGAGACATCCACCACCAGCAGGCGTTTGTGGATGTTGACCTGGGTTGCCGCCAGACCGATCCCCGGGGCGGCGTACATGGTCTCCAGCATGTCCGCGCCGAGTTGGCGGATGCTCTCATCGACCGTTTCCACCGGGGTGGCCTTGTTGCGCAGCCGTGGGTCGGGATAGTGCAGTATTTCCAGGATCGCCATACGGAACGGCTCGTCTCGCAAAAAAATCTGTTTATCTAAGGTACTGATAATAACGCAATTCCGGCAGTCAACCAATGAATTTCAGGGAACAGGGGGGGAATGGCTTCATTTTTCCCTGAAATTTTTGCTAAACTACGTTAAACAGTTGTCCTAAGGACTATGATATGACAGCAAAAAATCTCATCGGACTCGTTCTGTTGTTGTTCGCGCTCCCGCTCGCCGCCGATGTCGTAAAGCTGAACCCCAATCATCCGGATCGCTACGTGGTGGTCAAGGGGGACACCCTTTGGGATATCTCCGGGCGTTTCCTGGAGAAGCCCTGGCGCTGGCCGGAGATCTGGCATATCAATCCCCAGATCGAGGATCCGCACTGGATCTATCCCGGTGACGTGATTGCGCTGGAGTATGTCAACGGCCAGCCCGTGCTGACCCTCCAGCGTGGCGGCGGCATGCGCAACGGGCGCGACATCAAGCTCTCGCCGAGCGTACGTGAATACAGCCACGATGAGGCCATCAAGCCGATCCCGCTGGACGCCATCCAGCAGTTCCTGAGCCGCCCGCGGGTGGTGACCAAGGAGCAACTGGACGCCGCGCCCTATGTGGTGGCCAGTTATGACGAGCACCTGGTTGCCGGCAGTGGCAACAAGATCTATGTGCGCAGTCTCGACGCCAAGGACCGCGATACCGCCTATGGCGTCTATCGTCCTGGCGAGGTCTATCGCAATCCCGGCGCCGCCAAGGACGATATCCTGGGCTATGAGGCCTTGTTCGTCGCCGATGCCAGCGTCGAGAAAACCGGGGATCCCGCCTCGCTGGTGGTGACCCGCGCCGAGCGCGAGGTACTGATCGGTGATCGCCTGCTGCCCCTGACCCAGGAGCCCATCCCCTATTTCGTCCCCCATGCCCCGGCCGCCGGGATCGATGGCAGCATCATCGCGGTCGTCGATGGGGTCTCCCAGATCGGTCAGTACCAGATCGTGGTCTTGAACAAGGGTGGCAATGACGGGCTAGACCAGGGAACGGTACTCGCGATCTTCCAGAGCGGCGCCATGGTCAGGGACCGGATCGGCACCGAGCCGGACGAAAAGACCCGCAAGCGCCAGGAACAGGAACATGAAGCCGGGCGCATCCACTTCCAGCATGAGGATAGCGGCGCCATCGACAGCGCCCTGACCCATATCGTCAACGACGTGCGCGAGAACTGGCATGCCCTGACCAAGCGGCGCTATGGCGGGGTCGATGTGGAACTGCCGGAGGAACGGATCGGGGAACTGATGGTGTTCCGCAGCTTTGACCGCATCAGCTATGCCTTGATCATGCAGATCAGCCGGCCGGTTCACATCCACGACAGCGTACGCAATCCCTGAGATCGCGCCGGGAGGGTCAGGGATGACAGCCGCAGCGGACCCGGCATCGCTGAAATACTGGCTGGCCCTGGTGCGGGCGCCGGGGATCGGCGCCAGACGTTGCCGGCAACTGCTCGATACCTGCGACGATCCCGCCGCGCTGTTCGTCCCCGAAACCCTGCACCGGCTGGCGGAAGGCCTGCCGGAACAGGCCCTGACCTGGCTGCGTGAGCCCGACTGGTCACTGATCGAGGCCGATCTGGAGTGGTTGCGGCAAGCGGACGCCCATATCCTGACCCTGGCCGATCCTGGCTATCCTCCCCTGCTCGCCGGCATCGCGGATCCACCGCCGGTACTGTTCCTGCGCGGCGATCCCGCCCTCCTCAGGGAACCGCAACTGGCCATCGTCGGCAGTCGCAATCCCACCAGCGGGGGGGAACGCAATGCGCGCGAATTCGCCCGCCACCTGGCTTCCACCGGCTTCGTGATCGACAGTGGCCTGGCCCTGGGCATCGACGCCGCCGCGCATCGCGGCGCGCTGGCGGCCGGGGCGCCGACCCTGGCGGTCATGGGCTCAGGTCCGGATCGGATCTATCCGGCGAGCCACCGCGAACTGGCCACCGGGATCCTCGAACGGGGGGTCCTGGTGACCGAATTTCCACCGGGAACACGGGTCGTGCCCGCCAATTTTCCACGACGCAACCGCATCATCAGTGGTCTCAGCGTCGGTACGCTGGTGGTGGAGGCCGCGCCCCGCAGCGGTTCCCTGATCACGGCCCGTCTGGCCCTGGAGCAGGGGCGGGAGGTGTTCGCCATCC
The DNA here is from genome assembly GCA_964506945.1 of uncultured Gammaproteobacteria bacterium. Lineage (GTDB taxonomy): Bacteria > Pseudomonadota > Gammaproteobacteria > CAZDOC01 > CAZDOC01 > CAZDOC01. Next base: position 107,563 of record CAZDOC010000002.1, read on the forward strand.
CGGGTTCCATACACAGCCCGCTGTCGCGGGGCTGCCATGCCCTGATCCGCGCCGGCGCGACCCTGGTGGAGACGGCGGACGATATCCTCCGGCAGGTTGGATCGCTGACCCGCCAGGTGATGGAACAGACCGATCCCGGAGCGGCGCCGGAGCAGGCCGTGGTCGCGGATGAAGTGGCGGACGAGGACTATCACACCCTGCTGCGGGAGCTGGGCCACGATCCGCTTGGCATCGATGCCCTGGTCGCGGCAACCGGATTGACGGCCAACGTCGTTTCCTCCATGCTGTTATTATTGGAATTGCGTGGTGAGGTGGTTTCGCAACCCGGTGGAACCTATACCCGCGCCTGAGTCAGGGGTAGAAATGAAGCAGACCGTTCTGGATGTACTCATCTATATGTTCGAGAACTACATGGAGGATGATGACCTCCAGCCCGGAATGGATCACGATACCCTGCGCAGCCAGCTGAGCGATGCTGGCTTCGACGCCCACCAGATAGGCAAGGCCTTCGACTGGCTGGAAGGTCTCTCCGGACAGCCGGGGATCAGGCTCAATACCGATGCCGCCAGGCAGGCCACGCGTGTCTATGCCGAGTTGGAGATACGTAAGATAGACCTGGAGAGCCGGGGCTTCCTGATGTTCCTGGAGCAGGCCGGGATCCTCGATCCGATGGGCCGGGAACTGGTGATCGACCGGCTGATGGCGCTGGAGACCGACGAGATCGACCTGGACCAGCTGAAATGGGTGGTGCTGATGGTCCTGTTCAACCAGCCGGGCCAGGAAGAGGCCTTCATCTGGATGGAAGACCTGGTCATGGACGAAATGGGTGGCGCGCTGCACTGACAGCGCGATCCGCGCAGCCCCGGTACCCCGCAAGCCCCGCCCCCGTCCAGCAGAGCCGACAGATCATGGCAAAAAATCTCCTGATAGTAGAATCCCCGGCGAAGTCCAAGACCATCAAGAAGTACCTGGGTCGTGATTTCGAGGTGCTGGCGTCCTATGGTCACGTGCGCGACCTGCGCCCCAAGGAAGGCGCGGTCGATCCCGAGCACGGCTTCGAGATGCACTATGAGCTGATCGACAAGAATGCCCGTCATGTCGAGGCCATCATCAAGGCCATCAAGAAGGCCGATGCCCTGTACATGGCGACTGATCCGGATCGCGAGGGCGAGGCCATCTCCTGGCACCTGAAGGAGATCCTGTCAGAGCGCAATCTGCTCAAGGACAAGCCCGTTTACCGGGTGGTGTTTCACGAGATCACCCAGCGCGCGGTACAGGAGGCCATCGCCCATCCGCGCGAGCTGTCGCCGGACCTGATCAACGCCCAGCAGGCCCGCCGGGCGCTGGATTACCTGGTCGGTTTCAATCTTTCACCGCTGTTGTGGCGCAAGATCCGCCGCGGACTGTCGGCCGGGCGCGTGCAGAGTCCCGCGCTGCGCATGATCTGCGAGCGCGAGGAGGAGATCGAGGCCTTCAAGCCCCGGGAATACTGGACCATCGAGGCCGATGTCAGCCATGCCGGAGCGGATTTCGGCGCCAGGCTGAGCCGGTACCGGGGCGAGAAGATCCAGCAGTTCAGCATCACCGACGGCGGGCATGCGGCCGAGGTCCGGCAGGCGGCCCTGGAGGCCGCCGGCGGCTGGCTGACGGTCAGCCGGATCGAGAAAAAACAGCGCAAGCGCAAGCCGGCGCCGCCCTTCATCACCTCTACCCTGCAGCAGGAGGCGGTGCGCAAGCTGGGTTTCACCGCCCAGCGCACCATGCGCATCGCCCAGCAGCTCTATGAAGGGCTGGACATCGGCGGCGAGACCCTGGGTCTCATCACCTATATGCGTACCGATTCGGTCAGCCTGGCGGCCGAGGCCGTGGACGAGCTGCGCCAGATGATCGGCAAACGCTATGGCGAGGAGAATGTACCGGCCAGCCCGCGCCAGTTCAGGACCAAGTCCAAGAACGCCCAGGAGGCGCACGAGGCCATCCGTCCGACCTCGTCCATGCGCGCGCCGCTGCATCTGAAGCAGCACCTCAATGCCGAGCAGTTCAAGCTCTATGACCTGATCTGGAAACGCACCGTCGCCAGCCAGATGGTCGATGCGGTGATCGACACCGTGGGCGCCGATCTGGCCTGTGGCGATGACATCGTCTTTCGCGCCACCGGATCGTCGATCGCGAAGCCGGGTTTCATGGCCGTTTATCTCGAGGGCAGCGACGACGGCGGCGAGCAGCAGGAGAGGATGCTGCCACCCCTGGCACAGGGTGACAGGGTCGAGTTGAAGGGCATTCGCGACGAGCAGCACTTTACCGAGCCACCGCCACGCTATACCGAGGCCAGCCTGGTCAAGACACTGGAGGAATATGGCATCGGCAGGCCCTCGACCTATGCCTCGATCATCTCCACCCTGCAGAACCGGGAGTACGTGGAACTGGTCAAGAAACGCTTTTATCCCACCGATGTCGGCCGGGTGGTCAACAAGTTCCTGACCGAACACTTCTCGGACTATGTCGATTACGATTTCACCGCCCACCTGGAGGACGAACTCGACGAGGTCTCGCGCGGCGAGCGTGGCTGGGTGCCGCTGATGGAGGAATTCTGGGGCAAGTTCCACGAGCGGGTGAAGCTCAAGGACGAGACCGTCAGGCGTGAGGATGTGACCCAGGAACGCATCGACGAGAACTGTCCCAAGTGTGGCAAGCAGCTCTCCATCCGCCTGGGCCGGCGTGGCCGTTTCATCGGCTGCACGGGTTTCCCCGAGTGTGATTACACCCGCAACCTGAACGACGATGGCGAGGCCGTCGAACCCGAGGTGGTGGAAGGGCGGGAATGCCCCGACTGTGGCAGCGACCTGATCATCCGCGAGGGTCGCTATGGCAAGTTCATCGGTTGCAGCGCCTATCCCGACTGCCGCTTCATCGAGCCGCTGGAAAAACCCACCGACACCGGGGTCACCTGTCCCCAGTGCGGCAAGGGCAAGCTGTTCAAGCGCAAATCCCGGCGGGGCAAGGTCTTCTATTCCTGTTCCACCTATCCCGAATGCGATTATGCCACCTGGAACGAGCCCCTCAGCGAGCCCTGTCCCGACTGCGACTGGCCCATCCTGACCCTCAAGACCACCAGGCGCCGGGGCGCGGAGAAGGTCTGCCCGCAGAAGGATTGTTCCTATAGCGAACCGCTCGAGGCAGGGAAGGACAAAGCACTTGCAGGCCAGGCCCTGGCCGAATAAGCTCGGTCCCAGCCTGGACATGCACGGCCATTGGCTATAGTTGACCTTAATAAATTTGGGCATCTTGGTGATTTTTATGTAATAATTACTACTGGTGAATGTTTTACCAGTGAGCGGAGGGGTGCGCACGGGCATGCGCAAGACAGCGACAGGCATCTTCAGTGCATTCGTATTGGGCTACGCCGGCATCGCCGTCGCCGCCGGGATCAGCCCGGGCCAGGTGCAGAAGACCCTGCCCGGGGAACGCGCGCTCCGGCCTGTTTCCCCGGCACCGGGACTACCGGCCGCGCCTGTTCCGGCCATTCCCAGGGTGCCCGAGGGGGGACCCGGGATCCTGATCCGGCACTTCGAGATCAGCGGCAATACCGCCATTCCCACGGCCGAGTTGCTCGGCGTCATCTCCAGCTACCAGGGGCGCAAGCTGACCCTGCTGGAGATCTACGGCGTCGCCGACGTTCTCACCAGCTATTATCGCCGCAAGGGTTTTCTGCTCGCCTCCGTTACCGTGCCGGCACAGGAGGTGAACTCGGGTACGGTACGCTTCGAGGTCATCGAGGGGCGCCTGGGCAAACTCCGTTTCCAGGGCAACCAGAGCTACAGTGATGCCTTTCTGAGTCGGCAGCTGCGCCAGCTCGTGCCCGGCGAGGTATTGCTGGGCAAGTCCCTGGAACAGGCCTTGATCTCCCTGAACGATTTTCCCGGCCTGACGGCCCGCTCGGTGGTCATGCCCGGCGCGGACTATGGCCATTCCGATATCCTCATCGAGAGTGAGGAGGATCGTTTGCAGGCCCAGGCCCAGTTCAACAATTACGGCCTGCGCTCGGTGGGAGAATGGCGCCTGAGCGGCAATTTCCTGATCAACAATCCTACCCGCCGGGGTGACCAGCTGGGCATCTTCGTGATGCATGCAAAGGCCGATCAACTGGATTTCCTGCAGATCGATTACAGCCTCCCCGTCAACAGCCTGGGCACGCGCCTGGCCTTCAGCGGCTCGCGCAACATCTACAAGGTGGATACCGGCGTGATCGGCTCGGCCTTTTCCGGTTCGAGCCTGAAGGGCGCCGGCACGCGCTTCTCCATCAATCTGACCCACCCGCTGATCCGCAGCTACAATGACCGCCTGGTCCTGGGCGCGGGTCTGTCGCGCACCGACACCCGGCAGAAGGGCACCGGCCTGACCACCCCGTCGCCCGACGTCGCGCGCACCGATATCGTGCTGCTGGAACTGTCGGCCCTGTGGAATCACGTCTATGCCGATGGCAAGGGCTACAGCACCCTGTCCGGGGTCTTCATCACCAATTTCCGTCGCCAGCCCAATTTCGATGACGTGCGCGAGTCACGCGAGGCCGGCCTGTTGCAGGTCGATGCCCTGCACCTGCGCCGGATCGGCATGGGCTGGAGTCTGTTGCTGCGCGCCCAGGGCGCGTATTCCATCGATCCCCTGCCGGACCTGGAGCGCTACCGCATCGGCGGCCGCAACTCGGTGCGCGCCTTCGCCAGTGGCGAGCTTGGTGGTGACGCCGGGGCAACCGGCACCATCGAATTCCAGCATCCACTGCGTTTCCATCCCACCATGCCCATCGAGGCCCGGGTCTTTTTCGATGCCGGTGCCGTGTATCGCAAGGAACCCGTCTTCGGCGAGAGCAAGACCGAGGCCCTCACCGGTGTCGGGGTGGGGGCGACGGTTCATGTCACTCCGGACTACGCCCTGGACCTGGAACTGACCACCCCGACCAATCCCCGCGAGCCCAGCGACCACCGCGACGGTGTCCGCATCTGGGCCGGTCTGAGTGCCCAATACTGAGGCCAGGACCGCCTTTCCGGCGTTTCATCCGTTACGGTGGTGGGTGCCGCTGGCGGATGGCATGAGACCCGAGCGATGCCATTGACCCGCCAGCAACACATCTGGCGTGGAATCTGCATGGACTTGGGCGTCAGTTCATCGGCCGGGCACTGAGAGCTTGTCCATTCAGGTCCCGTATGCTGTACTTGTACGAATAAAAGCATTGCCAGCCTGAACAGGAATCATCAATGGCAAGGATGGAGTGTCATCAACTGAAGCGTCTGTGCCGGGACATCAGGGGCGTCCTGGGGCATCCGCTGATCTGGTCGGCTCTGGCGCCGGGTATCGCGCTCGCCGGTCCCGCTGGCGAGTCCGTGGTCGCCGGCAGCGCCGCGATCAGCCGTCCCGACGCCAATACCACGAACATCGTCCAGTCCAGCCAGTCGGCCATCATCGACTGGCGGCGGTTCTCCGTCGGTGCGCATGAATTCGTCGAGTTCTTCCAGCCCCAGACCTCCTCGGTGATCCTCAACCGGGTGGTCGGCCCCGACCAGTCCAGTATCCTCGGCCACCTCAGCGCCAATGGGCGCGTGTTCCTGGTCAATCCGCACGGGGTCTATTTCGGCCCCGGCGCGCATGTCGATGTCGGCGGCCTGGTCGCCACCACCCTGGACATCGACAACGATGACTTCATGGCCGGCAACTACGAGTTCGTCAAGCTGCCGGACATGGAGGTGCGTGGCGAGGTCATCAACGAGGGCGTGATCCAGGCCCGCGAAAACGGCTTCGTGGTGCTGGCCGGTGACTATACCAAGAACACCGGGGTCATCAGCGCCCGCCTGGGTACGGTCGCCCTGGGCGCCGGCAGCCGCATGACCCTGGATGTGAACGGTACCGGTCTGGTCAGCTACGTGGTCGACGAGGCCACGGTGACGGAACTGGCCGGGGTCGAGAACAGCGGCGCGCTGTTCGCCGATGGCGGCCGCGTGATCATGACCGCGAAGGTCGCCGAGGGCCTGATCGGCACCGCGGTCAACCAGCAGGGCCTGGTGCAGGCGCGCAGCATCTCCACCGCCGGCGGCAGGATCGTGCTCGGGGCCGCTGGCGGTGACATCGCCAATGGCGGCACCCTGGATGTCTCGGCAGCGCAGGGCAGCGGCGCCGACGGTGGCGAGGTCAGCATCCATGCCAGCGGCAATATCGAGCAGACCGGCGCCATCCATGCCGATGGTGAGGCCAGCGGAGGCAGCGTGCGGGTGGTGGCCGAGGGGGACCTGAAGGTCCGGGAGGAGGCACGGATCACGGCCACGGGTCCCGAGACAGGCGGCCTGGTGGAGGTCAGCGGTCATGGCGCCCTCAGCCTGCGCGGCGGGATCGTGATCGGCAAGGGCGGCAAGCTCATCATTGACCCGACCGACCTGATCATCGCCAATGGTACTGGCGCCGCCGCCAGCAATATCATTTTCGAGAACTTCATCGAGGGCCAGTTGCAAGGTGGCGCCTCGGTACAGGTGGTGGCCAGCCGCAGCATCACCATCAACAACCTGGCCGATAACGTCCTCAACGGTCAGAACGCCTCCGGCAGCGGTGGCGCCCTGACCCTGGGCATCGGCACCATCAGCAGTTCCTTCTTCACCAGGGGTTCGGGTTCCGGCAACGGCGCCATCACCATGGTCGATGCCAATGACAGCATCCTGCTGGACAACACTTTCACCGCCAGTGGCGGTATCGCCACGGGTGATGTCTCGCTGGGGAATGTCAGCGCTACGAATCTCCATGTCACCGCCGCCGGCAATATCACCGTAGCCAACTTCTCCGCCCAGAACAGCATCGGCGGTCTGGGCACGATGAGCCTGTCGGCCAGTGGATCGATCACCGCGAATACCCTGAGCGCAAGCGCCACATCCAGTGCCAGCATCACCCTGAGGGCGAACACCGGCGCGATCACGGTCACTGGCGCGGTCAGCGTCAATGCGGGCAGCTCGGCCGGGAGTACCGCCACCCTCCGTATCCTCTCAGCCGGTGGCGATGTGACCCTGAATGGGCCGGTCAGCGTCAGCAACCGCAGTGGCTCGGGTTCGGGCAAGGCCAAGCTGGATATCCGCAATGTTGGCGGAAACGTCACCATCAACAACACGGTTTCGATACAGGCTCAGGGCAGCGGCAGCACCACGTCCGCGGTGATGTCGATCAGCGCCATCGGCGGCAACGTGGCCCTGAACGGCGCACTGAACATCTCCGCATCGTCCGGCGCCACTTCCCAGTCGCTGGCCAGGCTCGATATCAGCAACGTGGGTGGCTCGCTCACGGTGGCGGCCCCCGTCACCATTCAGGCCGGCAATGGCGGGACGGCTTCGGCCACGGCCTCGTTTGGCATCCGCAATATTGCCAATGGCGTGAATCTCAACGGGGCCTTCACCGTCTCCGCCAGCGCCTCGTCGAACCTTGCCCGGGCCGTGGGCTTCGTACAGAACAACCTCCCCGGCCTGGTGACGATCTCCGGCAACAATGTCTTCACCGCCAATGGTAACGGGGGTGGCGCCTCGTTGATGGTCAACGCCTTCAGCGGCGGTGTCGTCATCAGCGGCGACAACCGCTTCAGCCACAATGCCGGCGCCGGCCAGGCCAGCGCCAGGCTCTTCGTCGGCACCGGCACCGGCGATGTCAGTATCACCGGCAACAACAGTTTTACGGCCAGCGGCGGCAATGGCCAGCACCAGGCGGGCATCACCGTGGATGGTGTCAAGGGCAATGTCGTCATCGGCAATCCCGCGGATGTGATGACCTATACCTTGACCGGTGCAACCCTGATCGGCAGCCCGATGAAGGCCGGCATCAGCATCATGAATGTTGGCGCCAGTCCATCACCCTCCATCGTGATCAATGGCACCCATAACATCACCGCCACTGGAGCGAATAATGTTCAGGCCGGCGTCTTCGTGCAGCAGGACAGCATTGGCGCCTCGAACCTGTCTGTTGCCATTCCCGGGAATATCAACGCAGCGGCAAGCACGAGCAACAGTGGCGGCAAGGCCCTGGCCACCCTCGGCATCAATGGGATGAACGTTGGTCATGTCGCCATCACCGGCAACAATGTGCTGACCGCCCTGTCGGCCAACCCCGGCGGCAGCGCCCGGGCCGATCTGTTCATTCATTCCTTCCAGGGCGGCGCCAGCATCACCGGCAACAATACCCTGACCGGGAAGGCCGGTGACCAGGCCGGGGCGGGTATCGGTTTTGGTAGCAGTCTGGGACCGGTCAACAATGGCAATGTCTCGGTCACTGGCAACAACACCCTGCTGGCCAACGCCGGCTTTGCCCTTGGGACCAACAACAGCGCCGATGCCTCGATCAATGTGGAGCGGCTGATCGGCAATGTCACCATCGCCAGCAACCAGACCTTCACCGCCAGTTCTGGGACCTTCGCCGGCGCGCCACAGTCGGCCGGGGCCGGGATCGCCCTGGATACGATCAGCGGCAACATCATCATCGGCGCGGTGGGGGATGTGTTTGCCTATTCCGCCCAGGGGAAAGGGGGTGGCAGCAGTGCCAGTCCCGGGGTCGCCGCGGGTATCGAGGTCAAGAATTTCACCGGTTCCAGCATCACCCTGCGCGGCAGTCACAATGTCAACGCCACCTCTACGGGTGGCGGTTTCATGGTCGGGGGCTTCGAACTGGATGCCCTGGGTGGTGGCGCCGTCGATGCCAATGTCAACCTGAATGCCACCATCAGCGGTTCCGGTTTCGGCCGGGTCGGACTGCTGGCGCTGGCGCCGGGCAATGTGACCATAGGCGGCAATCTTGTCAGCGTGGCCAATCTCTCGGGTGCCCCAGGTGCGCGTTTCGCGGGGATCCAGATCGGCAAGGCCCTGGGCAGCAGCAGCGCCACCGGCGTGGTCTCCATCGGTGGTACCCAGACCCATACCCTGGCAGGTGGTGCGGGAGAAGCCGGGGTAAAGGTCTTCGCCAGCGGGCCGGTGACCCTGTCTGGCAACCAGACCTACACCGTCAACAGCACCGGCGATGCCATCGCCCAGGTGTTCGGCGGCAATGACATCACCGTCAGCGGCGCCCTCAAGGTCGATGCCCTGGACAGCGTCGGCGCCAGCAGCATCAACCGGGCCAAGATCGACCTGCGCGCCGGTCCGGCGGCCAGTCACGACATCACCATCGACCCGGCGGCCAGCCTGACCGCCAGCGGCGAGGTGGCGGCGCTGATCAACTTCAATGCCGGTGGCAACGTCAAGGTCAGCGGGGCGCTCAACGCCAAGGCTATCGGTTCCGGCAGTGGCCTGCTCGCGGCCTCCTTTGCCCCCCCACAGCACAGCAATCCCAGGAAGGGCGAGGCGGAGATTACGGTCGACAATGTCGGTGGCAATGTCAGTTTCCTGGGGCCTGTCACCGCCCTGGCCACCAATTCCGGCGGCGATGCCGAGGCCGAGATCGAGATCCGCGGGACTGGCGGCAAGGTCAAGGTCAGCGGCAACCGGGTGTTCACCGCCACCGGCACCGGTCAGGCCCTGGCCGTACTGGAGATCGGCGGCGTCGGGGCCGGCACCGGCAACCGGGTGGATGTGAGCGGCAGCAGCACCTATACCGCCAGTGGTGGAGGTTCCGCGAGGGCCAATCTCAAGATCGGTAGCGGCGCAGGTGCCTCAGGCAGGATCAACGGCGCGGTCAATGTCAACGGCAGCTACAATTATACCGCCAGGGGCGGCGGCAATGCCCAGGCCGACATGCGTATCAAGAACGTCACCGGCAATATCACCGTGGCCGGGACCTATACCGGGTCCGCGGTAAACACTGGCGCCAGCAGTACTGCGCGGGTCGGCCTGAAGGTCGCGACCAATGTCGATTCGCCGCTGGTGACCATTGGCGGCAACTGGAGCGGCACTGCCAGCGGGGGCGCTGTCACCCGGGCCCGGATCAAAGTCGATCTCAGTACCCCGACGCCGTTTGCCGACGTGCTCATCAATGCCAACACCACCTTCAAGACCAAAGGCAACGCCGCGAACCGCCGGGCAGGGCTGCGGATCCTGGACGGGCGCAATATCTCCATCAGCGGCACCCATGTGGCCACCGCCTCGGGTGGTGGCTCGCCGAGCTTCAACTTTGCCGGGATCCAGGTCGGCAATGGCCTGGGCAGCAACAGCGCCACCGGCTCGGTCAACATCGCCGGCACCCACACCTACACCACCAACTACAGCGGCGGCAGCGCGGCCACGGCGGGGCTCAAGGTCTTCGCCCAGGGCCCGGTGACCCTGTCCGGCAACCAGAAATACGCCATCGGCACCAACGGCAAGGCCGAGGTGCGGGTCAAGACGCCGACCCATATCACCGTCAATGGCGCCATCAACGCCGATCCCATCACCGCCGGGGGCGACAATGTCGCCGTCATCAACCTGGCCGCCGGGACCTCCGGCACCACCGGCGACCTGCTGATCACCAGTGGTGGGGCCCTGACCGCCAGCGCGGACGGCGCTGCCGGGGTCTACCTCGGCGCCGGGCGCGATGTCACGGTCAACGGCCCGATCACGGTCAGGACCAGTGGCAGCGGCGTGACCTTCGCCTCCTTCGGCAGCGGCCTGCAGCGGGGCATGGCCCTGCTGCAGTTCCAGCCGGTGGGCCGCAACCTGCAGGTCAACGCGCCCCTGACCGTCAGGAGCACACATCAGAGGTTCAATTCGGCGCGGGTCAATGTCTTTGGCGTCGGCGGCAATGCCAATCTCATCGGCGGGGGGCAGCTCACGGCGGTCAATACCGGCGCTCGCAATCAGACGGCGGCCTTGACCATCGGCAGGTTTGGCAGCTCGATCGGGGGCGATGTTACCCTGGGCGGCAACTGGGCGATGCAGGCCAACGGGCCTGCGGGCAGTGATGGCTCGGCCCAGATCCGGATCGACCGGGTGGGCGGCAATGTCAGTGTCACCGGTACCGGCAACCTTGTCGCCACCGGCACCAGCGGCAGCGGTGAGGCCTCTTTCACCGTAAGCAATGTCACCGGTGATGTTGGCATGAATGCCAATTATATCTATACGGGTATCGGCAATCCGAGCGATGCGACGGCAGGGGCAAAACTCAATATCAACAACATCGGTGGCAATGTTGCGGTCGCCGGGACTCACCTGTATACCGCCAGTGCCGGAGGCAGCAACAGTGCCTCAGTCGAGGCGGGACTGTTCATTTTCAATGTCAACACCGGCGCCGGCAGTACCGTCACGGTCAGCGGCACCCAGACCATCAATGCCACCGGCAACAGCAGTGTCAATTCGCTTTCGGATGGTGTGTTCGTCGATTCGGCCAAGGATGTGAGTATCACGGCGAATGTCTCCGTGAACGTTTCCGCTTCGGATATCGTCTTCGGGGAGAAGATCGGTGTCTTTGTCAACAGGGCCCGCAATGTTACGGTCAGTGGCAACAACACCATCAGCATGACCGGGGTTGGCGGCAACAACAATGTCGGGATCTTTCTTGGTACCGGCAGTTTCACGCGTAACTCAGGCGCGGTCAGCCTGATCGGCAACAACACCGTCCGGGATACCCCGGGTTCGGGCTCCGGCAACGTGGCCCTGAAGATCTGGGGCGCCGGTCCGGTCACGGTCAGTGGCATCCAGCGTTATGAGAATGTCGCCGGTTCCGGTAACGCCACGGTCGAGATCAATACCACGGGCATGGGCCCCAGCCGCATCACCCCGACGGGCGGGTTCGACCTGGACGCCGGTACCGGTTCTGGCAATGTGCTGTTCACGGTCACCACCGGCGGGCCAGTCAATAGCTCCGGCACGGCCATCCCCATCAACGCCACGGCCCCGGGCGGCCTGGTCCAGGTCAGCATCGATGACCCGGTCAGCCTGTCGCTGACCACGCGTACGCCCCAGGTCTCGGTCGCCTACCCGGCCCAGGTCATGGCCGGCAATACCCTGGGGATCAACAATAACGGCTTCCTGGCCCCGGCCAGCTTCAATATCGGCGCCTCCAGCGGCGGCAGCTTCGGCCAGGTGAGTATCGTCACTGGTGGCGATGGCACCCTGAACAACGACATCGCCGCCAGCGGCCTGACCTTTGGCGCGGGTGGCCATGTCAATGTCGCCGGACGCAGCTTCATGACCACCGGTCTGACCAATCTCTCGGCCGGCGGCAACATACTCTTCGGGGGCGTGAACGCGGTCGCCGGCAATATCGTCATGACCGCCGGCGGCAATGTCGATGACCAGGTCAATGCGGCCACGCTCAGCGCCGACGGCCTGTTCCTGGGCGCGGGTGGCAATATCACCACCGGGGTCAGCACCTTCAATGTCGGTGGCGGCCTGTCCGGCGCCCAGGGCGATCCGGTCATGCTGGCGGCCCTGCGGGGGACCACGATCCCGCCGTTCAGCGCGGATCCGAACGCGGCCTTCATCGCCCCCGGACAGGTGGACATCGGCAACCTGAACCTGACCTTCAACGGCGTCGATGCCAGCCATGTGCTGTACCAGGGCGCGATGATCCGCCAGCTCGGCGCGGTCAACCAGCCCAACCCGGACCTGGTGGTGCAGTTCGCGCCCTTCGACCCGACCGCGACCATCGGTGTGGAACAGAATGCGCCTGGTGTCCGCAGTGGCCTGGACCTCAGTGCCAACGGCCTGTTCAACAAGTTCAGCGGCACCACGGTGGTGATCGGCAATGCCGATCAGAGGGGCATGATCACTATCGGCCAGAACGGCCCGGTCGGTTTCGGTGCCGGCGCCAGCCAGAATGTGGTCTTCATGACCGCCGGGGGTTTCGACAATATCGACGGCCTGCGCACCGGCAACCTGCAGACCGCCTTCGCGGTGGAACCGGACAACCTGGGGCCGGTCATGACCTCGGGTATCGTGCTGGTGATCGATCCCTTCTTCAGCAATACCCCGGTGGTCTCACCGGGACAGGTGGCGGGTACGCTGTTTGACGATACAGCCTCCGGTGGTGCGGGTGCCGGGACGGGTACGGGCACGGAACCGGCCCTCGGGACGGACGGTGGCGATGGCGGCAGCGATACCGGGGACACGGGCGATACCGGCACGGATCAGGCCCCGGGCGGTGGCGGCAGCGATGATGAGGAGGATGGCGGCGATAGCAGCGATGATGGCGGCAATGCGGATGACCAGGGATCGGACCATGACGAGACCCCTGCCGATCAAGAGGCCGCCAATGAATCCGGGGAGTGTTTCTGATGAACCTGGACCTGAGTTTTCGATGGTTCACCCTGACCGGTCTGGTGCTGGCCGGATTCGTGTTGTCCGTCACGCTCGCGCCGGTGACGGTGGAGGCCAGGACCGCCGGCAAGATCAAGCGTGTCGAGGGCCGGGCGATGGCCGCGACCCCGGGAGGCCAGATCCGGCTGTTGAAAAAGGGCGACAGGCTGCGATCCGGCGAGACCGTCTCGACCGGGCCCAACAGCCTCGCGCAGCTTAATTTCACCGATGGCGGCGTCATCACCCTGCGTCCCAACAGCCGCTTCCAGATCAAGAAATACCGCTATCAGAAAAAACCCAGGAAGGATCGCAGTATCTTCAGCCTGATCAAGGGCGGCCTGCGGGCGATCTCGGGCCTGATAGGCAAGAAGAATCGCCGCAGTTACAGCATGAACACCGCGGTCGCGACCATCGGTATCCGTGGCACCGATTACGAGATACGCCAATGTGCAGGGGATTGTCAGGATATCTTCCCGCCTCCCGCCGATGGCCTCTATGTCGGGGTCACCGAAGGGACCGACAGCCGCATCATCCTGAAGAACAACACCAGTATCAAGCAACTGGTGGCCGGACAGTTCGCCTTCGTATCCGGCATGGACAAGCCCATTATTCCGCTCGCGGTGCGTCCCCCGGTGCTGGCGAATACCCCCCTGATCTGCCGCTAGTTGCGGCCAGGGCCAGTTCGGCAGACCGGGTCCGCCCCATGTCCCCATTCTCATACGACCCCGCATGAGCAGGGCCAGCGCATTGCCCGCCGGTTACCAGACGGTGGTGACATTCGATCGCGAGACCCATGCGGGACTGGGGATCGATGAAACGGCCCGCCATCGCGCCGCCCGTGGTCTCAATGCGATCTATCTCTCGGCGGTGGAATTCTTCCAGGCCTGTCACGATTATCCCATCGTGTTCGTGCGTGAGGGACACGAGGGATCGATCGTGCCAATGGCGATCACGGGTCTCAGCCAGGGGCATAACCTGTTCGTCGATGAGGACAACGGCTGGCGGGAGGGCGTCTATATACCGGCCTGGTGTCGGCGTTATCCCTTTATCACCACCGAGGTGCGCCTGGACGATTCAGGCGAGATGGCCCGGGTGATCTGCGTCGATGACGGAGGGCTTTGTGAATACACCGAGCCCCTGTTCGATCGACAGGGACAGCCACATGAGGCCTGGACCCGCATGGAGGCCCTGATCAATGATTTCGAGATGGCCGTCGAGCAGACCCGCCGCCTGTGCGACCTGCTGGAGCGGCATGGCTTGCTGGAACCCTTCGAGGCCAAGGTCCATCCCAATGATGCCGAGGCCATGACCCTGCAGGGCATGCTGCGGGTGAATGAGCAGTACCTCAATGATCTGCCCGCGCGGGTACTGAAGGATTTCATGCGCCGGGGTGAACTGTCGCGCATCTATGCGCACCTGATCTCGCTGGAGAATTTTGCCGGTCTGCTGGACCTGCAGGCGGCCGCCGGGCAACGGGCGTGATGCGGCCCTGACCGGCTTTGGGTTAGTATGCATTCTTCTTAGGGTTGGCAACGAGGGCAGGCATGGGTGTAGAGATCAAGCTCAGTGACAAGGAACTACCCGTTTCACCGGTATTCGTGGAATTCCTGGTGCATATCGTCGAGGACAAGCCCTTCAGTGGCGCCAAGTGGGGTGATCAGCTGAGCGAGGCGCTGAGCTCCGATCAGAAGGAGATCCTGGAATCGGCGAACGAGAACGCCGCCAAGGTCATGGCCACGGCAAAGGGCCAGCAGAGCATCGGCCGCGCCTACGAGCTGTTCGTGGCCTTGTTGCTTGGGGATGTCGAGAAGATCCGTGACCTGCAGTTGAAGTTTCATTTCATCAATATCATAGGCGTGCCGCGCAACGGTGGCTCCTACCTGACCAAGGAGGTCTATCGCGCCCTTGGCTATGATCCGGAGAAGGTCCCCAATGTGGTCGCTCACGACGGCTTTCCCGAGGCCTCGCCGTTCCGTTTCGAAAAGGGCATGAACAGCTGGATCACCTCCCTGCAGACCATGGCCGAGTTCCTGACCATGGTCGAGATCTACTTCGGCAAGGCCAGGCCGTTCTCCGGCAAGATACCGGTGCCGAAGAAACTGACCAAGGGCACCTATGCCGGCGGCTTCTTCCATCGCATCCTGGGGGAATCGGTGGAGAACATCCTCACCGTAAGGCACCCCGTGACCTCGGCCATCTCCACCTATGAGAAGTCCGGCGGCCTGCCCGAGTCGGGCAAGTTTTCCGTGCGCGGCAATATCGAGGAATGGGTGCGGCGCGACCTGATCTATACTGGTGTGGACCCGGAGCAGGTCATGGACATGGACTATTTCGACGCCTACCTGCGCTACTGGGAGCAATACCATATCTACGTGGCCACCACCGGTTTCAGCGCCAGCAAGGCCATACAGGTCGTGCCCTATGGCCAGGAGAGCATGACCGAGTGCGCCAAGGATTTCTACTATCGCTTCGGCGACCGCAACCCACGACCCGAGTCCTTCAAGGTTTTCGACAAGCGTGATCGGCACCCGGAATGGTTCCAGCGCGCCGAGCCGGTGATCCGGCGTGTCGCCGATATCTGGGAACGGGTCGGGCTGGATTTCCCGCGCGAGGCGATCATGGCGGCCTGGTAGGCTCGCGGGTGCTGTCACCGCCTGCCGGAACTGGAAAATCCACGGCGGAATCACTAAGATGCCGCTCTTTCGCGGCCGGGGCATGAGCGCCTCGCGCGCGACCACTACATGAGGACAGCCAATGAGCAAGCCATTCGTCGCCGTGATCATGGGCTCGGATTCCGACCTGCCGGTCATGGAGTCCACGCTGGGGATCCTGAAGGACCTGGACATCCCCTTCGAGGTCAGGATCCATTCCGCCCACCGCACGCCCGAGGCCACCCATGCCTACGTCAGCGACGCCGATCAGCGGGGTTGCGCGGTATTCATCGCCGCCGCCGGGCTGGCTGCGCACCTGGCCGGTGTGGTGGCGGCCTACACCATCAGGCCGGTGATCGGTGTGCCGATGGACGGGGGGCCGCTGAGCGGCATGGATGCCCTGCTGTCCACGGTGCAGATGCCCGGGGGTATCCCGGTGGCCTGTGTCGCCATCGGCAAGGCCGGCGCGAAGAATGCCGCCTACCTGGCCGCCCAGGTGCTGGCCCTGCGAGACCCGGACCTGGCGGCCCGTCTGCAGCGCGAGCGCGAGGCCAATGCCCGCGCCATCCTGGACAAGGACGCGGCCCTGGCGGGGAGGTAGGCGCGGACCTGGGCGAGAGAGGCGTCCGGGACCGCCGCCATGTTGCCGGATCCCGCGACGATGAAGATCCAGACGCCGGGTGACGGCTGTCAGGGGGCGTTACCGGCGCCAGGCCATTGCTGATGAAGACCGCTATTCCCGAAGACCACCCCATCAGGGCCTGGCCCCTGCGGCGGGCCGCCCGTGCGCTGGCGGCGGGCGGCGTCATCGCGCATGCCACCGAGGCGGTCTATGGCCTGGCCTGCGATCCACTGAACCGGGATGCGGTGCTCAGGCTGCTGGTGCTGAAGCGCCGTTCACCGGGCAAGGGCCTGATCCTGATCGCCGCGGGATTCGGTCAGCTGGACGCCTTCGTCCGTTTTCCCTCGACCAGGCTCCGGGAGCAGGTCCTGGCCACCTGGCCCGGCCCGGTGAGCTGGGTCTTGCCGGCCCGGCCCTGGGTTCCGTCCTGGCTGACCGGTGGCCGCGCGGATCTGGCCGTGCGTGTCACCGCCCACCCCCAGGCCAGGGCCTTGTGCTCGCTGGCGGGGCCGCTGGTCTCGAGCAGCGCCAATCCCTCGGCCTGCGCCCCGGCCCGGGATCCCCAGCGGGTGCGGGCCTATTTTGGCGCCCGTCTGGATTACCTGCTGCCGGGACGCCTGGGCGCGGAGCCTGGCCCCAGCCGGATCTTCCACGCGCTGACCGGCGAGCGCCTGCGCTGAAAATAATCCCCCTGCGTGGTTGACAAGTCGCCCGTAAAAATCGAAAATGGCCAGCTTGATTTTGGAGGGGTACTCAAGTGGCCAACGAGGGCAGACTGTAAATCTGCTGGCTTATGCCTACGTAGGTTCGAATCCTACCCCCTCCACCATCGGAATTAGGCGAGGTGGCGGATAACTCGGGAAACCATCCGCGTGGAGGCCGGCGGGTGTAGTTCAACGGTAGAACCTCAGCCTTCCAAGCTGATGATGTGGGTTCGATTCCCATCACCCGCTCCAGATTGCCCATATAGCTCAGATGGTAGAGCGCGTCCTTGGTAAGGACGAGGTCACCGGTTCAATTCCGGTTATGGGCTCCAGATTACCGGTGCTCGTGTCAGTCAGACTGCCGAGTGTAGTAGCAAACGCTAGATAGTCGATAGAACTTGGGGGAGAGACCTGAGATGTCCAAGGAAAAATTTGAACGCACAAAGCCACACGTCAACGTCGGCACGATAGGCCACGTGGATCATGGCAAGACCACGCTGACGGCGGCCCTGACGATCGTATCGGCGAGCAAGTTTGGTGGTGAGCAGAAGGCCTACGACCAGATAGACAACGCGCCGGAAGAGAAGGCGCGCGGGATCACGATTGCCACGGCGCACGTGGAGTACGAGTCCGAGAATCGTCACTACGCGCACGTGGACTGCCCGGGGCACGCCGACTACGTGAAGAACATGATCACCGGCGCGGCGCAGATGGACGGGGCGATCCTGGTGGTGAGCGCGGCGGACGGCCCGATGCCGCAGACGCGCGAGCACATACTGCTGGCGCGGCAGGTGGGTGTGCCGTACATCCTGGTGTACCTGAACAAGGCGGACATGGTTGACGACGCGGAGTTGCTGGAACTGGTGGAGATGGAGGTACGCGAGCTGCTGGACAGCTACGACTTCCCGGGAGACGACACCCCGATCATCACCGGCTCGGCGCTGAAGGCGGTGGAAGGAGACGACAGCGAGATCGGCACGCAGTCGATCCTGAAGCTTCTGGAGGCGATGGACGAATACATTCCGGAGCCGGAGCGCCCGGTGGACCAGCCGTTCCTGCTGCCGATCGAGGACGTATTCTCGATCTCGGGTCGCGGCACGGTGGTGACGGGTCGTGTGGAGCGCGGCATCGTGCACGTAGGGGACGAAGTGGAGATCGTGGGCATCAAGGAGACGCAGAAGACCACCTGCACGGGGGTGGAGATGTTCCGCAAGCTGCTGGACGAGGGCCGCGCCGGAGACAACGTTGGCGTGCTGCTGCGCGGCACCAAGCGAGAGGAAGTCGAGCGCGGGCAGGTGCTTTGCGCGCCGGGTTCGATCACCCCGCATACGTTTTTCGAGGCCGAGGTATACGTGCTGTCGAAGGACGAGGGCGGGCGGCATACGCCGTTTTTCGCCAACTACCGCCCGCAGTTCTACTTCCGGACCACGGACGTGACCGGGGCGGTTGAGCTGCCGGAGGGCACCGAGATGGTGATGCCGGGAGACAACGTGCAGATGAAGGTGAAACTGATAGCGCCGATCGCCATGGAAGAGGGTCTGCGCTTCGCCATCCGCGAGGGCGGACGTACTGTTGGCGCCGGTGTCGTCGCCAAGATCATCGAGTAACTACTATGTCTGAACAAGTAATCCGTATACGCCTGAAGGCCTTCGACCATCGACTCATAGACCAGTCCACGCGGGAGATCGTCGATACCGCGCGGCGCACGGGGGCCCAGGTCAAGGGACCGATTCCACTGCCTACGCGCAAGGAGCGGTTCACCATCCTGATATCCCCTCACGTCAACAAGGACGCGCGGGATCAGTATGAGATCCGTACCCACAAGCGCCTTCTGGATATCATCGATCCGACGGACAAGACCGTCGACGCCTTGATGAAGCTGGACCTTGCCGCGGGCGTGGATGTTCAGATCAAGCTGACTTGATCGACCGGAATTGAAGCAGAACAGTTAAGCAGAGGTTGTCGAAATGACTCTCGGAGTAGTAGGGCAAAAACGCGGCATGACACGCATCTTCACAGAAGAGGGTGTATCCATACCCGTGACCGTCATCGAGGTGAGCCCGAATCGGGTAATGCGCCTGAAGACGCAGGAAAAGGATGGATACGACGCGGTGCAGGTCACCACGGGAGAACGCCATGCCAATCGAATCAACAAGGCCGAGGCCGGCGAATATGCCGCTGCCAACGTGGCCGCCGGCCGCGGGCTGTGGGAATTCCGCCTGGATGGCGCCGAGGACATGGATTTAGAGGCGGGCAAGGAGATCAAGGCCGACATCTTCGCCGCGGGCCAGAAGGTCGACGTCATCGGAACCACCATCGGCAAGGGCTATGCCGGCGTCGTCAAGCGTTACCACTTCAAGACCCAGGATGCCACGCATGGCAACTCCCTGGCGCATCGCGCGCCGGGTTCGATTGGCCAGTGCCAGACCCCGGGTCGCGTATTCAAGGGCAAGCGCATGGCCGGTCACATGGGCAACAAACGTCGTACCGCCACCGGCCTTACCATCGCCCGGGTCGACGGCGAACGCAATCTTCTGCTGATCAAGGGTGCGGTGCCCGGCGCCAAGGGTGGCGATGTCATCGTCAGACCCAGCATCAAGGCGCGGAAGACGGGAGAATAATGATGGATCTGACATTACAAGGCGCGGCCGGAACCGCCGGCAGCGTGACGGTCTCGGACGATGTCTTCGGCCAGGCATTCAATGAAGCCCTGATTCATCAGGTCGTAACCGCCTATCTGGCCGGCGCGCGCAGTGGCACCAAGGCCCAGAAGAGTCGCTCCCAGGTCAGCGGTGGCGGAAGCAAGCCCTGGCGGCAGAAGGGTACCGGACGCGCGCGTGCCGGAACCATACGCAGCCCGATCTGGCGAAGTGGTGGCAAGACCTTTGCCGCCACGCCGCGTGATTACTCGGTCAAGGTGAACCGCAAGATGTATCGCCGGGCGCTGGTTTCGATCCTTTCCGAACTGGTTCGCCAGGAACGCCTGGTCGTGATCGAGGGATTCAGGCTGGAAGCGGCAAGCACCAAGGCCCTGGTCGTCCAGCTACGCCAGCTGGGCGTCGAGCGCGGCCTGATCGTGGTCGATGGCGGAGATGAGAATCTGTATCTGTCCGCGCGCAACATCAAGGGTGTGGACCTGATCGATGTGGATCTGGTGGACCCGGTGTCCCTGGTTGGCAGTGACAAGGTCGTGATCACGGGCAGTGCTATCAAGAAACTCGAGGAGCGACTGGCATGAACCAGGAACGATTGATGCAGATCATTCTTGAGCCACGGGTGTCTGAGAAGACCACCCGACTGGCGGACAGCAACCGGCAGTATGTGTTCCAGGTCGCCAGGGATGCCGCCAAGCCCGAGATCAAGCAGGCCGTCGAGCTGATGTTCAACGTCAAGGTCGAGTCTGTACAGGTCTGTAACCAGAAGGGCAAGAGCAAGCTATTCCGTCGCAACGCGGGTAAACGCACCGATATCAGGAAGGCCTATGTGAAACTCGAGGAAGGTTTCGACATAGATTTTCTTGGCGCGGAATAACACAGCACACAACGAGTTATCGGGTAACGTAAAATGGCGCTAGTAAAAGCAAAACCAACATCCGCCGGACGCCGTGGCGTCGTACGGGTCGTCACCGCGGACCTGCACAAGGGCGAACCGCACAAGGCCTTGTTGTCACAAAAAAGCAGCAAGGCGGGACGCAACAACAATGGACGCATCACCGTGCGCCATCGTGGCGGTGGCCACAAGCAGCGTTACCGCATCATCGATTTCAAACGTGACAAGGATGGCATCAATGCACGCGTAGAGCGTCTTGAATACGATCCCAACCGTACCGCCCATATCGCCCTGCTGGTCTATGCGGATGGTGAGCGCCGTTACATCATCGCGCCGAAGGATCTCAAGGCGGGTGATACCGTGATCTCCGGCAGTGGCGCGCCCATCACCAGTGGCAACTGCCTGCCGCTGCGTAATATTCCGGTCGGTTCCACGGTGCATTGCGTGGAAATGAAGCCCGGTAAGGGCGCGCAGCTGGCGCGTAGTGCCGGCGCTGGAGTACAGCTCGTGGCGCGGGAAGGCGCCTATGCCACGCTGAGGCTTCGTTCCGGCGAGATGCGCAAGGTGCCGATCGACTGTCGTGCAACCCTGGGTGAGGTGGGTAACAGCGAACACTCGCTGCGATCACTCGGCAAGGCCGGTGCGAAACGCTGGAGGGGGGTACGCCCT
Organism: uncultured Gammaproteobacteria bacterium; assembly: GCA_964506945.1. Classification (GTDB taxonomy): domain Bacteria; phylum Pseudomonadota; class Gammaproteobacteria; order CAZDOC01; family CAZDOC01; genus CAZDOC01. The sequence continues at coordinate 128,975 of CAZDOC010000002.1, forward strand.
ACGGTTCGTGGTGTTGCCATGAACCCGGTAGATCACCCTCATGGCGGTGGTGAAGGCCGCACCTCCGGTGGCCGGCATCCGGTCAGCCCGTGGGGTCAGCCGACCAAGGGTCACAAGACCCGTAAAAACAAGCGTACGAATCATTTGATCGTGCGGCGACGCAACAGCCGCTAACAGTTTGAGGTGACAAGGTGCCACGTTCAGTAAAAAAAGGTCCGTTTATCGATCATCACCTGGTGGTGAAGGTTGAGAAGGCAATGGCTGAAAACAGCAAAAAACCGATCAAGACCTGGTCACGACGTTCCATGATCAGTCCTGACATGGTCGGCCTGACCATCGCCGTACACAATGGTCGTCAGCACATGCCGATCTACATCAATGAAAACATGGTGGGGCACAAACTCGGAGAGTTTGCCGTTACCCGCACCTTCCGCGGCCACCTGGCCGACAAGAAGGCCCGCTAGGCAGAGGTTTACAGCAATGGCAACAGCAGCAGTCCTCAAACACGCGCGCTTCTCCCCCCAGAAGGGGAGACTGATCGCCGATCAGATCCGTGGCATGCCGGTCAGTGAGGCAATCGATACCCTGACATTCAGCAACAAGAAGGCCGCGCAGGTCATCAAGAAGGTGCTGGAGTCGGCGATTGCGAATGCCGAGCATAACGACGGCGCGGATATCGACGAGCTCAAGGTGTCCGGCATCTTCGTGGACGAAGGGCCGACCATGAAGCGGATGCGTGCCCGGGCTCGTGGCCGTTCCGACAGAATTATCAAGCGGACAAGTCATATTACCGTCGAAGTGTCCGAAGCCTAACAGAGAGAAGACCATGGGACAGAAAGTACATCCAACCGGCATACGCCTTGGCATCGTCAAGGAATGGACATCGACATGGTATGCCGACACCGGGGTTTACGCAGACTACCTGAATTCGGACCTGATGGTGCGTGAATTCCTGAAGAAGAAGCTCGCGCACGCCTCTGTCAGCCGCATACAGATCGAGCGTCCCGCGAACAACGCCCGGGTCATTATCCACACGGCCCGTCCAGGGATCGTGATCGGCAAGAAGGGCGAGGATATCGAGAAGCTGCGGCGTGAGGTCGCGGGCATCATGGGCGTGCCGGCGCACATCAGTGTCGAGGAAATCCGCAAGCCCGAGCTGGACGCCTACCTCGTGGCTGAAAGCGTCGCCAACCAGCTGGAGCGCCGAATCATGTTCCGCCGCGCGATGAAGCGCGCGGTGACCAACACCATGCGCCTGGGTGCCCAGGGGATCCGGATCAATGTCGCCGGCCGACTGAACGGCGCCGAGATCGCCCGGACGGAATGGTATCGTGAAGGTCGCGTGCCATTGCACACTCTGCGTGCGGATATCGATTATGGTACCGCCGAGGCCAATACGACCTACGGCATCATTGGGGTCAAGGTCTGGATATTCAAGGGTGAGGTTTTCGAAACCCACCAGGCCAGCGGCGACGATGCAGCTGAAGCTGCGGAAAAACAGTAATCAGGAGTCTTAAATGCTTCAGCCAAAAAGATCGAAGTACAGAAAACAGCAGAAAGGCCGTAATCGCGGTCTGGCCCATCGTGGGAACAAGGTCAGCTTTGGTGAATACGGACTGCAGGCGACCAGCCGTGGGCGTGTTACCGCACGTCAGATAGAGGCCGCGCGTCGCGCCCTGACACGACACGTGAAACGTGGCGCTACCATATGGATCCGGGTGTTTCCAGACAAACCCATTTCCAAGAAGCCCCTGGAGGTGCGTCAGGGCAAGGGCAAGGGTAATGTCGAATACTATGTGGCCCAGGTGAAGCCGGGTCACATGCTCTACGAAATGGAAGGTGTGAATGAGGAACTGGCGCGGGAGGCCATGCAACTTGCCGCCGCGAAACTTCCCATCAAGACAAACTTCGTAACCAGGACAGTACTGTAATGAAAGTCACTGAGATGAGGCAGAAATCGGCGGAGGAACTGCGCGTATTGCAGCAGGAGTTGCTGCGGGAACAATTCAACCTGCGCATGCAGCGTGGCTCCGGCCAAATCTCCAAGAACCATCGCTTCAAGGAGATCCGCCGCGATATTGCCCGCATTAAGACACTGATGAACGAACAAACACGGGTGAACCCTGATGTCTGAACAAGCCAAGACACACAGAACTCTGAGCGGCCAGGTCGTCAGCAACAAGATGGACAAGACGATCACCGTCGTCGTCGAGCGCAAGGTCAAGCATCCGCTCTACGGCAAGGTCGTCAAGCGCTCCACCCGGATCAAGGCGCATGACGAAGAAAATACGTGCAATGAGGGCGATACCGTCCTCATCGAGGAATGCCGTCCGCTTTCAAAAGACAAATCCTGGCGCCTGAAACAGGTGCTCGAAAGCGCGGCACAGGTCTGACCTGCCGGTATTCGCACAGAATTCCCGCAATTAACAGTTTGGAGATATTTCGATGATACAGATGCAATCCATGCTAGATGCCGCGGACAATAGCGGTGCCCGGCGATTGATGTGTATCAAGGTGCTGGGCGGTTCCAAGCGACGCTATGCAAATATCGGCGACGTGATCAAGGTGACCGTGAAGGAAGCCAATCCGCGCGGCAAGGTAAAAAAGGGCGATGTATTCAATGCCGTCGTGGTTCGCACCCGCAAGGGGGTACGCAGGACCGACGGCTCCCTGATACGCTTTGATGGTAATGCCGCGGTATTGCTGGACAAACAGCTTCAGCCCATAGGAACACGAATCTTCGGCCCAGTTACCAGGGAGCTGCGAAGCGAGCAGTTCATGAAGATCGTGTCCCTGGCTCCAGAAGTGCTTTGAGGCAGAGTTGAAATGAAGAAAATCAGAAAAGGTGACAGCGTTGTCGTCCTTGCGGGCAAGGATCAGGGCAAGCAGGGACACGTACTGAGCATGGTCGGTGACGATCGCGTGCTCGTCGAAAATGTCAATATGGTGAAGAAACACACCAAACCGAATCCCGCGGTGGGCGCACCTGGCGGTATCGTGGAAAAAGAGAAATCCATCCATGTTTCCAATGTCGCGCTGCTGAATCCTGCGACCAACAAGGCCGATCGGGTGGGATTCAAGACGCTGGAGGATGGACGGAAAGTCCGTTATTTCAAATCCAACGGCGAAGTCGTTGACGCGTAGGGCAGGATAATCATGGCTAGGTTACAGAGTATTTACAAAGAGACGATCGTACCCAGGCTGCAGGAGCAGTTCGGGTTCAAGAGCGTGATGGAAGTACCGAAGATCAGCAAGATCACCCTCAACATGGGGCTCGGCGAGGCAGTGGCCGACAAGAAGATCATCGAGCACGCCGTCAGTGACATGACCATGATCAGTGGTCAGAAACCCGTGGTCACCCTGGCCAGGAAATCCATTGCCGGCTTCAAGATACGCGATGGCTGGCCGATCGGCTGCATGGTGACCATGCGCCGTGAACGCATGTATGAATTTCTCGACAGGCTGATCAATGCGGCGATCCCCAGGATCCGGGACTTCCGTGGTCTGAATGCGAAGTCCTTCGATGGCCGGGGCAATTATAGCTTTGGCGTCAAGGAACAGATCATCTTCCCCGAGATAGATTACGAAAAGATCGATACGATACGCGGTCTGGATGTATGTATTACCACGACCGCCAAGAATGATGAACAGGCGCGTGCGTTGCTTGTGGCATTCAACTTCCCGATCAAGAACTGACTGGAACAGGTACAGATATGGCTAAGGTATCCATGATTAATCGCGAGCGCAAAAGGGCCAGGCTGGTCAAGAAATACGCGGCGAAACGAGAGGCACTGAAGGCGCAGATTATCGATGAAAGCCTGCCTGACGAGGAACGCATGGCGGCTGTGGTCAAACTGCAGAAATTGCCGCGTGATTCCAGTTCCTCGCGGATACGAAACCGCTGCCGTATCACGGGTCGTCCGCACGGTGTCTACCGCAAGTTCGGCCTGTCCCGAAACAAGTTGCGCAAGGCCGCCATGCGTGGAGACGTTCCCGGTCTGGTCAAGGCCAGTTGGTAAATAACAGGATAGCACCGAAATGAGTATGCAAGATCCAATATCAGATATGCTGACACGCATCCGTAACGCACAGGCGTCCGAGAAGGCCACGGTCAGCATGCCATCATCGACCAAGAAGTGCGCCATTGCACAGGTTCTGAAGGACGAAGGTTATATCAGCGACTTTCATACCACAGCGGATGGCAACAAGACGGAACTGACCATCGACTTGAAATATTATGAAGGTCGCGCCGTCATAGATGCCATCAAGCGGGTGTCTCGCCCCGGATTGCGGGTTTACCGTTCCTGCGATGAGTTGCCGAAGATCATGGGGGGGCTCGGTATCGCCGTGGTTTCGACCTCACAGGGCGTCATGACGGACAGGGCCGCCAGATCGAAGGGTATCGGTGGCGAAGTACTCTGTTTCGTATCCTAACCCCGAAGAGAAAGATATTATGTCCAGGATAGCAAACAGTCCAATCAACGTGCCTTCCGGCGTCAAGATAGACCTCGAAGCACAGAATGTCGTCATCCAGGGTGCCAAGGGCAACATGCAACACTGCCTGCACGATCTGGTCTCGATCGACATCGATAACGACCAGATACGGATCAGCGCAAGGAATCAGAGCAAGAATGCCGTGGCGCTTGCCGGTACTTCCCGCTCCGTTCTCAACAATATGATCATCGGCGTCACCACCGGTTTCGAGAAAAAGCTGGAGATCAACGGCGTGGGCTACCGGGCCCAGGTGCAGGGCAGGGTCCTGAATCTCACCCTGGGATTTTCTCATCCGGTCAACTATGACATTCCCGAAGGAATCACGATTCAGACACCTTCGCCGACGGAGGTCGTTATCAGTGGTACGGACAAGCAGAAGGTCGGTCAGGTGGCCGCCGAGATACGCGCCTACCGTCCCCCCGAGCCCTACAAGGGCAAGGGTGTGAAATACGCTGACGAACTGATAGTACGTAAAGAAGCCAAGAAGAGTTAGGTGAAGCATGGATAAGAAAGCAGGTCGTATCCGGCGGGCACGCCGGACAAGGGCGAAGATCAGATCACTGGGCGTGGTTCGACTGAGTGTCTTCAAGACGCCGCGGCATATCTACGCCCAGGTCATCGCACCCAATGGTTCCGAGATCCTTGCCAGTGCATCCACCCTGGACAAGGAACTGCGTACCGATATCAAGAATGGCGGCAACATCGTTGCGGCCGCCGTCATCGGCAAGGCGGTCGCGGAGAGGGCAAAGGCCAAGGGGATCTCCCAGGTCGCCTTTGATCGTTCCGGTTTCAAATATCACGGTCGTATCAAGGCGCTTGCCGATGCCGCGCGTGAAAACGGTCTCGAATTCTAGGGGGTTGTGCGAATGGCTGTATCGAATATGAATGAAGGTGGCGACCTGCTCGAGAAACTGGTTCATGTGAACCGGGTCGCCAAGGTCGTCAAGGGCGGGCGTATCTTTGGCTTCACCGCGCTTACCGTGGTGGGTGATGGCCGGGGACGCGTGGGCTATGGTCGCGGCAAGGCGCGCGAGGTTCCCGTGGCGATCCAGAAAGCCATGGAAAACGCACGCCGGAACATGAAGAACATCGCCATCAAGGAGGATACCCTCCAATACGCCGTGGTGGGCGAGGATGGCGCGGCCAAGGTCTATATGCAGCCGGCCTCGGAAGGTACCGGGATTATCGCCGGTGGCGCCATGCGCGCGGTCTTCGAGGTCCTGGGCATCCACAATGTACTGGCCAAGGTGATCGGAACGACCAATCCGATCAACGTGGTCCGGGCTACGATCAAAGGTTTAGAGGAGATGAGCGATCCGAGCTATTTTGCCGCCAAGCGTGGCAAGACGGTTGAAGAGATCCTCGAATAAAGATGGCAGACAAACAGCTTAAAGTGACACTGGTCAAGAGCACCAGTCATCGTCTCAGTGACCACCAGGCCTGTGTCCGTGGGCTCGGGATCCGGCGTATGCATCAGAGCGTGGTCGTCGCCGACACCCCCGAGAACCGTGGCATGATCAATCGGGTTTCGTACCTGTTGAACGTCGAGGAAGCATGATATGCGACTGAATACCATCAAACCCGCTGACGGGTCGAAGAAATCGCGCAAGCGTGTCGGTCGCGGCATCGGTTCCGGACTGGGCAAGACCGCGGGTCGCGGTCACAAGGGCCAGCATTCCCGTTCAGGCGGCTACCACAAGGTGGGCTTCGAGGGCGGACAGATGCCCTTGCAGCGGCGCGTGCCCAAGTTCGGCTTCAAGTCCATGACCGCCCGCTACCAGGCCGAGATCCGGCTCAGTGAACTGGCCCTGGTGTCGGCAGAGGAGATCACCCTTCAGGCGCTCAAGGATGCCAATGTCATTCGCAACGAGATCAAAAAGGCCAAGATCATCGCCTCGGGATCCGTTGACCAGGCCTTCACGATCAAAGGCCTGGGTGTGACTTCAGGTGCCCGTGCCGCTATCGAAGCCGCCGGCGGAAAGATCGAGGCTTAAGTGGCGTCATCCAATTCCAGCATGACGGGTCTCGCCGCCGCATCGCACTTCACCGAGCTGCGGCAGCGCCTGATGTTCCTGATCGGCGCCCTGATCGTGTTCAGGATCTGCACCCACATCCCGGTGCCGGGTATCAACCCGGTGGCGCTGGCGCAGCTGTTCGATCAGCAGCAGGGCACGATCCTGGACATGTTCAACATGTTTTCCGGTGGCGCCCTGAAGCGTTTTTCGGTCGTTGCGCTGGGGATCATGCCGTACATATCGGCATCGATCATCATGCAGTTGCTGACGGTCGTGCATCCGCCACTGGAGCAGCTGAAGAAAGAGGGCGAGGCCGGCCGTCGCAAGATAACGCAATATACACGCTATGGCACCGTGGCCCTGGCGACCTTCCAGGCGCTTGGTGTCGCCATCGCCCTGGAAGGCCAGAAAGTGGGTTCGATGACCCTGGTCATCGAACCGGGCATGGCCTTCAGGATCATCGCGGTATCGACCCTGGTCACGGGTACCATGTTCCTGATGTGGCTGGGGGAACAGATGACCGAACGGGGTATCGGCAACGGTATATCGATGCTGATCTTCGCCGGTATCGTCGCGGGCTTGCCAAGGGCCATAGGCGGTACCCTGGAGCTGGCCAGGACGGGTGCGCTGCCGGTATTGCTGATCCTGCTGATCCTCGTTGTGGCCCTGGTGGTGACGGGCTTCGTCGTCTTCGTGGAACGGGGACAGAGACGGATCACGGTCAATTACGCCAAGCGCCAGGTGGGCCGCAAGATGTATGCCGGGCAGGCCAGTCATCTGCCCCTGAAACTGAACATGGCGGGGGTTATCCCGCCCATATTCGCCTCCAGCCTGATCCTGTTCCCGGCCACGATCGGCGGATGGTTCAGCAACGCCGAAGGCTTCGGCTGGCTGAAGGATATCACCAGCATGATATCTCCCGGGCAGCCTCTGTATGTATTGTTCTATGCCGGCGGCATCGTGTTCTTCTGTTTTTTCTACACCGCGCTGGTGTTCAATCCGAAGGAAACAGCGGACAATCTGAAGAAATCCGGGGCCTTCGTGCCCGGTATCAGACCCGGGGAACAGACGGCAAAATACATCGATGGCGTGCTGACGCGGCTGACGCTGGCCGGGGCCATCTATATTACTTCCGTATCCCTGTTGCCGGAGTTTCTGATACTGAAATTCCAGGTGCCGTTCTATTTCGGCGGCACCTCATTGTTGATTATTGTCGTCGTGGTCATGGATTTCATGGCCCAGGTGCAGACGCACCTGATGTCGCATCAGTATGAGGGCCTGATGAAGAAGGCCAACCTGAAGGGCTACGGCAAGCGGTAGATAGAGGAGAAACCAGGATGAAAGTCAGAGCATCAGTCAAAAAGATCTGCAGGCATTGCAAGATCATCCGGCGCAAGAACGTCGTCCGCGTGATCTGCAAGGAACCCCGGCACAAGCAACGCCAGGGCTGATCTTGAATTTTATGGCGTGAAGGACTAGAATTCGCGCCCTTCGCAATACCCGGAACGAGAGAGAAGAGAAATGGCCCGTGTCGCAGGCATAAACATACCCGTGCAGAAACATACGCATATCGCGCTTACCTATATCTATGGTATCGGACGCACGCGTTCACGGCAGATCTGCCAGGTCGCGGGCATCGAGCCACAGACCAAGGTCCGTGATCTGACCGAGGAACAGCTCGACACGATCCGCAGTGAGGTGGCCAAATTCACCATCGAGGGTGATCTTCGCAGGGAAGTATCCCTCAATATCAAGCGCTTGCTGGATCTTGGCTGCTACCGGGGCCTGCGTCACCGGCGGGGATTGCCGGTGCGGGGTCAACGAACCAAAACGAATGCGCGTACCCGTAAAGGTCCTCGCCGCATGATCAAGAAATAAACTAGGGTTATCACTATGGCAAAGGATCAGGGGCGTACCCGCAAGCGAAGCAAGAAAAACGTCGTCGATGGCATGGCTCACGTACATGCCTCCTTCAACAACACCATCATCACCTTGACCGACCGGCAGGGCAATACCCTGGCCTGGACCACTGCGGGTGGTAGCGGCTTCCGTGGCTCACGCAAGAGTACGCCCTTCGCCGCGCAGGTCGCGGCGGAACGCCTCGCCTGGACCCAGGACGAGTATGGCCTCAAGAACCTCGATGTCTTCGTCAAGGGTCCGGGGCCGGGGCGCGAGTCCGCGGTTCGCGCGCTGAATGCCATCGGGTTCAAGATCACCAATATCACCGACGTGACGCCCATACCCCACAATGGCTGTCGCCCTCCCAAGAAACGTCGCGTGTAGGATCGGAGTTTAAGCATGGCAAAGTATACCGGACCAAAATGTAAAATCAGCCGCCGGCATGGCACTGACCTGATGCTCAAGAGCCGCGCCCGCTCGCTGGACTCCAAGTGTCAGATCGACAAGGCGCCTGGACAGCACGGCGACGCGCGCCAGCGGCGTCCGTCCGATTACGCACTGCAGCTCAGCGAGAAGCAGAAACTGCGTTATATGTATGGCGTACTGGAACGCCAGTTCAGGAAGTATTACAAGGAAGCCGCGCGCCGCAAGGGTTCAACCGGCGAGAACCTGCTGACCCTGCTGGAATCCCGACTGGACAATGTCGTCTATCGCATGGGCTTTGGCTCCACGCGCGCCGAGGCGCGTCAACTGGTCAGTCACAAGGCCGTCATGGTCAATGGCCAGGTGGTCAACATACCGTCCTATTCCGTATCGCCGGACGATGTCATCAGCATTCGTGAGAAGGCCCGCAAGCAGGCCCGGATTCAGGATTCTCTGACACTGGCGGAACAATACGGCTTGCCCGAGTGGGTCAGCGTGGACAGCACCAAGATGGAAGGTGTGTTCAAATCCACGCCGGAGAGGGAAGAGCTGCCCGCCGAGATTAACGAGCAACTCGTGGTCGAGCTGTACTCGAAGTAAACATGGATCCCGGCATGTCGTGCCTGGATTCGCCGGCGCCAGGAGCGTCCAGGGCAGGCCTGAATCGTTCAGGTCCCCGGCAAGAGAAAGAAATACGGAGATTGTCATAGATGTCAGCCAATTCAACCGATCTGCTGAAACCGCGCCTCGTCGACGTTCAGCCAATCAGCGAAAACTGCGCCAAAGTCACCCTGGAACCACTGGACCGCGGTTTCGGGCATACCCTGGGCAATGCGCTGCGCCGCATACTGCTGTCATCCATGCCGGGTTGCGCCATCAGTGAGGTGGAGATCGAAGGCGTACTGCATGAATACACCACCATCGAAGGTGTGCAGGAGGATGTCACCGATATCCTGCTCAATCTCAAGGGCGTCGCCATCATCATGCATGCCAGGGACGAGGCCGTTCTTTCTATCAACCAGAAGGGTCCGGGCGTGGTCAAGGCCAGCGATATCGCCCTCGATCATGATATCGAGATCGCCAATCCGGAGCATGTCATCGCAACCCTGTCCGATGGCGCCGAGCTCAACCTGACCATGAAGGTGCAGCTGGGCCGCGGCTATGAGCCGGCGACGGCCAGGGACGACGAGGACGGCGCCATCGGCCGCCTCAAGCTCGATGCCTCATACAGCCCGGTTCGGCGTATTACCTACGAGGTGGAACGGGCGCGTGTCGAACAGCGAACCGATCTCGACAAGCTGATCATCACCATCGAGACCAATGGCACCCTGGACCCGGAGAAGGCCATACGTCGCGCCGCCGGTATCCTTGTCGACCAGTTGTCCGTGTTCGTGGATCTGAAGGGCACCAAACAGGCCGAAGCGGAGGATATCGAAGAGGCCGAGGTCGATCCCATCCTGCTGCGCTCCATCGACGATCTCGAACTGACCGTCCGTTCCGCGAACTGCCTCAAGGCGGAGAGCATCTATTACATCGGTGATCTTATCCAGCGCACCGAGGTGGAACTGCTGAAGACACCCAATCTGGGCAAGAAATCTCTGACCGAGATCAAGGATGTACTCGCCGCCCGAGGCTTGCAGCTGGGCATGCGTCTGGAAAACTGGCCGCCCGCGAGTCTCTATAAAGAAGGCAAGGCCACGGCCTGATCCGGTCCACCCTACAACTACAGGAATCACTACGATGCGTCATCAAAACAGTGGACGAAAGCTGAACCGCAACAGCAGCCACCGTAAGGCCATGTTCAAGAATATGGCCGTGTCGCTCTTCGAGCATGAAATCATCCGCACCACCCTGCCCAAGGCCAAGGAACTGCGGCGCAAGGTGGAGCCTCTGATCACCCTGGCCAAGGGTGATGACCTGGCCAAGCGCCGACTGGCGTTCAGTCGCCTGCGCGACAAGGCCGCGGTGACCAAGCTGTTCACCGAGCTGGGCCCGCGCTACAAGGAGCGTCCCGGTGGCTACACGCGCATCCTCAAATGCGGTTACCGCGCCGGCGACAAGGCGCCCATGGCCATCATCGAACTGGTCGATCGTCCCGCCACGGCCGAAGAAGAGACCGCCTAGGGTTCTCTTCAGCCCTTTGCCTTGCGCTGCCGGCCGTTTGTGACACTGCCGCCAAGGCGTCGTCCATCGTGCGTGTCCATGGCGTCATGGATATGACGATCGACTCAGGGTTTCCGCGACCCGCGGCCGGGATCCCCCGCATCCGGCCGTGATGCCCGGCAGTTGAGGGTGATTGGCTCAGCGCTTCCCTATATCATCCAGTCCCATGATCGTCACCCTTACCGATTTCGGTCACTGCGGTCCCTATCTGGGCCAGGTGCATGCCGCCATCGAGTTGCATGCGCCTGGCACACGCGTCATCGACCTGTTCAGCGATGCCCCGGTTCATGACCCCCGCGCGAGCGCCTATCTGCTGGCCGCATACTATGCGGCATTCCCCACCGGCAGCGTGTTCCTCTGCGTGGTCGATCCCGGGGTGGGTACGTTTCAACATCAGCCGGTGTGCATACAGGCGGATCGGCGCTGGTTCGTCGGCCCTGACAACGGTCTGTTCAACACCTTGAAGGTGCACCATCCGGGATACCGGCTGTGGCCGCTTCCCTATGCGCCGGAACGGCTGTCGGCCAGCTTCCATGGCCGGGATCTGTATGCCCCCGCCGCCGCGGGTCTGGTCACGGGGGAAGGCCTGCGGGGCGCAGGGGTATCTGGTTCGCCCGTGCCGGACTGGCCCGCGGATCTGCTCGAGGTGATATACATCGACCATTTTGGCAATGCCATCACCGGTCTGAGGACCGGGATGCTGGGTGAGGACGCTGTGCTCCGGATCGGGGATCGACGCTATGGGCACGCCCGTACCTTCGCCGAGGTGCCGGCCGGTCAGGGCTTCTGGTATGGCAACGCCAACGGCCTGGTGGAGATCGCCATCAACCAGGGGCGGGCGACGGAGGCCCATGGCATCGGCATAGGTCAGCGATTCGAGGTCCTGCCCAGCCTCTGTGGGTGAGCGTGGTTCAGGCCTTCAGCTTGGTCTTCAGCAAGGCATTGACCTGCTGCGGATTGGCCTTGCCACGGGACTTTTTCATCACCTGCCCGACAAAATAGCCGAAGACCTTGTCCTTGCCGCCGCGGTATTGCGCGACCTGCTCCGGACTCTCGGCGATGACCTCATCGACCAGCGCCTCGATCTCCGAGCTGTCGGTGACCTGCTTCAGTCCCCGGGTCTCGATGATCTCGTCCACCTCGCCCTCACCCCGCCACAGGGCCTCGAAGACCTGCTTGGCGATCTTGCCGGACAGGGTGTTGTCGTCGATGCGCGCCAGCAGCTCGCCGAGCCTGGCGGCGCCGAGCGGCAGGTCGTCAAAGCCGGCGTCCTCGCGGTTCATGGCCGCGCTCAGCTCACCGGTGATCCAGTTGGCGGCGAGTTTGGCATTGTCGTGCACGGCCAGGACCGCCTCGAAATAGTCGGCCATCTCGCGGCTGCCGGTAAGGGTTGCGGCATCCAGTTCCGAGAGTCCGAGTTCGGTGATGAATCGATCCCTGCGGGCATCGGGCAGCTCCGGCAGGGTCTCGGCCACACGGGCCCTGAATGCCGGTTCGATGACCACCGGCAGCAGATCGGGATCGGGGAAATAGCGATAGTCGTTGGCCTCTTCCTTGCTGCGCATGGGGCGCGTCTCGTTACGTTCGGAATCATACAACCGGGTTTCCTGCAGGATACTGCCACCGTCATCCAGGATCTCGGCCTGGCGCTGGATCTCGCAGTTGATCGCGCGTTCCACGAAGCGGAACGAATTGATGTTCTTCAGCTCGGTACGCGTACCCAGCTCATCGCTTCCCGGCGGTCGCAGGGAGACGTTGGCGTCACAGCGGAAGGAGCCTTCCTGCATGTTGCCGTCACAGATCTCCAGGTAGCGGACGATGGAGTGGATCTTGCGCATATAGGCCACCGCCTCCCTGGCGGAGCGCATGTCGGGTTCCGAGACGATCTCTATCAGTGGCGTACCGGCACGGTTCAGGTCGATGCCGGTGGCGCCGTGGAAGTCTTCGTGCAGGGATTTGCCGGCATCCTCTTCCAGATGGGCGCGGGTCACGCCGATGCGTTTGCGAATGCCGCCCTCCAGCAGGATATCGACATGACCGCGACCGACGATGGGCAGTTCATACTGGCTGATCTGGTAACCCTTGGGCAGATCCGGATAGAAATAATTCTTGCGCGCAAAGACCGACTGTTCGGCGATCTCCGCGCCGATGGCCAGACCGAACTTGACGGCCATGAACACGGCCTGGCGGTTGAGTACAGGCAATACGCCCGGCAGGCCGAGGTCGACGGCGCAGGCCTGGGTGTTGGGCGCGGCGCCATAGGCGGTGGAGGCGCCGGAAAAGATCTTGCTGCGGGTGGCAAGCTGGGCATGGATCTCCAGGCCGATTACAGGCTCCCACTTCATTGGATGCATCCTCTCATGTTGCTGGCTTCGTAAGTGTTGGGACTCAGTTGAAGGCGGTGGGTATCCGGCGATGGAAGTCGGTGACCTGCTGATAGCGATGGGCGATGTTGAGCAGCCTGGCCTCGCTGAAATAGTCCCCGATCAGTTGCAGCCCCACCGGCAGATCGGCGCTGTATCCCACCGGTATGGACATGCCCGGCAGGCCGGCCAGGTTGACCGAGATGGTGTAGATATCCGACAGATACATGCTCAGGGGATCCTCGGTGCGGGAGCCCAGGGCAAAGGCGACCGAGGGGCTGGTCGGCCCCATGATCACGTCCACCTGCCCGAAGGCATTGCGGAAATCCTCGCTGATGATGCGCCGGATCTTCTGTGCCTTCAGGTAATAGGCGTCGTAATAGCCGGCCGACAGGGCATAGGTGCCGATCATGATGCGGCGTTTGACCTCGTCGCCAAAGGCCTCACCACGCGAGCGGCAGTACAGATCGGTCAGATCCTCCGGGTCTTCACAGCGATAGCCGAAGCGGACACCGTCGAAACGCGACAGGTTGGAGGAGCATTCCGCCGGAGCGACCACATAGTAGGCCGGAATGGACAGCGACGTGTTGGGCAGCGAGAGCGGGACCAGTCTGGCGCCCAGGCGTTCATATTCGCGCAGGGCCTCCTGTATCACGGTTTCGACCCCGGCATCCAGACCCGCGCCGAAATATTCCTCGGGGATGCCGATCCGCAGTCCGTCGATGGACTGCTCCAGCCCGGCGCCGAAGTCCTCGGGCGGACGGTCCAGGGAGGTGGAGTCGCGTTCATCCAGGCCGCAGACCACGTTCAGCAGCAAGGCCGCATCCGCGGCGGTCTGGGTCATCACGCCACCCTGATCGAGGCTGGAGGCGAAGGCGATCATGCCGTAGCGGGAGATGCGTCCATAGGTGGGCTTGATGCCGGTGATGCCGCACAGCGAGGCCGGCTGGCGTATGGAACCCCCGGTGTCGGTGCCGCTGGCCGCGGGCGCCAGGCGCGCGGCGACCGCGCTGGCCGAGCCGCCGGAGGAGCCGCCCGGGACACGCGCGGTATCCCAGGGGTTCCTGACCGGACCGTAATAACTGGTCTCGTTGGAAGATCCCATGGCGAACTCATCCATGTTGGTCTTGCCCAGCATCACCGTGCCCGCCTCCTTGAGGCGGGTGATGAAGCCCGCATCATAGGGGGCGATGAAGTTGTCCAGCATGCGCGAGCCGCAACTGGTCTTCACCCCCTGGGTACAGAAGATGTCCTTCTGCGCCAGGGGAATGCCGGTCAGCGGTCCCGCCTGCCCGGAGCGGCGCGCCAGATCCGCGCCACGCGCCTGTTCCAGGGCCAGTTCCTCGGTGACCGTGATGAAGCAGTTGAGTCGCGCGTCGTGGGCCTCGATACGATCGAGATAGTGACGGGTCAGTTCCTCACTGCTGAAATCGCCCTGCCGCAGGGCCTGGGATAACTCACTCAGGGTATATCGGTGCATTTTCTGTCAGGTGCTCGGGGTTGCTGTGCGGATGAATGATCTGGGGTCTATGCCTGGCCTGGCTGGGCCGGTTCATTCGAGCACCCGGGGGACCAGATAGAGTCCGTTTTCCACCTGCGGGGCGATGGACTGGAAGTGATCGCGCTGGTCGCCTTCGGTGACCACGTCATCACGCAAGCGGGCGCTGACATCGAGTGGGTGGGCCATGGCCTGGACCTCGCTGGTGTCGGCGGCATCCATCTGGGCGACGAATTCCAGGATGCTGGAAAGTTGCCCGGCCAGTTCCGGGATGCGCGCCTCATCGAGTTGCAGCCGGGCCAGATAGGCGATCTGTTCCACATCGGCCTTGTTTAACGGCATCGGGTAATCCTCAATAGCTGTCGAAGAGTCAAAAAAACATGGGTCATGCATACCCGTCCAGACCGTGGGCATGCCGGGACGCCTGGAGCGTATCTCAGCCCATAAGCCGTCCCGGGGGGGCCTGACGGGAGGCCGGGCCGCCAGAGCGGATGGGTCGGGACGTGAATAATATCACGAAAGACATGCGTGCTCCTTTATGTGCAGACCCGGTACGTTCTATAATCCGGCGAATATGTCGGGTTCCGGCCCGTGCTCCTACTAGCTCCAAGAAGACCCATATACTATGTTGAGTCATTTTCGTGGTTTTTTCTCCAACGACCTGTCGATAGACCTCGGCACCGCCAATACCCTGGTCTATGTGCGTGGCAAGGGCATCGTCCTCAACGAGCCTTCCGTGGTCGCCATACGTGAGGGGCACGACCCCGCCAGCAGCAAGTCCATCGCCGCCGTCGGCGCCGAGGCCAAGGCCATGCTGGGGCGTACCCCCGGTCACATCAATGCCATCCGGCCGCTCAAGGATGGCGTCATCGCCGACTTTACCGTCACCGAAAAGATGCTGCAGTACTTCATCCACAAGGTCCATGGCAACCGTTTCCTGAAACCCAGTCCCAGGGTGCTGGTTTGCGTACCCTGCGGCTCGACCCAGGTTGAACGCCGCGCGATCCAGGAATCCGCCGCCGGCGCCGGCGCCCGCGAGGTCTATCTGCGCGAGGAACCGATGCTGGCGGCCATCGGCGCCGGCATGCCGGTCAGTGACGCCAGCGGCTCCATGGTCCTGGACATCGGCGGCGGCACCACCGAAGTGGCGGTGATCTCCCTGAACGGGATCGTCTATTCCGATTCCGTGCGTATCGGCGGAGACCGATTCGACGATGCCATCATCAACTATGTGCGGCGCAACTATGGCACCCTGATCGGGGTGGCCACGGCGGAACGCGTCAAACACCAGATCGGCTGCGCCTATCCCGGCAATGAGGTCCTGGAGATGGAAGTGCGCGGGCGCAACCTGGCCGAGGGGATCCCGCGCAGTTTCACCCTCAACAGCAACGAGATCCTGGAGGCCTTGCAGGAACCGCTGTCCGGGATCGTGGGTGCGGTCAAGACCGCCCTGGAGAAGACCCCACCGGAACTGGGTTCCGATGTCGCCGAGCGGGGCATGGTGCTGACCGGCGGCGGCGCCTTGCTCCGGGATTTCGACCGGCTGTTGATGGAGGAGACCGGCCTGCCGGTACTGATCGCCGAAGACCCGCTCACCTGCGTGGCGCGTGGCGGGGGCCGCTACCTGGAGATGCTGGAGGAATATGGCCCGGATATCCTGCTACAGTCCATCTAGCGTCTCTTTGCCAGACCCCGCTCCATGAGGGCGAAGCCGGGGAAACGCTGATACTTTAAGGTTCCTGGGGCAGGGAGACACAAGCGGGGCGCATGCGGCGGTACACCCAGGCGCATACCAGACAGGGGAAAACAGACATCAAACCACTGTTTATCAAATCATCCTCGTTGCTCAGCCGTCTGGCGGTGTGCGTCCTGCTGTCGCTGATCCTGATGGGGGTGGATCACCGCTACCGGCAGCTCGAAAGCCTGCGCGCGGGCCTGTCGCTGATGGTCTACCCCATACGCGCGGGCCTGCAACTGCCCGTGGACCTCATCACCTGGGCCTCGGAGAACCTCGCCACCCGGCAGACCCTGTTGCGACAGAACGCCCGCCTGCGCCGGGAGAATCTGCTCCTGCGCAGCCGGAGCCAGAGATATGCCGCCCTGAACACCGAGAATCAGCGCCTGCGCGCCCTGCTGGACTCCTCGGTGAAGGTTGGCGAGCGGGTCCTGGTGGCGGACCTGCTGGCCTCCGAGCTGGCCCCTTCCCGGCGCCAGGTGGTGCTCGACAAGGGCAGCCGGCAGGGGGTCTACAATGGCCAGCCGGTGGTAGACGCCAACGGGGTCATGGGCCAGGTGGTGCATGTGGGTCCCGTGACCAGCACGGTGATGCTGATCACCGATCCGGCCCATGCCCTGCCGGTGCAGCTCAACCGCACCGGACTGCGGGCCATTGCCCGCGGGACCGGTGAGCGGGGGGAACTGGAGCTGAGCTATATCCCCAACAATGCCGATGTACGCGATGGCGATCTGATCGTTACCTCGGGCCTGGGCGGGCGTTTCCCCGCGGGTTATCCGGTCGCCCGGATCACCCGGGTGGAAATCCATAACGGCCAGCCCTTCGCCACCATCAGCGCGGCCCCCAGCGCCCATCTGCAGCAGGCCCGGGAGGCCTTGCTGGTCTGGCCCGGCGCCGCGGTGGACGACTATTCCCTGGGCAGCCTGTGAGCCACAAGGATAAAAGTCCGTACCTGGTCTTCGCGGTCATCGCCGCCAGCTTCATGCTGGCCCTGATGCTGAGCGCCCTGCCACTGCCCGAATGGGCGCGCGACTGGCGTCCGGTATGGACCGCAATGGTCCTGATCTACTGGTGCATGGCCCTGCCCGGGCGCGTGGGCGTCATCAGCGGCTGGTTGATTGGCCTGCTGATCGACGTCCTCAGCGGCGGCTTGCTGGGGCAGCACGCCCTGGGCCTGGCATTGATCGCCTTCCTCACCGTCAGCACGCATCAGCGCCTGAGGGTCTTTCCCCTGGTGCAGCAGGCCCTGGTCGTTGGGCTGATGCTGGCCTGTTATCAGTTCCTCAACCTGATGATCGACTACAGCGTGGGCGCGGTCTCGCAGGGGCCGGGGATCGGTCTGTCGGTGATCAGCAGCATGCTGTTGTGGCCCTGGTTGTTCATCATCCTGCGGGACCTGAGGCGCAAGGCCAGGCTGCATTGAGTCACAGCGTCCGTCTGATCGGCCCTGGTCCATGAAACAACTGACGATCAAGGATGCCGAGCGCGAAAAGGTCCTGCTGCGCCAGCGGGTCCTGGTGGCCCTGGCGGGGATATTCCTGCTCCTGCTGCTGCTGATCGGGCGCCTGCTCAATCTGCAATGGCTGGATTATGAACACTACTCCACGCTGTCACACGAAAACCGCGTCAAGGTCCTGCCGATCGCGCCGATCCGCGGGCTGATCTACGATCGCAAGGGCCGTATCCTGGCCGAGAATCTCCCCAGCTTCACCCTCGCGGTGATCCCGGAGCAGGTCGTCGATCTGGACAATACCCTGGCGGACCTGGGGCGCCTGATCCATATCGGCGCCGAGGAGCGGCAGCGTTTCTTCCGCGACATCAAACGCAAGCGGCGCTTCGAGAACGTGCCGCTGCGTTTCAACCTCAGCGAGCAGGAGGTGGCCCGCTTCGCCGTCAATGCCCATCGTTTTCCCGGTGTGGTGGTCGAGGCGGTGCTCAGTCGCAGCTATCCCTACGCCGAACTCGGCAGTCACCTGGTAGGCTATGTCGGGCGCATCAATGAGCGCGAACTGAAGCATATCGATGCCTCCAACTACAGTGCCACACGGCATATCGGCAAGACCGGCATCGAGCGCATGTACGAGGACCTGCTGCATGGGACGGTGGGTTATCAGCAGGTCGAGATCAATGCCCAGGGCCGTATCCTCAGGGTCCTGGAGCGCACCCCCCCACAGCCCGGCGTCAATCTCTATCTGAGCGTCGATATGGACCTGCAGCAGGTCGCCGTGAAGGCCCTTGAGGGGCAGCGCGGCGCCGTGGTCGCCATCGAGCCCGACAGCGGCGACATTCTGGCACTGGTGAGCACCCCCGGGTTTGATCCCAATCTGTTCGTGAACGGCATCTCCAGCGAGAAATACCGGGGCCTGCGCGATTCCCCCGATCGACCCCTGTTCAATCGCGCCCTGCAGGGCCAGTACCCCCCGGGATCGACCATCAAGCCGATGATGGGCCTGGCGGGGCTGGAGTATGGCTTGCGCAAGCCCGGCGACAGGACCTGGTGCCCGGGCTGGTACCAGTTGAAGGGGCAGGAGCACAAATACCGCTGCTGGAAGAAGGTCGGTCACGGACATGTCGACATCGAGGATGCCATCGTTCAGTCCTGCGATGTGTACTTCTATGAACTCGCCCATGATATGGGCATCGACCGCATGCATGATTTTCTCTCCGGCTTCGGTCTCGGTCGTATCACCGGGATCGATCTGCCCGGAGAGCGCAGCGGCCTGTGGCCCTCGCGGGCCTGGAAACGCCGGGTACGCAACCTGCCCTGGTTTCCGGGCGAAACCCTGATCACCGGCATCGGCCAGGGCTTTTCCCTGGCGACACCCTTGCAACTGGCCCAGGCCGTGGCCCTGATCAGCCGCCGTGGCGATGGCATGAAACCGCGCCTGTTGCGCCGTATAGAGGACCCGGTCATCGGCGAGGCGCGTGATCTGCGTCCACAGGCCGCCCTGACCCGGGTGCATGCCGATGCGCGCAACTGGGCCACGATCATCAAGGCCATGCACGATGTGGTCCAGGGGCCCCGCGGCACCGCCCGCGCCAGTGCCCGTGGCGCGCGTTACCGCTATGCCGGCAAGACCGGCACCGCGCAGGTCTATGGCATCAAGCAGGACGAGAAGGCCGACAAGAATGTCGCCGAGCATCTGCGCGACCATGCCCTGTTTATCGCCTTTGCGCCGCTGGATGTACCGCGTATCGCGGTTGCCGTGGTCATCGAGAATGGCGGCAGTGGCAGTCATGCCGCCGCGCCGGTGGCCAGAAAGATACTGGATGCCTATCTTGGCGAGACGGGCGCGGAGGAGGCGCCGGCCCATGGATAGAAGCCGCAGCCTGTGGCAGCAGTTGCATATCGACGGACCACTGCTGTTTGGTCTGTTGCTCATGTGCGCATTCGGCATCATGGTGTTGTTCAGCGCATCGGGACAGGACCAGGCCGTGATCCTGCGCCAGGCGGTACGCATGGGTGTGGGTTTCGCGGCCATGGCCGCGATCGCCCAGATCCCGCCGCAGCAACTGGCGCGCTGGGCCCTGTGGATCTATCTGGGCGGGGTGCTGATGCTGATCCTGGTGCTGGTGTTCGGTCATGTCGGCAAGGGCGCGCAGCGCTGGCTGGACCTGGGGCTGTTCCGTTTCCAGCCTTCGGAGATCATGAAACTGGCGGTGCCCATGACCGTGGCCTGGTACCTCGATGAGCGGCCCCTGCCCCCCAATCTGCGCCGGGTGGCCATTTCCCTGTTGCTGGTGATCGTGCCCACCGCGCTGGTGATCAAACAGCCGGACCTGGGGACCGCACTGCTGATCGCCGGCGCCGGTCTGCTGGTGCTGTTCCTGGCCGGGATCGGCTGGCGTTACATCGGTACGGCTTTATTGCTGGTGATCGTCTCCGCGCCCTTGCTGTGGTACCAGATGCACGACTACCAGCGCCAGCGCGTGCTGACCATGCTGGACCCGCAGAAGGACCCGCTGGGTTCCGGCTATCATATCATTCAGTCCACCATCGCGGTCGGCTCCGGGGGGGTGTTCGGCAAGGGCTGGCTCAATGGCACGCAGTCACACCTGGAATTCCTGCCCGAGCGCTCCACGGATTTCATCTTCGCGGTCTTCAGCGAGGAATTCGGGCTCTTCGGTGAGTCCCTGCTGCTGCTGGGTTACCTGTTCCTGATCCTGCGGGGCCTGTATATCACCGTCGAGGCGCAATCGACCTTCGGCCGTCTGCTGGCGGGCAGCGTGACGCTGACCTTCTTCATCTATGTGTTCGTCAATATCGGCATGGTCATAGGGCAATTGCCGGTGGTGGGCGTGCCCCTGCCGCTGGTCAGCTATGGCGGGACATCGCTGGTGACACTGCTGGCCGGTTTCGGTATTCTGATGTCGGTGCATACGCACCGGCGCTTGCTTCCGACCTGACCGAGCCCTGTTCCCGAATCCAGATGCCCAGAAACCCGATCGCCAGAACCCAGAACGCCGGAGCCCCGGTCCCGGCCGGCCTCGTCTGCCTGTCTCTGCTGCTGGCCCTGCTCGTGATGATGCCGCGCCCGGTCCTCGCCGCCAGGGGTTTCGACCCCCGGCAACTGCAGGCCTTCATCGCCGCCCTCGCGGACAAGGACCAATTCAGCCGCGCTGCGCTGGAGACCCTGTTCCGTCAGGCGCGCCTGCAACAGCGCATCCTCGACGCCATCGCCCGGCCCGCGGAAGGCAAGCCCTGGTACCAGTACCGGCCTATCTTCCTGACCGGCAAGCGGATACGCCTGGGGGTGGAGTTTCGTCACCGGCATCGTGCCGCGCTGGCGCGGGCGGAACGGCAATATGGCGTACCGGCCGCGATCATCACCGCCATCATCGGCGTGGAGACCTTCTACGGCCGGCATGCCGGGCATTATCGCGTTATCGATGCCCTCGCCACGCTGGGTTTCAACTATCCCAAGCGGGGGGGATTCTTCCGCCAGGAACTGCGCCATTTCCTGTTGCTGACGCGCGAGCAGGGCCTTTCACCCCGGGACCTGGTCGGCTCCTATGCCGGGGCCATGGGCATGCCGCAGTTCATGCCCAGCAGTTTTCGCAGCTACGCGGTGGATTTCGATGGCGACGGCGTCAAGGATATCTGGTCCAGTCCCGTCGATGCCATAGGCAGTGTCGCCAACTACCTGTCACGTCATGGCTGGGAAGCCGGTGGCGGCATCGCCGTGCGGGTGACCACGCCACCGGCGCATGCGCGGCGCTTCCTCGATACCGGCCTCAAGCCGGCCATCCCCCTGCGGCAACTCCGTGATGCCGGCATGCGCAGCGCCATGCCGGTCGGCGGGAACCCCCTGGTGACGCTGGTGTCCCTGCAGCTGGAACAGGGCCGGGAACAGTGGCTGGGGTTGCAGAATTTCTATGTCATCACCCGTTACAATCACAGCCCCCTGTATGCGATGGCGGTCTTCCAGCTGGCCCAGGCCATCACGGCCGCCTATCGGCCCGGGAGGGAGCGGGCCGCGCAAGCCGGGGAGGAGCCCGCGGGCTAGATGGCCGCCGTGCGCTGGTGTTATCTGCCCCTGTTCGTATCCCTGGGCGCCTGCGGCCTGTCCGGGGTGCGCGATGGCGGGCCGGCCCAGGCGCCACGAGACATGCAGACCCGGGATGCGGTGCCGCGCGCCGAGGCCCCCAGCCGCTATGGCAACCCCCCCTCCTATGTCGTCAATGGCAAGCGTTATTACACGCTCAAGAGCAGTCGCGGCTTCGTCCAGCGGGGTATCGCCTCCTGGTACGGGAGCAAGTTCCATGGCCGTCGCACCTCCAGCGGCGAGCCCTATGACATGTATCGCATGACCGCGGCGCACAAGACCCTGCCCTTGCCCAGTTATGTCGAGGTGACCAACCTGGCCAACGGTCGCCGGACCGTGGTGCGGGTCAACGATCGCGGTCCCTTCCACGACAACCGCGTCATCGATCTGTCCTATGCCGCGGCCAAGAAACTCGGCATCGTCGCCAAGGGCACGGGCCTGGTGGAGATCCGCACGGTTGGACCGGACTACCATGCCGCGCCCGTGCGCGTGGCCAGAGCACACCCTGGCCAGATCAATTTCCGCATCCAGGTGGGTGCCTTCTTCGAACGCCTGAATGCCGAGCGGCTTTACCAGCGTCTGCGGGCCGTATTCGGCCGTCTGGCGTTACTGGAACAGGGCCGGAGCCGGGGACGGCCGGTGTACCGGGTGCAGCTGGGGCCGATGACGGACGTGGCCCAGTCCGATCGCATCGTCGATCGACTGCTGGCCCTGGGCCTGGGCGAGCATCAGCTGGTATTTGAATGAACGGCGTCATGTTCCGGCCGGCACAGGTGCGTTAAAATACCCCGTTTCCCGTCAACCATACGTCAACCACAAGGAGACTCAGGCCGGGTGCATGCTCATGCCCGTGGCACTACAGGTACTGGCCGGCCCTGCGGGCCCCGCCAGCGAGTGACAACCCGGCAGTATCCATGAACAAGATCATCGCCCTCGTGCTCCTGCTGCTGTTCACCAGTGGCGGGCTTGCCGCCACGCCCAAGCCCCCCGCCATCCATGCCCGGGGTTACATCCTGATGGATGCCCATACCGGCAAGGTCCTGGCCGAGGGCAAGGCCGATGAACGCATGGAGCCCGCCAGCATCACCAAGATCATGACCGCCTACGTGGTCGGCGATGCCCTGGCCGCCGGACATATCGCCTTGACCGACCCGGTACTGGTCAGCGAGAAGGCCTGGCGCATGGAGGGCTCGCGCATGTTCATCGAGGTCGGCACCCGGGTGAGCGTGGACCAGCTGCTCAAGGGCATGAGCATCCAGTCCGGCAACGATGCCAGCGTGGCCCTGGCCGAGTACGTGGCCGGCAGCGAGGAGGCCTTCGTCGACCTGATGAACCAGCAGGCCCGGGAACTGGGCATGAAAAACAGCCATTTCGCCAACGCCACCGGCCTGCCGGACCCGGAGCATTACACCACCCCGCATGACATGGCGATCCTGACCGCGGCCCTGATCCGGCGTTTTCCCGAGGTCTATGCCGATTTCTCCATCCGCGAGATGACCTATAACAAGATCACCCAGCGCAATCGCAATGGCCTGTTGTGGAAGGACGACAGCGTGGACGGGGTCAAGACCGGGCATACCGCCTCGGCCGGATACTGCCTGGTGGCCTCGGCCAAACGGGGTGACATGCGCCTGATCTCGGTGGTCATGGGGACCAGGAGCATCAAGGTCCGGGAGCGGGCCAGTCAGACGCTGTTGAATTTCGGCTTTCGTTTCTACGAGACCCACAGACTGTACGAGGCCGGCAAGCCGGTGGACCGGGTGCGGGTGTGGAAGGGCGCGGTCGGGCGCTTGCCTCTGGGCCTGGAGCAGGACCTGTACGTAACCATTCCCCGGGGGGACTACAAGAAGCTGAAGGCGGTCATGGAGGTCGAACAGCCCGTGGTGGCTCCGGTCGAGGCCGGCAGGGTGCTGGGTCGCCTGCATCTCCAGCTGGCCGGCAAGGAACTCCTGAGCCGGCCCCTGCTGGGGCTGGAGGCGGTCCCCGAGGGCGGCCTGATCAAGCGTCTGGGCGACAGCGTCCGCTTGTGGTTCGAATAGTGGCCATCGTCTATCTGAACGGCGAGTTCCTGCCGCTGGAGGAGGCGCGGGTGCCGGTGCTGGACCGGGGATTCATCTTCGGTGACGGCGTCTACGAGGTGATGCCGGCCTTCTCCGGGCGCCTGTTCCGCTTCGAGCAACACCTGCAACGGCTGGAACACAGCCTGGCGCAGGTGCGGATCCCGAATCCATACTCCCGCCGGCAGTGGCGGGCGTTGTTCGCCAGGCTGCTGGCCGAGAATGGGGCGGGTGATTTCGGTGTCTATTTCCAGCTTACCCGCGGGATCGCGCGCCGCGATCACATCCCCTCCGAGGACATGACGCCGACGGTCTTCGCCATGTGCAACCCCATCGTCGCCCACGACGGCGTCGATGAGGTCGCCGCGGCCAGCATGGAGGATATCCGCTGGCGCTACTGTAATATCAAGGCCATCGCCCTGCTGCCGAACATCCTGCTGCGCATGCAGGCCGCCGACCAGGGCGCCTTCGAGGCCATCCTGATCCGCGACGGCCTGGTTACCGAGGGTGCGGCCAGCAACATCTTCGTGGTCAACGAGGGGGTGGTGCGGACACCGCCGAAGTCCGAGCACCTGCTGCCCGGCATCACCCGGGATGTGGTCATGGAAGTGCTGGCGCAGACCGACATCCCTCATGCCGAGGTCGAGATCCCGGCCGCCAGTCTCGAGACCGCCGAGGAGATCTGGCTGACCAGTTCCACCCGCGAGATCGTCGCCGTCACCCGCCTCGATGGCCG
The DNA here is from genome assembly GCA_964506945.1 of uncultured Gammaproteobacteria bacterium. GTDB lineage: Bacteria > Pseudomonadota > Gammaproteobacteria > CAZDOC01 > CAZDOC01 > CAZDOC01. Next base: position 153,904 of record CAZDOC010000002.1, read on the forward strand.
TATCCTCGGCGATGGCCATGCCGGTCCCCTGTGCCGGCGGGTGATGGCCTGCTACCAGGATTTCAAGCACCGGTCACTGGCCGGGGATGGCGGCGCGGAGGATGCCACCGCATGAAAGCCCTGTTGCTGATATTGCTGGGCGGCCTGTTCACCGGTTCGGCATGGGCCGAAGGGGCGGGGTTGTTTCGTGATCAGGGCGCCATCGGCGCCCCCGGCTCGACGGCCGGGGCACCGTTGATCGCCCTGGATGCCGATGGCGACGGCCGCACCGATCTCCTGCACACGGTCCCGGGGGGGCGGCCCGCGCTGTGGCTGCAACAGGCCGATGGCGGCTGGCGGAATCAATCCTTGCCCGGCGCTGGCGCCACACCACGGACCGCGGTGGCCGCGGACCTGGACCGCGACGGCCGCCCCGATCTGGTGCTGGCCCGCGCCGGGGGCCTGGATCTGCTGCTCAACCATGGCCCCTCAGGCTTTGAACAGCAGCACATCCCCGTCGCCGGCAGGATCACCAGCCTGGCGGTGGCGGATGTCAATGCCGACGGCTGGCCCGACCTGCTGTTCGCCACCCGCGGCGGCTCCCGGGTGCGGGTCTGGCTGCACGACGGGGAACTGGATGCCGACGGGCTGCCGGTATTCCGGGACAACCCGGAGGCCGGCATCATGGCCTGCTGTACGCCCACACGCCTGTTGCTGGAGGATTTCGACGGCGATACCGCCCTGGATGTCTGGATCTATGGCGCCGGCGGCAGGGCGCGGCTGTATCGCAACAATGGCTATGGCTATTTCGAGGCCGTGGCGGGGATCCCGGTGCTGAGTGCTTGCGATGTCACTGCCAGCGGCGACATCGATGGCGATGGCCGGGTGGATCTGCTGTTCGCCGGCAGTGCGGATACCTGTCCGGCCAGCCTGCTGGGCAACCTCGGGGGACTGAAATTCCATCTCGTCCCGGCCCGGGTCTTCGGTCTGCCGGGACTGGCCGGTATCCGCGCCGCGAGATGGCTGGACTGGGATCATGACAGCCATCCCGACCTGCTGGTGCAGGATGCCAGCGGCATCAGGGTCTTTATCCAGCGTCCCGGTGGCGGCTTTGCCCTGGCCGTGGCGCAGTCGGGTCTGCTCCTGGCCTCTGACAGCGGACGCCTGCGGCTGGCCGATCTGGATGCCGACGGCCGTTACGAGGGACTGGCCCGCGACCCGCGGGGGCGCTGGCATCTGTGGCGGCAGGTCCCGCCACGGCTGCCCTGGCTGGGATTGCGGCTGCGGGCCTATCATGCCGGGGCGCCCGCGGGCGCCGTGGCGGTGATCTACCGGCACGACGGTTCCACCGTCCGCGCCCGCTTGCCTGCGGGCAGCCAGCGGTTTATGTTTGATCCGCGGCTGCTGATCGGTATCGGCCCGTTGGTGCAGATCGATCTGATCAGCGTCGACTGGCGTTCCGGCATGGTCACCCGCCTGGCGCCCTCCGGCCTGAGGCGGTACATGCTGGCGGAGGAACCCGCCTATGTCCCGTCGGCACGGGAGTTGCGCAGGGTGGGTCAGCCGCTACGGTTCAAGCCAGACTCGGGGCAATGTCGCTGAATGGACATCTACAAGGAATTCTCTATCGAAGCCGCCCACCGGTTGCCGAAGCTGCCGGCCACGCACAAGTGCAGCCGACTGCATGGACACTCTTTCCGCATCCGCGTCCATGTCAGCGGCCCGCTGGACCCGGAAACCGGCTGGGTGGTGGATTTCGCCGACATCAGCGCGGCCTTCAGGCCGCTCTTCGAACAGCTCGATCATTACTATCTCAACGAGGTGAAGGGCCTGGAAAACCCGACCAGTGAGAACCTGGCGCGCTGGATCTGGGCACGCCTGCAACCGGCCCTGCCGGGACTGTCCTGTGTCGAGATCCGCGAGACCTGCACCTCGGGCTGTCTCTACCGGGGGGCGTGATCCGTACCGGTGCCGGGTCTGGAGGCCTGGTGTCCGGAAACGCCCTCCCTGGGACGTTTCTTCGTCTTCAAGGGCTTGCCGCCCTTGAAGAGGGTGGCACATCCCTGTGCCATACGGGTGTCCGTTGTTCTGGACGAACGCCAAATATCGACATAGAAAGGGGAAAGAATCATGAGTAGCGTACATGTGGCCGAACTTCTGGGTGACGGTATCGCCACGGAACTGAGGGAATCGATGCATGCCGTCGCCGATGCCTTGCCCGTGGATTTCGAGTTTCACCCGGTGGACCTGTCGCTGGAGATGCGCGAGCACAGCAAGCGGGACGTGATCGAAGAAGCGCATGCGGCCATGCAGAAATACAAACTGGCGGTCAAGTATCCCACCGTCACCCGCACCGTCAGCCCGAATGCCATCCTGCGCCGGTTGTGCAACTTCAGCGTGATCCTGCGCCCGGTGATCTCCATTCCCGGGATCGCCTCCAATTTCAAGGAGAAGGTCTTTCTGCAGATCGTGCGCATCGCCACCGGCGGCACCTACGACGATCCGGGTCGCCTGATCGGCAAGGACGCCGCCATCTCCATCCGCATCGTCGAGGGCGGACCCTGCCGGCAGGCGGCCAAGTTCGCCTTCAATCTGGCGCGCAAGAAGGGCCTGCGCATGACCTCGTCCTCCAAGCACACCATCCAGAAGGTCACCGACGGTCTGTTCGAGTCCATCGTCAAGGAGGTCCACCAGGAATTCCCCGATGTCGAACACGACGTGGAACTGTTCGATGCCCTGCTGGCCAAGATCATCCTGCACCCGCATCACTACCAGGTCGTCATGGTCCTGAACGAGTACGGGGATTTCCTCTCCGACATGGCCAGTGGCCTGGTCGGCAGCATCGGCACCGGCGCCAGCGGCACCTTCAGCTTCGACGACAACGATGATGTCGATATTGCCATGTTCGATCCTTCCGGCGGCACCGCCCCGGACATCGCCGGCCAGAACAAGTGCAATCCGACCGCCATCCTGTTCGCCCTGGGCATGCTGCTGGACCATATCGATCAGTACGATGCCGGCCATGGACTGAGGATGGCGATCCTGTCCCTGATCGAGGAAGGCGCCTGCACCGCCGACCTGGGTGGCAAGCTCGGCACCCGCGAGTTTACCCGCGAGGTGATCGCGCGGCTGCCGGAGTGCCTGGCCTGAATGGAGCGGGGCACGGGCGGCCTTGCGGGGCCACCAGGATCCCGCCGCCAACGCCTTCACCCCGCAGGTTGTTCAGGGCCCGCCGTTCCGGGACAGGGCCAGCCTGATCGTCGAGCCAGTCCGCGCCGGGTATGCACCGAGGCGCGCCTTGGCGCCACGCTTGGATTCGCCACATACTCCCTCCTATAATAACCGTACAGCATGATCCCGTCCGTTGCCTACATTCCCTGTCCCGCCCCGGCCCCTTCAGGTAGTGGCCGGGCCCGGATCCCTGGGGCTCAGACAGGTGCCGGCACTTGATTTCATGGGCGTTCATCCTGATTTTCAGCATAGGAGGGTGGTTCACCTCGTATCTTCGCAAGGGTCCCACCCTCGGCAACGTCCGCTGGCGACCGTCTGGTGACCGCGACCCGTGTGCCCGGGAGCCGGGAGATTCATGCCTGTAGCGTTTTTCAGGAGAGAGAGGGTAACGATGGTTTTTGCGCAGGATGTCGCGTGCCGGCCCGGCAGGCCGGGTGTCCGCCGTTTGCCTTCGCGTAGGGCCATCTTCCCGCCGGGCCGTGTTCACACACGCCCTCCGTCATGATGATTGAGGGATCCCCGGTACCGGTATTGATGGCCCTGGGGGATCCCGGACGCCGTGAGGCCCTGCTGCAGAGGCTGAACTCGCTCGGGATCCAGGTCTCCACAGCAGGTTCTGCTCGGGATCTGCTGGGACGGATCGATAGCCCTGGATATCGGCTCGTGATAGTCGATGTGGGCATGACCGATCTGGACCTGGATGCGGTTTTTCGGGCACCGCGCCGCGGTCGGATACCGATGATCCTGCTGGGCCGGCCATCGGGGCGGCTCCCGGCCGGCGCCGATCTGATCCTGCCCGCGGACATGCCGGTTGAGGCATTGGCGGGTATCATCATCTATCTGCTGGGCCAGGATCAGCGCCTGAGGCGCACCCGGGAGACCTCGGACCAGTTGCGCAAGGTCTTCGATGAGGCCAAGGATCACCTGCAGCGGATCGAGGCCGCGCAGAAGCAGGGTGAGCGGCGCCAGCACGATCTGCGCCAGCGCTTCCATCGTCTGATCGATGCCAATCCGGCCGTGATCTACGCCACCGAGGTCACCCGGGAACACCGTTGCCTGTTCGTCAGCCGGCGGTTCAAGGACATGCTGGGTTATGAGCCCCGGCTGATGCTTGGCAACAACAGCTTCTGGCTGGAACACATCCATCCCGGGGATCGGTCGCGTGTGCTGGCCGAGATCGAACCCCTGATAGCCGCTGGTGGCGGCCGTCTCTGCTACCGTTTTCGGCATGCAAGCGGTGCCTGGTGCTCGCTGTGTGATGATTTCGCCGTACTCCGGGACAGTCAGGGCCGCGCCCAGGAGATCATCGGTTGCTGGAACGATATCAGCACGGAGCGTGAGGCCGAGGGACGCTTCGATACCATCTTCCAGGCGGTTCCCGATGGCATCCTGCTGGCTGACGCCACCGGCGTGATACGCCAGGCCAACCCGGCACTTGCCCGGATCTTCGGCTATCCGGATCCCGCCGCTCTGGAAGGCAGGGCACTGGTATCCCTGCTCTCGGATGTAGAGCACGCGCCCCACGCGCCGCGGCTGATGGAATTCTTCACCCATCCCGGCAGCCAGGTGATGGGTCATGGCCTGAACCTGGAGGGGCTGCGCGCCGATGGCGGCACCCTGCCTATAGAGATCACCCTGGCCCGATTCCCGGATCCCCGGGGGGGTACGGACCACCAGACCCTGGCCGTCGTGCGCGATGTCACCGAGAGGCGCGAGCAGGCGCGGCGTATCGATGACCTGATACGCGCCTACGCCGTGCTGAGCGCCGTCAACCAGGCGGTGATCGGTCTCGACGAGGCGCAGCAGTTGCTGGATGCCATCTGCCGCATCGCCGTGGAGCTGGGCAAATACCGCCTGGCCTGGGTCGGTCGCCTGAATGGAGAGGAAGGCTGGCTGAAGCCCGTGGCCTGTGCCGGAGAGACAGGTTATGTGCAGGAGATCCGGGTCTCGGCGCAGGAGCGGGAGATACAGGGCCGGGGTCCCATCGGGCTGGCGATCCGCAATGGCGACGCGGTGGTCAGTGATGATCTGGATAACGATCCGGGGTTCTTGCCCTGGCGCGAGGCCGCCCGGCGGCATGGCCTGAAGGCCGTCATCGCCCTGCCCCTGTTCAAGGAAGGCAAGGTCTTCGGGACCCTGAATCTGTATAGCCAGCGCCCGCAACGCTTTGGCGGGGATGAGCGGGTCCTGCTTGCCGAGGTCGCCGGCGATCTTGGTTTCGGCCTCGAGCATATCGAGCGCGAGTCCCGCCGGCGGCTGGCCGAGGCCCGTATCGAGGCCCTGGCCTATCATGACGAGCTGACCGGTCTGCGCAACCGCCGCGGTTTCCTGCAGGAGATCGCGGCGCCCCTGGCGGCCGGGGAGCCGCTGGCGCTGGCGGTCTTCGACCTGGTGCGTCTGCGCGATGTCAACCTGGACCTCGGTTACGAACTGGGTGACGCCCTGCTGAGGATGATATCCGGGCGCCTGTCCGCCCAAGCCGGCGACGCCGTCCTGGGGCACCTGGGCGCCAGCGTGTTTGCAGTGGCCTTGCCGGGGGTGCGCATGGAGAACGATGCGGCCGGCCGCCTGGAGGGCTTGCTGGGGATGCTCGACCAGCCCTTTGAACTGGAGGGCATGCAGATCGCGGTCCAGTATCAGGCCGGCCTGGCGCTGGCCCCGCGCGATGGCGAACAGGCCGAGACCCTGCTGCGCCGGGCCGACCTGGCCAAGGAGAGGGGCAAGGGCGTTCCCGGCATCGGTCGCTACCGTCCCGGGATGGAGCCGGATCCGGGGGAGCAGGCGCTGCTGGCGCGGCTGGTGCTGGCCCTGGACAGCGATCAGTTCCGGCTGCACTTCCAGCCGAAGATGGACCTGGCCAGCGGCCGCATCACCGCGGTCGAGGCGCTGGTGCGCTGGCGGGATCCCGAGCATGGCCTGCAGCCGCCGGGCCGCTTCATCCCCCTGCTGGAAAAGACCGGCCTGATGCCCCGGCTCACGCCGCTGTTGCTGGCCGCAGCCGCGACCACGGTCGCGCGCTGGCGGGATCGCGGCCTGAATATCCGCATGGCGGTAAACATCTCCGCGCCGGACCTGGCGGCCCGGGGTTTGCCCGAGCTGATGCGCGATGCCTGTGTCAGCGCCGGGATAGAGGCCCATGCCCTGATGCTGGAGCTGACCGAGACCGCCGCGCTGCAGGAGACGCCGGTGGTGGCGGAGAATCTCGCCGACCTGCATCGAATGGGAATCAAGCTTTCCATCGATGATTTCGGCACCGGTCATGCCTCCCTGAGCCGCCTGACGAACATGCCCGTATCCCAGATCAAGATCGATCAGAGCTTCGTCACCCCGATGCGGTATTCCCCGAATTGCCAGCTGGTCGTGGCCGCCGCCATCGCCCTGGGGCATATGCTGGGCCTGGAGGTGGTGGCCGAGGGGATCGAGGATATCGCCACCCTGGCGATGATCCGGGAGATGGGCTGTGACAAGGCCCAGGGCTATGTCATCAGCAGGCCGTTGCCGG
>CAZDOC010000003.1:0-150045 GCA_964506945.1 uncultured Gammaproteobacteria bacterium
GCGTGGACGGCCCCGGATCACGTCAAAACGTGGCATGATATCATGACCGTGCTGGTACCCATTCGCGACGATCAACCGCAACAGCACCACGGAGCATCCGCGCTTGTATCGACTCATCGAGACCGTTCTCGGCTACCACAGCGGCAAATTCATCTACCTGGTATTGATGCTGCTGAGCCTGCTGATCCTGTTCCCGTTCCTGCAGGACGCCACCCTGGGCCGGGTGACGCTGGATGTCCTGCTCACCATCATCCTGCTCTCCAGCCTGTTCGCGGTCAGCCAGAAACCCACCCTGGTCCTGGCCGGCGGCATCGTCGCCGTGACCACGATCCTGACCATCTGGCTGGAGCGTATCACCGGCAATCCGGTCATCGGCCTGGTGTCCCTGATCAGCGGCTATGTTTTTTTCATGTACGTGACCATGGTGATCCTCTGGCATTTGTTCCAGGAGCGCCGCGTGACCATCGACGAGATCGCCGCGGCGGTCAGCACCTATCTGCTGCTGGGTCTGGCCGGCAGTTTCCTGTACGGCATCATCGAGATCCTGCATCCCGGCTCCCTGCACTTCATCGAGGGCCAGTTGCCGGCACTGCCGGAGGCCGCCAGCCCGCACTTCAGCCAGTTCATCTACTACAGCTTCACCACCCTGACCACGCTGGGCTATGGCGATATCTATCCGGCCACTCCGTTCGCCCGGGTGGCCTCCTACCTGGAGGCCGTGTTCGGCCAGATCTATCTGACCATACTGGTCGCCCGCCTGGTCGGCCTGCATATCTCGCAGCCGCCGGAATATCCCGAGTAGACATCACCGCATGCGCCTGTCGATACGCACCAAGCTGCTGTTGATGCTGCTGGCGCTGACATTGCCGCCCTTGCTGCTGACCAGCTGGCGCAACCAGCAGGTGCTCGCCTATCTCGGCGCCGGCCTGACCTCACGCACGACCACGGCGCTGAGCGAGGCCGCGCGCCGGCTGCTGGCGCAGATCACGCGGGACTATGCCACCCTCCTGAAGCGGGAGCGGGAGATCGTCGAGCTGATCCTGCTGGCCCAGACCCGCGAGCAGACCGGTGGTGATTACTATGACTTCATTCGCAGCCCCGGAGCGCCGGACAGCCCGGTCCTGCTGGCCATCGGCGATGTCTCCGGCCACGGCGTCTCATCGGCGCTGATGATGGCCAGCGTCCGCGCCCTGCTGCGACAACATGTCGATAACGATGCCGAAAAGCTGTGCGGGCATATCGTCTCGGCGGTCGATGATTTTCGCGCCGGTCTGGCGCAGGCCGATGACCTCAGCCTGATCATCCTCAAGGTCACGTAATGGTCCTGGCCGCTGCGCTGCTGCTGTTTTTTCTCCTCCTGTTCGCACCGCAATGGTGGGCCGCCCGCACCCTGCGCCACTACGGCCGCGAACGCCCCGAGATCCCCGGCACCGGCGGGGAACTGGCGCGCCACCTGCTGGACCGCCATGGCCTGGATTCGGTCATGGTAGAGACCGCCGGCGAAGGTGGCGATCACTATGATCCCGAGCACCGCTGCGTGCGACTCAGCCCGGCCGTGCTGACCGGCAAGTCCCTGACCGCCATCGCGGTGGCCGCGCATGAGACCGGCCATGCCCTGCAACATGCCCAGGCATGGACCCCGCTGCGGCTGCGCCAGGGACTGATCCGGCTGGTGCAACTGAGCGAAAAATCCGGCGCGGTGCTGCTGATCGCCCTGCCCTTCATGACCCTGCTGACCCGCGCACCCGGGATCGGCGCGGTGCTGTTGTTGCTGGGCCTGGGCAGCCTCGCCCTGCCGGTGCTGGTACACCTGATCACCCTGCCGGTGGAACTGGACGCCAGCCGCCGGGCCCTGGCGATGCTGGCCAGCGGCTATGTCCCGGAGGCCGAACTGCCCGCCCTGCGACGGATCCTGAATGCCTGCGCGCTGACCTACCTGGCCGCCTCGCTGGCCACGCTGCTGAACTTCTGGCGCTGGATCCGCATCCTGCGCCGCTGAGCCGCGCCAGCGGCTGTCACCCGGGACCGACAGGCCGGCGCGCCAGCCGGTTTTCGATACGATCACCGGAATCAGGCCGGGCCGCAAGCCTGCCCTTGAAATCTCAGCATTCATGCCAATCTATCAATGACTTACGATAACAGTTGTCGCAATCGACCGACGCCCATGGCGCGGCCGCAGCCTGCGGGGCACGCATCTTGTATGGCAAGGCTATGCAGCACGGGTCCGAAGGGGTAAGTTAGCGGCACTCAAAACCGGGAAAGCCGAATGTTCACACCCCTGATCGCCGATGCCCTGCTGCTCCTGCTGTGCCTGGGCGTACTCTGGCTGCTGTTGCGCCCACGCAGCGACACGGCCCTGCGGGATCGGCTGACACGACTGGACACACGTATGGATGAACTGATGAACCGGCTGGACAGACTGGCCCTGCGCGTGGACTCGCTGAAGAGCGGCAGCGAACAATCGGCCGCGGTCCTGCGCGAGCAGTTGCTGCAGCGTTTCGAGCAGCAGAAACAGGCCGTGTCCGGACACCTGGCGGACGGTCGCACCCAGCTGGTGCGCTCCTTCGCCGATCTGCAGCAGACCATCAAGCAGGACATGGCCGAGCACCGCACCGTATTCGAGAAACGCCAGGGCGAGGCCATCAATACCCTGCAGGAGGCCCTGCGCAGTGGCATGAGCACGACCCAGAAACAGCTCGTCGACAACCTCACCCGCAACACCCAGGAACTCGGCAAGCGCCTCGAGGGCCTGACCGAGGCCACCGACAAGCGCCTGCAGGAGATCAGCGGCCAGGTGGACAAGCGCCTCAGCGAGGGTTTCGAGAAGACCACCGCCACCTTCGCCGACGTACTCAAGCGACTGGCCGTGATCGACGAGGCGCAGAAGAAGATCACCGAACTGTCCAGCAACGTGGTCAGCCTGCAGGAGGTGCTGTCCGACAAGCGCTCGCGCGGCGCCTTCGGCGAGGTACAACTGGCGGCGCTGGTGCGCAACGTGATGCCGGAGGACAACTTCGAGCTGCAGTACACCCTGCCCAACGACCGGCGCGCCGACTGCGTGCTGAAACTGCCGGAACCGACCGGCATGGTCGCCGTCGATGCCAAGTTCCCGCTGGAATCCTACCAGCGCATGACCGACATCGACCGGCCGGAGTCCGAACGCAAGGCCGCCGAGCGCCAGTTCAAACAGGACATCCGCAAGCACATCCATGATATCGCCGAGCGCTACATCATCCCCGGCGTGACCTCCGACGGCGCGGTGATGTTCATCCCCGCGGAGGCGGTGTTCGCCGAGATCCAGGCCCATCACGCCGACCTGGTGGAGGAGGCGAACTCCAGGCGGGTGTGGATGGTCTCACCTACGACCTTGTGGGCCATACTCAACACCGCGCGCGCGGTGCTGAAGGACGCCGCCACCCGCGAACAGGTACACATCATCCAGCAGCACCTGGGCATGCTGAGCAAGGATTTCGAGCGTTTCCAGAAACGCATGGATACCCTGACCCGACATGTGGAACAGGCCCACAACGACGCCCAGCAGGTCAATACCAGCGCCCGCAAGATCAGCTCCCGCTTCGAAAAGATCGAGAAGGTGGAACTGGATGGCGAGGACCCCGCACTACTGGATGTAGACAAAACTGACCTTAGTTCATAGAATTAGAGAGTATTTCAGAATTATGACATTAACAACCCGCCCTATGCCGTTGCCGTTCAAAAAGACGGGTCGTGATCCCGGGGACGCAGACAGACCCATGCCGACACTCAAGGCCCTCATCTTCGATGTCGATGGCACCCTCGCCGATACCGAGGAAACCCACCGCCTCGCCTTCAACGAGACCTTCGCCAAATACGGCCTGGACTGGTACTGGTCGCCCGAACAGTACATCCGCCTGCTGGCCATCTCCGGTGGCCGCGAGCGCATCCGCCGCTACGCCAGGACCCATCCCCGCCCGGGCTATGCCCACCTGAGCGATGAGGACCTGGCCGGGGAACTGCACCACGACAAGACCGAGCGCTACGCGCGCATGCTGGTGGAGGGCCATGTGGGCCTGCGCCCCGGCGTCCTGCGCCTGCTGCGCGAGGCGCGCTGCGACGGCATCCGCCTGGCCATCGCCACCAGCACCGCGCGCTCGAACGTGATCACCCTGCTCGACAACAACCTGCCGGAGGGCTGGCAGGCCTGGTTCGAGGTCATCGTCAGCAGCGAGGACATCAGCCGGCAGAAGCCGGACCCGGAGGTCTATCAGCGCGCCCTGGCGGGTATCGGCGTGATGGCGGACGATGCCATGGCCATCGAGGATACCGAGAACGGCCATCGCGCCGCCCGCGCCGCCGGTCTCAAGACCGTGATCACCACCCACTACTTCACCGAGCATCACGACTTCAGCGGCGCCTCGCTGGTGGTCAACCGCCTGGGCGAACCGGACCTGCCGTTCAAACGCGCCGCCGGCGATGCCCATGGCGCGACCCTGGTCGACATCGCCCTGCTGCGCCGCTTGAACGCACCGGCCGGGATCCCGGTCAGCGAGCAAGACTGCGCCATGCTGCTGGAGGGCAGTTGCGGCTGAGTCAGCCATCCGCCCCGCCCTGTCGCCGGCGTCCCATCCCCCCCCTGCCGTCCATCCCGCCTCCGCCGCCGGAGACACCGCGCACCGCTGCGTGCCCGGGCATTTCTGGATCGACCCCGCCAAAGCGTCTATGATGGATCCACGGGGCAGGTCTGAACAAGAATCAATAAGCCACATGGGATCGCCATGCCTGGGAAACTCCCAGCAGCCACCAATCTGCTGCTGGCCATACTTTTGGGAGCATCGTCCTGCACCGCTACAGTCGCTGCCGAGACCGACGCGCCTGGCGACAACCGCTACGACCCGGCCAGCCAGGACCCGAGGACCGATCCCAACAGCCCGCAGTTCGACGAGAACTACGACCCCGCCACCGATCCCGACCATCCCCTGAAAAACCCCGGCAAGGACCCCGGTGCCGGCTGGGCCAGGCACCGCCGCGCCGATGGCACGCCCCGAGTGGCGACCGGAAAGGCCGACTGGGACTGGGGCGAGATGTATTTCGACGGCACCTATGCCACCGCCCTGATCATCACCAACGACTGCGACAGCGACGAGCAGGTCAGCCTGTTCATCAACGATCTGCCCTACCTCAAGATGCAGAAGAAGGTGACCGTGCCCGCGAAGAGTACCTTCATCGTCAAGGGCACCATCACCACACCGCCGGAACCCCCGCCACCACTGATCGCGGGGACGATGACGCCACCACCGAGCTGGGGCTGGGTGCCACCACCCGACATACCCCCGCAGCCCTTCCCGCCACCGCCGCCACAATGGCATCAACCCAATTTTGCCAAGGTCGATGGCAACGTCGTGGCCTGGCATCCGTGGACCGGAAGCTGCCAGCCCCGGCGCACCGTATACCAGGCCAGCGGGCATATCCATTTCCGTCCCCCGGATCCGGACACGGATGCGGGCCCGTCCAGCATCGCCAAGGCGGATGTCTGCGAGGTCTACTGGCTCCTCGGCGAGCGGCCCGCGCAACTGGATCTGGAAGATCGTGACTGCACCCGGAAGATCCGGGAACTGGCCCTGCGCTTCCTGCGGAAGATCCTCGATTACCACATCCGCAACGCGCCCGACGACTGGCTGTGGCTGCCCGGAAGCAGCCTGATCAGCGAGATGTCGATCGAAGAACTGCTGGCGATGAAGACCCGCGCCGACGGCCTGCTGGGCCTGAATTAGATGACCGCCCCGGCGAGCATCCGTCCCTTGCGCCGCTGTCTGCTGCTGGGCGTGTTGTTCACGCTTTGCGGGCCCCTGGCAACCCCGGCCCGCGCGGGCGGCGCCGCCGCGGCGGCCAAGGTCGAGAGCGTGCACAAGGTCCATCAGCAGCAACTGCGCTCCATGTCGGGCCGGATCAGCGACCTGGACGCCAAGCTGCGTGCCGCTGAACGCAGCAAGCGCACCGCCAGGGCCAATCTCAAATCCCACCAGCAGGGTCTGAAGTGGTATCAGAAGCTCGTCGATGACAGGCGCACCGATTTCCTCGAAGGGCGCATCTCCAGCGCCGACCGCGACATCAGCCGCCTGCGCACCCAGCTCGGCGATGCACAATCGGCCTACAAGGCGAAACAGAAGGAATTCACCCAGGTCGAACAGACCCTGAACACCAGGGCGATCAAGGCCGACCCACAGAGACTGGCCACGGAAAAGGCCAGGCGGGTGGCCAAGACCCGGCAGGTGGCCACGGACTACTACACCCAGCGCGCCCGTCTGGGCGTGGTCGAGACCAGTTTCGCTACGCAACTCCGGACCCAGGACAGGATGATCGACAAGGCCAGGAAGAATGGTCTGCCGGAGGTCGCCAAGCAGCTCGCAAAGGACAAGGCCAAGATCATCGATGCCCGCAATGCCTTCCGCGAGCGCCACCTGGCCATCCTGGCGCGGCGCAAGAAGGACCTCGACCGGGTCTACAAGGAAAACCTGCGCGACGGCATCGGCCCGACCAATATCGCCAGCCTCAACCGGGACCTGAATATCGACTCGCAATACGAAACCGGAAAACTGCTTGACAGTCAAAGCCTGTCGGCGAGCAAAAAGACCGCCAGCACGGCGGCCGCCGGGGCCTACAGGAACACCACCCACACCAGCATCTTCAACGAAGTCAACAGTGAATCACTGAAGGACTTCGCCCTGGACTATGCCAGCGAGGCCCGCAAGACCTATGGAGACTGGGAGACCTTCAAGGGGCGTTATGGCGCGTATGCGGAAGGGGTCGGAGAGGCGGGCGTCGATGCCTTCAAGGATCTCTACACCCTGGGCAAGGAGTCGGTAGTCACCCTGGGACAGGCCACGGAGCAGGCGGCCAATTACTATACCGGGCGCGAGACCAGCACCCTGGGCAGGGGCAACCTCGACACCCTGGAAAAGGCCGGGAGGGCGGTATCCGGCGCCGGCACCCAGGATGTTGCCGATCTGGCCGGCAAGATCGGCAAGGCCGCCAGTCGCGGCTTCGAGAAAATGGCCGGATCCGGGGAGAAGGGCCTGCGCAAGGCCCTCAAGGGCGTCGGCTATGCCACCGGCACGGTGGTGGGCGTGGAAGAGGCGCCATTGAAACTGCTGGCCAAGGCCGGCAAGGGCGTCAGGGCGGTACGCCTGTGGCGGGCCGGGGACAAGGTGGAAGATGCGACCAAGATAGCCCGGGCGGCGGAGAAAGGCGCCGATGCGGGCAAGGCCGTACGCACCGCCGAAAAGGGCGCCGACGCGGGCAAGGCCGGCCGCGCCGCGGAACTGAATGCCCGCATCGACGAACTCTACCCCAAGGCCGACCGCTATGGCACGGGCAAGGCCATCCCGCAACTGGATGTCACCATCGCCCAGAAGGGCGACACCATGGTGATCACCCGTGCGGATGGCAAACAGATCCGGCTCAACAATAAAAAGGCCTCTGAAGGCGGCGACCTGCTCGGCGAAGGCGCCTCATCGAAGGCCTATGAAGTACCCACGCCGGATGGCCCGCCGGTCGTGGTCAAGGTCACCGATATGGGCCAGGAGGGCATGGAGGCGGCCTCCCGGCTGGACAACTTCGGCTATGACGTCATCAACAAGGTGGATCCGAATGGTGACATCCTCGACATACCGGTCAAATATTCGACACACCAGGTTAAAGGTTCAAAAAAGATTGTCACCATCGTCGAAAAGGCACCCGAGGATTTCGCCAAGGCCCTCAAGCGCGGCGAGAGCATGAGCGACGGCCAGCGCCGGGCCTACCAGAAGGCCATGGATGCCCTCAATGACAAGGGCTATGCCTGGCTGGACAACAAACCCGACAACTATGCCTTCAAGAAGACCGGTGACGGAGACGAATGGAAGCTGGTCATCGTCGATCCCGGTGGGATCGTGCCAATGAAAGGCCTGGACCCGAAGGCCGCCAAGCGGCTGCAAAGGGCCCTTGATACACCGATTGAGGCCATAGAAGGCATCCCCTGGATGATGGGTGGCGTCGACCTCGGTCGTGCGGAACAAATGACCAGTCTGGCCGATCGATTCGACGATCTGGTGGACTGGAAGAAGGTCCAGGAAGTCACCAAAAAACCCTTTTCGACCCTGGGTAAAAACTACAATGAGAAGGTCGGGGATCCTGACATCCTGGCGCACCTTATCCCCTATAACCCAAAGAACGGTATAGACAACCCCGGCCTCTGGGACAAGCTGCCTGAGGCACCGTCCAAGAAACCCAGGCTCGCCAAGGCCGGCGAGGTCCCCGGCGGCAAGCCTGAAACCAGGCGGCCCAGAACCGGCGGGGACAAGGGGCCTGAAAACCCCCTGCGCGGCTATCGCGATCCGCGCCGGCTCACCGGGGAGGCTACCGGCGCCGATGGTGAAGGCGGTTCCGGCAGCGGCATCACGGTGGGCGGCGGGGGCGCCTTCATGCCCGCCATCGCGCCCATCCGCTTCAGCTTCGGTCCCGTCGCGGGTAGCGGCAGCTGCGAACCGCGCTGCGAGTACCGGGTTGAAGTCGAGCAGGCGTACCTCCTGAGCGGCACCGGCTTCTGGGATTTCCATGAACTCGAACAGATCGACAGCGATACGACCGCTACCCGTGGCGGTGGCGGCAGCGGCGGTGGCGGCGGCAGCAGCGGCGCCACCATCAGTGTCATCCCATACGGTGGTTTCTACTTCCCGGTTGACCAGCTCAGCACCTATGGCCCGGATGCCTGCCTGGCCGACCATTACCACAGCAGCACCGGTCTGGCCGCCGCCTGTAATGGTTCCATTCATTTCGATCCCGACCCGGGTGGCTGTGGTTTCGGCCTGGTCTCGGCCACCACCACGCTGCCCCTTGCCTCCTGTCCCTGGCCCTGATATCCGCCTATGAACCCATTCCGCCACAAGACCTTGAGTATTCTGCTGCTGGGCGCTGGCCTGGCCCTGGCCTGCGCCAGCCCTGCCCGGCAGTTCCGCAGCATTCAGGCCATCGCCTCCCCGGCCCAGGCGCGCCAGGCCCTGCCGCCCGGGGCCAGGGTGGTCGAGGAGATCAGGCCCCTCGAACGGGAGGAGGTCGAACCCCTGGTGCGCCGCGTGGTCGAGTCCTGGAACACGCCCGATATGGAACAGACCCTGGGCCGGGCCTTCTATGACAAGAGCCGGCTGCTGGACACCATGGACGAGGCCGTGCCCAGGGACGCCCGCCTGCGCCTGCAGTCGGTGCAGGGGATCCGCACCCTGGAGCAATATATCGTCCCGGCGGAAGCGGGCGGCAGCCAGGCCACGGTCAGCATCGTCAGCGCCCAGGTCAGGGCGCAGCTCGAATTCAACTCCCCGACCGGCTTCCGCCGTCTGGTCGGCACCAATGAATTGCTGTTGCGCATCACCAAGGGTTCCGGCAAATGAAACCGCACCCAAGCCTTGCCCGGCCCCTGCTGGCTACCGCCGCCCTGCTGGCCAGCCTGCCGTCGTCATCCCCCCTCGCCGCCGAGGCAAGCCCCTCCATCCTGCCCGACTGGCGGCTCTCAGGATCCAATACCGCGCGCGCCTCCTGGTATGACGCGGCCGGCCTCGCCAGCGCCGGTCCCTATCCCTTCGAGGGGCCCATGGCCTTCGATGAATTCAACCTCTATTTCGACCAGCGCCGGTCCCGCTACGATCTGATACGGGGTGAGGTTTCCGGCGTGGTCAATGCCGATGACGGTTACCGCTCGAGCTTCAATGGCATGGTGCCCGAACGCCTCAATTTCACCCGCGAGAACGGCGAAGGGGGACTGCCCTATCGGCTGGAAGTGGGTGATTACTTCGCCTATTACAGTTACCTGACGCTGCAACGCTCGCTCAAGGGCGTGCAGCTGGAACTGCAACCGGTCACCGACGCCGCAGGACGCCGCCACTCCATCATCATCACCAGTGGCGCCGACGAGCCGGACTGGCGCGGCCTGACCCTGAAGGACGATTACAGCAATGGCATCTCCTGGCTGATCCAGGACCCGGAACAGGGCAGCCTGAACCTCAACCTGGTCTATAACCACCGCGACGGCGCCTCCAGCAAGTCCACCCTGGACCGCGACCAGTACGTCTTCAGCATCGCCGCGGAGAAGGCCTTCGCCCTCTGGCGACAGAACCTGAATCTGGAGGTGGAGGGCGCCCGCTTCATCGGCGATCACAACGGCCTGAGCGGGGCCGCCAGTGGCCGCAGCAAGCATGACACCGGCCTGTTCGCCGAACTCACCGGCTTCGACCGTTCCATGCCACTGGATTATCGCCTGCGCTACGAACGCTATGGCCAGAACTTCCGCCCCCGGGGGGCGGTGGTCACCCCGGATCGCGCATCCTACGAGGCCCATGCCGGCTGGCGTTTCACCAACGGTCTGCGCGCCCGCGCCCGCGTGCAGGTCTTCGACGACGCCCTGGAAACCGCCAACACCCTGCGCACCCGCACCTACGGTCTCAACCTCAGCGGCCCGATGCTGCAGGCCCTGTGGCGGGGCGTGTCCGGCACCGTCGATGCCTATCTCCAGAACCGCAATTCCGACACCGGCAGCACCGACACCCTCAGCCAGACCCTCAACGCCAGTCTCAGCAAATCACTGCCCCATGACTGGAATGGACGCGCCGCATGGTTCTACCAGCATCTGAATGACCAGACCGCCACCAACGCCGATCGGCTCACCAACCAGCTCAGCATCAGCGCCGACCATCCGATCCGGATCGGTGGCTTCGAGGGCCTGATCACCCCCGGGGTGAATCTGCGCACCCTGCGCAATGGCGGCAACTACAGCAACGATGTCACACCCTCGCTGGCACTGTCTCTGCACCGGGGGCCGCATGCCCTGAGGGTGGATTACGCCAGCCAGATCCAGCATCGCCGGCTGGCCTTGAGCGGTCCCGATATCGACACCCACACCCTCAACCTGGACTATCGTTACACCCGCGGCGCCAGCGTGTTCGGCATCGAGGCCAATGCCTTCAACCGCAACCCGGACCCCGGCCAGCATACCAATGCCTACCGCGTGTCGCTGACCTGGACCTACAACTTCGACCGCCCGCCGCTGCGGCTGGCGCGCGCCGCCCGCCCGCCGGCGCCCAGCCCGGGACCCGGGGTCACGATCCGCATCGATCCCTACGCCCTCGCCCCGGGGTTGCCCAGGGCGGCGGTAATGCGGGCCCTGGCCACCGCAGGCATCTCCGGCGCCAGCAGGCAGGGCGCCTACCTGGTCTACGAATATCCCCTGTTCAACCGGATCCTCAAACGCCAGCGCCTGGGCCTGCGTTTCATGGCCGGATCGCTGGCCGACTCCGTACTCATCATCGACTTCGACGATGTCGGCGATCGGGACAGCGTGAAACAGACCTACGAGCGCGTGCGCCAGGAACTTCTGCGCCGATACGGCCCGGCCACCCGCACCTACGAGCAGGGCCGCTTCACGGCCGGCTTCGTCGATGACGTCAACCGCCAGCGCCTGATCCGCCTGGTCGAATGGGAGACCCCCTCCGGGATCCTGCGCTTCGGCATCCCCCGGCGCCTGGATGGCCAGGTGCGCATGGAGATCCGCCATGCCCGCCGCCTGCCCCGCCCCGGCGAGACCCTCTGGAGCGTCGAGGCGATCCGCTAGCCGGTAGGCCTCACAAACCCAGCAACTGCTTCACGAAAGGGATGCTGAGGCGGCGCTGGGCCGCCAGCGAGCCCCGATCCAGCCGTTCCAGCACCGCCAGCAGACTGTGCATGTCCCGCGGGCAGCGCCGCACCAGGTACTCCGCCACCTCGGCCGGCAGGGCGAAGCCGCGCGCATCGGCGCGAGTCCGCAGCACCCGCGCCTTGGCGGCATCGTCCATTTCATAAAGGTGGAAGACCAGGCCCCAGGACAGGCGCGAATGCAGATCGGGAAGGCTCAATGGCAGTTGCCGGGGGGGGACGCGGGCACTGACCACCAGGCGTCTGCCGCTGTCGCGCAGGTGGTTGAACAGATGGAAAACAGCCTGCTCCCAGTCGCCCGCGCCAGCGATGGCGTCGAGCCCGTCCAGACACACCAGCCCGACCTCCCTGAGCCCCTCCAGGACCCCCGCGGACAGACCCTCCAGCTCGGCCATCGGTACCCAGGCGACCTCCCGCCCCTGCTCGCCGGCCTGGCGACAAAGGGCCTGCAGCAGATGGGTCTTGCCGGTGCCGGCGGCGCCCCAGAGATAGACCGAGCTAGCCTCATCCGAGGCCAGCAGTCCTTCCAGGGCGATGCAGGCCTCGGTATTGGGCCCGGCGACGAAATGGCCGAAATCCGGGAGATCCTCGGTCGACAATGGCAGCGGGATCTGTCTGCCTGCGGCAAGGGTCACGCTCATGGGGTATAAAAGCCGCTCTCCAGGTACAGCTCGCGGGAATGCCGCAACAGCACCATGATCACCGCCGCGGCCGGCAACGCCAGGAGGACGCCGAGGAAGCCGAACAACTGCCCCCCGGCCATGACCGCGAAGATCACCGCCACCGGGTGCAGGCCGATGCGTTCCCCGACCAGCAGGGGCGACAGCAGCATGCCCTCCAGGGCCTGGCCGACACCGAACACCGCCAGCACGTAAAACAGGTGCAGCAGGTCATGATACTGCATCAGCACCGCGATCCCGGCCACCAGCAGGCCGACGATCACCCCCAGGTAGGGGACGAAACTCACCACGCCAGCCAGCAGACCGATCAGCAGCGCCAGGTCCAGTCCGGCGATCCACAGGCCCAGGGTATAGATCGTCGCCAGCGCCAGCATCACCAGCAACTGGCCACGCAGGAACTCCGCCAGCACCGCATCGCACTCGGCCAGCAGTTTCACCACCGTGCCCTCGTGACGACGGGGCAGCAACTCCCTCAGGTGGGCCACCAGGATGTCCCAGTCGCGCAGCAGGTAGAAGCTCACCACCGGCACCAGCACGATCCAGGCCAGCCAGCCGATCACCACCTGGCCGGAACTGGACAGGGTCGTCAGGACATGTCCTAGGACACCGCCGAGCTGCTTCCAGTGACCGAACAACGCGGTCTTCACGGCCTGGGCGTCCAGGGCCTGGGTCTCGATGCCGGTGATCGCGGTGATATGCGGCATGACCTGCTGTTGCAGCCAGATGAGCACCTGAGGCAGCTTCTGCACGAACAGCGCCAGTTGCCGCTCCAGCATCGGCACCAGGATCAGCAACAGGATCAGGAACAGCAGGAAGACGATCCCGAACACCACTATCACGCCCAGGGTGCGTGACAGCCGCCGGGCCTCCAGGCGATCGACCAGCGGGTCCCCCAGATAGGCCAGCAGGGCGCCGATGCCGAAGGGCGTCAGTACCGGGGCAAGCAGGTACAGCAGCCAGCCAAAGGCCAGCAGGCCTCCGAAGAGCAGCCATTTTTGCGAATCGGTCATCGGGATCCCGGCCGGCCTCAGGGCTGGGCCGGCAACAGCCGGTACCTGAGGTCGCTGCCGGCCGTGGGCGCCTCGGCCAGTACCCGTCCCAGGGCGATGGTCCGCCGCATGGTCTCCGCACCGGCATGCGCAACCAGAAAGAACCCGACCTCGCCCGCAACCACCCGGCGGACATCGACCCGCGTAACCGCATCCAGTGATTGCAGGTAACGCAACACCCGGGCGTACTCGTCCGCGCCATGGATGCCGCTCACCCGCAGGGACATGCCGTTGTCCCCGGCCAGGCTGCCCGTGCCGGCAAACTGCTGGGCAACGATGGTGGCGGCGCCATTGAGACCCTCCTCCAGCAACAACTGTGGCTGATCACCCTGTACCTTCCAGCGACGCTCCTGCTGCCCGGAGTACAACAGCCAGGAACTCTCCCAGACGTCCGTCAGGGCCTGGCGCAGATCGATGGCCAACACCACTGCGGTGTCATAACGCCGGGAGGCCCTGAGCAGGACCTCGCGGAAACCCTGGCGCACATCGGCGTAACCGATCTGGGCGGTATCCTGCAGGTCCAGCAGCGGGAACACCAGGGGTATGCCGCGCAGGGCGGCGGCCTGCCGCAAGGGCGCCACCCAGGCCTCGTCCTCCGCCGAGACCAGGCGCTTGCCGCCGGCATCCTCCAGCGCCAGCCACACCAGCACCGCCGGACGTTCGCTGCCCCACAGCGGCAGGCCCGCGTCACGCATGTCGCGGCCCAGGGCCCGGGGGTCGAAGCGCGCCCACAGCAGCAGCGCGGACATTCCGTCATTCTCCGCCTCCGGGGCAGGCTCGGCCTGGCGATAGCCGAACTGCTGGATATACCGACCGGCCTTGGCCAGCAAGGCCCTGGCCGCGCTGCTGGCGGCGATGTTCTGATCCCCGCTCAACTTTACCAGCACCTGGCGCAGGGCCAGGCGAAAGGCCTTCGTCTGCGCCTCCGGGCTCCGTTCCGGCACGCTCACCTCGGCCTCGTACAAACCCGTCACCTTGACCGCCTGCGCGGCGGGGACCATCAGCCCGGCAAGGGCCAGCAACAGCAGCAATCGTCTCATCATGCCGGCAACGCTATGCGAATCGCTTGCATCAAGTCAAGGGAGACGGTCACCATGAATGAAGTTGCCCTGCGCACAAGGCCTCTATACCATTACGCCCCCTATGAAGGATGACAGCATGGAATCTCTGAACTACGCCGCCGCCGGGGTCGATATCGATGCCGGAAACCGCCTGGTGGAACGCATCAAGCCGATCGCGGCCGCGACCCGGCGCAAGGGCGTCATGGGCGGCCTGGGCGGTTTCGGCGCCCTCTTCGACCTGGGTGCGCTGAACTACCGTCACCCGGTGCTGGTCGCCGGCACCGACGGTGTCGGCACCAAGCTCAAGCTGGCCCAGCAGATGAATGACCATAGTGGCATCGGCATCGACCTGGTGGCAATGTGCGTCAACGATCTGATCGTACAGGGCGCCGAACCGCTGCTGTTCCTGGATTATTACGCCAGCGCGGCCCTGGACGTGGACACCGCCGCCGAGGTCATGGCCGGCATCGGCCGTGGCTGCGAGCTGGCCGGCGCCGCCCTGGTCGGCGGCGAGACCGCCGAGATGCCGGGCCTCTACGCCCCCGGCGATTACGACCTGGCCGGCTTCTGCGTCGGCGTGGTCGAGCGCGATGCCGTCATCGACGGCAGCCGCGTCGCCCCCGGCGATGCGCTGATCGGAATCGCCTCCAGCGGCCCCCACGCCAACGG
This sequence comes from uncultured Gammaproteobacteria bacterium, assembly GCA_964506945.1. Classification (GTDB taxonomy): domain Bacteria; phylum Pseudomonadota; class Gammaproteobacteria; order CAZDOC01; family CAZDOC01; genus CAZDOC01. The sequence goes on from CAZDOC010000003.1 coordinate 15,154, forward strand.
CTATTCACTGATCCGCAAGGTCATCGAGCGCAGCGGCGCCGATCTCGGGGCCGACTTCCATGGCCGCAGCCTCGGCGCTACCCTGCTGGAACCCACCCGCATCTATGTCCGCGCGGTGCTGCAACTGCTGCGTGAAGGGACAGACCTGCACGCCCTGGCCCACATCACCGGTGGCGGCCTGCCGGAGAACCTGCCGCGGGTGATGCCCGCGGGCCTGCGCGCGCGCATCGATGGCGACAGCTGGCAGCGCCCGCCGGTATTCGACTGGCTGCAGCAACAGGGCAACATCGCCAGCGCCGAGATGTACCGCACCTTCAACTGTGGTGTGGGCATGGTCCTGGTGGTGGCCGAGGGGGATGCGGCGCGGGTCATCGACAGCCTGAAAGACAGTGGCGAACAGGCCTGGCGGCTAGGCTGCGTCGAGGCCAATCCCGGTGAACCGGCAACGGTGCTTATCGAATGACCTCCCGTATGGGGTTCAGTCCTCGCATTGTGGCATCCCGCTGATCCGGCACATCGCCGGCCCCGTTATTTTTCAATCGCGGCCAGAAAGCCGCGCAGGATCTGCAACTCCTGACGGTCCAGCCCGGCGCGGTTGAACAACCGCCGCAGGCGTCGCATCAGGCGACGTGGCTTGTCCGGGTCCAGGAAGCCCGTGCCGATCATGACCTGTTCCAGATGCTGATAAAGCCGCTCCATGTCCTCGGCAGTCGCCGATGGCACCTGGCTGTCCCGGCTCCCGGCAACGGTCTCCAGCCCGGCCCCGGCACACTGCCGCAATTCATAGCACAGCACCTGCACCGCGGCGGCCAGGTTCAGGGAACTGAATTCCGGGTTGGTGGGGATGGTCACCAGGGAATGGCAAAGCTCCATCTCCTCATTGGTCAGGCCGGAGTGCTCGCGACCGAAAACCAGGGCCACACCGGTATCCACGGCCGACGCCCGCAATGCCCTCCCCGCGGCCTCGCGTGGCTCCAGCATGGGCCAGGGGATACGCCGCTGGCGGGCGCTGGCGCCGATCACCAGGCCGCAGTCGGCAACAGCCTCCTGCAAGCTATCGCAGACCACCGCCCCGGCGAGCACGTCATCGGCACCCGAGGCCCTGGCGGTGGCCTCGGCACAGGGGAAACGCCCTGGCTGCACCAGGTACAGGCGCGTCAGGCCCATGCACTTCATGGCCCGCGCCGCGGCGCCGATATTGCCCGGGTGGCTGGTCTCGATAAGGATGATGCGGATGTGGTCCAAGGGCTGATCTGCCATGTCAAACGTCACCTGGGTGGAACGATGATTGGAAACGGGCCGCAGCGTGACGGTGATTTGCGGTACAATCCCCGCCCCGCAACCCATTGAGACAAGAATACCATGCACCCGATGTTGAACATCGCCATCCGCGCCGCGCGGCGCGCGGGTGATCAGATCGTCCGGCAGATGGACCAGATCCACGGTATGGAGATCCGCGCCAAGGGCGCCAATGATTTCGTCACCGAGGTCGACCGGCAGGCCGAACGGGTCATTATCGAGACCCTGCTCAAGGCCTATCCGGATCACGCCATCCTCGCCGAGGAGAGCGGCGCCCGGGGCGATTCCGATCATGTCTGGATCATCGATCCACTGGATGGCACGACCAATTTCCTGCATGGCTATCCGCAGTTCGCGGTCTCCATCGCCCTGCAGATCGAGGGCCGCCTGGAACAGGCCGTGGTCTACGACCCGCTGCGGCAGGACCTGTTCACCGCCAGCCGCGGCGCCGGCGCGCACTACAACAATCAGCGCATGCGGGTCGGCAAGCGCCCGTCCCTGGAAGGCGCGCTGCTGGGCACCGGCTTCCCGATCCGCAAGCCGGATGGTCTGGATGACTACCTGCGGGGCTTTCGCGCGCTGTTTCCGAAGACCGCCGGCATCCGCCGCGCCGGGGCCGCCTCACTGGATCTGGCCCATGTCGCCCGGGGCTGGCTGGATGGCTTCTGGGAATACCACCTGCAGGCCTGGGATATCGCCGCCGGGGCTTTGCTGGTCCAGGAGGCCGGCGGCCTGGTCGGGGATCCCGAGGGCGGGAGTGAGCATATGCACACCGGCGCCATCGTCGCCGGCAATCCGCGCATCTTCCGCGAGATCATCCAGACCCTGCACCGGGGCTGATCGCCGCCGGGGCGCATGCCCATTCAACCGACCGCGGGGCAGTGATAGGATGCGTCTGTCTGTTTCCCGGAACCGCTGATGGAAAACCCTCAAACCCAGACCCAGGGCCTCTGGAAGCACCCGCGAACGCCTTGTCCGCGGTCGTTTTCCAGCGTCCCGTCCCGGATCCGGCGCCAGGCAGGACCGCCATGAGGTTGCTGATCACCGGCGGGGCGGGCTTCATCGGCAGCAATCTCATCCGTCGCCTGCTCGCGGGCGATGAGCATGACATCCTCAATATCGACAAGCTGGTCCTGCCCGGCAGTCGCCATACCATCGCCGAGTTCGACGCACGGCCACGCTATCGACATCTATGCCTCGACCTCTGCGATTACCCGGGCCTGCTGCGGGCCTGCCTGGAATTCCGTCCCGACGCGGTGCTGCACCTGGCGGCGGAGTCCCATGTCGATCGCTCCCTGGACGCCCCCGGCGATTTCATCCACAGCAATATCCTCGGCACATTCAATTTACTCGAAAGCTGCCGACACTATGTGCATGACCATAGATCCCTGCGTGAACGCTTCCGCTTCCTCCACGTTTCCACGGATGAGGTCTTCGGCAGTCTCGACCGGCATCAGCCCGCCTTCACCGAGGCCCATCCCTATCTGCCGAATTCCCCCTATGCGGCCAGCAAGGCCGCCTCGGATCACCTGGTCCGCGCCTGGCACCGCAGCTATGGCCTGGCGACGATGATCAGCCACTGTTCCAACAACTACGGCCCCTGGCAATTCCCGGACAAGCTGATCCCGCTGCTGATCGACAAGGCCCTGTCCGGCGCGCCCCTGCCCATCTATGGCCAGGGCGAGAACATCCGTGACTGGCTGTTCGTCGGCGATCATGTCGAGGCCCTGCTCGCCATCCTGGACCAGGGCCAGCCAGGGGAGACCTACAATATCGGTGGCGGCCACGAATGCAGCAATATCGATCTGGCCCGGCGGCTCTGCCAGGTGCTCGATGACCTGCGACCCGGCCCGCATCCCTATGCACGGCAGATCGAGATGGTCGCGGATCGGCCCGGGCACGACTTCCGCTATGCCATCGACTGCGGCAGGATCCGCGACCGGCTCGGCTGGCAACCGCGCACCGATTTTGATTCGGGCCTGAAGACCACGGCGGCATGGTATCTCGAACACCGCGACTGGATGGACAAGGTCCGCGCCGACGCCTATCACGGGGAACGCCTGGGGCTGGCGCAGCGATGAAGGGGATCATACTCGCCGGAGGCCTGGGCACACGCCTGTATCCACTGACGAAGGCAACCAACAAGCATCTGCTACCGGTCGGCAGCGAGCCGATGATCTATCATGCCATCCGCCAGCTCGCCGGTGCGGATATCCGCGACATCCTGGTGGTCACCAGCACCCGGCACATGGGCGATGTGGTGCGCTGCCTGGGCAGCGGCGAGGAATTCGGCTGCAATCTGAGCTACAAGGTACAGGAGCAGGCCGGCGGCATCGCCCATGCCCTGGCGCTGACCGAGGATTTCGTCGCCGGCCAGTGCTGCTGCGTGATCCTGGGTGACAATATCTTCGAATACAGCATCCGCCCCTATACCGAGGCCTTCCTGAAGGGCGGAAAGGGCGCCCATGTGCTGCTCAAGGAGGTCGGCGATCCGGAGCGCTACGGGGTCGCCGCCCTGGATGAACACCAGGTGCTGGAGATCGAGGAAAAACCCGACCAGCCCCGTTCATCCTATGCCGTGGTCGGCCTGTACTGCTTCGATGCCCGGGTCTTCGACATCATCCGTGGCATCGAGGTTTCCGAACGCGGGGAACTGGAGATCACCACCGTCAACAACGTCTATATAGAACGCGGCGAGCTGGGTTACAGTATCTGCCACGGTCGCTGGACCGATGCCGGCACCTTCGACTCCCTGTTCGAGGCCGGCCGACTGCTGCTGGCGAACCACAACCGCATCCTGGAGCAGCCATGAGCGACGCCCCCACCCCGCCAGCGGCGGAGCCGGATTTTCTGGTCTTCGGACAGCCGCAGATCGGCGAGGAGGAGATCGAGGAGGTCGTCGCCACGCTACGCTCGCGCTGGCTGGGCAGCGGTCCCCGGGTCGCGCGCTTCGAGCAGGCCTTCGCCGCCTACAAGGGCCTGCCGGAAGACCGGACGGCGGCGGTCAATTCCTGCACCGCGGCCCTGCACCTGAGTCTGCTGGCCTGTGACCTCGAAGCCGGGGACGAGGTCATCACCACGGCGATGACCTTTTGCGCCACCGTCAACGCCATCATTCACGCCGGCGCCACCCCGGTGCTGGCGGATATCGATCCGCACAGTCTGAACCTGGATCCGGACGCCGTGGAGGCCGCCATCACCCCACGCACCCGCGCCATCCTGCCAGTACACTTCGCCGGCCGGCCCTGCGACATGGAGCGACTGCTCGCGATCGCCGATCGCCATGGGCTGTACATCATCGAAGACTGCGCCCACGCCATAGAGACCCGATACCGGGGCCAGGCCGCGGGGACCTTCGGCGAGTTCGGTTGTTTCAGCTTCTATGTCACCAAGAACCTGGTCACCGGCGAGGGCGGCATGGTCATCGGCAGGGACCCCGGGCGTATCGATCAGATACGCACCCTGGCCCTGCACGGCATGAGCCGCGATGCCTGGCGGCGTTTTTCCGATTCGGGCTATCGCCACTACCAGGTGGTCGATTGCGGCTTCAAATACAATATGACCGATCTGCAGGCCGCCATCGGCATCCCCCAGCTCAAGCGCCTGGAGCGGAACTGGCGCCGGCGCCAGGACCTGTGGCGGGCCTATCAGCAAGACCTTGCGGAATGGCCCTTGCGGCGGCCGGCCGATCCCGACGCGGATATGCGCCATGCCTACCACCTCTATACCATCGGTATCGATCCGGGGCATTGCGGGATCCGCCGTGATGACTTCCTGGAGGCCATGACGGCGCGGGGGATCGGTGTCGGGGTCCATTACCTCAGCGTCGCGGAACACCCATACTACCAGCAGCGTTTTGGCTGGCGACCGGAGGCCTGGCCGGTGGCCCGGCGCGTCGGCATGGAGACGGTCAGCCTGCCACTGTCGCCGGCCCTGACGGATGCGGACGGGGCCCGCATCATCGAGGCCGTCGGCCGATGTCTCGACCCGCATCGCTGAAACAGGGCCTAGCGGATGATGCGAGAGTACAGGCTCAGCCCCGGGGGATATCCACAGGCCATCGCCACGGCGGACAGTTGCGGCGGGGATGTCTGGAACCACCCCCTGACGGTGGCCTGGCTTTGCCGGTTCATGCGCGCCAGCCCGGCCGTCCTGGAGATCCGCACGCACTCGGGCCAGGCCCATATCCCCTGTCTGTCGCGCCACCTTCCGCTGGGTTACCGGCTGCTGTCCGCACAGCCCTATGCCTCGATACAGGGAGACGCCGGACTGTTCTGGGACGGCGGCGGGGACCTGGCGCGCTATCTGCGCCGGCACAGGGTGGTGCGCATGGAACTGGCCTTTTCCGGCCCCTGTCTGCGGGATTGTCCAGGCAGCTTCGCCGGCCATCAGCTGCTGCGGGCGGCACCGGAGCTGGATGCCGTGCGGCAGGTCATCGATCTGGCCCCGGCGCAACGGGACCCGGCCTGGCTCGAATCCTGCCTGGGCAGCAAGATCCGCTGGGCGGTGCGCAAGGCGCGGCGCGAGGGCTGCACGGTACGTGCCGCCGGGGACGCGGATGTGGATGCCGTACAGGACCTCTATGCACGCACCATGCGGGCCAAGGGCGCACCGGTCAATTATCCCCGCGAGCGCTTCGCCGGCCTGCTGCGCGAACTGGCGCCGGAGGGCATGGGCCGCCTCTATATCGGCCATATCGATGATCGTCCCGCGGGCATGGCGGCGCTGGTGCAGGGGGGGTCATCCGCGCACCTGATCCAGCTCGCGGTTCCCCCCGAATATCAGTCCAGACGCCTCAGTGAACTCCTGATCCATCGTTGCCTGGAAGACACCATCGTCGCGGGCAGACGCTATTTCGATTTCATGGCCAGCCAGGCCGGTGATCACGGTCTGATCGCCTTCAAGGCCAAATGGGGGGGGGATACGGAGGCCATACGCCATATCGTCCTGGCCAGCGACCCGCTGTTGTCGCCCGGCATCGATCTCGTACGCCGCCTGAACCGACTGCGAGGCAAGCTTCGTGTCGCTTGAACGGCTGCGCAGCTTCGCCCTGCTGCTGGGCACCAACATCCTCTCCAAGGCCGCCTGGGCGCTGGCGCTGGTGGTCCTGCTGCGCACCCTGGGTCCGGCGGACTTCGGCCTGCTGGCGACGCTCTGGTCCCTGGCCACCCTGGGCGCCAGCCTGACCGATCTCGGCACCGGCCAGGTCCTGCTGCGCGAGGGCGTACGCCAGCCCGGGATCGCCCGCCTCATGGCGCTGCGGGTGCTCTGCCTGCAGGCGGCGCTCTCCCTGCTCCTGGGCCTCGGCCTTGGCCTGCTGGCGCTGACATGGTTCGATACCCCGCGACTGTCCGGCGCCGCGCGCCTGTTCGTCATCGGCGCGAGCATCGCCACGCCGTTCTGCGATCGTTTCCAGAATCTCTTCACCGTTTTCAGCCAGCTGCGCGGGCATTACCGGATCTACGCCGGCCTGCGTTCGGCCTATTTCCTCGCCGTGCTGCTTGGCTTTGCCCTCATCGCCGGCCTGTCGCCTTCCCTGGTCGGATTCAGCGGGGTGTTCCTGGCATGCACCCTGATCGCGGCCCTGGCCATGGCCCGAGGCACCTGGGAGCTGTTGCCGCGGCGCGAGGCGGGCCAGCTGCCCGGCTTGCGCGCACAGATCCGCTGGGGCCTGCCGTTCCTGTGCATCTCGCTCCTCACCCTGGCCTATGGCCGTGCCGAGGTCATCGTTCTGGGCTTCCTCGGCCACGCCGCGCTGGCCGGCGCCTTTCATGCCGTCTACCAGCTGGTGCAGCTGTTCTATTCGCTCTCCGGGATCCTGTTCACGGTCACCTATCCACGCCTGTACCGGCATCGTGGCGAGACCGGACTGCTGGATGCCGACTATCGCGACACGGTCCGCTGGCTGGCCCTGCTGGCCTGGGCCTCGGCCCCCCCGCTGGCGTTCTATGCCGATCCCATCATGCAGTTGATCGGGGCCCAGGGCCTGCGCCCCTACGCCGACCTGGTGCGCATGATGAGCCTGTTCATGTTGCTGATCCCGGCCACCGCGGCGCTGAATTTCCTGCTGCCCATGGACCAGCTCGGCAAGCGCGTGCTGTGTGACCTGCTGGGCGTTGGCGTGAGCCTGCTCGGACTCGCCATCGTGCTCTCCCTGGGACGCCCGGAATGGGTCGGACTGAGCTCGGTGCTGGGCTATGCCGCGGCCCTGCTGGCGGCGATCCGGACCATACGCCGGAGTACGCGCATCCATGCGTCCCAGGCCTGGCGCGAACTGATGAGCGTGGCCCTGAGGGCGATCCCCGCAGCGCTGCTCGTGTTCATGCTGCCACTCCCCTGGTGGCTCGGGATCGGCATCTATCTGCTGCTGTTCCTGGCCCTGTTGTGGATCACCGGACACCCGGCGATACCGCGCCTGCGCCGCTGGCTGCAGCCAGGCCCTGAACACGGGGAGGTGCGGCGATGAGCCACTCGCGTCACCGGCTCGCCAGGCACTACGACCGGCTGGCCAGGCATGGTCCCTATGCAACCCTGGCACCGGGCAACCGCGGCGGACGCAAAAGCGAATATGTCGCGGCGGTATTCGACGCCGCCATCCTGCCGCTGCTGCAGCCGGGCGCCATCCGCACCCTGCTCGATTTCGGCTGCGGCACCGGTACCTTCACCCGCCTGGCCGCGCAACGGGCCGGCTATGTCTGCGGCATGGATATCTCTCCCGGGATGCTGGCCATGGCGCGGACCCTGTGCGCCCCATCCGCCAATGTCGGCCTGCTGCGCGGCGATGGCCAGCGCCTGGCCCTTGGGGATCGAAGCATCGATGTCGTGGTCAGCCGCGAGGTGCTCTGCTACGAGGCGGAGCAACAGCTGGCCGTGATACTGGCCGACATCTTCCGGGTGCTGCGCCCGGGCGGCAGTTTCCTGTGGCTGGAACAGGCCGCCACCGATCCCCACTGGCAACGGCATCCGGCCAGCCCCGCGGTATACCGGCGCGCGCCGGAACGACTGCGTGAACTGGCCGAGGCCGCCGGTTTCGAGGTCGAGGACCTGCGCAAGCTGCGCAACCCGCGCTGGCCCCTGATCTACCCGATCTGGTTCGGTCTGGTGCCGAGGAGGCTGTTCCCCCCTCTGGCGCGTTTCGAGCTGGCCTGGCACAAGCGCCGGCCATGCCGCGGGCGCCGCTGGTTCGACTGCCTGCTGATCCTGCGGCGGCCCGCATGACCCCGCTGGTGGCGCGCGAGATCAGCCCGGGGGATTACGCCGCCTTTCTCGCGGAGGTGCCCCACTCCGCCTTTCACCGTCTGCCCTGGCTGCGCAGCATCACCCAGACCTACCCGGTCAGCTTGACCACCCTGGGCTTTTTCAGTGGTACCCGGCTGATCGCGGTCACGCCGCTGCTGTGCCGGCGCATGGGTCCCTTCGAGCTGTGGGGCGCGCCCCTGAGGAAATGCGCCATGCCCCCGGCCACGCCCTGCTGCAGCCCGCCACACAGGGCCACCGACATCATCCCCGCGCTCAGGCTCTGGGCCCGGCAACGGCGCATCCGCTACCTGCAACTGTGCCTGCCGCTGGAAGAAGATGCCGGCAGTCCCGTCGTTCCGGGATCCCCGGACCGGCTTGAACCCTTCGTGAATCTTGAACGGGATCTGCAGCGGCCCCTGGCGGCGCTCTGGTCCGCCTTGCCGAAAAAGTCCCGCTACCTGATCCGCAAGGCCGTACGCTCGGGGGTGAGGATACACTGTGACTACAGCCCCACACTGATGGAGAGCCAGGCCGGCCTGCTGCAGGCCACCTATGCCCGCCAGGGACCGGGCATGCGCCCGAACTTCCCCCTGGAACTCTATCGCGTCCTGCTCTCCCGGCGCGAGGAACAGGGTCTGCTGATCCTCTCCGCCCATCACCGGGGGCAGTGCGTGGCCCGGATCTGGGTCTTCGCCGATGCCGACAGCTGCCATTACTGGGATGCGGCCTCGCTGCCGGCCGCGCGCGATCTGAATGCCAATCACCTGTTGTTGTGGTGCCTGACCCGCTGGGCCCACCGCCATGGCCTGCGGACACTGGACTTCATCGGTGGAACCGGTGGCCGTGGTGACAGCCGCCCCGGCATCGGCCACTTCAAGCGCTCCCTGGGCGCCACCCCCCGCGGCCATGTCATGTGCTACTGGTACACCCCCCTGCTGCGACTGGCATTTGCCAGTTACCGACTTTTCCATAGACTGTCCCTGTACCGACAGAAAAGGATGCCCCGGAATTGAGCCACGAAGACGACCACTCAGGCCTGCAGCCCCCCTTGCCGTCCGCCTACCGGCTGCCACCCGTGGTGCAGCCCAACTGGCGCCCCCGGGATCTGTGGCAAGGACGGACGGCGGGGCTGCGCGAAGACCTGGCGCAACGCCTGTGCGAACAGTATGGCGTGCGCCACTGCCTGCTGCTGGACCGCGCCCGCTCGGGCCTGTATCTCCTGTGCCGGGCCTTTGGCCTGGAGGGGGAGTGGATCACCAGCTCGATGATGCACCGCCCTTCCTGCGTGGTCCTGAAACAGCATTGCGCGGGCCTGGCGCTGGCCGATGTGGACGCCGATCTGACCCTGGACCCGGGATCCGCCGCCGGGCTGATCGGCGCCGACAGCTGCGCCCTCCTGGCCACCCACCTGTATGGCAAATGCGCCGATCTCGCCGCCCTGCGGACCCTGGCCGACCGCCATGGCATCGTCCTGATCGAGAATGCGGTACACATGGCCGGGCATATCGACGCCCGCGGTCCGGGTGGCGCATGGCGAATCGGCAGTGTCGGTGACGCCACCCTCCTCAGCTTCAACGTCGACAAGCCCCTGGGGGCGATGCTCGGCGGCGCCCTGCTGACCAGCCGCGATGACATCTGGGAGGCCGTCAGCCGGTGGCCACTGGGCCCTGCCAATACCCGGGAGGCCTGGGAGCGGATCGCCAGGACCTATGCCGCCTATCGTCTCAAACCCCTGTTGCTGCGCCTGCCGGGCTTGGCCAGGCACCGCCGGGCGGCGGACGGCATCGCCGAGATCGCCTCGTTCAGCGACCAGCAATACCGGCACTACAGCGCCCGGGACATCCATCCCCTGCAGGCCGCCGCCGCGCTCTGCTGCAGCCGGCGTGAGAGCCGGATAGTCGCCGCCCGCCGGCGTAATGCACGGCAACTGAGCCAGGCCCTGGACGGCTGCCCCGGGCTGGGCCTGCCCAGTGACACACCTGAACGTCCACACGCCTACACCTATTTCCCGCTGATCCTGCGCCAGGGCCCGCGCTTCGGACTGGGCCGGCATCTGGCCACGGCGGGGATAGAGAGCAAATGGCGCTATTACCCCCTGCATCTGCAGCCGGGCTTCGACACCTGTCGCCGTGCCGATCTCACGCGCACCGAACGACTGTGGCGCCAGCACCTGCTGGTACCGACCGGCGCCGCCACCGACAGCCAGCAGATCGATTACCTGGGGGAATGCCTGCGCGCGGCGCTGGCCTGACCCACGGCCCATGTGCCATTCATGGCGCCGGGGCGGGGCTGTCCCGCAGCAGCATGGCCACGCTGGCATCCACGTCGAAATCCGCCGCCGCCCGCAACAGGCCCTCGCGGTAACGCGCCGGGGAATCGTGCAAGGCCTGACGGATGGCGCTCGCCAGGGCCTGCTCGCCGGCCCCGGTGGCAAGGATCCCGCAGCCGCCGCCGGCGAGCAGGCGTGGCAGATCGCCGACCGGCGTGGCGATCACCGGGGTCCCCGCCTGGGCCGCATCGGAAAAGATCACGGGGATGCTCTCGATACGTGAAGGGATCAACAGATAATCGGTCTCCCTCAGCAGGGCCAGGGCCTGCGCCTTGTCCAGATAGGAAGCCAGTCGTACCGGTCGTCCCCGGCCCTGGAGTTCCTCCACCGCCGCCTGGACCTGTTCCCGCAAGGGCCCGCCACCGGCGATGGTGACCGCGCCGATCAGGCGCCAGTCCTCATCTTTCAGCATCGCCAGCGCGCCCAGCAACAGATCGATGCCCTTGTTGGGGTGCCAGCGGCCGAGGAAGGCCAGCCGGTAGGGCGGTCGCCGCGCGCGGGGCGCCCCGTCGGGGATCACCAGGCAGCGGGCGCTGGGCATGAAGCCGCAGTCCCTGCCCGCCAGGGCGGCAACCTCGTCACACAGGCCGTAGCCGTCGGCGTAACAACGCCGGGCATCGCGCAACACGCCGCGCAACAGCCCACGGACCAGCGGCAGGCGCGCCAGGGACCAGATATCGCTACCCAGCGCCCAGACCGAATAGGGCGTGCCATAACGGCGCCAGGCGCGCCGCGCCCAGAGGCCCGGGGGCAGGGCCCAGAGGGCCAGCACCAGGCTGACATCGCCCTCGTCCAGGACCCCCCGCAGGGCCCGCCAACCCGCTGTCATCACCGCATGGATGGCCGGCCAGTCGCGTGGCCGGGTGGCCTTCAGCAAGGACAGCGGCAGGCGTGGCGCCGGGAATCTCACGCAATCGAGATCGGCGCACCGTTCCCGGCCGGCCACGGTCGCCGGCGCGACCACGCTGACCGCGCGATGCCGGGACAGACTGCGGGCGAAATCGAGCACGAAGGCCCCGGCGGCCTCGCGTCCGTCCGCCGTGGACTCCGGAAATGAGGTGGTGCAGATCACGATGCGACCCGCATCCGTCCCCGGCGATCCCGGCGCGGCCCCGGTCATCGGGGCCGTACCGGGGCCGTCATGCGTCTCAAGCCGGCCGCACCCGCTGGCGGCATCCGCGCGAAGACCGGGTTCATCCCGGCGGGCACTCTGTTCACGTCGTCCATAGCGACTCACGGCTCCCGCGGCGCATCCTCCTCGGTGTTCCGGTAGTGCAGGGCCGAGACCTGTTCCGAGAGGATGCCGATGAGGAAGGTCAGCAGCGAGGACATGAACAACACCGAGCTCATGTTGGTGAAACGGTGCATGGTGACAAAGGTATAGGCGTAGTAAGCCAGGCCGACGATGAACAGCAGCAGGCTGATCGGCAGGAACAGCCGCATCGGTGAGAACAAGGCCCCTATCTTGAGGACGATGACCAGGAAACGGATACCGTCCCGGAACAGGCGGATGTGACTGTTGCCGCTGCGCGCCCGGGTGCTGATAGGCACGTAGGCCACCGCCAGGCCGGAACGGAAAAAGGCCATGGTCGAGGTGGTCGGGTAGGAGAACCCATTCGGCAGCAGGTAGAGGAAACGGCGGAAATGCCGCCTGCGCACGGCCCGGAATCCCGAGGTCAGGTCCGCAATCACATGACCGGTCATCAGGCTCGCCATGCGATTGTAGACACGATTGGCGAGGAAACGGCCCAGCGAGGCCTGTCCCTGGTAGTCGCGGGCGCCGACCGCCATGTCATAACCTTGTTCGAGCCTTTCCAGCAGGCGGGGGATGTCGGCGGGATCATGCTGGCCGTCGGCGTCCATGAAGACGAGGATATCGCCGCTGGCGGCGCGCGCGCCGGCCTTGACCGCCGCGCCATTGCCCATGGCGTAGGGATGATGGATCCGGCGGACCCGGTATGCCTCGCAGACCTTCGCGGTTCCATCCGACGAGCCATCGTCGACGACGATGATCTCGGCCTGCGGAAAGCGTTCCACGAGCACCGGCAACAACAGGCTCAAACCCTGTTCCTCGTCCTTGGCCGGCAGCACGATGCTGAGTGTATCCATGGGCAATCCTCTTTTTTCTCTATCGCTCTGACACCTGTCTCCGGGAACCGGAACGCCACCAGCGCCGATGGCAGGATCGTCTCGCCCCCGGGCCATGGGCGTATCCATCAATCCGGATGGGAACCGGCCCCATGTTCTTCCAGACGCGCCTGGAGTACCCGCAACTGCCGCGCATGCAATCTCCGTTCAAGGAGACCGCCATCCTCCGCCAGCATCCTCCTGGTCCTGTCCAGCGCCCGCGCCGCCTCCTCCCGGCGTCCCATGGCGAGCAAGACCCGCACCAGGCTGGTACGGTAGGACCACACCCGGGGTTGCTGGCGGATTACGTCCCGCAACACCCGCACCGCGGCTTCACCATCGCCGGACACGCCCAGATAATAACTCGCCAGCTGGACCTGCACGTTGGTGCGATCCTGGCCGCTCAGGGTCGGATTCTCCAGCACCCGGTCGAACAGATCCAGAACCTGCTGCCTGGAGATACGGCAGTAGGCCTCGCTGACGCATCCCACCAGGGACTGGAATGCCGTTGCCGTGCTGGGGTGAAAGGGCTGCTCACGCAGGCGTCGTCCAAGCGCTTCCAGTACCTTTGGCTGCGCCTGTCCGACACGAATGGAATCCACGTTGATCAGCCCGAACAAGGCCAGCTGGCTATAGGGATCCAGGGCCGCGGCGCGCAGGAAATGCTCATGCGCGCTATCGAGAAAGTCCGGCCGCTGCTCGAGCCGGGAGAGCAACAGATACATGCGGCCCAGCTGATACTGTACCCGCTGCGAGCGGGGATGGTGTCGCGCCTCCATCAGGGCCATGCTCAGGGGGTCATGCCATTCCCAGGCGCGCAAGGCCGTGATCGCGGAGAACAATACCAGCATCGACACCGCCAGTCCCGGCAGAACCCGCTTGAGCTTGATGCCCGCCATGGGATGCAGAAAATAATAGGCCAGGGCGAACAGGGGGCCGATGGCGGGCAGATAATTGCGATGCTCATGGGCCAGTTCCAGTGGCAGGACGGTGGATTCCAGGCTGTGACCGGCCAGGAACCACAGGATGGCGAAACCGAGCACCCAGCCACGCCGCCAGGCCCACAACCCGGCCAGCAGCAGCAGCCCCAGGCCCGCCGTTGCCACCGCGGTCAGCGGCGGGGAGAACAGGCCGCTGGACAAGACGATGTCATCGTGGAAGATCCCCAGGGAGGCAAGTGATGGCAGGAACAGCATCCGCAGGTACAGCCACAGCACCCGGGTCTCGGTCAGCAGGCGCTCACTCAGGGTAAAGGGACGAATGGCGTAGTTGCCCTGCAACCAGCTGCTGTCGATCAGGGAAAAGTACACCGCGAGCAATACCGGGATCCCTGCCGCCAGGGCGTAGCCTGCCGTCAACAGGCGGGATTGCGCCGGCGTCGCGGTACGGAAGCGGAATACACAGATTTCACACACCAGGACATAGGCCAGCAGCAACACCCCGGTTTCCTTCGCCAGCAAGGCCAGCAGGAACGCGACCAGGGTGGCGGCGAGATAGCGCCAGGCTCCGTCCCGGGCCGCCAGCATGCGCATTCTCGCCTTGACGAAGAACACCAGGCCCAGGAGCATGAACAGGCTGGCCATGCCGGTCATGCGCTGGACCACGAGCAGGACGGTGGACAGATTCAACGGGTGCAGCGCCCAGAACAGCGCCGCGAGCAGGGCGATACGCCGCCGTACCCGCTCGTCCATGCCGGCGGGCGCCCGCGGCCAGGCCCTCAGCAACAGCAGGACGAGGACATAGACCAGCAGGCCATTGATGGCGTGCAGGCCGAGATTGACCAGCTTGTAACCCAGTGGATGCAAGCCGTCCAGCCAGTAGTTCAGACCAAAACTGAGCATCGCCAGTGGCCGCTTCAGGGGCCCGGCATTGCCGGCGAAGGCCGCCGTCAACAGACTGTCGGCATCCATATGCGCCATATGCACGCTGGCGTTATTGACGATATTGGGGTAATCATCGAAGAGAAAATCACCGGGCAGGCCGGGCAGATAGACCAGCACCACCATCACCAGCAGCAGCAGCACTGCGGGCCAATGGCGGAGTCCATGGAGCGGGGTCACGGTTTTCATGGGCCGGCCCGGCCTTTGGCGGTGGCAGTCGCGGCATCCGCCAGGTCTTTCCGGATCAGGCCCTCGAGACGGTCGATCTCCTTGCGGTAGTCCAGATGTCCCAGGTCATGGACAGGGATTCGGGGACGCGCAGCGACGATGGCCCTGACCCGCGCCAGCATCTCCAGCGCCTGCGGGTACATCCCGGCGCTGGCCAGCATGGCGACCTCGAGCAGGCCGGCATCGGCATCCGGATCCAGGGCCTGGGAATCCAGGAAACGCGCCAGGGCCGCGTCGGCCTGCCCCTCACGCACATGCAACTCCCCCTGGAAAAATGCAATCTGCCGCCTGGCGCCTGGCAGCCGGTGAACATTCGGGTTGGCGCCCAGGGCATCGATGATGCCCTGGGCCGCCCCCGCTCCCAGGCCCGCGCATTCCCGCCCCTCGATAAACCCGAGCAGGGAGTGCATCGCCTCGTAGGTACGGAAATCATAGGGCACCCTGCGCAGCAGGCTGTTCAGCCGCCGCAGTCCCCGGCGGGGATCCCGGCCCAGTTTGCAACGCAGACCCAATTCATGGATATGGATGGCGATATTGTCCGCCAGGGCGGCCTCAGAATGGATCAGCCATTCCAGCGCCCGATCCGGCCGCCCCTGCCTTTCCAGGACCAGGGCCATCACCCGCTGGGCGCGCTGGGAGGCGGGATTGTCGTGCGCCCAGCGCAGACTCAGACGCGCCTCGTCTCCCCACAGCCAGGCGCGCTGGACCAGCATCAGCGCGGGCAAGACCAGCAGGACGGCCACCGCCATCGCCTTCCATGGCGGCCTCATCCGCACCGTTACCAGCCAGTAGGCCAGGGGCATGGCCAGAAACATCGCCGGCAGATAATTGCGGTGTTCGAAGTAGATCTCCAGCGGGATGACGGTGGACTCGATCAGCTGCCCGGCGAAGAACATCCCGATGGCGAAGGCCAGCAGCGGCCAACGGCGACGCCGCAGCACGGCCACGGCCAGCAGGCCGGCACAGCCCAGCAGCGCGGGCAAGGTGGTCCAGGGCCGCCACAGGCCGGTGGACAGGGGATAGTCCTCGGCGTAAAGCCCCCGGCCGTGAGGCCGCGGAAGCAGCCATTGACCGAGATAGTCCCACAGCACCCGGGCCTCGGTCAGCAGCCGCTGTCCCGGTGTGAATGGCCGATCCTCGTAGACATGCTGGATCCAGCCGGAGGCGAAGGCCCAGATCAGCCCGCCCAGCAGCAGGACCAGGGGCAGCCACAGCATCGGCAGACGCCAGGCGCGGGCCGGGGCGACGCCCACGCCCGCAAGCACGGTGGACTCCATGATCAAGAGATAGATCGGCAGCAGGGCGCCGTTCTCCTTGCTCAGCACGGCCAGGCCGCCCGCCAGCAACAGCGAGGCGCTGATCCATGGATAAGCCCTGCGGGGCTGGCTCGCCAATAGCATGCGACCGTGGAGATAGCCGTTCATCCCCAGCAGCACGAACAGCGCCGAAAGCTGGGTCATGCGCTGCACCACATACAGGGTGGTGGAGACATTGAGGGGATGCAGCAGCCAGATCCCGGCCACCAGCAGGGCGAACCCCGCGGCCCGTTCCCCCGTCCAGCCACGCAGGGTCATCAGGCGCCGGCAGAAAGCGAACAACAGTCCACCATTGAGCAGATGGAGGATCAGGTTGCTCAGCTTGAAACGCCAGGGTCCCTGGCCCCAGCCGGTCGCATCGATCAGAAAGCTGAGCAGGGACAGAGGCCGGCCGGTCGGCCCCGTGCCGCCACCCAGGACATAGAGGCGGAAGGTCTCCCAGTCATGCACCCCGCCGAAATCACCCAGGCGCTCGATGGTGTTGAAATCATCCAGCAGGAAGGGTCCGGACAGACCCGGCCAGTAACAGGCCGCGGTGACCGCCAGGAGCAGGAACAACGACAAGGGCTCGCGAAGCGCATGCCACGGACTGTCTGACAGCTTGTTCACACTCAGCCCTCGCTTCAAGCCCATCCCTCCCCGCATGCGCCGGACCCGGCCCCGGGCGACGCCGCCCGCGGGAACACCCCTGGGGCCAGCACCCGCCACCGCGGCGGAAATTCCCTATAAATAACGACGCCCCGATGAACGGGGCGTCGTCGATACACGGGCGGGTAAGGCCTAGCGGCAGCTTGAGGGGCGATATTTCGCCTGCAAGGTGCCACCGGTGCAGTTCCAGCTGATGGCGCCCGCGGCCGTCGTCGGTGACAGCGTCAGGGTCTGGCCGTTGGACGGCGGGATGGTGGAATTATAGGTAACGGTGATCAGGCCGTTGGCGACGGCGACCGAGGTCACGGAGTTGCCGCTGATGGATGCCGAGGCTGGCAGGCCCGCGCTGGCATTGTTGGTCGGGAAGGTGTTGTTGCTGGAGAAGAACTCCGACACGCTGGTCTTGGCGGCGGAGGCCAGGGACAGACCCTCGGTCACCCTGGAGCGGACGGTGTAGTCCTGGTAAGCCGGGATGGCCACTGCGGCCAGGATGCCGATGATCGCGACCACGATCATCAGTTCGATAAGGGTGAAGCCTTGTTGTGCTTTTCTCATTTCAACTCTCCTGAGTTAGGCGGTGTGGATGGTATCACTGATGTCCGGAAGCTTTATCGTCTGCTGGCGGGAAAACTTTAAGCAGGATTTCCGCTGGCGCGACGCGCCGGTTTCAGGACAAGGACAGCAGGATCCATGCCACCTCCAGCGAGAGACCAGCAAGCCATTGATATTGCTGGCGATAACAATATTCCATACCTGTCATCAAGCGCAGGTGGGTGTGTCTCGCGCGGGGGAAGCTGACGCCCAGCGTCATATTGTGACACTGAGGGTCTGCTCAGGACTCGATACCGAGCTTCTCCAGGCGATAACGCAGGGCCCGGAAACTGATCCCCAGGCGCTTGGCCGCCTGGGTCCGGTTCCAGCGCGTGGCCTCGAGGGCCTCCAGGATCTTCTGCCTCTCGACCTCATCCATGTAATTCCCCAGCCCCCGTTCCTCCGCCGCGCTGCCGGGGGGGGCGGACTGGGGCAGGTGGAAATCCCCGGTCTCGATCCGCTTGCCCTCGCACAGGGTCAGGGCGCGTTCCAGCATGTTCTCCAGCTCACGCACATTACCGGGAAAATCATGTCGGGCAAGGAGCGCCAGCGCATCGGGGCTCAGTTGCGGCCGCTGTGACGGATCCGGCGCCAGGCGCACGAGAATGTGTTCCACCAGTGCCGGGATATCATCCCGCCGCTCCCTCAATGCCGGCATGTGCAATTCGATGACATTGATGCGATAGAACAGGTCCTGGCGAAACTGCCCGCTGGCCACCTGCACCGCCAGATCCTTGTGCGTGGCGCTGAGGATGCGCACGTCCACCGGCGTCTCCCGTTGCGCGCCCACCGGACGCACCGCCTTTTCCTGTATTGCCCGCAGCAATTTGACCTGCATCGGCAGGGGCAGATCCGCGATCTCGTCGAGAAACAGACTGCCGCCCTGGGCGGCCTGGAACAGGCCCGGACTGTCCCCCGTCGCCCCGGTGAAGGCGCCCTTGACATGCCCGAACAGCTCGCTCTCCATCAGTTCCGGTGGTATGGCGCCACAATTGACCGGCACGAAGGGGGAACCGGCGCGCGGCCCCTGCTCATGGATCAGGCGCGCCGCCAATTCCTTGCCGGTGCCGGATTCGCCACTGATGTAGATGGGGGTCTGACTGCGCGCCAGTTTGGCGATGGTCTTGCGGATCGTCCGGATCGGCGCCGATTCGCCGATCAGGCTGGTGAGCACACCCTGCCCGTGTTCCGGCACCCGCAGGGCATTGCGGATCAGGGTGCGCAAGCCGTCCAGATCCACCGGCTTGGAGAGGAAATCGAAGGCCCCCAGCTTGAGGGCGGCAATGGCGCATTCCATGTTGCCATGCGCGGTGATCACCGCCACCGGAAGCTGTGGATGCCGTTCCTGGATATAGGCCACCAGCTCCAGGCCATCGCCATCCGGCAGGCGCATATCGGTCAGGCAGAGACCGAATTCCCGCGACTCCAGGGCCTCCCGGGCGCTGGCCAGATCGACCGCGGTCTCGCAGTCCACCTGCATGCGCTCCAGGGTCAGACTGAGCAGTTCCCGGATATCCGGCTCGTCATCGACCACCAAAACTTTGGCCTGGCTCATGGCATCATCACCTGTTCCCGATCCGGATGGGCGAAGCTGATCCGGAAACGACATCCCCTGGTGGAATTTTCCTCCAGCTTGAGACTGGCCTGGTTACCCTCGCACAACTCCCGGGCGATATAAAGTCCCAGGCCGGTGCCCTGGGCATCGCGGGTGAAAAAGGGCTCGAAGATGTGCTCCAGTTCCCCTTCGGGGATCCCCGGACCGGTGTCGATGACATCCAGGTAGGGCCGCTGGTTATCCTCCCTCAGACCCGCCCGCAAGCGCAACAGCGGTGCGCCTCGGCTATAGCGCAGCGCATTCTCGCAGAGGTTGGTGACCACCTGATGCAACTGGCTGGGGTCCATGGTCACGCGCAGGTCCGGCGGCGTCACCTCGACGGACACATGCTCCCGGGCCAGCTCGCGCTCCAGCAGCAAATCCTGGATGAAGGACTGCAGCCACGGCGCCAGCTGGAAACCCTCCGGGACCGAAGGCTGGCGTCGGCTCAACTGCAGTACATTCTCGATGATGGCGTTCACGCGGGCACAGTGGTTGTCGATGATATCCATCAGCCTCCGGTCGCCGGCCGGCATGGCCTCGGCCTCGCGCAGCAACTGGCTGGCGTGGCTGATCGCTCCCAGGGGATTGCGGATCTCATGGGCGATGCTGGCGGTCAAGCGTCCCAGCGAGGCCAGCTTCAGCTGTTGCGCGCGCTGACGCATGCGCGAGGCGTCTTCGAGAAAGATCAGCGCATCCTCGCCGCTGCCGCTGGGCAGTCCGGCCAGGGAGACCCACACATCCGTGGCGCCATGCCTGGGTTGCACCAGCCGTGTCACCGCCTGTCGCTCGCGCCGCCAGTGCCGGTGACAATCGGCCAGTTCCAGGGACACCGTCTCCAGGCTGTTCCCGACCGTCAGCTCCCTTCCTCCCAGCAGCGCGCGCGCGGAATCGTTCGCCAGGCGGATCCGGCCCTCGCCATCGAGCACCAGGATCCCGGACTGCATGCGCTGGACGATGTACTCGTTCAGGCGCGCCATATTGCGCAGATCGACGCTGCGCTGGGCCGCCAGTGCCTCGCTGGCGTGGATGCGGCTGGCGAACACATGACCGAGAAAGGCGGTGGTGAAGAAGGTCGCGCCGAGCAGCCCCGCCGGAGTGTAGTTGGAGATGGGAAAATAATCGTATATCCAGAAATAAAGCTCCTCCCCCAGTACCGCCAGCGAGGCCATGGCCGCGAACAGATAGGCCATGCGCCCACCCGTGAGGATACTGCCTCCGGCCACCGAGACGATCATCAGGATCCCGAAACCACTGCTGATGCCGCCGCTGGTGAACATCATGCCGGTCAGCAGCAGGACGTCGGTCAGCACCTGCAGAAACACCTGCAGGGTAAAGCCCAGCAGCCGCAGCTCCATGACGACCTGCAGGAGGATGGCGATAGAGAGATAGACGATGGCGCAGATGCCGAAACCGGTGCTGTGATAACTGCCCAGCGGCGGCGGCAGGCTGTCCGCCAGCACCAGCAGCAGGAACAGGCTGGCGATGATGATGCGGTAGAGGTTGAAGAAGCGCAGCGCCCGCCAGTCTCCGGGCCGCCTGCCGGCGCTGTTGCCGGTATTCATCCCGATCGGTCCTCGTCACGATGGGCAGGGCTGCAATACACCCGCCCGCCGGCGTGTACCGCCTCGCCTTCCGGCACGAATACCCCACAGCGATCACAGCGAACCATGCGCGTGGGACGCGGCTGACTCCGGGGATGTGACGCCGGGGGTCCCGCGCGCAGCCGTCTGATCAGGCCAAGCACCAGCCAGACGATGATGAACAGCAGGATGAGGCGAAACAAACCCATGGCGGCTCCTGATCCGATGACGTGGTATTCTTTCCATCCTGGCGCGGCGGTCTTCGCATGGCCGCCAGGTCCGTGATCCATTGTAATCGACTCTCACCACGACAGGGTAAAGGCACTGACATGAACCTGCACGAATATCAGGCGAAGAAGCTGTTCGAGGAATACGGCATCGCCGTCCCTGCGGGGCAACCCGCCCACTCCATCAAGGAGGCCCTGGCCCAGGCGGCCGCGCAGAAGGGCCATGGCTGGGTGATCAAGGCCCAGGTCCATGCCGGCGGCCGTGGCAAGGCCGGTGGCGTGCGCCTGGCCGACAGCATGGAAAAGGTCGAGGAGATCGTCACCGACATGTTCGGCAAGCGCCTGGTCACCCGCCAGTCGGGGCCTGAAGGCCAGCCTATCAACTGCGTCCTGGTGCAGACCATGGCCGACATCGCCGAGGAACACTACCTCGGCATGATCGTGGACCGCGCCAGCCGGCGGGTGGCGATCATGGCCTCCAGCGAAGGCGGCATGGATATCGAGGAGGTCGCGGTCCGGCATCCCGAGCGGATCTTCACCCTGACCATAGACCCGATCCTGGGCCTGCTGGACTACCAGTGCCGGCGCATCGGCCTGGCCCTGGGCTTCGACCGGGAACGGCGCGAACAACTGACCGTCATCCTCAAGGCCATGTACCGGCTGTTCCTGGACAAGGATCTCAGCCAGATCGAGATCAACCCGCTGGTGCTGACCCGGGAAGGCCTGCTGCAGGCCCTGGATGCCAAGATCAATATCGATGACAATGCCCTCTACCGCCAGCCGGTACTGGAGGAATGGCGCGACCCGACCCAGGAAGACCCCAGGGAATACGCCGCCAAGCGCTATGACCTGAACTACGTTACCCTCGATGGCGACATCGGCTGCATGGTCAACGGCGCCGGCCTGGCCATGGCGACCATGGACATCATCAAGCTCAACGGCGGCGCCCCGGCCAACTTCCTCGATGTCGGCGGCGGCACCAATGCCGACAAGGTGGCCGAAGCCTTCAAGCTGATCCTGGAGGATAGCGGGGTCAGGGCCATCCTGGTGAACATCTTCGGCGGCATCGTCCGTTGCGACCTGATCGCCGAGGGCATCATCAAGGCGGTGACCGAGATCGGCGTCGACGTCCCCGTGGTGGTGCGCCTGGAAGGCACGCACGTGGAGGAGGGCCGCAAGATGCTCGCCGACAGTGGCCTGGCCCTGATCGCCGCCGAAGATATCAATGACGCCGCCCGCAAGGTGGTGGCGGCGGCCAGGGACAAATCCGGAGGAGGATCCTGATGTCCATACTGATCGACAACAGCACCCGCGTCATCTGCCAGGGTTTCACCGGCCGCCAGGGAAGCTTTCACTCCCTCCAGGCCATCGAATATGGCACCCGCCTGGTCGGGGGCGTCAGTCCGGGCCACGGTGGCGAGACCCACCTCGATCGCCCGGTGTTCGACACCGTGCACGAGGCCGTGGCCGAGACCGGCGCCGATGCCAGCATGATCCTGGTGCCGCCGGCCTTCGCCGCCGAGGCCATCGCCGAGGCCGCCGATGCCGGTATCGCCGTGATCGTCTGCATTACCGAGGGCATCCCGGTGCTGGACATGCTGCGTATCCGCGCCAGCCTGGACCAGGCCCCGGATACCCGCCTGATCGGACCCAACTGCCCCGGCGTGATCACCCCGGGTGAGTGCAAGATCGGCATCATGCCCGGCAACATCCACCAGACCGGGCGCATCGGCATCGTCTCGCGCTCCGGCACCCTGACCTATGAGGCGGTACACCAGACCAGCAACTTTGGCCTCGGTCAGAGTACCTGCATCGGGATCGGCGGCGACCCCATCAACGGCATGAACTTCATCGACTGCCTGGCCCTGTTCGAGGACGACCCGCAGACCGAGGGCATCATCATGGTCGGCGAGATCGGCGGCACCGCCGAGGAGGAGGCCGCGACCTTCATCCGGGAACGGGTCAGCAAGCCGGTGGTCGGTTATATCGCCGGGGTCACCGCCCCGCCGGGCAAGCGCATGGGCCATGCCGGCGCCATCATCGCCGGCGGCAAGGGCACCGCGGAGGACAAATTCACGGCCCTGGAAGCGGCCGGGGTGCACACGGTGCGTTCCCCCGGCGATCTGGGCAAGCGCATGTCCGAGTGCCTGGGCTGACCCAGACCCGCGCATGAGTCAGGACAGCCTGCGCATCGCCCATGCCCAGCTGAACTTCACCGTCGGCGACATCGACGGCAACGCGGCGCGCATCATCGCCAGCGCCAGGCGCGCCCGCGATGAACTGGCCGCGCATGTCATCGTCTTCCCTGAACTGGCCCTGAGCGGCTATCCGCCCGAGGATCTGTTGCTGCGGCCCCACTTCCACGAACTCTGCCAACGCGCACTGAAGCGGATCCTCGACGGCATCGACGGGATCCACATCGTTCTCGGCCATCCCCGGCTGCAGGGGGGGCTGCTGTACAACGCCTGTTCCGTGCTGCGCGATGGCCAGGTCCTGTGTTGTTATCACAAGCAGCATCTTCCCAACGACAGCGTCTTCGACGAGAAGCGCTATTTCCAGGCCGGCGACACCCCGGGGCTGCTCGTCATCGAGGGCGTGCCGGTGGCGCTGAGCATCTGCCAGGATGTCTGGGAGGAGGATACCGTGGCCCAGGCCGCCGCGGCCGGGGCGCGGCTGCTGCTGAACATCAATGCCTCCCCCTATCACCAGGGCAAGACCCTGGAGCGCGAGGCCCTGCTGAAGGCCCATCACCGGCGCACCGGCATGGCCATCCTGTACCTGAACCTGCTGGGCGGCCAGGACGAGCTGGTCTTCGATGGCGACTCCATGCTGATCGACGGCCGGGGACGCTGGTTGCGCTGTGGGCCGCAGTTCCATGAACACCTTGGCCTGCTGGAGCTGCGGCGAAACGACCTGGGCCTCGGCGGTGAAACAGAGGCATTCCCGGGGCTGGGTGAAGAACAGGCCATCTACCAGGCCCTGGTCCTGGGTGTGCGCGACTATATCGGCAAGAACGGCTTCCCCGGTGCGGTGATCGGCCTGTCCGGGGGTATCGACTCGGCCCTGACCCTGGCCATCGCCGTGGACGCCATCGGCGCCGGGCGGGTCGAGGCGGTGCTGATGCCCTCACGCTATACCGCCGGGATCAGTATCACCGACGCCGAGGCCGAGGCCGAGGCCCTGGGCGTGGTCCATCACAGCATCCCCATCGAACCGGTCTTCAAGGCCTTTACCGAGGCCCTGCGGGAACGCTTCCGGGACAGCCGCCCGGATACCACCGAGGAGAACATACAGGCCCGCAGCCGCGGCGTGATCCTGATGGCGATCTCCAACAAGAGCGGCCGGATCCTGCTGACCACCGGCAACAAGAGCGAGATGGCGGTCGGCTACGCCACCCTCTACGGCGACATGGCCGGCGGCTTCGCGCCGCTGAAGGATATCGCCAAGACCCTGGTCTACCGTCTCGCCGAATGGCGCAACCGCGAGACCGAGGTCATCCCCCGGCGGGTGATCGAGCGCCCACCGTCCGCGGAACTGGCCCCGGACCAGAAGGACGAGGACAGCCTGCCGCCCTATGACGTCCTCGATCCCATCCTGCAGGCCTATATCGAGGAGGACCAGCCACCCCACGCCATCATCGCCGCCGGCTTCGATGCGGACACGGTCCGGCGCGTGGTCAGACTGGTGGACCGCAACGAATACAAGCGCCGCCAGGCCGCCCCGGGCGTGCGCATCACCCGCCGCGCCTTCGGTCGTGACCGGCGTTATCCGATAACCTCGGGCTATGACGAGATGGAAAACTGAATCTCTGCAGCAGTGTAAACCCCGGCCAGTACGGGATCACCTCACCTCAAACCGGGAACAAGATTCACCACCAAGCCCACGAAGACAACGAAGTGGTTCAAACCGAGGACGGCAGGGAATGGCTGGTCAGCCGTAAACCATGGGTTTTTCAGAACGACCATGGGGCTGTTAGCGGTGGATATCTTCGTGGGCTTCGTGGTGCAGCCAGCAGCCCGATATCGGCCCAGGCGACACCCGTCAGGTCTGCATTCCCTATTTGACGACGATGGAGCGGACCTCCTCTATGCCCGGATTGTTGGGGAAATTCAGCTCCAGCACGCGCAGGGCATCGTTGGACAGATCCGGCAGATCCAGCACCTTGTAGGCCTTGGCCATGATCACCAGGGCCTCGGGCATGGCCGGGGCGCCCTGGTAGTGCTCGACCACGTAGCGGCTGCGGTTGGCGGCGGCCACATAGGCTTTGCGCCGCATGTAATACTTGGCCACGTTGACCTCGTGCTCGGCGAGGATGTTGCGCAGCCAGGTCATGCGTTTCTGCGCATCCGGAACGTACTGGCTGTTGGGGAAACGCTTGACCAGTTCGGTGAAGTCCTGGAAGGCGTGCAGGGCCCCGCCGGGATCCCGCTGGGAGGGGTCGTTGGGCAGGTATTTCTGCAACAGGCCCTTGCCCTGGTTGTAGCTGACCAGGCCCTTCAGGTAATAGGCATAGTCCACATGCGGGTTGGTCGGGTTGAGCTTGATGAAGCGATCGCAAGCGGCGATGGCGGAGGCCCAGTCCTCGGTCTTGTAGTAGGAATAGGCCAGATCCAGTTGCGACTGCTGGGCATAGACGCCGAAGGGATAGCGCACCTGGAGCTTTTCGTAGAACTCCACCGCCTCGGTGTAGTAACCGGAGTCCATCGCGCTCTTGCCTTCATTATAAAGACGTTCCGCCGACCAGCTCTTGGTCTCATCCTCCTTTTCGGGGAATATCGAACAGGCGCTGGTGAACAGGGCCACCGCCAATAACAGTAAAATCGCTCGCATCGCTTTTGCTTCCCGTTGCAGATGACGGCCGGAACAGGGTCTGATCTTTTTCAGACCTCCCCGCCGGGAAATGGATATACTGCGAAAATCAGACACTCAGAGGCCAGATCCCCGCACCCCATGGAAACCGCGTCGTCGATGGTCGACCCGGGGCTGGCCCGGGATGGATGGCCCGGGGCTGCCATGGCACCCGCCGATATTACCAGAGGTTCGCCCAAACACCGAGACGCTTCAGACCCGCCCATGACCGAAGCCCATATCGATAACGAGGAATATCACGCCCTGGTGCCGGCCGGCGCCGAGGGCAGGCGCTTTGACCAGGTCCTGGCGGAACTGTTCCCGCAGTATTCCCGCTCCCGCCTTAAGGACTGGATCCTCAGTGGTGACGCCACCCTGCAGGGCGCGTGCGTCAAGCCCCGCTCCGCGGTGCGGGCGGGCCAGCGGATCACCCTGCGTCCCCGCCGGCGGGAGGAGGGCCCGGATCGTCCCCAGGACATCCCCCTGGAACTGCTCTACCACGACGCCGACCTGCTGGTGATCAACAAGCCCGCCGGGCTGGTGGTCCACCCCGGCGCCGGCAACCGCCAGGGCACCCTGCTCAACGCCTTGCTGCATCTGGCCCCCGAACTCGCGGCCCTGCCACGCGCCGGCATCGTCCACCGACTCGACAAGGACACCTCCGGTCTGATGGTGGTGGCCCGCAGCCTGCGTGCCCATACCCACCTGGTGCGCCAGCTGCAGGCCCGCAGCGTGACCCGGGAGTACCAGGCCATCGTCTGCGGTCACCTGGTCGCGGGCGGCACCGTCGATGCCCCCATCGGCCGCCACCCCCGGCAACGCACGCGCATGGCGGTGATCGCCGAGGGCCGCGAGGCCATTACCCACTACCGGGTCTTGCACCGCTATCCGCACCATACCCATATCCAGTGCCGTCTGCAGACCGGCCGCACGCACCAGATCCGGGTTCACATGGCGCATCTGCGTCACCCCCTGCTGGGAGACCCGGTCTATGGCGGACGCCTGCAACTGCCACGCGCGGCCGGCCTGGCGCTGATCGAGAGGCTCCGGTCCTTCCGCCGCCAGGCCCTGCACGCCTGCCACCTGCAACTGATCCACCCGGTCAGCGAGCGGTCCATGGCCTGGGAGGCCGCCTTGCCCGAGGACATGCAGGCCCTGCTGGGGGCGCTCCGGCAAGACCAGGCCGGAGCATCACCGGGCCAGGCGTCATGACGGCATGCCTGGACTGGATCCGGCCGGACTGGCCGGCCCCGGTACGGGTCCAGGCCTTGACCACCACCCGCAAGGGGGGATATAGCCGGGGGCCGTACGCCACCCTCAACCTGGCCCTGCATGTCGGTGACGACGCCGATGCCGTACGGGCGAACCGGGCCCTGCTGGCAGCCGAGGCGATGCTCCCGCGGGAACCCCTGTGGCTGGATCAGGTCCATGGCGCACGGGTCATCAATGCCGACCGGCCCGGCGCGGAACGGCGCGCTGATGGCAGTTACAGTCTGGCCCCGGGCAGGGTCTGCTGCGTGCTGAGCGCCGACTGCATCCCGGTACTGCTCTGTGATCGCCACGGCACCCGGGTCGCGGCCCTGCATGCCGGCTGGCGCGGCCTGGCCGCCGGCATCATCCCCCGGGGCGTGGAACGGCTGGCTTGCCCGGCACGGGATCTGCTCGCCTGGCTGGGGCCCGCCATCGGCCCGTGCGACTATGAAGTCGATGACGGCCTGCGCGAGGTCTTCACCTCCGTCGATGCCGGCGCCCGCGAGGCCTTCGCGCCATCACGGCCGGGTCACTGGCAGGCGGATCTCCACGCCTTGGCCCGGCGGGCCCTGCGGCACGCCGGCGTCACGGCCGTCTATGCCGATGACCGCAGCACCCATGATGCCCCGGAGCACTTCTACTCGCACCGTCGCGCGGCGCCCTGCGGGCGCATGGCCAGTCTGATCTGGCTGCGATGAAGAAGGCTTCAAAGAGGATGAGACAGCGCTTGACCCAGGCCCAAGATGGAGGGACCAGATGACCCCAGACAAACCCATTCAGGAAGGTTTCTGCGCCGATGTCCGGCGCATGGCGGAACGCGCCTTCGAGGTCCTGCAACTGGAACCCGGCGTCCGCGACGCCATCGGCTCCTGCAACTCGGTCCTGCAGCTGCGCTTCCCGGTGGAGATCCGCGGCCAGCTACAGGTCTTCAAGGGCTGGCGCGCGGTGCACAGTATCCACCGCCTGCCGGCCAAGGGCGGCATCCGTTACGCGCCGGTGGTCAACCAGGACGATGTCGAGGCCCTGGCCGCGCTGATGACCTACAAATGCGCCATCGTCGATATCCCCTACGGCGGCTCCAAGGGTGGCCTGCAGATCGATCCGGCGGACTATTCCCGTGAGGAGATGCAACACATCACCCGGCGCTTCGCCATGGAACTGGCGCGCAAGGGTTTCCTCAGCCCCGCCACCAACGTGCCGGCCCCGGACGTGGGGACGGGCGAACGTGAAATGGCCTGGTTTGCGGACACCTACAAACACCTGCATCCGGAAGATATCAATTACCTGGCCTGCGTCACCGGCAAGCCGGTCGATATGGGTGGCGTACCCGGCCGCCGCGAGGCCACCGGCATGGGCGTGGTCTTTGCCCTGCGGGAGTTTTTCCGCCACCCGGAGGATGTCGCCGAGACCGGCATGAGCGGTGGCCTGGGAGACAAACGCATCGTCGTCCAGGGACTCGGCAATGTCGGCTACCATGCCGCCCGCATCCTCGCCGCCGAGGACAATGCCCGTATCGTCGCCATCATCGAGCATGACGGCATGATCACCAGTCTCTCGGGGCTGTCGGTGGAACGGGTGCGCCAGCACATGACCGAATACGGCGGCGTCCGTGACTACCCCGATGGCATCTATGTCGCCGATGGGCGGGCCGGGCTGGAGATGGAATGCGACATCCTGATCCCGGCGGCCATGGAGGCGCAGATCACCACCGAGAACGCCCCGCGCATCAAGGCCCGCCTGATCGCCGAGGCCGCCAATGGACCGGTGACCTACGCCGCCGACGCCCTCCTGCAACAGCGCGGCATCACCATCCTGCCGGATGCCTATGTCAATGCCGGCGGTGTCACCGTGTCCTATTTCGAGTGGATCCGCAATCTCGCCCATATCCGCTTCGGCCGCCTGCAGCGACGCTATGACGAGATCCGCGGGCAGCGCCTGGTCAGCGCCATACAATCCCTCAGCGAGCAGAAGGTTCCCGACTGGATCTGCCGCGAGCTGGGTCGTGGCGCGACCGAGCTCGACCTGGTCCATTCCGGCCTGGACGACACCATGCGCGGCAGTTACCAGCACATCCGCGAGATCCGCCGCAGCCACGATGGGGTCCGGGACTACCGCACCGCGGCCTATGTTCTGGCGATAGAGAAGATCTCCCGCGCCTATCTCGATATCGGGGTGATATGAGCTTGCAAATCCAGAAAAAGCCCTCATTTCCACTGCAACCTACAGAAACGTGAAGCCCATGGAGAGACCCGATGCGACCTGACAAACTGACCACGAAATTCCAGCTGGCCCTGTCCGAGGCCCAGAGCCTGGCGCTGGGCCGGGACCATCAGTTCATGGAACCCGCGCATGTGATGGCGGCCCTGCTGGATCAGGAGGGCAGTACCGTGCGCGCGCTGCTGCTGAAGTCCGGAGTCAATGTCAATGCCCTGCGCTCACAGCTGGGCCAGGCCCTGGACCGCCTGCCCCAGGTCGAAGGCATTGGCGGCGACGTGCAAGCCTCCGCCGAGCTGATCCGGGTTCTGAATCTGACCGACAAACTGGCACAGAAACGCAAGGACCAGTTCATCTCCAGCGAACTCTTCATCCTTGCCGCGCTGGAGGACAAGGGTGCGCTCGGCGACCTGCTGCGTCAGTCCGGGGTCAGCAAGGATGCGGTGGAACAGGCCATCGATGAACTCCGCGGCGGTGAGGGCGTCAACGATCCCAATGCCGAGGAAAGCCGCCAGGCGCTGGAAAAATACACCATCGACCTGACCGCGCGCGCCGAACAGGGCAAGCTGGACCCGGTCATCGGCCGGGATGACGAGATCCGCCGCACCATCCAGGTGCTGCAACGGCGCACCAAGAACAACCCGGTGCTGATCGGCGAGCCCGGGGTCGGCAAGACCGCCATCGTCGAGGGCCTGGCCCAGCGCATCGTCAATGGCGAGATCCCGGACGGCCTCAAGGGCAAGCGCCTGCTGTCGCTGGACATGGGCGCGCTGATCGCCGGGGCCAAGTTCCGTGGCGAGTTCGAGGAACGGCTGAAGGCCGTGCTCAACGACCTGGCCAAGCAGGAGGGCCAGATCATCCTCTTCATCGACGAGCTGCACACCATGGTCGGCGCCGGCAAGGCCGAGGGCGCCATGGATGCCGGCAACATGCTCAAGCCCGCCCTGGCCCGCGGCGAGCTGCATTGCGTCGGCGCCACCACCCTGGACGAATACCGCCAGTACATAGAGAAGGACGCGGCCCTGGAGCGCCGCTTCCAGAAGGTGCTGGTGGACGAACCCTCGGTGGAGGACACCATCGCCATCCTGCGCGGGCTGAAGGAGCGCTACGAGGTCCATCATGGCGTGGACATCACCGATCCGGCCATCGTCGCCGCGGCCACCCTGTCGCAGCGCTACATCACCGACCGGCAGCTGCCGGACAAGGCCATCGACCTGATCGACGAGGCCGCCAGCCGCCTGCGCATGGAGATCGACTCCAAGCCCGAGGAGATGGATCGCCTGGAGCGACGTCTGATCCAGCTCAAGATCGAGCGCGAGGCGCTGAAAAAGGAGAGCGACGAGGCCTCCATCGCGCGTCTGGAAAAACTGCAGGAGGAGATCGACAAGCTGGAACACGAATTTTCCGATCTGGAAGAGATCTGGAAGGCCGAGAAGGCCGCCCTGCAGGGCACCCAGCATATCAAGGAGGAACTCGAGCGCGCCCGCATCGAACTGGAGACCGCGCACCGCGCCGGCGATCTGACGCGCATGTCGGAGCTGCAGTACGGCCGCATCCCGGAACTGGAAAAACAGCTGGACATGGCCACCCAGGCGGAGATGCAGGAGACCAAGCTGCTCAGCAACAAGGTCACCGACGAGGAGATCGCCGAGGTCGTATCCAAGTGGACCGGGATCCCGGTGTCCAAGATGCTGGAGGGCGAGCGTCACAAGCTGTTGCGCATGGAAGAGGCCCTGCACCGGCGCGTGATCGGCCAGGACGAGGCCATCCGCGCGGTCTCCGACGCGATCCGCCGCTCACGCGCCGGGCTGGCCGATCCGAACCGTCCCAACGGCTCCTTCCTGTTCCTCGGCCCCACCGGCGTGGGCAAGACCGAGCTGTGCAAGTCGCTGGCTGAATTCCTGTTCGACACCGAGGATGCGATGGTGCGCATCGATATGTCGGAATACATGGAAAAACACGCCGTGGCGCGGCTGATCGGGGCCCCTCCGGGCTATGTCGGCTATGAGGAAGGGGGCTATCTGACCGAGGCCGTGCGCCGCAAGCCCTATTCGGTACTGTTGCTGGACGAGGTCGAGAAGGCCCACCCGGATGTCTTCAACATCCTCCTGCAGGTGCTCGACGACGGCCGTCTGACCGATGGCCACGGGCGCACGGTGGACTTCCGCAACACGGTCGTGGTGATGACCTCCAACCTGGGTTCGGAGCAGATCCAGGAACTCAGCGCCAAGGCCGACTATGATGAGATGAAGCGACGGGTCATGGATGTGGTCTCGCACCACTTCCGCCCCGAATTCATCAACCGCATCGACGAGGTGGTGGTGTTCCATGCCCTGGAGCAGGCCCAGATCCGGGCCATCGCCGAGGTACAGATCGAGCATCTGCGTGCGCGCCTGCAGGAACATGGACTGGATCTGAACATCAGCACCGCGGCCCTGGACAAGCTGGGTCAGGCCGGTTTCGATCCGGTCTATGGCGCCCGGCCCCTGAAGCGCTCCATCCAGCAACTGCTGGAGACGCCACTGGCGGAACGGATCCTGTCCGGTGAATACAGTCCGGGCGAGACCATCGTGGTCGATGTGCGTGATGGGGACCTGGCCTTCAGCCGTACCCAGGCCACGGCGGCCTGAAAGCAAGCCCGCACCCGCCCCGTCGCGGCCCCGTCCGGGACTGTGACGGGGTGGGCGGATCAGATCATAATCGTTGGCTATTTAATACGATATCATCTAGTATTTATCCACTACCGAAGCTCTGATTCATCAGGGTTTCCTCAACGGTATGAGACTGGCGGACCCGCCCGGCGGTCTCACCAATGGATGACAGGGTCAGCGCAGGCGAGTCATGGCGGTATCTAGCAAAACAATCAATCTCAGTGGCCTGGCCCGCAAGCTGGTCCTGGACGGGCTGCTGGACGAGGAAACCGCGCAGCAGGCCTACACCGAGGCGCTCAAGGAAAAGGAGCCCTTCGTCAGCCACGTGGTCACCCGGAAACTGGCCGACCCCCGGGCCATCGCCATGGCCGCAGCGGAAGAATTCGGCGTGCCGGTCCTGGACCTGTCCGCGGTAGACCTGGATACCGATGTCATCAAGGCCGTCTCCGAGGACCTCATTCGCAAGCACCATACGCTGCCCCTGTACAAGCGTGGCAACCGTCTGTTCATCGCCGTCTCCGACCCCACCAATGTCCAGGCCCTGGACGAGATCAAGTTCCATGTCGGTCACAATACCGAGGCCATCCTGGTCGAGGAAGACAAGCTCGCGAGGGCCATCGACAAGGCCCTGGAGGACATGGATACCACCCTCGGCGACATGGAGGATGGAGACTTCGAGGATCTGGACGATCTCGAGGTCGGCGAGGAACAGCCCAAACCGGAGGACGATTCCGATATCGACGACGCGCCGGTGGTGCGCTTCGTCAACAAGGTCCTGCTGGACGCGATCAAGAAGGGCGCCTCCGATCTGCACTTCGAACCCTACGAGAAATTCTACCGCGTGCGGCTGCGCATCGACGGCGTGCTCTCGGAGGTCGCCAAGCCGCCCCTGGTGCTGTCGCACAAGATCGCCGCCCGCATCAAGGTCATGTCCCGCCTGGATGTATCAGAGCGGCGGGTACCCCAGGACGGCCGCATCAAGCTCAAGCTGTCCAAGAACAAGTCCATCGATTTCCGTGTCAGCACCTGTCCGACCCTGTATGGGGAAAAGGTGGTCATGCGCATCCTCGACTCGGACAGCGCCCGCCTGGGTATCGACATGCTCGGTTATGAGGATTTTCAGAAGAAGCTGTTCCTGGAAAATCTGCACAAGCCCTACGGCATGTTCCTGGTTACCGGACCGACCGGCAGCGGCAAGACCGTGTCGCTCTATACCGGCATCAACATCCTCAACACCTCGGACATCAATATCTCCACGGCCGAGGATCCGGTCGAGATCAACCTGCCCGGGGTCAACCAGGTGCAGGTGGATGAAAAGACCGGCATGACCTTCCCCAAGGCCCTGAAGGCCTTCCTGCGACAGGACCCGGATGTCATCCTGGTGGGTGAGATCCGCGACATCGAGACCGGCTCCATCGCCGTCAAGGCCGCGCAGACCGGTCACATGGTCATGTCCACCCTGCACACCAACGATGCCCCGCAGACCCTGACCCGCCTGCAGGACATGGGCGTCGCCCCGTTCGCGGTCGCCACCAGCATCAACATCATCGTCGCCCAGCGGCTTGCGCGGCGTCTTTGCAGCAATTGCAAGGTTCCCGACGACATCCCCAAGGATGCCCTGCGTGACGAGGGATTCAGCGATGAACAGATCGATTCCGGGGTCAAACTCTACAAGGCCGTGGGCTGTGACCAGTGCAACGGCGGCTACAAGGGCCGTACGGGCATCTACCAGGTGATGCCGATCTCCGATGCCATGAAACGCCTGATCATGGAGGGCGCCAATGCGGTGGTACTGGCCGATCAGGCCCGCAAGGAGGGGATCCCCGACATCCGTCAATCCGGTCTGAAGAAGGCCTTCGACGGCATCACGAGCCTGCAGGAAATCAATCGCGTGACGATAGAGTGACCCGTATCCGCAAAGCAGGACACGACGCCGGCATGGGGACGGGCTAGGAGGTTCACGGACGGCATGCCCCAGGGGAACGCTGAGTATCTGGAGTTTCCATGGCGTGGCGCCAGGATCAGTCGCTTCAAGCCATGGATTTTGATGAGGTGCAAACCACGTTCGTAGCGCAGCGTGCCCTGATGATCCCAGGGATGAAGGATTCAGGGTGCCCCTGACGGCAGTGGTCACCGGGTCGAGAATACAAGCACCAGGGGAGTAACGATGGCAGCAAAGGCAATCACGCAAAGCATGTTCACCTGGGAAGGGGTGAACAAGCAGGGGAAAAAGGTCAAGGGTGAAATGTCCGGAACCACGGACGCCCTGATCAAGGCCTCTCTGCGTCGCCAGGGCATCAAACCGACCAAGGTGCGCAAGAAGACCAAATCCCTGTTCGGCGGTCAGGGTGGCAAGAAGATCACCACCAAGGACATCACCGTATTCAGCCGTCAGCTCGCCACCATGATGTCCTCCGGCGTGCCCTTGGTGCAATCCTTCGAGATCGTTGGTCGCGGACACGAGAACCAGAGGATGCAGGACCTGATCCTGGACATCAAGGCCACCGTCGAGTCCGGCGGAACCCTGGCGGACGGCCTGCGCAAGCATCCCATGCAGTTCAACGAACTGTTCATCAACCTGGTCGTGGCCGGTGAACACGCCGGTATCCTCGAGGCGATCCTGCACAAGCTCGCCACCTACATGGAAAAGACCGAGGCCCTGAAGTCGAAGATCAAATCGGCCCTGTTCTACCCCATCGCGGTGGTCGTGGTGGCCTTCGTGATCACCGCCATCCTGATGATCTTCGTGATCCCGATGTTCCAGCAGCTGTTCGCCGGCTTTGGTGCCGACCTGCCGGCCCTGACCGTGCTGGTCATCAATATCTCGGCCTTCTTCCAGGCGTACTGGTGGGCCATATTCGGCGGCCTGATCGGCGCCGTGTTCGGGATCCTGGAATTGAAAAAACGTTCCATGAAATTCGCCCATGCCCTGGACCGCTGGTCATTGAAGATCCCGGTGATCGGCGAGATCCTGGAAAAATCCGCGATCGCCCGTTTTTCCCGCACCCTGGCCACCATGTTCGCCGCCGGCACCCCGCTGGTGGAGGCCATGAACTCGGTCGCCGGGGCCTGCGGCAATATCGTCTTCCATGACGCCACCCTGAAGATGCGGGACGAGGTCTCGACCGGCACCGCATTGACCAATTCCATGCGCGACTCCGCCCTGTTCCCGAACATGGTGATCCAGATGGTGGCCATCGGCGAGGAATCGGGCGCCCTGGATTCCATGCTCGACAAGATCGCCGACTGGTATGAACAGGAGGTCGATGACGCCGTCGATGCCCTGACCAGCCTGCTGGAACCGATCATCATGGCCGTACTCGGCGTCGTGATCGGCGGCCTGGTGATCGCCATGTACCTGCCGATCTTCAAGATGGGCCAGGTCGTCTAGACGCATTCAGATACCGCACCCGTCTCAGCAACGATGTCATTACTGCTCCAGCAGTTACAGGCAAACCCTGGGCTGTTCATCGCCGTTACCGGCCTGCTCGGCCTGCTGGTCGGCAGTTTCCTGAATGTGGTCATCTATCGCCTGCCGCGGATCCTGGAACAGGACTGGCGGGCGCAATGCGCCGAGCTGACCGGCAATGACAGCGACCTGGATGACGCGGGTCCGGCATTCACCCTGGTCAAACCCCGCTCGGCCTGCCCTCACTGCCGGCATCGGATCACCGCCCTGGAAAACATCCCGGTACTCAGCTACCTGTTTCTGCGCGGCCGCTGCCGGGCCTGCGGCAACCGCATCTCGCCGCGCTATCCCCTGGTGGAACTCCTCACCGCCTTGGTCTCGGCGGGCGTGGCCTGGCATTTCGGCTTTGGCTGGCAGGTCCTGGGCGCCCTGCTGCTGAGCTGGTCCCTGATCGCCCTGAGTTTCATCGACGCCGACACCCAGCTGCTGCCCGATGACATCACCCTGCCCTTGCTGTGGCTGGGCCTGGGCTTCAATCTGTTTGGAACCTATGCCAGCCTTGAAGATGCGGTCATCGGCGCCATGGCGGGCTATCTGTCGCTGTGGTCCGTGTTCATGCTCTTCAGACTGCTCACCGGCAAGGAGGGCATGGGTTATGGTGACTTCAAGTTGCTGGCGATGCTGGGCGCCTGGCTGGGCTGGCAGTCCCTGCCACTGATCATCATGGCCTCTTCACTGGTTGGCGCGGTGTTCGGCATCATCATGATGATCCTGGCCCGTCTGGGACGCAGCCAGCCCATCCCCTTTGGCCCCTATATCGCCTGTGCCGGCTGGATTGCCCTGCTCTGGGGCGAGCCCATCACCCAGGCCTATCTGCACTGGGCCATGCCACGGTGACACCCCCCTTTCGTGTCGGTCTGACCGGGGGTATCGGCAGCGGCAAGAGCGTGGTCTGCGATTGTTTCCGCAAACTCGGTGTACCCGTCATCGACGCCGATGTCATCGCCCGGGCCGTGGTGGAACCCGGCCAGCCCGCCCTCGACCTCATCCGGCGGCGATTTGGGTCAGACGTCCTTGCCGACGATGGCCATCTGCGCCGTCGCGCGCTGCGTGATCTCGTGTTCTCCGATCCCGAGGCGAAACGGGCGCTGGAGGCCATACTGCATCCCCGCATCCGTTCCCGCATGCAGTCCGAGGTCGAACAGCTGCGGGCGCCCTATTGCATCCTCTGTATCCCCCTGTTGCTGGAAACCGGGCAACAGGACCTGGTCGACCGGATCCTGGTCATAGACGCGCCGCTGGAATTACGCTTGCGGCGGGTCATGCGCAGGGATCGATGCAGCGAGGATCAGGCCCGCGCGATCGTGGGACAACAGCTGCAAACCAGTGAACGCCTCGGCCAGGCCGACGATATCATTGGCAATCAGGGCAGTCTCGAGGCCCTGTGCCTGGCGGTGCGGGACCTCCACCGGCGCTATCTCGATGCCGCCAGGACGCCCGGCTGAACCGGGCCGCCCAAGGACGCCGGACGGAATGCCCCCATGCGCTCTTTACCCGATTCCCTTGCTTGTTATACTTGCGCGGGTCCATGAGCAGCGCAGATACACAGACCATCATCTACGAACAACCCCTGAATGAGCGGATCCGGGCCCTGTTGCGTCTCGAGCACCTGTTCGATTCGGTCACCGCGAATCTCTCCGCGGAGACGGAATTCGCCTGCCGCACGGCCATCGCCGGCATCCTCGATATCACCGACCTGATGGGGCGCTTCGATATCAAGGCGGAACTGGTCAAGGAACTCGAACGTCAATACAACGCCTTCAGCGCCCTGCAACAGAATCCCGGCGTCGATCCCGCGCGTCTTCAGGAAGTGCTGAACGAACTGAGCAGCCTGCTCATGCGGCTGCGCGATGCCCATTGCCAGCCCGGCGCGGAGCTGCGACGCGATGAATTGCTCAACTGCATCCGCCAGCGCATGGCCATCCCCGGAGGCACCTGCTGCTTCGACCTGCCAGGCTATCACCACTGGCTGCACCGGCCGGTCAGCCAGCGCAGCACCCAGTTGAAGGCCTGGTTCTCGGACCTGGAGGCGATCCAGCAAGCACTGTGCAAGACCCTGTCGCTGTTGCGTGGCAGTGCGGCCATGCAGCGCAGGCAGGCCAGTGCCGGTTTCTATCAGCAATCCGGGGAACCGGATCAGGAATGTCAGCTGGTGCGCATCAGCCTGCCACTGGGATCCGACTACTTCCCCGAGATCAGCGGTGGCAAGCATCGTTTCACGGTGCGTTTCCTGCATCAGCCCAGCAGCTCGGGACGCCCGGTACAAAGCTCGGACGACGTCGAATTCGGGCTCATGTGCTGCACGATGTAGGCGATGCGCTGCCCTGCCTGTCATGGACCCAGCAGCACGGACGCCAGCAACCCCTGGCGACCCTTCTGTTGCGAGCGCTGCCGCCTGATCGACCTGGGCGAGTGGATCAGCGAGGGCCACCGCATCAGCGACCCGGAGGACTCCGCCGCCCTTGACGCTGAGCCCGGCCCTGAAACCCGCCACTGACCTAAAGATATGACCGCAGAGGATGCGGGGCGGATGGAAGCTGGGGCCTGACTGGGCACCCGGGATCCCCGGTTCATTCCTATCAACTTCGTGCCCTTCGTGGTGAATCTGGTTCTCTCAGCAGCCGATCACGCCAGGCCAATCCAGGCTGCAGCGGTTTCAGGGCTTCGAACGCAGACAGGCCCGCACCGATGCCGCGGGATCCGCCGCCGACCACACCGCGCTGATCATCGCCAGGCCCTGGGCCCGGCAGCGCAGGCCGGTTTCCATGTCGCGGGGCCGCATGCCGCCCAGGGCAAAGACCGGCAGGGAAGCCTCATCCACCAGGGCCGCGAAGCGCTCCCAGCCCAGCGCGTGACCGTGTGGGTGGCTGCGGGTGGGACGGACCGGCCCCAGGACGACGAAATCCACGCCCAGCCTGACGGCCTGGCGCAACTCCACCTCATCGTGGCAGGAGGCCGCCAGCAGGCCGCCTTCAGGCCGCCGCGCCAGGCGCATCAGACCGGCCGAGTTCAGATGCCTCCCCGTAACGCCCGCGGGCAGGGGCCGGCTGGCGGGGGCATTCAGCATCAGCCTGGCGCCGTAATCGCGACAAAGCCCGATGGCCTGCCGCAGCAGGGCCTGGACAGCGGGATCATCGAGGTGATGACTGCGAAACTGCAACAGCCGGACGCCGCCATCCAGGGCCTGGCGCAGGCGCGGCAGGAAGGCATCGAAGCCCTTCGGTTCCGGGGTGATCAGATACAGGGACGGCAAGGCGAGCGCCATCAGGATCGCGGCGTCGGCGGCCGGGAAATCGGCCGCCCTCAGTGCCGTGGGCAGGCGCCAGGCGATCGCCTGGCCCTCACGGCCGCGGGCCTCACCCCGCCAGTCACGACAGTGCCAGACATCCAGCCGCACGGACTTGTCGGGATATTCATGCCGGATCCGCAGCATGGGGCGACACCGCCCCACCTCAACCCCGATCTCCTCCCGGAGCTCGCGCCTCAGGGCCTGCTCGACACGCTCTCCAGGCTCGAGCTTGCCACCGGGGAATTCCCACAGCCCCCCCTGGTGCACATGCCGGGGCCGCCTGGCGATCAGGACCCGGCCGGCGGGGTCTTCGAGTACCGCCACGGCGATGACGACGGGGGCAACCGGGGACTCAGCGCTCACGGCCGGTAACCGGAACAAGGCCTGTCAGGTCCGGTACTCCGCATTGATACGGACATAGTCGAAGGAAAGATCACAACTCCAGACCAGGACCTCGGCGCCGCCCGCGCCCAGATCGATATGCACTTCGATCTCCTCCGCGGCCATGACCCGCTGCCCGGCCTCCTCGGTATAGTCCGGATCCCGACCCCCATCGTGGACGATGCGCACATCCC
Source organism: uncultured Gammaproteobacteria bacterium (assembly GCA_964506945.1). Lineage (GTDB taxonomy): Bacteria > Pseudomonadota > Gammaproteobacteria > CAZDOC01 > CAZDOC01 > CAZDOC01. Next base: position 54,512 of record CAZDOC010000003.1, read on the forward strand.
CGAGATGGATACTGACCCGCTCGATCAGCAATTCCGGGATCGGTGCGCGACCCACCGCCGCGAGGATCCGGCCCCAGTTCGGATCGCCGGCGAAGAAGGCGGTCTTGACCAGCGGGGAATTGGCCACCGTCTGCGCTACCGCCAGGCAGTCGGCCTCGCTGCGTCCGCCGCTGACACGGATATCGATCAGGCGGGTCGCGCCCTCGCCGTCGCGGACGATATCCCGGGCCAGTTCGCGACACACGGCCGCGACTGCATCGAACAACCCGTCCGCGGCCTCACTGTCGCGCCTCTCGATACGGGACAGGGCCGCCGCGCCGGTGGCGATCAGGACGCAGGCATCGTTGGTCGAGGTATCCCCATCCACGCTGATCCGGTTGAAGGACCGGTCCACGGCCCGCTGCAGGCAGTCCTGCAGCAATGCCGGGGCGACCGGGGCGTCGGTGGCCACATAGGCGAGCATGGTGGCCATGTCCGGCCGGATCATGCCGGCACCCTTGGCGATCCCGGTCACCGTGACCGTAACGCCGTCGATTACACGCTGTGTGGAACGGATCTTCGGCACCGTGTCGGTGGTCATGATGGCCCGCGCCACGGACTCCCAGGCATCCCGGTCCAGCGCCGGGAGCAGATCCGGCAGGGCCTTGCGGATACGCTCCACCGGCAGGGGCTCGCCGATCACCCCGGTGGAAAAGGGCAGGACCCGATCGGGCTCACAGTCCACCAGCGCCGCCAGTGCACCACAACAGCTACGCGCATCCTCGTCACCCTGCAGCCCGGTACCGGCATTGGCATTGCCGGAATTGATCAGCAGATAACGCGGGCTAGCGCGCCGCAGGTGTTCACGCGCCAGGCGTACCGGCGCGGCGCAGAAACGGTTGCGGGTGAAGACCGCGGCGCAACTGGCCCCATCGCGGATCTCGATGAGGGCCAGATCGTCACGCTGACGCTGCCTGATCCCGGCACCGACACTGGCCAGCCGCAGGCCGTCCACGGGCAAGGGTCTGTGCGCTGGCGGGGCCATGCGCTCAGCTCAGCCGACCATGGCAATGCTTGTACTTCTTGCCGGAACCACAGGGACAGGGTTCGTTCCTGCCGACCTTGGGCGTCTCGCGCACATAGGGCGTATGGGCCTGTTCGTCGTCCCGGGGGGCATCCTCCACCGGGGCCAGGGCGGAAGTCTCTTCATGGGTGAATTCCATCTCCGGGGCCTGCCGGCGCTGATCCTCCACGGCCTCGATATCCTCCTCACCGCGCAGCTGCAGGCGTGACAGCACCCCGATCACATCGCGCTTGATGTTCTCCAGCATCTGCACGAACATCTCGTAGGCCTCGCGCTTGAACTCCTGCTTGGGGTCCTTCTGTGCATAACCGCGCAGGTGGATGCCCTGCCGCAGGTGGTCCATCGCCGCCAGGTGCTCCTTCCAGTGATTGTCCAGGATCTGCAGCATCAGCTGTTTCTCCAGGCGGCGCATGAACTCGGGCGTGATCATCGCCTCCTTCTCGGCATAGGCCTTCAGCAGTTCGTCCTCGATGCGCTGGCGCAGGGTCTCCTCATGCAGATTGTCGTCCTCTTCCAGCCAGCGATCGATGGGCAGGCTCAGTCCCAGCCCGCCCTCCAGGGCCTCCATCAGCCCGGGGATGTCCCATTGCTCCTCCAGGCTCTGTGGTGGAATGTATTCACTGATCAGATCATTGACCACGTCATGCCGGATACCGGCGATATTCTCCGATACATCCTCGGCCGACATGAGCTCGTTGCGCTGTTCGTAGATGGCCTTGCGCTGGTCGTTGGCGACATCGTCGAACTCCAGCAACTGCTTGCGAATATCGAAGTTGCGCCCCTCGACCTTGCGCTGGGCGTTCTCGATCGCCCGCGTGACCCAGGGATGTTCGATCGCCTCGCCCTCCTCCATGCCCAGCTTCTGCATCAGCCCGGCGACGCGATCCGAGGCGAAGATGCGCATCAGGTTGTCTTCCAGGGACAGATAGAAACGGCTGGACCCCGGATCGCCCTGGCGACCCGAACGGCCACGCAACTGGTTGTCGATCCGCCGTGATTCATGCCGTTCGGTACCGATGATATGCAGGCCTCCGGCCTCCAGCACCAGTTCGTGGCGCCGCTGCCAGTCCTGCCGCAGGGCCTCCCGCTCGGACTCGCTGGCGTCCTCGCCCAGGGCCGCGAGTTCCGATTCCAGGTTGCCACCAAGAACGATATCGGTACCACGACCGGCCATGTTGGTGGCGATGGTGATCGTCCCCGGCTGGCCGGCCTCGGCGATGATCCGCGCCTCCTGCTCATGGAACTTGGCATTCAGCACCGAGTGTTTGATGCCCTCCTTGTCGAGCAGGCCGGAGAGGTATTCGGAGACATCGATGGAGGTGGTGCCCACCAGGGCCGGCTGCTTGCGGGCCGCGCAATCCTTGATGTCCTCGATGATGGCGGCGTATTTTTCCTTCGCCGTCAGGAAGACCAGATCCCCCATGTCCTTGCGGATCATCGGCCTGTGCGTCGGAATGACGATCACCTCCAGGGCATAGATCTGCTGGAACTCGTAGGCCTCGGTATCGGCGGTGCCGGTCATGCCGGAGAGTTTGTTGTAGAGACGGAAGTAGTTCTGATAGGTGATCGAGGCCAGGGTCTGGTTCTCGTTCTGGATCGCCACCCCTTCCTTGGCCTCCACCGCCTGATGCAGGCCCTCGGACCAGCGCCGACCGGGCATGGTGCGCCCGGTGAACTCGTCCACGATCACGACCTCGCCGTTCTGGACGATATAGTCCACATCCCTCTGGAACAGGCTATGCGCCCGCAAAGCGGCGCTGATGTGATGCATCAGGGTGATATTGGCCGTGTCGTACAAGCTCTCGCCCGCGCCGATCAGGCCGGCCTCCGCCAGCAGATCCTCGACCTTCTGATGCCCGGCTTCGGTCAGATAGACCTGGCGCGCCTTCTCATCAACGCTGAAATCCCCCGGTCCGTCTTCCTCCTCCTGCTTCATCAGCTTCGGGATCAGCGCATCTATCCGGGAATAGATATCCGTGCGATCCTCGGTCGGCCCGGAGATGATCAAGGGGGTGCGGGCCTCATCGATGAGGATGGAATCCACCTCGTCGACGATGGCGAAATTCAGTTCCCGCTGGGCCTTGTCTTCGTTGGAGAAGGCCATGTTGTCACGCAGATAATCGAAACCGAACTCATTGTTCGTGCCATAGGTGATATCCGCGGAATAGGCGGCCTGACGCTCCTCCTGATCCATCCCGGACACCACCACGCCGGTGCGCATGCCCAGGAACTCGTACAGCCTGCCCATCCACGCCGCGTCCCGCCGGGCCAGGTAGTCGTTGACCGTAACCACATGCACGCCCTTGCCGGGCAGGGCGTTCAGATAGGCCGCCAGGGTTGCCACCAGGGTCTTGCCCTCGCCGGTGCGCATCTCGGCGATGCGCCCCTGATGCAGGACCATGCCGCCGATCATCTGTACATCGAAATGGCGCATCCCCAATACCCTGCGCGAGGCCTCCCGCACCACCGCGAAGGCCTCGGGCAACAAGGCATCCAGGGACTCGCCCTGTTGCAGGCGTTCACGGAATTCCCCGGTCCTGGCTGCCAGGGCGGCATCATCCAGCTGCTGCAACCCCTCCTCCAGGACATTGATCTTTTCGACCTCCTTGCTCAGGCGTCTGACGACGCGCTCGTTACGACTGCCAAAGACCTTTTTCAGCAGGCCACCCATTGAGAATCTGTTTTCAGACATAATTGAAACTTCAGCTTAGACTAGGATTTAAGGAAAGAGGATTACTTGTCGAGGCGGGAGATGAACCTTTTGGGATTGACGATCTTGCCGTCATGCATAACCTCGAAATGTACATGCGGACCGGTGGAACGGCCGGTGGAGCCCAGGTGTGCGATAACCTGCCCCTTGTCGATCTTGTCGCCCACGCGCACCAGATTTTCCCGGTTGTGGGCATAGCGTGTCAGGTAACCATTGCCATGCTTGATCTCGACCACATTGCCATAGCCCCGGCGCCTGCCGGACCAGGTGACGATCCCCGAGGCCACGGCCACCACCGGATCGCCACGCTTGCCGGCGAAATCGACACCAGGATGAAAATCACGCTTGCCGGTCATCGGATCGGTACGCCGGCCGAAACCGGAAGACAGCCAGCCACTCAGTATCGGCCGCCCCGAGGGCGACATCTGCTGCTGCATATGGTGACCATGCAGCAGGGTTTCAATGCCACTGAAGAGGTCCTCCCGTCCCTTGAGATAGGCATCCAGGCGATCCAGTTCAGCGATAAAATCCTTGACCGGCATGCTCTCCACCGACACCGGTTCCGGTCCACCCATCGCCGGTTCGTGGGCAAAGTCGAATTCATCCGCGGCCAGACCGGTACTGGCAATCAGCCTCTGCCCGACCGCATCCAGCCGCATCATGTGCGCCTGCAGGCGTCCCAGGCGCCGGGCCAGCGCATCCAGTGACATCTCCGCGTCCTCGCGGCTGCGCGCCACCATGGCCTGCTGCTTGAGGAGTTCACGGCGCAACACCGCGCGCTCGCTGTCACTGCTGTCCAGCATGACCAGGGTCATCTGTTCGATACCATAGCTGAAGCCGACATAGGCGGCCCCCGTGGCGAACACGAACAGCGCCACCAGCAGCAGCGTCAGGCTGAACCAGCCCAGACGCACGCGCCCCAGGTGCCCACGCTTCTTTGAAACCAGCAGTATTTCCACTTAGGCCTCGCTTCAAACACATCTACATCCTGGCGCCGTTCCATCCCGCCTGACGACGTGGCTCGTCCGTTGAACAGGCCCTGGCCTTTGCCATCCATGCGCCTTGCCAGGCGGGCGTCTCGACCTCCCTGAGGGCACATCGATTTTGGCCCTGGCCTTTATTCTTGTACCATCCAAGCCGTCAGAGGTATGGCCGCCGGAGGTCTCCGGGAATGCCGGACCTGCTGCCAGCAATGCCAATCCCGACGAACGGTATTGGTTCAGGAGGGACCCCTTCAGGGGGCATCCCGCCACGCTCACCATCACGACGGGAGGAACACCCTGAAAATGACCGGCAGGCCCATCCGCATCGACCGGATCATACACGATACCAGCGGCTTGCGCAGACTGCTCGGCCAATCCCGCCTCTGGCAACAACTCGACGACCGCCTGCGCGGCTTCCTGCCGCCACCCCTGCGTGATCACTGCCGTCTGGCGGCCATGGACCGGACCAATGCCACCCTGCTGGCCAGCAGTCCAGCCTGGTCAGCCCGGCTGCGCTATCTCACTCCGGAAATACTCGAATTCCTGCGCGGTCCCTGTGACCAGGGCCAGCTGCGCAGCCTGCGCATCAGGGTCTCACTACCGCGAAGCAGGCCGCCCGAGGCCAATGGCAGGTCTTCCCCGCGCCCACGGCTGTCGCCACAGGCAGCGGAAAACCTGCGCCAGACCGCCCGGCACTGTGATGATGAGGGCCTGCGCGAGGTACTCTTGAAGCTATCCGCGCACGGCCGCAGGTGAACCCGGCTTAGGGGGCAGCTGCCGCCGGCGCACGGCGCCAGGCAGGTAGCGATTCACGCCCGGGCATGGATCAAAAAAGGGGCAAGCCCAGGCTTGCCCCTCTTCCAATCGTGACGGCTTGGCCACGTTGCGAACCACGCGCCCTAGGCGCTGGCCGGCAAGCCGCGCATGAACATGATCGGCACCTCTTCATTGTCCTCGAATGACACCTTCTCCCAGGCCGATTCCCGCGCCAGCAGTTCTCGCAACAGGCGGTTGTTCAGGGCATGACCCGATTTGCGTCCGCTGAAGGCGCCGATCAGGCTGTGCCCGAGCAGATACAGATCACCGATGGCATCGAGGATCTTGTGCTTGACGAATTCATCGTCATATCGCAGGCCATCCTCGTTGAGGATACGGTAATCATCCACGACCACGGCATTGTCCAGCGATCCGCCCAGGGCGAGATTGTTCTCGCGCAACAGTTCCACATCGCGCATGAAGCCAAAGGTCCGTGCCCGGCTGACCTCCTTGACGAACGAGGTCGTGGAGAAATCGATCTCGGCGTATTTGCTGCTTTCAGCGAAGAATGGATGGTCGAACTCGATGGCGAAGGAGACCTTGAAGCCATTGAAGGGTTCGAAACGCGCCCACTTGTCCCCGTCAGAGACCTCCACCGGTTCCTTGATGCGAATGAACTGCTTGGGTGCGTTCTGCTCCTCGATCCCGGCGGACTGGATCAGGAACACGAATGGCCCGGCGCTGCCGTCCATGATAGGCACCTCGGCGGCGCTGACATCGATGTAGGCATTGTCGATCCCCAGACCGGCCAATGCGGACAGCAAGTGTTCGACCGTGGAGATCTTGGCCTCGCCGGCGGCCAGGGAGGTCGACAACTGGGTGTCGCCGACATTCTCCGCACGCGCGGGTATCTCCACCGCCGGATCCAGATCGACCCGGGTAAAAACGATGCCGGTATTCGCCGCCGCCGGGCGCAGGGTCAGATAGACCTTCTTGCCGGTATGCAGACCGACCCCGGTGGCCCGAATGATGTTCTTCAGAGTGCGCTGCCTGATCATGCCTAGCCCCCAGTCCCCCGATGGTGGGTGTCCGTTCGCCCATCATACTAACACACAACCCCCTCCCGGGGCGATGCAATGCCCCTCCAGCACCATGACAGGCCCGGTTCAGTCCGCCTGACGCCGCAGAAAGGCCGGAATATCGAGATAGTCCTCATCCTCACGGGCCTCCACGGGAGCCTGGTTCATCTTGCTGTTGCGTATGACCGTGGGCCGATCCAGTGGTGCGTAATCCGGCTTGCCGGCTGCCAGGTCCGTCTGCACCGGGGTGTTCTGGACCTCACCCTTCTCCCGGGGGGCCTCTTCACCAAGACCGGTGGCGACCACGGTGACCCGTATCTCGTCATTCATATCGGGGTCGATCACGGTGCCCACCACCACGGTGGCATTCTCCGAGGCATAATCCCTGACCGTATTGCCGACATCCTCGAATTCACCCATGCTGAGGTCCATGCCGGCAGTGATGTTGACCAGGATCCCCTTGGCGCCATAGAGGTTGATATCCTCCAGCAGGGGGCTGGCGACGGCCTGTTCGGCGGCAATCTGCGCCCTTTCGTCCCCGCGCCCGGAGCCGGACCCCATCATGGCCATGCCCATCTCCGACATGACCGTGCGCACATCGGCGAAATCGACGTTGATCAGACCCGGGCAGGTGATCAGTTCCGCGATCCCCTGCACCGCCCCGAGGAGGATGTCATTGGCCGCCTTGAAGGCATCCAGCATGCTGATGTTGCGGCCCAGCACGCTCAGCAGTTTCTCGTTGGGGATGGTGATCAGGGAATCGACATACTCCGACAGTTCCTTGATGCCGTCCTCCGCCACCTGGGATCGCTTGCGTCCCTCGAAGTTGAACGGGCGGGTAATCACCGCCACGGTCAGGATCCCCATGTCACGGGCCACCTGGGCCACCACCGGCGCCCCGCCGGTACCGGTGCCACCGCCCATGCCGGCGGTGATGAAGACCATGTCCGCGCCCTGCAGGACATCACTGATCCGGTCCCGATCCTCCAGTGCCGCCTGGCGGCCGATATCGGGATCGGCTCCGGCTCCCAGACCCTTGGTGATCGCGCCACCCAGCTGCAAGACCGTCTTGGCCGCCGATTTCTGCAGCGCCTGCGCATCCGTATTGGCGCAGATGAACTCCACTCCGTCGATATTGGCCGCGAGCATATGCTGCAGGGCATTGCCGCCTCCGCCACCGACACCTATGACCTTGATCACTGCATTCTGACTGCAGGCATCCATCAACTCAAACATGACCTATCCTCCTTATGTACACCCAACTCAAGAAATCACCCTGGACCCCATGGCCCGGAACGACCCCATATCTTGTCAATTTCACCGACCCGCGGCGGGTATGACGCAGGCCGGCTTGCATATCAAAAATTCCCATGAAACCAGTTCTTCATCCGTTCCCAGAGATTCCTCATGCCGGCCTCATGGCCGATCCCCGGGCTGGTGCCCGGATGATTCCGCTGACCGAACAGCAACAGGCCCACACCGGTGGCATAGATGGGATTCCTGACCACGTCCGTCAGCCCGGCGACATACTGCGGTTTGCCCTGGCGCACCGGCATGTGGAAGACCTCTTCGGCCAGATCGATCACGCCTTCCATCTTGGAACTGCCGCCGGTAAGGACCATGCCCGCGGCGATCAATTCCTCGTAGCCACTGCGCTTCAATTCCGACTGGATCAGGGTGAACAGCTCCTCGTAGCGGGGCTCCACCACCTCCGCCAGGGTCTGCCGCGCCAGGCGCCTGGGTGGCCGTTCTCCGACGCTGGGGACCTCGATGGTCTCCTCGGGATTGGCCAGTTGCGTCAGGGCGCAGGCATATTTGATCTTGATGTCCTCGGCATGGTGGGTCGGGGTGCGCAGGGCCACGGCGATATCGTTGGTGACCTGGTCTCCGGCAATGGGGATCACCGCGGTATGCTGTATGGCGCCGTTGTGAAACACCGCGATATCGGTAGTCCCGCCACCGATGTCCACCAGGCAAACCCCCAGGTCCTTCTCGTCCTCGGTCAGGACCGCGTAGCTGGAGGCCAGCTGCTGCAGGATGATATCGTCCACCTCCAGGCCGCAGCGGCGCACGCACTTGACGATGTTCTGGGCCGCGCTGACCGCGCCGGTGACCATGTGTACCTTGGCCTCCAGGCGCACGCCGGACATGCCGATGGGCTCGCGAATACCCTCCTGGTTGTCGATCAGAAACTCCTGTGGAAGGATGTGCAGGATCTTCTGATCCGCGGGGATGGCCACCGCGCGGGCCGCGTCGATGACCCGCTCGACATCACTGGGGGTGACCTCGGATTCACGGATGGCGACGATCCCGTGTGAATTCAGGCTGCGTATATGGCTGCCGGCGATGCCGGCATAGACCGAGTGGATCTCGCAGCCGGCCATCAGCTCGGCCTCCTCCACCGCCCGCTGAATCGACTGCACGGTGGATTCTATGTTCACCACCACACCCTTTTTCAATCCCCTGGAGGGATGCGATCCCAGGCCGATGACCTCGATATCACCGCCTTCCAATGAGGTCTCGCCGACGATGGCGACCACCTTGGATGTACCGATATCCAGGCCCACGATCAGATTCTTTTCCGATTTTCTCACCATGCCTCAGGAACTCCTCCCGTTCTTTCCCGCCAGGCCGGATTTCCAGCCCACCGCAAAACCATTGGTATAACGCAAGTCGATGGTGTCGATGTCCGCGGACCGCTGCCCGAGCAGGGCGCTGTAGACCCCCGCCAGGCGCCGCAGGCGACGCCTGAAACCGCCACGCCCGATGACCACGCGTATGCCATTGTCCAGACGCAGGCGCCAGGCGCGCCGAGGTGTCAGCCACAAACGTGAAATCGCCAGTCCGGTCCCCGCCATCACGGTCCGCAGCTGTCGCAGGTGCGCCAGCAGTTGCCGCTCGCTCCCGGCCGGCCCATCCAGCCTGACCAGGCCGGCGGGGAGCGCGCCCTGTTCCGGCACGAACAGCTCGCCATCGGCGTTCAGCAGGCCCTTGTCCCCCCATCGCGCCACCGCCTGCTGTTCCTCGATCCGCACCAGCAGGCGGTTAGGCCATACCCGGCGCACGGAAACCCGGGCGATCCAGGGCTCGGCCAGTAATACCGCGCGTACCCGCTCGACATCGATACTGAAGAAGCCGCCACGCACCGCGGCACTGGCCCGCTGCCGCAGGCTCGCCGGCTGCAGATGCTGAAAACGCCCGACGATCTGCACCTCGCTGATCGGCAGGGTCGCCGGATCCCGCAGGGTCTTCAGGGCCCAGCCCAGGGACCCCAGCACCAATACCGTGACCAGCAGACCACCCAGTCGCCAGGACCGGTGGCCGCCACTGCCGGCATCCTGCCGTCGCCGTATGTTCATGGCCGCCGTCCTTCACTGGTTTCGAGGATCCGCAGCACCAGTTCGTCAAAACCGATCCCGGCCCTGGCCGCCGACATCGGCACCAGGCTGTGGCTGGTCATGCCGGGTACGGTATTGACCTCGATCAACCAGGGCCGCCCGGCCGCATCGAGCATGAAATCGACCCGCCCCCAGCCCTGTCCTCCCAGGGCCGCGAAGGCCTTCAGTCCCAACTGCCCGAGCCGGGCCTCGGTTTCCTCATCCAGACCGCAGGGACACAGGTAACGCGTATCCTCGTCCTCGTACTTGGCCTGGTAGTCATAGAATTCCCGCTCTGTCTCCAGCTTGATCAGGGGCAGGGCCCGTCCATGCAGCACCGGCACGGTATATTCCCCCCCACTGACCCAGCGTTCGGCGATGATGCACGGGTCGTAGCGGGCAGCCAGTTCGTGGGCGCCGGCCAGATCCTCGACATGTCCGACCTTGCTGATGCCGATACTCGAGCCCTCGTGTACCGGCTTGACCATCACTGGCAAGCCCAGGCGATCCGCCACCTGCGCGGCATCGAAGCCGGGCTCCAGGAGCATGAAATCCGGTGTGGGCAGGTCCATGCTGCGCCAGACCTGTTTGCTGCGCAGCTTGTCCATCGCCAGGGCCGAACCCAGGACGCCGGTGCCGGTATAGGGCAGCCCCAGACACTCCAGCAGGCCCTGGATCTGGCCATCCTCGCCACCCCGTCCATGCAGGGCGATGAAGGCACGATCAAACCGTCCACGCTCCAGATTCATCATCAACTGCGCATCCGGCTCCACGGCACGGGCATCGACCCCATGTCTCTGCAGGGCCTTCAGCACCGCGCCGCCGCTCTGCAGCGATATCTCGCGCTCCGCCGACTGGCCGCCCATCAGTACGGCCACCCGACCGGGATAATTGACCGCCGTGTGGGCATGTGTCTGACTACCCATGCCCATGCTCCCCGACTATCCGCACCTCCGGGATCAGGCTGACCCCGTGCCGGCGCTGCACCGTGTCCCTGACATGCGTGATCAGCGCCTCGATATCGCTGGCGCTGGCCCCCCCCAGATTGATGATGAAATTGGCGTGCTTTTCGGAGACACAGGCGTTGCCGATGCGCCAGCCCTTCAGCCCGCTGTCCTCTATCAGGCGCGCGGCATGCCCTCCGGGAGGATTACGGAATACCGAACCGCAGCTGGGCTGTCCCAGCGGCTGGGTCTCGCCCCGTCGCGCCAGCAGGGATTTGATCCGGGCCATGCCGTCCCCCGCTGCCGGTCGCAGCGCGAACCAGGCGGCGACGAACCATTCCTCCGCGGGTCCCTTGACGCTGCGATAGCCAATCTGGAAATCCTCGACGCCGCGCGTGTGCAGCTGACCGCGACGATCCAGCATCCGCACCCGGGTGACGATGGCCCAGGTCTCGCCGCCGAAGGCGCCGGCATTCATCGCCAGGGCGCCGCCGATGCTGCCGGGAATACCGGCCATGAATTCCGCCCCGGCGCAGCCTGCCGCGGCGCTCTGGCGGGCCAGCTTGGCGCAGGTCACGCCGGCCTCCACCCGCCACAGGCATTGGTCCTCCCGGGAGATCCCCTGCAAGGCCTTGCCGGTCGCGATCACGGTGCCGGGGAAGCCTCCGTCCCGGACCAGCAGGTTGCTGCCCAGGCCCAGCCACAGCAGCGGCTCATCCTCATCCAGGGTGGTCATGAAATGCATCAGCTCGGAGAGGTCCGCCGGCTCGAAATAACACCGCGCGGCCCCCCCGGCGCGCCAGGAGACATGCCGGGACATGGGCTCGTCAAAGGCCAGGTAACCGCGATAGCCTGCCTGGTCATGGGCCGCGATCATGCCGGCGCTCCCTGGAAGGCGAGCCAGAGCTCCCGACTGATGCGGCCGACGCTGCCGGCGCCCATGGTGAGTACGATGTCACCGTCCTGGACCAGGCCCCGCAGGATCCCGGACAGTTCGGCGGGATCCGCGACGAAAACCGGATCGACCTGGCCACGCAGGCGGATGGCGCGACACAGGGCACGGCCGTCGGCCCCGGTAAGCGGCGGCTCCCCGGCCGCGTAGACCTCCAGCAACACCAGCACATCGATGCCGGCGAGCACCTGGCAGAAATCCTCGAACAGGTCCCGGGTGCGGCTATAGCGATGGGGCTGAAAGACCACCACCAGCCGCCTGCCGGGCCAACCATCGCGAATGGCCTGCAGGGTCGCGGCCAGTTCGGTGGGATGATGGGCATAATCATCGATCATCAACAGTCGCCGCCCCTCCAGCTCCACTTCGCCCATCACCTGCTGCCGCCGGGCGATACCCTCGAATCCGGTCAGGCCCCGGCGGATGGCCGCATCATCCACCCCCAGTTCCCGAGCCACCGCAATCGCGGCCAGCGCATTCAGCACATTGTGCCTGCCCGGCAGGCTCAGGCTCACCTGCAGCGGCGCATGCCCGGCCTGGATGACCTCGAAACCGGTCTTCATGCCCTGCTGCCGGATCCCCGTGGCCCGCACATCGGCCCCGGCCATGGCGCCGTAGGTCAGCACCGGCTTGTGCAACTGACCCAGGACCTCGCGGGCCTGGGGATCATCCAGGCAGACCACCGCCAGGCCATAGAAGGGCAGGCGTTGCAGGAATTCGACGAAGGCCCGTCGCAGGCGCTGCATGTCGCCGCCATAGGTCTGCATGTGATCCGCGTCGACATTGGTCAACACCGCGATGACCGGCTGCAGGTACAGGAAGGAGGCATCACTCTCGTCCGCCTCGGCGACCAGATAGCGACTCTCGCCCAGACGGGCGTGGCTGCCTGAGCTGTTCAGGCGCCCACCGATGACATAGGTGGGATCCAGACCGCCTTCGGCCAGCAGCGAGGCGATCAGACTGGTGACCGTGGTCTTGCCATGGGTGCCCGCGACCGCGATGCCAAAACGGAAACGCATCAGTTCGGCCAGCATTTCGGCCCGGGGCACGACCGGTATGCGTGCCTCGCCGGCGGCCAGCACCTCGGCATTGGACGCCGCGATGGCACTGGACACCACCACCACATCGGCGCCGGCGACATTCTCGCCCTGGTGCGCCGGAAACAGTCTGATGCCGAGTTCGAGCAGACGCTGGGTGGCCTCGTTCTGCCCGGTATCGGAACCACTGATGGTATAGCCCAGATTATGCAGAACCTCGGCGATACCGCTCATGCCGGCGCCGCCGATGCCGACGAAGTGGATGTGTTTCACCCTAGACATCGGCTGCCTATCCATGCGCCAGCCCTCCCGCGCGCAGGCACTCACCGGCCACCAGGCGGGCGGCATCCGGGCAGGCCAGGGCGCGCGCCGCCTCGGCCATGCGCAGTCGCCTGGGGGCATCCACAGCCAGTTCCCGCAGCAAGGCCGCAATCCCGCGCTCCAGCGCCTCGCCCTCGCTGAACATGAGCGCCGCGCCCGCCTCGTAGAGCCAGATGGCATTGGCGCGCTGATGGTCGTCCACGGCGTGAGGGTAAGGCACCAGCACGGCACCCACACCGACCGCGGTCAATTCGGCGATGGTCATCGCCCCGGCCCTGCAGACCACCAGATCGGCCCAGGCATAGGCCTCCGCCATGTCCTCGATGAAGGCCGTGACCTGGGCCTCGACACCCAGCCCCAGATAGGCGTCACGGGTCGGGCCCTCACCGCTGCCGCCACTCTGATGTCGCACCCATATGCGTTCACCGGCGCAGGCGGCGACGGCCCGGGGCAGGACCTCGTTCAGGCAGCGCGCACCCTGACTGCCACCGAGAACCAGCAGACGCATGCCACCCTTCCGGGTCGCCATCCGTCGTGCCGGCTGCGGCAACGCGAGGATCTCCTCGCGTACCGGGTTGCCCGTATGCAGGGCCCGCCAGCGGGCCGGCATGCTGCCGGGGAAGGCCTCCATAACCCGCCAGGCGAATGGTGCCAGCAGGCGGTTGGTCAGACCGGGAATGGCATTCTGTTCGTGGATCAGCAAGGGCACCCGCAGCAGCCAGGCCGCCAGTCCACCGGGGCCGCTGACGAACCCGCCCATGCCCAGCACCGCCACGGGCCGGGTCTGCATCAGCAATCGCAGGGATTGCCACAGGGCCAGCAGCATGCGTGCCGGGGCCAGCAGACGGGTCGCCAGGCCCTTGCCCCGCAAGCCGGCGATGCTGATGGTCAGCAGTTCTATCCCGCGTTGCGGCACCACCCGCGCCTCCAGGCCCCGCTGGGTACCCAGCCAGAACAGCGGCACCCCCTGCCGGCGCAGACACTCGGCCACCGCCAGCGCCGGGTAGACATGACCGCCGGTGCCACCCGCCATGATCAGGACAGCCCTAGACATGCCCCTGTCCTTGTCTGCCGGGAATACTGCCCGCCTCATGATCGATTCGCAGCAACAGACCCATCGCCGCCGAGGTCACGATCAGGCTGTTGCTGCCGTAACTGATAAAGGGCAGGGTCAGGCCCTTGGTCGGCAAGACCCCCATGTTGACGCCGATATTGATCAGCGCCTGCAGGCCGATCAGCAGACCGATGCCATAGGCCAGATAGGCCGCGAACGGCGCCCCGGCGCGTTGCGCCCGGGCGCCGATGTGAAAACTGCGCCAGATGATGAAGGTGAACGCGGCGATCACCACCAAGGAACCCAGCAAGCCGAATTCCTCGGCCAGCACCGCGAAGATGAAATCGGTATGCGCCTCCGGCAGATAGAACAGCTTCTGCACACTGGCGCCCAGACCGACCCCCAGCCACTCACCGCGGCCCATGGCGATCAGCGACTGGATGAGCTGAAAACCACTGTTGTAGGGATCCGCCCAGGGATCCATGAAGGTCAGCAGCCGTTGTACCCGGTAGGGCGCCAGCATCGCCACGCCGACCAGTGCGGCCACCGCCGTCAGGCCCCAGGCCGAAAAGCGCAGCAACGGCACGCCGCCCATGAACAGCATGCCCAGGGTGGTCGCGAACAGCACCACGGTGGCGCCAAAATCCGGCTCCAGCAGCAGCAGTCCGGCGATCACGGTCAGCACACCCATGGGTTTGATGAAACCGACGAAGGCGCTGCGCACCTGCTCGCCATGGCGCACCAGATAACCGGCAAGATAGATGATGGTGCACAGCTTGACCGGTTCGGATGCCTGCAAGGTCACCGGCCCCAGACGGACCCAGCGCATGCTGCCGTTGACCTCGTGCCCGAGGCCCGGGATCAGCACCAGCAGCAACAGGCTCAGGCCCAGGAACAGGAACATGGAACTGGCCGCCTGCCACAACCGCAAAGGCAGCTTCATCAAGGCCATGATCAGGACGAGGCCGGCGCTCACCGAGCCAAGCTGGCGCCAGAAATAGTGCAGGGGTTCATGGAATTGGCGATCGGCCACGGTCACCGAGGCGGAAGCGACCATGATCAGACCCACGCTCATCAGCAACAACACGCAGGCGATCAGCCACTGATCATAACCGCCCAGCAGGGGCGTGGCCGATGAACGGGTCCCGCGGGGCACGGCCTGGGATGCGATCACCGCGTTCATGTTGGCAGATCCCTGACCGCGGCCACGAAGGCCTCGCCCCGGGCGATATAGTTCGTGAACATATCCTGGCTGGCGCAGGCCGGCGAGAACAGCACGACATCACCCGCCGTGGCCAGATCCGCCGCCATGCCCACGGCCGCCTCCAGGTCGGCGACCGCCTGTGTCCGCGTCACCCCGGCCAGGGCCTGTTGCAAGGAACCGGCATCGCGTCCGAACAGGATGGCGTCGCTGACCACCGCGCCCGCGGCCCGCGCCAGCGGGGTAAAGTCCGCATCCTTGCCAAGGCCACCGGCGATCAGGATCACGCGCCGCCCGGCATAACCGGCCAGGGCCGCGACCGTGGCGCCGACATTGGTGCCCTTGGAATCATTGACCCACAGGACCCCCCGGCGCTCGGCGACCCGTTCGCAGCGATGCGGCAGGCCGGTGAACCCGCTCAAGGCCCGGCACATGCCCGGGTGATCCAGACCCACGGCATGGCCGAGCGCCAGCGCCGCAAGGGCGTTGGCGATATTGTGCCGGCCCTGCAGACGCAGCTCGGCTACCGGCATCAGCGGCGCCCCTCCCCAGGCCAGGCAGGGCCCCTGCATGGGATCTTCGAGCAGGCCGAATTCGCCTGCCCGCGGCGTATTCAGGGTAAAGCGGATCACCTCGCGATCAGGCAGTGACATCGGCGCGACCCGCGAGTCATCGGCATTCAGCACCATCGCCCCGCGGCCACGATAGACGCGCTGCTTGCTGCGGGTGTAGTCCGCCAGGGAATCGTAGCGATCCATATGGTCCGGGCTGATGTTCAGCAGCACCGCCGCCGCCGCATCCAGTGATTCGACCGTATCCAGTTGAAAACTCGACAACTCCAGCACATACAGGTCCGGTTCTTGCTGCTGCAGCAGCTCCAGCGCCGGGGTGCCGATATTGCCCCCCATGCGCACATCCCGGCCGCAGGCCCGGGCCATTGCCGTCACCATGCAGGTCACCGTACTCTTGCCATTGGCCCCGGTGATGGCGATGACGGGGGCCCTGGCCTGCCGCGCAAACAGCTCGATATCGCCGAGCACCTCGATGCCTTGCGCACGCGCCCGCTGGAACAGGGGGTCCCGGGGCGAGACCCCGGGGCTGAGCACCAGGCGGTCCGCGGCCAGGATCCGCTCTGCTTCCAGGGGCCCGGTGTAGACCGGCACTGCCGGCAGTTCCGCTTGCAGCTGCCGCAACGCCGGCGGCCGGTCACGGGTATCGACCACCGTCACCGCCACCCCCTGCGCATGCAGGAAACGGGCGCATGAAAGCCCGGTGACACCCAGGCCCACGACGATACTGGCCATGTGCTCGGGCGCCTTCGCGGGTGGCTGGGGGGGCATGGTCGCGGTCCTCATCGTATCTTCAGGCTCGCCAGCCCGACCAGCACCAGGATGACGGTGATGATCCAGAAACGGACGATCACCCGTGGCTCGGGCCAGCCCTTGAGTTCGAAATGATGATGCAGCGGCGCCATGTGGAAGATCCGTCGCCCGGTCAGCTTGTAGGAGGCAACCTGCAGGATCACCGATACCGTCTCGACCACGAACACCCCGCCCATGATCACCAGCACCAGTTCCTGACGCACGATCAGGGACACCACCCCCAGCGCCGCACCCAGCGCCAGGGCGCCGATATCCCCCATGAAGACCTGCGCCGGATAGGTATTGAACCAGAGGAAACCCAGGCCCGCGCCGACGATGGCGCCACAGAAGACGCTCAGCTCACCGACCCCGGCGATGTAGGGGATCCCCAGATAAGCGGAGAAGTTCACATGACCGGTGGCATAGGCGAAGACGATCAACGCCCCGGCCACCATCACCGTCGGCAGGATGGCCAGGCCGTCCAGGCCGTCGGTCAGGTTGACCGCGTTGCTGCTGCCGACGATGACGAAGTAGGCCAGCACCACGTAGCCCCAGCCCAGGTCGATGGCGATATTCTTGAAAAACGGCACGATCAGCGTGGTCTCGACCGTGGACTGGGCGCTGTAGAACAGATACAGCGCGGCTCCCAGGCCGAAAACCGACTGCCAGAAGTACTTCCAGCGCGAGGCCAGCCCACGGGGATCCCGGGCCACGATCTTGAGATAGTCATCGACGAAGCCCACCGCGCCGAACAGCAGTGTCACCACCAGCACCACCCACACGAAACGGTTGCCCAGATCGGACCACAGCAGGGTGGCGAGACTGATGGATATCAGGATCAGCATGCCACCCATGGTTGGCGTGCCGGCCTTGACCAGGTGGGTCTCGGGCCCGTCATCGCGCACGCTCTGGCTAATCTGGGAAAGACTCAGGCGGCGGATCATCGCCGGCCCCACCAGGAACGAGATGAACAGCGCCGTCAACACGCCGAGGATGGTCCTCAGGGTCAGATACTGGAAGACGTTGAAGCCGCGGTAGTATTGCGCCAGGTAGTCGGTCAGGAGCAGGAGCATATCAGTCGTCCTCCTCGCTCAGGGCCGCCACGCAGCGCTCCAGGCGCATGGCCCTCGAGCCCTTGATCAGCACCGTCACACCCGCGCGCAGGTCTTTCAGCAAGGCCTCGTTCAGGGCCTCGCAGTCCTCGAAATGCCGTCCCCCGGCACCGAAGGCCCTGGCCGCGGCACGACTCAGTTCACCCAGGGTATAGAGGCGTTCGATACCGGCCTCTCGCGCCCGCACCCCGGCCCGTGCATGCAGGTCCACCGCCGCGGCGCCGAGTTCCCCCATATCGCCCAGCACCAGCCAGCGCGCTCCATCCTGGCCGGCGAGGACCTCGATGGCCGCACCCAGGGAACCCGGATTGGCATTGTAGCTGTCATCGATCAGGGTGCTGCCGGCGCGGCCGTGCCGGAATTGCAGCCGGCCGGAGACGGCCTCCATCCGTTCCAGGCCGGCGGCGATCTCATCCACGTCCAGGCCCAGGACGCTGGCGCTGGCCGCCGCCGCCAGGGCATTCATGACATTGTGACGCCCCGCCAGGGGGATACGGGTTTCGACGCTGCCAGCGGGCAGACACAGGCGGAAACGACTGCCCTGCGGCCACGACTGTATGGACTCAGCCCTGACCTCGGCGCCGGGCCGGCAACCAAAACCGATCACCCTGCGCTCACCCGCCAGGCTCGTCCACAGGCCGGCAAAGTCATCCTCGGAATTGATCACGGCGACGCCATTCGAGGGTAGCGCCGTGATGATCTCACCCTTGGCGCGAGCCACCGACCGCAGGTCGCCGAAACCCTGCAGATGGGCCGGCGCGCACTGGGTGATCACGGCCACTCCGGGCAGGGCCAGGCTGCAAAGACCACCGATCTCGCCGGCGTGATTGGCACCCATCTCGATCACGGCGTAACGATGCTCACCACCCAGCCGGAACAAGGTCAATGGGACGCCGATATCGTTGTTCAGGTTGCCGCGGGTCGCCAGCACCTCACCCCGGGGACAGAGGATGCGCTTCAGCATCTCCTTGACCGTGGTCTTGCCATTGCTGCCGGTAACCGCGACCAGGGGCAGGGTGAAGCGCCGCCGCCAGTCCGCGGCCAGACGACCCAGGGCGGTGCGGGTATCGCCGACCTGCAATACCGGCAGGGCATAGTCACCCTCGCGATCGACCACCGCGGCCGCGGCCCCGCGCCTGGCGGCGGCATCGATATAGTCATGACCATCGTGGCATGGGCCATGCAGGGCGACGAACAGGGCACCGGGATCGATCTGGCGGCTGTCCGTGCTGCAGCCTTCGAAGAGACGGTCCTCGCCCATGAGGGTGGCATGCAGGGGGCGCGAGGCCTCGGACAGTGGCAGGCGAATCATCACCGCGATACCCCCAGCAGCCTGGCGACGAAGTCCCGATCACTAAAGGGCAGACGGCGCTCGCCCACGAGCTGATAGTCCTCGTGGCCCTTGCCGGCGATGAGGACGATATCCTCCGCCGTGGCGCCGCGGATCGCCTCGGTGATGGCCGCGCCACGATCGCCGATGATCTCCGGCGCCACGTCACCGGGGATCCCGGCGAGGATATCCTCGATGATGCACTGAGGGGATTCGCCGCGCGGGTTGTCATGGGTCAGCACCACATGCTCGGCCAGTTCCCCCGCGATGGCCCCCATCAGCGGCCGTTTGCCACTGTCCCGCTCCCCGCCACAGCCGAACACGCACCAGATCTCGCCGTGACACAGGGTCCTCAGGCTACGCAGGGCCTGTTCCAGGCCATCCGGGGTATGGGCGTAATCGACCACCACCAGCGGGCGTCGCGGATCGCTGCCACGAAAGGCCTCCATGCGCCCCGGTACCCCGCGCATGCCGGACAGACACCGCACCGCCGTCCGCGGTGACAGCCCCAGGTGCAGAAGTACCCCCAGGGCGGAGAGAAGATTCCAGGCGTTCACCTCACCCAGCAGTTGCGTCTCCAGCAGACAGGTCTGTCCCAGGGCCTGGATTTCCAGTACCAGGCCACTGGCCTGCTGGGACACCCGGGTGGCGCGCAGGATGTCATCCCGCACGGGGCCTGGCCGCAGGCTGACGCCGAACACCGGCATCTTGCCGGCGATCTCCTCACGAATGGCCTGTCCGGCCGGATCATCGATATTGATCACCGCGCCGCCCAGGCCCGCCTGCCGGAACAGACGACGCTTGACCCTGGCGTACTGCGACATCCCGCCGTGGTAATCCAGGTGATCACGACTCAGATTGGTAAACACGGCGATATCGAAATCGACCCCGGCCACACGGCCCTGATCCAGGGCATGAGAGGATACCTCCAAGGCCACGCTGTTCACGCCCGCGTCGACGAATCCGGCCAGCAACCGCTGTATCCGGATCGCGTCCGGGGTCGTGTGCGTGGCGGTGTCCAGGGCCCCGGGCAGGCCATAACCCAGGGTTCCGATCAGGCCACAGGGACCCACCGTTTCCTGATCCTGCAGGGCGGCGGCAATGAAGTGTGTCACCGAGGTCTTGCCGTTGGTACCGGTCACACCGATGGTGTGCAGCGTGCGGGACGGATGGTGGTGGAATCGCGCCGCGATCAGGCCCAGGCGGTGCTTCAGATCCGCGACCGGGATCACCGGCACCGTTCTGGGCGCGATATCCAGGCGCGCCTGCTCGGTGTCGAACACCACCGCACTGGCGCCCTGCTGGATGGCGGCATTGATGTAGTGCCGGCCATCATGCCGCATCCCCGCACAGGCGATGAACAGGTCCCCCTTCTGTATCCGGCGACTGTCCAGGCTGAGTCCGTGGATAGGCGTATCCACCAGCACGGCGGGGTCCGCGAGGCCGGAGAGCAAGTCCCGCAGAGAGGCACTCATGAGTGTCCCGGCAGTCATCATTTCGACCCGCCCCCAGCGGTGCCAGTCATGCCGGAATCCCCTTGCGGCAGGTGCATGGCGATATGCATCTGCCCCAGTTCCCGGCTGTTGTCCGGGGCCACCGCCAGCATGCGCAGACTCTCTCCCATCACCCGCGCGAACAGCGGCGCCGCCACCTGGCCGCCATAATAGGAACCGGCGCTGGGTTCATCGATCATCACCGCGATCACCAGTCGCGGCCGGCTGGCGGGGGCCATGCCGGCAAATACGGCCAGATAGCGATCCACGGCATAGCCGCCTATGATCGATTTATGCACCGTGCCGGTTTTGCCGGCGACACGATAACCCGTGACCTGGGCGCGGCGGCCGGTGCCCCGGGTGATGACGGTCTCCAGCATCGTCCGGACCTGGATCGCGGTGGCCTCCCGCATGACCCGCCGGCCGATCACCGGCCGCTCCCGCTTCTCGATACTGAGTGGCAAGGCCATGCCGTCGTTGGCGAGGACGACATAGGCCTTGGCAAGCTGCAGCAGGCTCATCGACATACCATAACCAAAGGCCATGGTCGCCTGGCCTATCTCCCGCCAGTCACGATAATCGACCAGTCGTCCGCTGGTCTCGCCGGGGAATCCGCCTCCGGGAACCTGGCCGAATCCAACCCGTTCATACATATCCCAGAGTTGCCGGGGATCCAGCGACAGGGCAATACGGCTGGCGCCGACATTGCTGGACTTGGTGATCACGCCGGTCACGTCCAGGCGGCCGTAATTGTGGGTATCGCGGATGGTGTGGGTACCCAGTTTGTAGAAACCCGGGGCGGTATCGATCGGGGTCGTAGGGGTATAGGCGCCGCTTTCCAGCGCCGCGGCGATGGTGAAGGGCTTGATGGTCGAACCCGGCTCGAAGGCATCCGTGACCGCGCGGTTACGGACATAGGCATCCTTCATCTCGCTGCGGTTGTTGGGATTGTAGGAAGGCTGATTGGCCATCGCCAGGATCTCGCCGGTATGACTGTCGATCACCACGATCGATCCGGCCTTGGCCTGAAATTGGACCACCGCAGCCTTCAGCTCCCGGTAGGCGATATACTGAATGCGCCGGTCTATGCTCAGGAACAAGTCCCCGCCCCGTTGCGAGGTTCGCAGTCCCTCGACATTTTCAACGATCCGGCCGCGGCCATCCTTGATCACGCGCTTGGCCCCCGGGCTGCCCCGCAAACGTGCATCGAAGGCCAGTTCCACTCCCTCCTGGCCGTGATCATCGACATTGGTGAACCCGACCACGTGCGCGGCCACCTCACCGGCGGGATAATAGCGATGGAACTCCCGCTGCAGGGAGACGCCATTGATGCCCAGGGCCATGACCCTGGTGGCCATGTCTGGCGCCACGTGCCGCCGCAGGTAGACGAAACCGCGGGTTCTCCGCGGCAACACCAGGTCTTCCAGCTGTTTGCCCGTCACACCCAGCGCCCGCGCCAGCACCGGCCATTGCGACCGTGCCCGCATCAACAGCCTGGGGTTCGCCCATACGGAACTGACCGGGGTGCTGACCGCCAGGGGTTCACCATTGCGATCCAGGATCATGCCCCGATGGGCGGGGGTTTCGACCACGCGCAGATAGCGTGCGTCACCGTGATCCTGCAGAAATTCCTTGCGCAGCAACTGCAGGTCGGCCGCTCGCGCGAGCAGCAACATGGCCGCGACGCTGAACAGTCCGACCAGGAACCAGCGACGACCGCTGACTGAAGGGATGCCCGGATCACTCATCCACGGTCACCAGTACTATCGAATCACTTGCAGGTACTATCATGTCGAGCTTTTCCCGCGCCAGCCTCTCAATGCGCCCATGTGTCGCCCAGGTCGCCTGCTCCAGTTGCAGGCGGCCCCATTCTTCATTCATCAAATCCCGCTGCCGCTCGGCAAGCTGCAGTTGTACGAACAGCTTGCGTGACTCATGACGCGCCTCGATCACCGCAATGGCCGAGGTGAAGACCGCCACCACCAGCAGGAACGTGGCCAGTCTCAGCATGGCAGCCGCTCCGCCATGCGCAGGACCGCGCTGCGGGCGCGCGGGTTTGCCGTCAGCTCGGCCGCTCCCGGACGCACGGCCCGACCCAGCAGGCGCAGGCGGGGATGCAGTTCCGCCGCGGTAACCGGCAGGTCGGGCGGGAAGTCATCCCCGCGCGCCTGCCGGCGCAGGAAACGT
This sequence comes from uncultured Gammaproteobacteria bacterium, assembly GCA_964506945.1. Taxonomy (GTDB): domain Bacteria; phylum Pseudomonadota; class Gammaproteobacteria; order CAZDOC01; family CAZDOC01; genus CAZDOC01. The sequence continues at coordinate 77,469 of CAZDOC010000003.1, forward strand.
TTGACGATACGGTCCTCCAGCGAGTGAAAACTGATCACCAGCAGGCGCCCACCCGGGGCAAGCACGCGCAGTGCGGCATTGAGCGCGGGCTCGATGTGCTCCAGTTCCTTGTTGAGGAAGATCCGTATCGCCTGAAAACAGCGTGTCGCCGGATGGACCCCCTGCTGCCAGGCCGGATGGGCCCTGGCGATGATCCCGGCCAGCTGGCGGGTACGGGTAAGCGGCGCCTGCGCGCGGGCCACGGCGATGGCATGGGCGATGCGTCTTGCATAGCGTTCTTCACCATAGCGTTTGAAGACCCTGGCCATATCAGCCTCACTCGTAGTCTGCAGCCATTTCCATGCCGGGACACCGGCATCCGGATCCATGCGCATATCCAGCGGCCCATCGTGCTGGAAACTGAAACCCCGCTCCGCACTGTCGAGCTGTGGCGACGAGACCCCCAGGTCCAGCAACACCCCGTTGACCCTGCCCGCCACGCCTTCAGCGCTCGCATAGCTGTCCATGTCGCTATACAGTCCGCGCTGAAAATGAAAACGCGGATCGCTCCGGGCCAGCAACATCGCTTCCCCGGCCGCCTGCGGGTCCCGGTCCATGGCCAGCAGCCGTCCTTCGGGACCCAGACCGGCCAGGATCCCCCGGCTGTGCCCGCCGCGCCCGAAGGTGCCATCGATATAGATGCCCCCGGGCTGCAACGCCAGGCCGGAGATCACCTCCTGTAACAATACCGGCGTATGTCCGGCGCCACGCTGCTCCCATTCACCATTGTCCACGGGCAGGCTTACAGCGACAGACTGCGCAAGGCCTCCGAGGCCTCTCCCCTGTCATCGTCGACTTGATCCAGCCAGGCATCGCGCTGACTCGACCAATGCCCCTCATCCCAAAGCTCGAACTTGTTACCCTGACCCAGCACCACGCATCGTTTGTCGATACCGGCGTAGTCCCGCAATTCCTGCGGCACGAGGATGCGTCCATGGCCATCCAGCTCACAGTCACAGGCATAACCACGCATCATCTGTTTGGCGCGCCGGCTCTGCTTGTCGAAATCCGACAAGGCGCTCAACTTGGTTTCGATGAGTTCCCATTCAGGCAGGGGATACAGCCACAGACAGCGGTCCAGTGGATTGAGGGTCAGGACCATGGCGCTCTCACACTCGACGGCAAGGCGATCGCGGTAACGGCTGGGGATCGCCAGTCGCCCCTTCACATCGAGATTGAGTGTACTGAAGCCCCTGAACACCGCCTGTACCCCTTGGATCGTTATGATCCACAAAAACCCACTTTGTCCCACCTTGGTGAACTATAGGGATCCGGAACCCGGTATGTCAAGGAAATCAGGTGTTTTTTTGTGAACCAGTTCCCTTTCAGAACAGGGACTTAGCTTACAGATCCTCGGGAGGCTCTAATACTGCGGGGGCTATGGCCCCAGACTCTTCATTTACATCATCATGTTGCCATTGATAAGTAATAATTCACATTAAGTCCACCCCCGCTGTGCGGTCACTGCGGGAGGAATATCGGCAAGGCGCGGAAGAGATCCGCCACCAGGGGCGGCGGCGGCCGGCAAAGCCGCGTTTCCCGGGCCGGCAAGGGAACGCCCAGGGACGGACGTTTCCTTGCCGATATGGAAAAAACGAGCCGGTCTGTAAGCCGGGTTCTGTACCATCCAGTGATGGTGGCAGCCATTCATCTAGGCCGTGCGTCGCCGCACGGCTCCAGCGACCTACCCGGGGACTGGCGCGGACCACGCCATGCCGCTCATGGCGGCCCGCCCCCCTATTTGGTCTTGCTCCGGGTGGGGTTTACCCTGCCACCGGCGTTGGCCGGCGCGGTGCGCTCTTACCGCACCTTTTCACCCTTGCCGGCATGCCCGGGGGCATGCGTAGGCGGTATGTTTTCTGTGGCACTTTCCGTGGGCTCACGCCCCCCAGGCGTTACCTGGCACCCTGTCCTGTGGAGCCCGGACTTTCCTCTGTATCGAATCAAGGATACAGCGACTGCCCGACCGACTCGGGAGGGAGTGTCGGGCCTGGCGGGGATTTTTTCAAGCGCTTTGCGGATGGACCGCTCACGGATCCTGTTTCAAGGCCAGCGCCAGCTGGTACAGACTGTTCCTGCGCCCACCGACGATCTCAGCCGCGGCCGAGGCCGCCTGCCCGGCGGGCAGATGTCCCAGCAGGATGCGCAGCACACGTTCATCCTCGCGGGCATCCTGCGCCTGTTCGCCGGCACCCTCCACCAGCACCACGATCTCCCCGCGGCCGCGGTTCTCATCGGCCCGCAGCCAGTCCTGCAGCGCCGCCAGGGTATCGCAGTGTACACTCTCGTGGATCTTGGTCAGTTCCCGCGCGACGCAGACCCGGCGCCCGTCGCCAAAGACCTCGGCGAGCGTGCCCAGCATCGGCAGCAGCCGATGTGGCGCCTCATAGAATATCAGCGTGCGCGACTCATCCACCAGCCCCTCCAGCCGCGTCCGGCGGGCGGCCTCCCTGGCCGGCAGGAACCCTTCGAAGCAAAAACGGTCGGAAGGCAGACCGGATACCGACAGCGCCGCAATCAGGGCGCAGGGTCCGGGTATGGCCCGGACCGGGATCCCCCGCGACCGCAATCCGCGCAACAGACGGAAACCCGGATCACTGATCAATGGGGTACCGGCATCCGAGATCAGCGCCAGGCTCCCCCCCGCCTGCAATTGCGCCGGCAGGGTTTCGCAGAGCGCGGCCTCGTTGTGTTCGTGGCAGGCACGCATGGGCGTGGTAATGCCATAATGGCGCAACAAACGCGCACTGTGACGGGTATCCTCGGCCAGTATCTGATCCACCTGACCGAGTACCGCCACGGCGCGGGGACTCATATCCTCGAGGTTGCCGATGGGCGTCGCCACCACATACAAAACCCCTTTCTCAATTGACACCTGACACCGCCCCCCCGGATACTGTGAAGCCTGCTGATATCGCTGCCGTAATACCGTAAAGAGGACATTATGCCGTTTCCCTACCGCTTGCCACCACCGCGGACCCTGCTGACCCTTGCCGCCCTGATCGGCATGGCCCTGCTGCTCGCCGCCTGTGGCCCCGAGACCACGGTGAAGCCACAACAGGTGACCGCGCCTGCGGACGCCAGGGCCTGGCGACTCCTGCAACAGGGACAGCCGGCGGCGGCCGCCGCGGCCTTCATGGCCCTGGCGGCCAGCAGTGATGCCGGGCTGGCGCGAGGCTATCGCCTGCATGCGGCGGACGCCTTCCTGCAGGCCGGTGACATGGACAATGCCGACAAGACCCTGAGTGCCCTGTCCGATGAGGGACTGACACCCGCGCAGAGCGCGCTGCGCGCCCTGCTTCGGGGAGAGATCCAGGTTCAGCGCCATCGCCCCAGGGAAGCCCTGGAAACGATACGCCCGCTGGACCCGAAACAGCTGCCCCCCCCCCTGCAGGCGCGTCTCCATCGCCTCCGCGCCGCGGCCTATGATGCCATGGGCAATGCCCTGGAGAGCGCCCGCGCGCGGGTCGCCCTGGATCGATACCTGTCCACCGAGGCCGAACACGAGGCCAACAATGCCGCCATCTGGGCCGATCTGAAGCGCATCAGACCCAAGGTCCTTAGCGAACTCCTGCCCGCCAGGGCCGATACCCTCTCCGGCTGGATGGAACTGTCCATCATCGCCCGCACCGATGTCCTCGATACGAAGCTCTTCGCCGAGGCCATCTCCAGCTGGCAACAGCGATATCCGCAACACCCGGGGATGCGCTCGCTGGTCTCGAAACTGACCGAAACCAGCAAGATACTCGATGTCAGCCCGGCCAGCCTGGCCCTGCTGCTGCCCTCCAGCGGCCGCTTCGCCGGTGCCGCCGCGGCCATCCGTGACGGCTTTCTGAGCGCCTGGTACACGGATCCCAGGGCGGACAAGCCGCCCATCAGGATCTATGATGCCAATGCCGCGAATATCGATTCCGTCTATCGGCAGGCCGTCGATGACGGCGCGGAACTGATCGTCGGCCCCCTGGACAAGGCCGCGGTCGAATCCCTGGCCGCACGCAGCGAACTGCCGCTGCTGACCCTGGCCCTGAACCAGGTCGACAGGCCCAGCAACAGCAAGGCCGCTGACCCTCGACACCGGCTGCTGCAATTCGCCCTGGCCCCGGAGGACGAGGCCCGCCAGGTGGCCGAGCGCGCCTGGTTCGATGGTTATATCAACGCCCTGGCCCTCACCCCCGAGGGCGAGTGGGGACAGCGGGTCATCAAGGCCTTCAGTGACCGCTGGCTGGAACTCGGAGGCAAGCTGCTGTCTCAACAGGGTTTCAAGCCCGGGGCCGCGGATCTGTCGGCACCGGTCAAGCGCCTGCTGGGCATCGATGCCAGCGAGCGCCGCCGCAAACGCCTGCAGGCCAGCCTGGGGGAAAAACTGAAATTCGAGGTGCGCCGGCGCCAGGATGTGGATTTCGTCTTCATGGCCGCATTCCCGCGCGACGCCCGCCAGCTCCGCCCGCTGTTGCGTTTCTTTCACGCCAGCCAGGTGCCGGTGTACGCCACCTCGCAGGTATTCAGTGGCAAGCCGGATGCCGAGGCCGATCGGGATCTGAACGGCTTGATCTTCGCCGACATGCCCTGGGTGATCGATCATGGTGGCGGCTCGCCAGCCCTCTATCATCAGATCCAGCGTGACTGGCCGGACACCGCCGCACGTTACACACGCCTCTATGCCCTGGGCATCGATGCCTATGGCCTGATCCCGCACCTGGGCCGCCTGCAGGTCAATGACTATGCCAGCTATGAAGGCGAGACCGGCAGCCTGAGCATGGATGCCGGCGGCCATGTCCACCGGCAGCTGAGCTGGGCGCGGTTCCAGGATGGCCTGCCGGTACCCCTGGCCGCGGAGGCTGCATCCAGCCCCCTGCTGAGCGCCAGGCTGCCCCGGTGACGCGTGGCGCGCCAGCACAGACCGTCGGACGCGGCCGCTGGGCCGAGGCCCTGGCCGAACGTCATCTGCTCGCCGAGGGCATGCGCCTGGTGACACGCAACTACCGTTTCCGGGGTGGCGAGATCGACCTGATCATGGAGCATGCGGGCGTGACCGTGTTCGTTGAGGTCCGCTATCGCCGCGGCACGGTCTATGGCAGCGCCGCGGAAAGCGTGGACCGGCGCAAGCAACAACGTCTGCTCAAGACCGCCACCCATTTTCTTCAGACACAGACCCGCGGGCGGCAAGAGCCGGCATGCCGCTTTGATGTCGTCACCATCGAGGGCGAGGGTCAGGCCGCGGATATCGAATGGATCCGCGATGCATTTCAGGCATAATCGCCCTCATCGTTGCGGGTCGGGGACAAGCCGGGGAATCCATGGACACCATCAAGATCATCCAACAATTGTTCGCCGACAGCATCAGCGTCAAGCAGGCCAGCAGCGAGACCCTGGCATCCAGCATCGCCGAGGCCGCCCTGCTGGCTACCGAGTGCCTGCTCGCCGACGGCAAGATCCTCAGTTGTGGCAATGGCGGTTCGGCCGCCGATGCCCAGCATTTCTCCGCCGAGATGCTCAACCGTTTCGAGATGGAACGGCCCGGTCTTCCGGCCATAGCCCTGACCACGGACACCTCCACCCTGACCTCGATCGCCAATGACTACCAGTTCGCTGACATCTTCGCCAAGCAGATCCGGGCCTTGGGCAAACCCGGCGACGTACTCTTGTGCATTTCCACCAGTGGCGAATCACAGAACATCGTCAATGCCATAGATGCCGGGCATGACCGCGACATGCGCCTGATCCTGCTCAGTGGCCGTGACGGAGGACAGGCCTCGGCGGCGCTCGACGAGTTCGATATCGAAATCCGGGTGCCCAGCCAGTCCACCGCCCGCATACAGGAAGTCCACCTGATGGTGATTCATTGTATCTGCGCGGTGATTGATACCCGTTTGCTTGGACAGGAGAACTGACATGGCAGCTTCCCGGATAGCGTACCTGATCCTCATCGGCCTCATCGCCGGCCAGCTCGGCGGCTGTATCGGGGCCGTGGCCACGGGCACCGCGGTGGGGATCTCCGTGGCGCACGACCGACGTACCGCGGGCACCGTACTCGATGACGAGGGCATCGAACTCAAGGCCCTGCGGCTGGTCTTCGAGGACAAGGAGCTGCGTGAACAGACCCACATCAATGTCACCAGCTACAACCTGCAGGTACTGGTCACCGGCGAGGCGCCGACCCGGGAACTGATGGATCGTCTCATCGACGGGATCCGGCGCATCCCCAAGGTGCGCAAGGTCTATAACGAGATCGCCATCGCCGCGCCCAGCGCCCTGGTCTCCCGCTCCAGCGATTCCCTGCTCACCACCAAGGTAAAGACCAGACTGTTCACCATCAAGAATTTCGATGCCACGCGGGTCAAGGTGGTCACGGAGCGGGGCGTCGTCTATCTGATGGGACTGGTCAGCGCACAGGAGGCCGAGGCGGCGACCGAGGCGGCGCGTCAGGTGGGAGGGGTTCTGAAAGTGGTGAAACTGTTCGAACTCGTCGATCTCGAGCCCGCATCAAACGCAACGGAATGAGTTTGCCCCGCCGGGGATGATCACGTTCGCACTTCAGCTCCGACATCCGTTCGTCCGAAGCCGCTATTCCACGCCGTCGATGACCAGATTACGCCATTCACTGGTGGCGATACCCACCCCGTTTTTGTCTATGGCGACAACACGCCAGCGCAAGGCATCCCCGGCATATCGCTGCAGCCAGGGCGGCGCCCTGTAGCTGGACCCGGTGGACTTGACGATCGCCGACAACACGGGCCCCTGGTCATTGACCAGCTCCAGCTTGTAGAAGGCCGTATCGGGGTGGTTGATCCAGGTGAATTCCAGTTTCGTGGGGAGGATCCGGGCATCGCTACCCGGCAGCATCAAGCCGATCCGGCCCCTGGCCACCGGGCGGTCCAAGGCTTCCTCCTCCGTTCCCACATAATAGCGGAGTACCGGCAGCGGGAAACCGGCCACCCCTCCGCTGACCGCAACACCCGCCAGGGTGTTTGAATCGCCTTCCTTGTCGTCCGTGGCCTCTATGCGCAGCAGGACACGGTACAGGCCACCGCCGTCCGTGGTCGGCCTGATACGTCTGGGTCCCGGCAGATAATAGCGACCCGTCGGGGGCAGAAACACTTCGAACCGCTCCAGCAAGGTATATCGTTTTTGCGTGCCCCGCTGTTCCACGGGTAATGTCGCCTCGGTCAACAGATCGCGCGTACTGGGCTCCGCGTCACCGGGATAGACCAGTTCCCAGCGGCCCTTCAGACGCCCGCTACCGTTATAGCGGATATCGGCCCCGAAATCGGGCAACGGCTCGCCGGTTCCAACGGCCAGGATGGCCTTGTCCCCGCCCTTGGCCGCGAAGCTGATCTTCACGTCGGTCAGGGCGAAGGGCACCCTGGCGCCTCCTCCCGCCATCCTGCAGGTCACGGTGACAAAGGTATCGACCCCACCATTGCGGAATTGCCGGACGTAGAAGAATTCCGACGAATTGCCCCGCAAGGCCTCCTGGAATGCCCGCCTGGTGACGGAATCGGGGATGGTCATGATGTCGGTGAAATTTTTCACTCCCCCGGTACCACTCACCGTGGACTGGTCGTTGCGCAGGGGCAGACTGCCGAAGATCGTTCCCGGAACACAGGGATTGAAGCCGAGCACGCCGGTTGCGGTGACATCGCCACACCAGAAGGCGGCAACGGCCCGTTCCCCCGCCGCCAGTCCCTGGAAGGTTATGAATACCGTCGTCGGGCCATGAGAACTGACATTGACGCCGGTCGGGTTTCGACCGGTTATGGCGTCTGCCGCCGACGCCAGCAGCCACAGACAGACAATGAGTAAAGTGCGATATTTAGGTGCCATCACAGGGTTCCGGATTAGAACAGGCTGATACTCAGACCTGAATTGACCGACCAGGTTCTGGCCGAACTCGAAAAGCCAAAGCTGTTATCGAGACTTTCACTCTCCTGAAAGGTGTAGCGGACAAACAGCGAGCCCGGGATTTTCCGCTCACCTATGGATGGCAGGGCAAAACTCCAGTTGAGCTGGGCCTGGCCATTGTTGTCCATACGCTGGGCGATCGACAGATCATCATCCTGGCGGGTATGGGTAAAGTTTGCATTCAGCGACCAGTTCTCCAGAAAGCGCCAGTCCAGCCCGGTATTGACCGTATTGGTATGGCTGACGTTACCCGCTGCGATATCCTTGTTATCGACCATGGAGTAGGACACATTCAGGTTGAGCCGATCCAGGGGATTGATGGAGATGGAGAAGTCGTTACCGAAATTGCGGAAATCGTTCAGTGTACGTCCGACCTGCTGATTGTCCTGCCAGGAATTGGAATAGGTATAAGCGGCCGACCAGCGGGGACCGGACCAGTTAAGCCCCAGGCGCTGGTCCCGGTTGAACTGTTTCGGCAGATGACTGCCGCCATTGAAACCGCTCAGGGCGCCAGTCGGATTGTTGCCCGCCTTCTGGCGTACCTCGTTGACGGAATAGGTGGCATTGGGGATCAGGTACTGCACCAGCCCCGGAGGCCGGAATATCGTACCCAGCGGCACATTCAGGTTCATTGACCGGGTGTAGGTCTTGGTCCGCAGCAGGGTCGGTATGTTATCGACATTGTCATGCGTATCGACATAGACATACTGCAGTGAAACACTGTTGATGGAGGCGCTGAGACTGTACTGGTCCTTGACCACATCGGGAGTGACGAAGGCGCCTATCGAGCGGTACAGGGCATCGGCCTGGTCGCGCCGGTATCCCAGCGTCAGGCTGACCTGATATCCCTCTGCCGGCGAATACTGCCGCAACAGATCGTAGGCCACATCCGTGGAATAGGCGCTGTCGGCTTCCCGCTTCACGGGCAGGGCATTGCCGTTGGGATCGATCACTGGATCGGCGGGGTTGACATAGTTGCTGCGGGCAAAGAGGACACTGCCACGCAAACGTCCGCCGGGCGTGCTCCCCGACAGGGTGACGCCATAACCATCACTTTGCTCTGCATCGACCACTTCCCCGATATTGAAGTTGGTCTCGTTCCTTTTCGAGGCTGTCATATAGGACACCTCCGCCCGCAACCCGCCGGGACGGTCCTTGATGAACTCGAGCCCGACCGTGCCCGCGGTGATATTGTGCTTGCCGAGGTCCCGCAACCCGAAGAAATTGTTGAACCCGACGATACTCGTGGCATTCATTGTATTGAACGAGGCATCGAGCCGATCGCTGAAGCGGTGATACAGGACCAGTCCACGGCTGGCGACATTGTTGATGAGCAGGGGGTTGCCGCCGTAGCTGATGTGCCCCAATTGCAGGCGGCTGTCGCCTTTCTGCACATCGATCAGGTAATCGTTCATGTCATACTTCGGCGCCCGCCCGCCCAGTTCGCCAAATCGCAGGGCCTGCTGGCGGTTGGAGAAGCCTGAGAGATTGATCGAGGTGTCTATCACCAGGTCCCCACGGCTATGCCGGGTGACCAGTCCGGCCTGGATCTCGGTATCCTTGAAGGTACGCCGCCTGGGGCGGGGCGCGTCTTTCTCGAAGGAAAAATGATTCCGGGTATTGACGGAAACATCCAGCCTGGGGGCAATCTCGGCTTGCTCGAAACCGGATCCCGTCAACACCCGCAGGGGCCGCCTGGCCAGTTCCTGCCAGTCCTCCGGTCCCCTGGCCAGATACACGATCAACTCGTGCGCCCCTGGGGACAGCGCCACCACGCCCCCGGGGTAGACCAGATCCGCCTCGCCCCTGATCCTGAACAGGGCGGACATGTCGATATTATCGACGAAGACCTTGAGAAAGCCCTCCGCCGGATCCGGGATGCGATCGAAACCCAGGCTGATGCCATCGCTGACCGCGAGCCACTTGTCGTCAGCGAAATTCGTGGCCTTGAGCATGACCGGGACAGCCGCCGGGGCGGCGTCCACCATCGCCTCCGCGGGGGTCTCATCATCAGGGAAGTCCATGCCCTCGAAGGCATTATCGAGGTCATCGCCGCCGGCATCGGGCGCCGCCTCACCCTGCGCGTCCGTGGCCGTCGGCGTTTCCGCCGGGATCACGACATCGTCGAAGGCGTCATCGAAGACAGCGCTGTCCGCGGCGGCAAGCGGCGCAGCGAAGCAGGCGAGGATGGCACCGATCAGCAGCATGCCGTGGAGACCGACGACTTTCAGAAGCCGCATGAAGCATCCGGTCACCTCCACCGCCCCTGACCTCCCAATAAAACACTGGGCATTTCTGTGATATTCATTATGAAAGAGCGATATTCTCTTGATTGTTCTTATATGGCAATGCCGGCAGATCAATAGTTTCCAATGTCGAAAAACACGCGCCCGCCGCTCACAGGATAGACCGCCTTTATGCGCTTGGCGCCCGAGAAACGCACGATCGTGTTCAGCCCATCGATCAGGGCCGTCTCAATGGCCTGCTTGTCTATCCCGCCATTGACACCGGCGTTGATCTTGCCCAGCAGCCATCCCTTTATCAGCGACAGGGGAATGTTGGAATTGGCCACATCGAGACTGAAATCACTGGCGAACTCCAGCCGTGTATCGCGTAGTGGCGTCAACTCGCCCTGCCGATTGACAAATGCATGGATGACGATCCTGAGTTCGGGCGATATCAGGTCCCCGGTGACCGCCCGGCCGAATGCCCTGCCCACGATCTCGTTGCCACTGGTTTCGAAGGGGACCGTGATCGTGAACGTCAGCTGTTTCGTGCCACTGACCGTGGTCGACAGGGTCGGGCTGTTGGCGCTCATGTCGGCGATATCGATATGCACCCGCCCCCCCAGACCATCATAGGGCGGAACCTCGAAAGTGGTGCTATCACCCAGCAGCGAGATGCTGCCGCTACCGATGGGAGCCCCTATGGTCGCGGTGAACTGGCTCAGCAGCCCATTCGCCCAGTCGGCATCCAGGACCCAGTAGGCGAACCGTGACATCTTGCGGGTAACGCCATTCACGCGGTAGTCGGCTCCGCCCAGCGTATCATGGACACTGATGTAGCCAGCTTCAAATCCAGTGTCCCTGAAATTGCTGACCTTGGCCTTGATGAGGTCGAATGTACCGGCCTGGCTGCGCTGCATTATCCTTGCCGCAACCCGGCCAACTTTCACTTCGGTGATACCGCTAAAGTTGTGTCCCTGCAGATAAAAAACACCATCGCTGCTGTCCGGATTCTGTAACAGGGCGGGATCGACGATGCCCTTGCCGTGGATCTTCTGTCCGCCAAGACCGGGCCGGTAGTCGTCTATCCACATGTCCGTGATCTCGGGCTCGGCGGGGAAGTCGCCTACGAACCGGAATGAAATGGAGAACACCAGCTTCCGTATCTCGCCCTGGGGTGTGGTGATTTCCAGATAGGGTAATGTCATGGTGACTTGTCGATTGTTCTTCCATGCCTCAAGACGATCACGGCTGGGCTGGAGGACATAGGTCGCGCGCCGACCCGTATCATTCCTCACCGTGTCACTCAGGCCGCCCCATCGGTAGTGACTCCATCCCGGACTGGCGCAGGCATCCAACTCGATATTCCTTCCGGGTTCGTAGGTCACCATCAGGGGCTGCTGGAACTGGATCCAGTAATCTCCATAGGGAGCCGGCGTTGCCGAGTCGAAATCGAGGGTTCTGGTTTCTCCGCCACAGGGGATCTCTATGGTCACGGAGTGCCGGTTTCTCGTCGCGGTGGCGGCAGCCTGCACCGCGCTGGCGACACTGGCACTGCTGGCGGTGGTCGATGATGTCGTACCACGCGCCTGGTGCTGCCTGCCGTTTGTCCTGCCAGCGGACGCCGCTGGACGCCGTGTATCCTTGACCTTAGCCTGCTGGGCGGGAACCCCGCCTGGCCGCCGTTCCTGCAACAGGGCAGTCGTCCCAGCCGCCGCAGGCGCCTTGCGCGACGGCGCCATGCCCCGCTTGCCGGCGGGAGCCGATGAGGACCCGGCCGCAGTAAGCGAGGTCCTGGAACCTGGGCCCTTCGCCCCCTGCCTGGACGTCTGCACAGGACCGTCCGCCGCCCGCAGCAAGCCCACCTGGATGGATTTCACCGGGCTCCGGACCCTGCCGGTATCCAGGGCAACGACGCTCAGCCCCTGGTCGCCGCCCTTCGAGGCAATCAGGTCCATGGTGAAGACTTCTCGCTTCCTGAACGGTGCCCTGGCCTTCAGCGTCCGGCGCTTGCCGGCATAACTGGCCGCAATGGCCACCACGCCGGCATCATCCGTGGCGGTGATGCTCGCCCGGAACTTCTGTCCCGGTTTTATCTTGGCGGGGATGGAGATATTCGTCACCTGCGGGGGCTGATTGGCCCTGGCGCCCACGCCTCCGCGGCCTGACGCGGCGGCCCTGGCGGGGGTCCGGACGGGAGGCCGCGCAGCCGCGGCGGCGACCTGGGCTGCGGGCTTCGCCGGCCGCCTCCTGGTGGCCGCCTTGCCGCGTGGGGCCTTGGCCGCCACGACCGGTTTCACCTCCGCCGCCGCCGAGGCCCTGGCCGCCACCGTGGCGGTCCCCGCCGGGGCGTTGGCGGAGCTCCCCGCCCGTTGCCCCGCGGCGCGGCCCGGTCTGGCCGTCGCGGACCGGCTCACCGGGGTGTTGACCGCCACCGGCCTGACCGTCTTCGCCTTGGCGGTACCGGAATTGGCCCTCGTGGTGGCCGCATTCACCCGGCTCACCCGCAGCGTCGCCGTGCCAACGGGCCGTTTGTTCCGGTCCCTCAAGATCAGCACATAGCGGCCTGGCGCTTCCTTCTTGTCCAGCCCCAGGGTCACCGTGCACTGGCTCGCAGAGGGACAATTCAAACTGGGGTTGAAGCTGGCCACGGACCGGGGCCCCTGCATCACCACCACGCTGCTGGCCGCACCCAGAGCCTTGCCGGTGAGGCTCAGGGTCCGTTCGTTCCCCACCTGCAAGACCACCGAGGCCGGCGTCAGCTTCAGCGGTTGTGGCAGCTTGACCACTGGCCTCGGTGGCGTCTTCCCAGGTGTCCTTGCCGCCGTGTTGGTACTGGACCGCGTGGCCGCCACCCGGCTCACCGGGGCGACCGTGGGCGCCGGCGCGACGCGCCGACTCGCGGCCTGGCGGGACTTCGTCGCCACCGGGGCGGTGGTGATCTTCACTACCCGCAGGGCCGCGCTGGCCACCGGCAGCTTGCGGGCGGACTGCAGCATGACCACATACACGCCCCTGCGGATACCCGCCCTGGGCGTCAAGGTGACCTCACAGCGTGTCGCGCTGGGACAGTTCAATGCCATGCCGGCGTGCTGGCTGGGCTTGCCCCCCTGGTACAACACCACCCTGGCGGCCTGAGTCAGATCCTTGCCGCTCAGGGTCAAGCTCTGGACCCGGCCCACGCTCAGGCTCACCGACGCCGGTGTGATCACCACGCGCTGCGCCGCCTGCACGCCCAGGCAGACGAACGATAGCAGCAACAGATACGGCAGTGTGTTTATCTTCCTGTTGGTCATCCTCGCATTCACTGGCGCTGAACTCCGTTGGGCAATACGGCCTAAGGTGAGGATAGGCAATCCACAACCGTCACGGTATCCCATGAATTGGGGGTGCCGGTCCGGCCCTCAGCGGAGGCGGTCAGCACAGATACCCCAGATCTCCCTGCGATAGACATGCAGCTGGTAGGCGATATCGCCAGTAGGCTCCTGATGCCACTTGATCTTTATTGGGCTGCATTGCAGGCAGCCCGGCTCGGGCCGGGACAGGATCCTGGCCAGGCCATAGCGCCCTTGCTGCAGCAGTTGCGCATGATCGAATATCAGGGCCCGGTGACGACATGCCGGCGGCGAATTGCCGACCTGATAGCTGTCCACCCCCTTGTCCCCGACCGACCTGCTGGAACTGCGCGCAAATACCAGCAGGTCCTTCACCGTACCCGCCGGGATCATCCGTGCTATCGACCTGCCAGGACGGATCACCGGCCTGATCGTATAGTGGCGGCTGTTGCTGCCACCCTTCTCGGCCACCACCTGTACCTGCACCCGCAGGCCCTTGTTCAAATCCCTGATCCGGACCTGTATCCGGGTCTCCTCCCAGGATTCGATCTGGACGCTGTATTTCAGGCCGTGACCATAATCGGCGATGACCTCACAAGCTTGACAGCGCTGACCAAAATCATGGCCTGAAAGGGTGACCCGGTTCTCCTGGGCACCCTGGAGTGACAGTATGGAGGGACTGGACTGCGCCCCGCAGATGAGCGGCATGAAGCAGCACAGGCCTGTGGGCAATAACAGATACCGTCTGCTGATCCTGCTATTGCCCCGGCATGGTATCGCGACCTTCATGGTTCATGGATTATGTTCCGGAACGGACCAGTGTCTATCCCGTAAATAGGGGAGCCCCGCAACGGCACCCGGGCGGGGCAGGCCCCGACACCGCAGGCGCACCAGCACCCGGGGGTCCACGGCTCCGGTATCCTTGCTCGAAATCTTCGTTCAGGGGTCTGCCGTGGCGATGGGCAGCCAGAGACTGACCCGGGTGCCGGAATCATCGGAAATCAGCTCGAAGAGGGCGCCGATCCGCTCCGCCCTGCGGCGCATATTGTCCAGGCCCCTGCCGCCGGATGCCGGTTCGCGCATGCCCCTGCCGTTGTCCTGAATCTCGACGATCACCCCAGGGAGGTCCCCGCTGTTCATCTCCCGGGTCAGGATCCTGATCTCGCTGGCTTTGGCGTGCTTGATGATATTGCTGATCGCCTCCTGCAGGATGCGCAATACCTGCAAGACCTTCTCTGGACCCAGCCCCGAGACCCTGGGGATATCGCTGACATGCCATCGCATCATGATGTTGCTTCGTTCGAGGCGTGGCTGGATCCGGGATCGGTACATGGCCAGCACGCTATTCAGATCATCCTCGACCGGGTCCAGGGAATCGATCATCACCCGCAGGTCATCGAGCGCGCCGTGCAGGGCATCGAGGATCTCTTCCCTGCTGGCATTACTGGTCTCGACCATCGACAGTGTCGAAATGAGATGGCCACCCATACCATCGTGCATCTCCCGCATGATGCGCTCGCGTTCCATGATCAGCACCTGTTCCTTCTCCATCTGACGCAGGCGCTGGTAGTTGCGCTCCAGTTCCTGGTGCTTCTCCGCGACGCGCATGCCCAGCTCTATGTTGAGCCGCTCCGCTTCATCCAGGGCCTTCACAAAACGCGTCAGCAGGATCCAGCTGAAGATCAACAGCGGGACGGGCGCGGCATAATGCATCATCAGGCCATTCTCCCGGCTCACGAAGTCGTTCAGCATCAGCCAGTCATGAACGCCGAAGACTATCAGCAGGAGTCCGGACAGGAGCAGGAGATAGGCCCCCACATCGCGCTGCTTGCGGTACTCGTACATCAGCAACGATGCCGGATAGATCCCCAGCAGCAAGGACAGGGTATCGACGACACGATGACCCACGGTGGGCAACAGGCTTTCCGGCACCAGCAGCAGCGCGATCGCGCCGATCGTCCCGGCGATCACCAGGCCTCCCTCCAGAAGGTGACGTTCCACGCCGGTGAATCTGTGTACGAACAGGGTCACCAGGATCACGAACCAGGCCATGGTCGTGAACCACAACCATTCCCAGACATGGCTGGAGGTGGGTATATGGGTCACGAACAGGTTCAGGTTGTGGATGGCCCAGACGAAGAGCACCAGGGAGAACCAGCCGTAAACCGAATCCCGCCGGTGCAGATACCACAGCACGCCCATGAAAAAGCCCATGACCACCATGCTCCCGGTCAGGATCCGGGCGATCGTCACCTTGAGAAAATACCGCAGTTCATAGGCCGGCCGCAGCACTTCATCCGGCGCCAGATGCACCTTCCCCAGATAACCCGATCCGGGAGACAGCGCCGCGATCCTGATGACCACGATGTTTTCACCGGTATTCAACATGCCATTGGGGATCATGAAATACTGCGGGGTGTTCCAGTTCCGGGTCATCGGCGCGTCAAAGCGCCCGCCATCACCGAGCAGGTGTCCGTTCAGATAAACCGCCGTATTCATGTTGATCGTGGGCAGAAAGATCGCCCACAGGCGATTGGGCGACACGTTCAGGTCCAGGGCAAACCGGTACCAGGCATTGTGCGACTGGGTATCGGCATGCCGCCAGTCATCAGGAAGTACGCCAGGGCGCCAGCCGGCATTTCGTGAGGGGGGGGTGACGCCATCCTGATAGAGGACAGTCACCTCATCCATGGTCAGGATGTTGTCCGGCAGCCAGGATTGCGCCAGATAGCCGACTATCGACACGGTCGCCGGCAGGCCGAAGAATACCAGGCCTATGACCAGCATCCAGCTGCGCCTGGCGCTACCCGCCGAATTCGTACCGTCACTCATCGAGTCTGATGATCCCCAGTTGCATGGCCTCGAAAACCGCCTCTCCCCGGGATCTTACCGAAAGCTTTTTATAGATATTCTTGATATGCGAGGTCACGGTATGCCCTGACACGTCGATGATCCCGGCGATCTCGTTATAGCTGAAACCCTTGGCTACATAACGGAGGACCTCTGTCTCTCTTTCCGTCAAGTGGGGTGCGTCTGCGTTACCGCCCACTTCGCCGCGATGCTGTCCGCCCTGGAATCGTCGCAACAAATGTCGCGCGATCGACGGACTCATCGGCGAAGCCCCCCCCGCGAGTTCGATGATTGATGCGCCTATCGCATCCATGCTGCTGTCCTTCAGCAGATAACCCGATGCCCCGGCCTCGATGGCCGAGAGCACATGTCGTTCATCACCGAACACGGTGATGACCATGATCTCCGTATCGGGGTATTGCCTGACCGTCTCCTCGATGATCTCCACCCCTTCCCCATCCGGCAGTCCCAGGTCCGTGACCAGGATATCCGGGGCCTGCCGCGCCAGGACCTCCCGGGCGGCATGGCAGCTATCCACCGCGGCCAACAGGCTCAGGCCCCGATGTCCGGTGATGGCCTGGGCGAGCTTGTTGCGCGTATTGGTGTCATCCTCGACCAACATCACGGAATACGGTGGCATGGCGGTGCCCCTGCCCTTGTCAAGGAAACCCTGATTAATCCAGAGTTTCCGCGGCACATGGATGTGCCCTGATAATTCATGAATGAATTATCAGAGCCTCCTCTAACAACCACCTCAGCAATAACAAGCATCCTCCGGCGGTGTCAAGCCATACGCCAGGAATGATGCCGCTGCACGAATGGACGGGATTCCACACACCGGAGCTACTGGCGGCAGGCCATCAAGACATTGGCCTGAAGTATCCCGGCTGACGGCCGCGCGCAGGTGATTGAATGAGAGACCCTACCCTGGATGTAAGCCGGGCGTCTTGCAATCAGGAATTCGTTCTTGGTGCGCCTCGGGGAAGGGCCTTATTTGACCAGTTTAAGACTCGGCCTGCCCTTGTCCGGATGCTCGTCCGGGGGCGTCGGTGGTGCATCCTCGGGTCCTTCATCTTCGGAAAACACCATGCCACGCCCGTTTTCCTGGGCATAGATGGCCTTGACCGCCGCCATCGGCACACTGACATCGAAGGGCTTGCCGGAAAAACGCGCACTGAACAGCACCCCCTCATTGCCCAGATCCAGCCCCCTGACCGCGGAAGGCGAGACGTTGAGGACGATGCGTCCATTGTCGATATACTGGCTTGGAACATGGACCTGGTCGTATTCGGCATCGACCAGCAAGTAGGGCGTCATGCCGTTGTCCACTATCCATTCGTACAGGGCCCTGAGCAGATAGGGCCTGGTTGAGGTCATCTCCTGCTGCATATCAATAACCCGGGCACATACCGCCTGGCATGGGCTATGTCCGCATCTCCTTCTCCTGTGGCGACAGACAGGCCTTGAAGGCATCACGGGCAAACAGGGCATCGGCGTATTTCTGCAGCGGCTTTGCCTGGGCCGGTAGCTTGATGCCATGGACATCGAGTCGCCACAACAGCGGTGCCAGGCAGCAATCCACCAGTGAGAATTCATCCGACATGAAGAATTCCTGCTGCCCCAGGGCCGGGGAAATCGCTGTCAGATTGTCACGCAGCGCCTTGGTGGACGCCGATACACGCTTGTTGTCTCCCGACTCCAGTTCATGGAGGAGACTGTAGAGATCGTTGACGATACGGTAACGCAACTGGCGATTGAGGGCCCGGTGCACCGGGTCCACCGGCATCAGGGGAGGATGGGGGAAACGCTCATCCAGGTATTCCATCATGATCTGGGCGTCATAGAGGACCAGATCCCGGTCGATCAGGGTGA
Source organism: uncultured Gammaproteobacteria bacterium (assembly GCA_964506945.1). Taxonomy (GTDB): domain Bacteria; phylum Pseudomonadota; class Gammaproteobacteria; order CAZDOC01; family CAZDOC01; genus CAZDOC01. Next base: position 95,692 of record CAZDOC010000003.1, read on the forward strand.
GGACGGAATTGTAGGGATTCAGTTCGCTGATCTCTTCCGGGATATCTCCGCTGTCGATATATTTGATCTCGACATTGATATCCTTCTCCGCCAGCACGATACGCACGCAATGGCTGGTGGCGCTGGTCGGCTCCGAATACAGCATCATGACCGAGCGCCGGTTCGCTAGTGCTGACATGCATTTCCCTCCCCTGCCACGGACCACTCAGGATGCCCGTGGATGATGGCATGAGACCCGTTGGCAACCCCACCCCGATGACTGTAACACATAAGTTCCAGGCCTAGACCCTGGTGCTCGCGGCGCGCGTCATGTCAAGCCCGAATCCAGGCGAGACGCTTCGGCACCCTGGAGATTATTCAATGGACATCCCGCCAGAATTCCTTCTTCAGCTTCCAGGCCAGGACGGTGAACACGACCAGGAACAGCATCACCCACAGACCCAGGCGGTATCGCACCAGCTTGGCTGGCTCGCCGACATATTCGAGGAAATTGACCAGGTCCCTGGCCGTATGACGATATTCCTCGGGGCTCTGGGTGCCGGCGCGAGCCAGTTCCAGCTCGACGGCGGCGCCCTCCTCATCTCCACCCACGCGCCGCTGCCAGCCCTGCAATTCCCACAGCACATGCGGCATGGCAACGTCCTTGAAAACGGCATTGTTGACCCCGGTGGGACGAGACGGATCCAGGTAAAAGCCCAGCAGATAGGAATACAGCCAGTCGGCGCCACGGGCCCGCGCCACCACGGACAGGTCCGGCGGTGCGGTGCCGAACCAGGACTCACCATCGCTGGCCTTCATGCTGGTACGGATGCCTTCACCGATCTTGCTGGTATTGAACATCAGGTTTGCCTTGACCTGTTTGTCCGTCAGGCCGATATCCCTGGCCATGCGGTTGTAACGCATGAAGCTGAGGCCATGGCAACCGCTGCAATAGTTGATGAAGGTACGCGCGCCACGTTGCAGGGAAGCCTGATCGTGCAGGTCCAGTTCCACGTGCCGCAGATGGGCCTCGCCAGCATTGGCCAGGACAAGGGCCGGCGACAGCGTCAGCAATACAGAAAGGATTATGCGTTTCATGTTCATGTCAACCTCGTCGGGACGGGGCCAGATTTGTCCATCTTCGTGTAAACCGGCATCAGCAGGAAGAAGGCGAAATACAATACCGAGAAGATCCGCGCCAGCATTGTCAGCGTCGGGGTCGGCGGCTGCGTACCCAGCCAGCCCAGGAACAGGAAGCTGATCACGAACACCGTCAGGGCCAGGCGGTAGAGAATACCGCGATAGCGTATCGACTTGACCGGGTCCCGATCCAGCCAGGGCAGCAGGAAGAACACGCCCACGGCGCCGCCCATGGCGATCACCCCCATGAGTTTGTCTGGCACCGCGCGCAGGATGGCGTAGAACGGGGTGAAATACCATACCGGGGCGATATGCGGCGGGGTCTTCAGCGGGTTGGCCGGGATGAAATTATTGTCCTCCAGGAACCATCCGCCCATTTGCGGCAAAAAGAACACCACGGCCAGGAAGAAGATCAGGAACACGCCCACGCCAAAGATGTCCTTGACCGTGTAATACGGGTGGAAGGGGATGCCATCCAGCGGGATACCGTCGGCACCCTTGTTGGCCTTGATCTCGATGCCATCCGGATTATTGGAACCGACCTCGTGCAGGGCCAGCACATGCACCACCACCAGGCCGCACAGCACCAGCGGCACGGCGATCACATGGAAGGCGAAGAAGCGGTTCAGGGTCACATCGGAGACCACGAAATCTCCGCGGATCCAGGTGGAAAGAAAATCACCGATGCCGAACGGGATGGCCCCGAACAGTGAGATGATCACCTGCGCGCCCCAGTAGGACATCTGTCCCCAGGGCAGCAGATAGCCCATGAAGGCCTCGGCCATCAGGGTCAGGTAGATCACCATGCCGGTAATCCACAGCAGTTCCCTGGGCTGCTTGTAGGAACCGTACATCAGGGCCCGGAACATGTGCAGGTAGATGACGATGAAGAAGGCCGAAGCGCCGGTCGAGTGCAGGTAGCGGATCAGCCAGCCCCAGTCCACGTCGCGCATGATGTATTCCACCGAGGCAAAGGCCTCGCTGGCGTCCGGCTTGTAGTTCATGGTCAGCCAGATGCCGGTCAGGATCTGCAACACCAGCACCATCAGCGCCAGGGAGCCGAAGAAATACCAGAAATTGAAATTCTTCGGTGCGTAATACTCGGCCAGATGTTCGTTCCACATCTTGGTCAGTGGAAAACGCTTGTCCACCCAGCCCAGCAGGGCTTCCAGTCTGGAGTTCGAGGTACTCATCATGTGGCTCCTTTGTCGACACCGATCTGAATTATCGTATCGCTGACGTAGTGATAGGGTGGAACGACCAGATTGGTCGGGGCCGGCACCCCCTTGTGTACGCGTCCCGCCAGATCGAAGCGCGAACCATGGCAGGGACAGAAGAATCCCGCGTACCAGGCGGGGCCGAGGTTATTGGGGGTACCCGGCGGAAAGTACTTAGGCGAACATCCCAGATGGGTGCAGATCCCGATCAGGACCAGATACTCCGGCTTGATGGAGCGATAGTCATTCTTGGCATAGGGGGGCTGTTGATCCACTTCCGAGGCGGGATCACGCAGGTCGCCGGTATCCTTGCGCAGGTGGTCGAGTTCGTCCTGTGTGCGCCGCACCACCCAGATCGGTTTGCCACGCCACTTGCCGACGATCATCTGTTCCGGCTCGAGCTTGCTGATATCGATCTCGATAGGCCCCCCCATCGCCTTGGCGCGCTCACTCGGCTGCATCGACGCCAGGAATGGCACCGCCGCGAACGCGCCGCCCACCCCGCCGACCACGACCGTAGCCGCGGTCAGGAAACGGCGTCTGTTGGAATCCACGCCATCATTGCTCATTGGCAAATCTCCAAATAGGCTGAAAACAGGCTGGCCGCACCCCGCCAGCATTATCAATTCTGAATTTTTTATTATAACATTATTCAGACCATTCTTGCGCGCCGGGGGATCTTATTTCTCGCCTGTCCGCCAATCCGGGCGCAAGGGCCGGGGCCTGTCCCGGACGGGGCCGGCAGACGCCTCCATCCCGTGGGCCACCCACCCACAACTTCGCTGATCCGGGGTCAAGGAAGAGGAAGCAAGCCGGGATCCGCGCGCACCGATGCCGCGCATGAACGCGCCGGCGCGGCGCCTCAGTGAATGCCGATGATTTGAGCCGACCTGACCACGAGCCTACATGAAGCCCCATCGCCACCTGCCATTCCTGTTACAGAGCCTCATCGCGGGGCTGGCCATCGCCTTCGTGGCCGTGGTCCTGAAACCCTCGCTACTGGGTCCTGCGGCCAGCCGGACGGGGGCCATGAACGGCGGTTTCGCCAGTGCGGTGGCCCTTGCCGCCCCTACCGTCGTCAATATCTATACATCGAAGCTCGACCGCCGGCGGGACAATCCCCTCCTGCGTGATCCGCTGTTCCGGCGTTTTTTCGGCGACAAACTGCCAGAGCCCGGCAACCTCAAGCAATCCAGTCTCGGTTCCGGGGTGATCGTCAGCGAGGACGGTTACATCCTCACCAATCACCATGTCATCCGGGGCGCGGATGCCATCGAGGTGGCCCTGTATGATGGCCGTCTGGCCCAGGCCACCGTGGTCGGCACCGACCCGGAGAGCGACCTGGCGGTACTGCGTATCGAGCTGTCGCACTTGCCGCGGATCACCATCGAGACCGGCACCAAACCCCGGGTGGGAGATATCGTCCTGGCCATTGGCAATCCCTTCGGCGTAGGCCAGACCGTGACCCAGGGCATCATCAGCGCCACCGGCCGCAACCGCCTGGGCATCAACACCTTCGAAAATTTCATTCAGACCGATGCCGCCATCAACCCCGGTAATTCCGGGGGCGCCCTGATCAATACCCGTGGCGAGCTGCTCGGCATCAACACCGCCATCTTCTCCGAAAACGGTGGCTATCAAGGCATCGGTTTCGCCATCCCCATGGGTATCGCCAGCAATGTGCTGCAACAGATCATCGACCATGGCCGGGTGATCCGGGGCTGGCTGGGATTACAGGTACGGGATATCACCGTACATGGGGATCTGGCGGCGCGGCTCGGACGCCGGCGCGCGGTCCTGGTCGTCGGCGTACTGGCGGAGGGACCGGCACTGCAGGCCGGACTGCGGGCCGGGGACATCCTTGCCGGCATCGCGAAGCAAGCGATCCGTGACTCGCGCCAGGCCATCGATCTGATCTCCAGCCTGTCACCCGGCACGCTGACCCGGATTGCGCTGCTGCGTGACGGGGTGCCGATAACCGTACGGGCGCGCATCGGCAAGCGCCCCTGACCCTCGCGCGCCGGCCTCAGTCCAGCGCCTGCCGCAAGGCTTCCAGAAAGAGGCGGTTTTCCTCGCCGGTGGAGACCGTCACGCGCAGACAATTCGCCAGTAGCGGATGCGCGCCGTGCAGGTTCCTGAGCAGGATCCCCCGCGCCTTGAGGGCCTCATCCACGGCCGGGGCATCGCTCACCCGCAGGAGCAGGAAATTGGCCCGGCTGGGCCACACCCGCACCCCGGGCATGGCCGCCAGTTGCCGATAGAGCCATTCCCGATCGCCCCGGATCCGGGCCGCCTGTTCATCCAGCACCCCGGCATGCTGGAGGATGAAGCCGGCGCTGGCCTGGGAGAGGACGTTGATATTATAGGGCAGACGCAGCTTGTTCAGCTCCGCCAGCCACTGCGGGGCGCCCGCCAGGACTCCGATGCGCAGGCCGGCCAGGCCCACCTTGGACAGGGTCCGCATCACCAGCAGGCGGGGATGATCGGGCAGATCGCCCATGAAGGTCTCGCCGGCGAAGCTGTGATAGGCCTCGTCCAGCACCACCAGGCCGGGCGCCGCGGCAAGGATCCGCAGCACGGCCTCGCGATCCAGCAGGTTGCCGGTGGGGTTATTGGGACAGGCCAGGAACACCACCGCCGGCTGGCACTCGGCGATCGCGGCCAGCATGTCCTCGACATCGAGGGCGAAATCATCCGCTCGCAAAGGCACGCCACGGTACTCCAGGCCCGTCACCCGGGCGATCAACGGATACATCGCGAAGCCGGGTTCCGGCGCCAGCAGGGTGCGGCCGGGACCGGCCAGCGCCAGCGCCACCATCTGGATCAGTTCATCGGAGCCATTACCGAGCAGCAGTTCACTGCCGTCAGGAACCTCCAGCCAGTCGCGCAGGCGGGTCTTCAGGCTGGCGGCCTCCGGATCCGGGTAGCGGTTCAGCTGGACCCCGCGCAGAACCTCCAGCCATTCATCCAGCAGGGCCTGGGGCAAGGTGTAGGGATTCTCCATCGCATCCAGCTTTACATAACCGCCGGCATCATGCACCCGGTATGCGGCCAGACTGCGAATGGCGGGGCGCACCCAGCGTTCGATCGCTGCGGCCGCCAGCGCCCGCATCTCAGTCCCGCGGGACACCGAGCCGGTACTCGGCCGAGCGTGCATGCGCGGTCAGGGATTCACCACGCGCCAGGGTCGCGGCCACCGCCCCCAGGGTTCGGGCCCCGTCCGCGGAGCAGTGGATCAAGGATGAGCGTTTCTGGAAATCGTACACCCCCAGAGGCGAGGAAAAACGCGCCGTGCGCGCGGTGGGCAGCACATGGTTGGGGCCGGCGCAATAATCACCCAGGGCCTCGGCGGTGTAACGGCCCATGAAGATGGCGCCGGCATGCCGAATGGCCGGCAACATGGCCTCGGGATCGGCCACCGACAACTCCAGGTGCTCGGGGGCGATACGGTTGATAATCCGTACGGCCTCATCCAGATCCCGGACCTGGATCAGGGCGCCACGGCCCTCCAGCGACCGACGGATGATCCCGGCGCGCTCCATTCGTGGCTGCAGCCTGTCGATGGCCTCCGCGACACGGTCCAGGAACGCGCCATCCGGCGAGATCAGGATGGCCTGGGCATCCTCGTCATGTTCTGCCTGCGAGAACAGGTCCATCGCAATCCAGTCCGCATCGGTGTCACCGTCACACACGACCAGGATCTCCGACGGCCCGGCAATCATGTCGATACCGACGGCGCCGAACACCATGCCCTTGGCCGTGGCCACATAGATATTCCCGGGACCGACGATCTTGTCCACCCTCGGGACCAGCGCGGTGCCATAGGCCAGCGCGGCCACGGCCTGGGCGCCACCGATGCTGAATACGCGGTCCACCCCGGCCACCGCCGCGGCCGCCAGCACGATCGGCTCCAGCTGGTCGTCGGGGGCCGGCACCACCATGATGACCTCATCGACACCGGCGACCCTCGCCGGGATCACGTTCATCAGCACCGACGAGGGATAGGCCGCCTTGCCGCCGGGAACATACACCCCGACCCGGTCCATCGGCGTGATCTGCTGGCCGAGCATGGTGCCGTCGGCCTCCTCGTAACGCCAGGATCCCTGTACCTGGTGCTGGTGATAGGCGCGAATACGCTCGCTGGCGAATTCCAGCGCCGTGCGGATCTCCGCATCGATACCGGCCAGGGCCGCGTCGATGGCCGGGCGCGGGATCTCCATCGACGACGCCTGTGAGAGTTCGCGCCGGTCGAAGCGGTTGGTGTATTCCAGCAAGGCCTGGTCGCCGCGGCGGCGGATATCATCGAGGATCCCGCGCACGGTGCTCTGGATGCCGGCATCGATATCGGCGTCCCAGCTCAGCAGCCGTTCCAGGGCCGGGTCGAAATCCTCGGCGCAGGTGTGCAGACGGGTCAGATTCATGGGCGTACCTCCACCGCCTCGCGCAACTGCCCGATGAGGCGCTTCACCGCCGGCGCTTTCATCTTCATCGAGGCCTTGTTGACCACCAGCCGCGAGCTGATATCGGCGATCAACCGCAACGGCACCAGGCCGTTGGCCTTGAGGGTATTGCCGGTGTCCACCAGGTCCACGATGCAGTCGGCGAGGCCGACGATGGGAGCCAGTTCCATGGAACCGTACAACTTGATCACCTCGACCTGGGTCCCCTGGGCCGCAAACCAGCGCCGGGCGGTAGCCGTGTATTTGGTCGCCACGCGCAAGCGCGTGCTGCCGTCCAGGGCATCGGCCTTGCCGGCCACCATCAGGCGGCACCGGGCAATCCCCAGGTCCAGGGGTTCATACAGTCCGGCGCCGGCGTATTCCATCAGCACGTCCTTGCCGGCCACCCCCAGATCGGCGGCGCCGTATTCCACATAGGTGGGCACGTCGGTGGCGCGTATCACCACCAGTTTCACGTCCGCGCGGGTGGTCGGCAGGATGAGCTTGCGAGAGACATCCGGATCCTCGGTCGGCTCGATGCCGGCCGCCGCCAGCAGGGGCAGGGTCTCCTTGAGGATGCGGCCCTTGGACAGGGCGATGGTGATGGCTTTGTCCCGTGTACTCATGTTCGTCCGTCAGGGCCGCTTATCTCGGCACCCGCCGTATGCGGGCGCCGAGCTGGGCCAGTTTTTCCTCGATCGTCTCATAGCCGCGATCGACGTGATAGATACGATCCACCAGGGTCTCGCCCTCGGCCGCCAGCCCGGCCAGCACCAGCGAGGCCGAGGCGCGCAGATCGGTGGCCATCACCGGGGCGCCGGTCAGATGGTCGATGCCGGTCGTGATCGCGGTATTGCCCTCCAGGCGGATATCCGCACCCATGCGCTGCAGCTCCTGCACATGCATATAACGATTCTCGAACACCGACTCGGTGATGGTCGCCACCCCTTCGGCGATACAGTTCATGGCCGTGAACTGGGCCTGCATGTCGGTCGGGAACCCGGGATAGGGCAGGGTGTGCACGTCCACCGCGCGGGGCCGCCGGCCACGCATGTCCAGCTCGATCCAGTCCTCCCCCAGGCTGAGGCTGGCGCCCGCCTCCTCCAGCTTCACCAATACCGATTCAAGCAGGTCTGGCTGTGTATCCTTGAGCTTGACCCGGCCCCCGACCATGGCCGCCGCCACCAGATAGGTGCCGGTCTCGATCCGGTCCGGGAGGATATTGTAGCGGGTTCCCGCCAGTGACTTGACCCCTTCGATACGGATGCTGTCCGTACCCGCGCCATGGATATTGGCGCCCATGCTGATCAGGCACTGCGCCAGATCCACGACCTCGGGTTCCCTTGCGGCATTCTGGATCACGGTCTCGCCATCGGCCAGGACCGCGGCCATCATCAGGTTCTCGGTACCGGTGACGCTGACCATGTCCATGACCAGATGGGCGCCTTTCAGGCGTTTTGCATGGGCATGGATATAGCCACCCTCCACGGTGATCTCCGCGCCCATCGCCGTCAAGCCCTGGAGGTGCAGGTTGACCGGGCGCGAACCGATGGCGCAACCACCGGGCAGGGACACGACCGCCTCCCCGAAACGGGTCAGCAACGGCCCCAGCACCAGGATCGATGCACGCATGGTCTTGACCAGTTCATAGGGGGCGTAAAACTCCCGGATGCTGCCGCAATCCACCTCGACATTCATGCGCTCATCGACGGTCATCTCCAGACCCATGCCCCCCAGCAGGGCCATGGTCGTGGTGATGTCGTGCAGGTGCGGGACATTGCCTATGGTGGTCGGAGTATCCGCCAGCAGGGTCGCCGCCATGATCGGCAAGGCCGCGTTCTTGGCCCCGGAAATGCGGATCTCGCCATCCAGCGGGCGGCCGCCTTCGATAATCAGCTTATCCATGAGGGGGTATCAAAAACTCTGCAGGCGACTGACCGAGGCCCACTGCTCCGGGGTATAGGCACGAATCGACAGGGCATGTATCTCGTCCTGCATGGCATTCCCCAGACAGGCATAGACGCGCTGATGCCGCTGCACCATGGACTCACCGGAAAAGACCTCGCTGACCACCACGGCCTCGAAATGACTGCCATCACCGCGCACCCGTACCTCGGCGCCAGCCAGACCGGACTCGATCATGTTCTTAATCTGCTCACTCGTCATCGCTACGCCTAGCACATGGACAGGGGGGCGCAAGCATACCGGCGGCGACCGCGCTTGTCACCTCCGCGCAGAACCCGTCCCGGGAAGGCGCGTCATCGGCGCCATGGGCGACACCGTCAGGCCGGGTTCAACACCGATTCCAGGCCACAGACCCGGGCCAGGGACATGATATCATCGGGAATATTGTGGAAGCGGATGTCACCCCCGCTGGCGCGGGCCTCGCGCAACCACTCCAGCAACAGGCCGAGGCCGGCGCTGTCCATCTCGCCAACCGCGGCCAGATCGGCATCGCAGCGACAGGAGCGACCCATCAGTTCATGGGATTGCTCCAGCAGATCGGGCACGGTATCGAAATTGAGATCGCCGCTGACGAGCCAATGATCGCCCTGTTTCTGGATCCTGGGTTCAGTCACTGGCTCGGGAGGCGTGATTCTTTGCCACCAGGCTGGAGATCAGGCCGTTGATGCCCGACTTCTTGATGGTGGCGGCGAAGGAATTGCGATAGGTGGAAACCAGACTGACGCCGTCGATGGCGACATCGAACACCTTCCAGCCCTGCTTGCTCGGATACATGCGATAGTTGATCGGCACCTTGCTGCTGCTGGACTGCTCGATCACGGTCTTGACAGTGACGGACTTGGCTCCGGACTTGGCATGTATCGGCAGATACTTGATGGTCTGATCGGAATATTCCAGCAGGGCCGTGGCATAGGTCCGCACCAGCAGCTTGCGGAACTCGTCCACGAACTGCGCCTGCTGCTGCTTGCTGGCCTTGCGCCAGTATTTGCCCAGCACCCATCGGGACATCCGCTGGAAGTCGAAATGCGGGATGATCAATTCATCCACCAGCCGGTGCAGACGCGCCGGATCCTTTCTCAAGGCATCACGATCGTCCTTGACCTTGGCGATGACCTTATCGGCCGTCGTCTGTACCAATGTCCTGGCGCCTTCGGCGGGCATCGCCAGGCTAACCGAACTCAGAACCAGCAACACCAGCGAGACCACGCCATATTGAAACTTATGCATTAGACAAACCTCCACACCCATCCATGTCGATTATTTCGTTCATATTATTGCGGCACGATACCAACAGACTTTAATCCCTTCCGCAGGCCCATGTTTTTCCTGCGCTTATCCTGATGCCACCTGCATCGGCGCGGCAAGACCAGCACGCTTTCCCGTGCAGCCGGTGATTATAGCCGCATTCGGCCCCGGGAGAAAAACCCGGCACTGGCCTCAGCCATCACCTCCGCCCTTGCCTTCCTGGGCCTTGCCATAGATAAACTGGCCGATGACCTGCTCCAGGACCATGGCCGACTGGGTCAGGGTCAGACTGTCGCCGTCCTTCAGGTATTCCTCCTCGCCACCCGCCTCCAGGCTGATGTACTGCTCGCCCAGCAGACCGGCGGTAAAGACATTGGCGGTGCTGTCGGTCGGGATGCGGTTGTATTCCGGCCTGATGCGCAACACGGCCACGGCCTGATAGTTCTCCGAATCAAAACGGATATCCGCCACCCGTCCGATCACGACCCCGGCCATCTTCACCGGTGAACGCACCTTCAGGCCACCAATATTGTCGAACTCGGCCTTGACCTCGTAACCCTCGTCGCCGCCCAGGGAACTGAGATTGCTGACCTGCATCGCCAGCAGCAGCATCGCCGCCAGGCCAATGGCGATAAAGATCCCGACTATGGTTTCCGTCAATTTGCTGTTTAACATTCCCGCTACTCCCATTGGCCCGGCGTTCCCCGCAGGCCTGCCGTTACTGGTTGAACATCATGGCCGTGAGGACGAAGTCCAGCGACAACACCGCCAGCGAGGCATGCACTACCGTGCGGGTGGTGGCACGGCTGATGCCCTCGGAGGTCGGTACCGTATCATAGCCCTCGAAGACCGCTATCCAGGTCACCACGAAGCCGAATACGGCGCTCTTGATGATGCCATTGACCACGTCGTCGTGGAAATCCACCGCCGCCTGCATCTGCGACCAATAGGCGCCGGTATCGACGCCCAGCAGACCCACGCCGACGAAATAGCCCCCGTAGACACCGAGGATACTGAAAACCGCCGCCAGCAGCGGCATCGACAGACTCCCGGCCAGGAGCCGGGGGGCCACCACCCGATGCAAGGGATCCACGGCCATCATCTCCATGGCCGAGAGTTGTTCGGTGGCCTTCATCAGGCCGATCTCGGCGGTCAGGGCGGATCCGGCCCGCCCGGCGAACAGCAGGGCCGCCACCACCGGCCCCAGCTCCCTGACCAGCGACAGCGCCACGACCACGCCCAGGTGCTCCTCGGCGCCAAAATCGACCAGCGTATTGTAACCCTGCAGGCCCAGCACCATGCCCACGAACAGACCCGAGGCCAGGATGATCAACAGCGACAGCACACCGACGGAGAAGATCTGCTGCACCACCAGGCGCCAGCGCGGCAGCATCTCGGGCATGCCGCCCAGCACATAGAGCAGGAACAGGTGACCCCGTCCCAGGCGTTGAAAGAATCCCAGCCCCCAGCGCCCCAGCCATTGCAGCGCGGCCATCACGCATCCCTCCCGAGCAGGTCGTGATCCAGCGCCGGGGCCGGATAGTGAAATGGCACCGGTCCATCCGGCTGGGCATCCACGAACTGCCGCACCCAGGCGGAATCGCTGTGCGCGATCTCCTCCGGACTCCCCTGGCCGACGATCTTGCCCTGCGAGAGAATGAAGACCCGATCGGCAATCGACAGGGTCTCCTGGACGTCGTGCGAGACCAGGATGCTGCTCAGACCCAGGGCATCGTTCATCAACCGGATCAGGCGCACCAGCACCCCCATCGAGATCGGATCCTGGCCGGTAAAGGGCTCATCGTACATGATCATCATCGGGTCCATGATCACCGCCCGCGCCAGTGCCGCGCGCCGGGCCATGCCGCCGGACAGTTCGCTGGCCATCAACTCGCGGGCCCCGCGCAGGCCCACGGCCTCCAGGCGCATCAGCACCAGATCACGGATGATCGACTCCGGCAGGCGGGTGTGTTCACGCAGGGGAAAGGCGATATTGTCGAAGACATTCAGATCGGTCAGCAGGGCGCCGCTCTGGAACAGCATGCCCATGCGCTTGCGCAGCTGCATCAGATCCTTGCGCGAGAGCCGGGTCACGTCCTCGCCATCGACCACGATACTGCCGCTGTCGGGCCTGATCTGACCTCCGATCAGACGTAACAGGGTGGTCTTGCCGCAGCCGCTGGGCCCCATGATGGCCGAAATGCGGCCACGCGGAATATCGAGATCGACATCCTCGAAGATGGGGCGGTCTCCCCGGTAGAAGGTCAGGCCGCGGATTTTGACCAGCGGCTCGGCGCCGCCATTGTTATTGTTCATGGTCCGCATCAATGAGACAAAGCCGTGATTGTCGGCGAGCCCGGGCCACAGGTCAACCTGGGCCGGGCCGCGCCAGCGCGGAGTCGGTCAGCAGCTCGATCTTGTAGCCGTCCGGATCCTCGATGAAGGCGATCACGGTGGACCCGCCCTGCATCGGACCGGCCTCCCTGACGACCTTGCCGCCACGCTCGCGGATCCGTTCACAGGCGGCATAGACATCCGCCACACCGATGGCGATATGGCCATAGGCGTCACCCATTTCATAGTGATCCGTACCCCAGTTCCAGGTCAGTTCCAGCACCGCGCTGTCCTCTTCCGCGGCATAGCCGAGGAAGGCCAGGCTGAACTGCCCGTCCGGATAATCCTGGCGCCTCAGCAGGCGCATCTCCAGCACCCCGGTATAGAATGACAGCGCGGCCTCCAGATTCCGCACGCGCAACATGGTATGCATGATTCGCATCGACTTCCCTCCAGGCCTGTATGTGTTTGAATCCTACCGCTCCGGGCGCCGCGGGCACACCGGGGCGTGAACGACAGGGTAATCCCTGCCATCCTTCACAGCCAGCCCCAGCTGGATGCGGCGGGCCGGCCTGCCTCACTTCCCTGTGCGGTGCTGCAGCGGATCGCGGGCCATGGGAGCGCGCCCGGGCGTCACCCCTCAGGCAAACAGCCCGATCAACACCACCCCCAGCAGCAGGCGATAGATCACGAAGGGCAACATGCTCATGCGTGCGATCAGCTTGAGAAAGAAATGGATGCAGGCGAAGGCGCTGATGCAGGACAGGACGACGATGAGTACCAGGGCGCCCCAGTCGATAGGGATCGCCTGCCGGTACAAAGCCACCGCCTCCAGGGCCCCGGCCGCCATGATGATCGGGATCGAGAGCAGGAAGGAGTAGCGCGCCGCGGCTTCGCGCGTCAGGCCCAGGAACAGGCCCGCGGTAATGGTGATGCCGGAGCGCGAGGTGCCCGGTACCAGCGCCAGGGCCTGGGCCAGGCCGACCAGCATGACGTCCCGCCAGCCCAGACTGTACTCGTCCCGCAGAATCCGGGCGCGGGCATCGGCCCACCACAGCAGCAGGCCGAAAGTGATCGTGGTGCTGGCGATCACCAGCGGGCTGCGCAGGCTGGTCTCGACGACGCCATGCCAGAGCAGGCCGGCGATCCCCGCTGGCACGGTACCCCACAACACCGCCCAGCCCAGGCGGCTGTCGGGGGTCGCCGCCGCCCCCCGCAGGCTGGCCAGCCAGTCACCGCCGATACGAAGCAGCTCATGGCGGAAATACAGCACCACCGCCAGCAGTGTGCCGAGATGGGCGGCGATATCGTGCATCAGGCCCTGATCGGCCCAGCCGCCCAGATAGGGCAGCAGGATCAGATGTGCGGAGCTGGAGATGGGCAGGAATTCCGTCAGTCCCTGGACCAGGGCGAGGACGATGATATTGAGCAAATCCAAACTGTGATCTCCTTGTCCTTGTCGGGGCTCAGATCGGCAGGAATACCGCCGTGGCCATATTCTGTATCACCTTCTTGATCACCCGGTTACTGCCGTCGGCGATAATGACCGCGAGGGTGTCCTGGAGGCTGATGATCTTGCCCAGCAGGCGTTCGTAGCTCAGGTTGGCGGGCTCCCCCGGACGTGAGTTACTGAGCAGCAACAGCCTGCCATCGCGGTCCCTGGCGTTGCTGAGCTTCCACACCGCGATCTCGATATTGCGGGCGCTATTGTACAGCTTCTGCGGATCCAGGCTGTCGAACAGATAGAACTCGGTCTTGTTGCCATAGGCGGCGTGGCACATGGTCGCCAGACCCATGATCAGCGCCATGACCCGGTCCCCGGGATAATCCTTGTCCAGTGCCAGGTTGATGCAGGCCACGGCCTTGCAGCCGTTCAGCTCGGCAAGGCGGGCCGGGCCCCCGGCTCCGAACACCGCCGTCAGACGCTGGCCGATGGTGGACCCGCCCGCCCGCCGCAGTTGCACCGGGTTGCGCCGGTAGAGCTTGATCATCAGGGTGCGCAGATGTTCCATGACCCGTTGATGATGGATCTCGGCGACCGTGTTGATATCGGTCTTGCCCAGGCGCTTGAACTCGAAGCCGCGTCGCTCGGGCCCCCGGCCATCCCCTGCCGGAGTCGCGGCGCAGGCGACCAGCGACGACAAGGCGATCGACAACAGCAGGGGGATCACCGGTCTCATAGCGCATGCCGCCGATCGAATTCCCGGAAACCGATCAGATCGATATCGATACCACGGCCCAGGGCCATCATCTTGAAGCGCTCCCCCATCTCTCCGGGCAGCATCAGGCGGCGGGCCTGTCCGGCCCAGCGCAGGGCGGCATCGGGATCCTCCCGCATGCCGGCCTGCAGGATCTCCTCGATGCCCAGATTGATCAGACCATGGGCCTGGGTGACATAGCCCTCCAGGGCAAGCCCCAGGGTCTCGCCCGCCTCCGCCACGGCGGTGAAATCGACATCGCTGGTGAGGTCCTGCAGACCCGGCAGGAAAAAGGGATCATCGTGCAGGCGATGGCGGTAATAACAGCGCAGGCTGCCATCGACACGCCCGGGATGCCAGACCTCGGCGCGGCTGCCGCCATAGTCGATCAACAACAGCACGCCGCTGTCCAGACCGGCGGTGATCTGTTCCAGCCAGCCCCGGAGCCGGGGGCTGAACTCTCCGGCATAGCCCTCCGCCAGGTGGATCCCGGCCCTGCCGGCGAGTGCCCGCACCTGTCGCGCCAGCTCCCGATCCGGCTCCGGTTCCGATTGCCAGCACAGTCGTCCTTCCTCCAGGGCCACCTTGCGGGCCAGCACCTGGCCGTCGTGGATCCGAAAACAGTCCACCGGCAGGGCGTCCAGCACCTCGTTGGCCAGGATCACGCCACGAAACGCCGCTGGCGGCCGATCCAGCCAGTCGACCCGCCCGCCCAGATGGGGGATCAGTCCCTCGATGCACTGTTGCTGCCGCTGCCTCAGATCGGCACTGGTCTCCAGGATCCTGTAGCGCCCGGGCAGGCTGCCAGCGGCCTCCAGGGCCAGCAGGAGGTCCACGGCCAGGCGTCCGCTGCCGGCGCCGAGTTCGAGGATATCGCCACCGTCGAGGCGCGCCAGGATCTGTCCGCACTGCCGCGCCAGGCAACGCCCGAACAGGGGTCCCAGCTCCGGTGCGGTCACGAAGTCCCCGGCCTCGCCGAACTTGCTCGCGCCGGCGCTGTAATAGCCGAGTCCCGGTGCGTACAGGCAGAGATCCATGTAATCGGAAAAGGGGATTGGGCCATGGCGAGCTTCGATCAGGGCGGTGATCTCCCGCAGCAGGCGCCGGCTGTGGGCGACGGCCTCCGCCGGGGGCTGCGGCAGTCCGCTCGGTGCTGCTGGGGACACGGTCAAGACAGGCGCGGGGCTGGGCTTACTGGTCGAAATCTGGCAGATCGCCATCCAGCAGCCAGTGCTTCTCCGTGTCGGAATACCACCAGGTCTGGTCCTGCCGGGTCTGTCTGAGGGTCCCGCTGTCACTGCGATAATAACCGATCCTGGCGGTCACATGGGCCTCGTGCCGGTCGCCCACGAGGACCGGATCGGACATTTCGTAACTGACCACGCGAACCGCTTTCAGGCTCGCCGTATCCCGTTTCCTGAGCTCGCCCCGACGCGGCCGCAGGTAATTGGCGGCGGTCTCGAAATAGCCCCAGCGGATGGCCTTGCGATAGGTCTCCAGGGTATTCTTCAGGGCGTTGCTTTCCTTGCGCGCCTGGAGATCGGCGCATCCCGCCAGTGACGACAGCAGCAACGCGGCCACCAGGGTCTTCATCATCGTCTGCATCGGTTCACCCCGTTGTTTCAGTCTCATCCAGCGGCGAGAACATCACCGGCTTCATGTCTAGCCCCCGTTTGTCGAAGGCCGCCCACAGCTCGGCGAAACTCCGGCCGCTGACGGGATGACAGGCCTCCGGAGCGATCTCGGCCAGCGGCGCGAGCACGAAAGGGTAGACCTCCACATCCTCGCGCGGCAGGCGCAGGCCATCGCTGTCGATCACCTGGTAGCCGTACAACAGCAGGTCCAGGTCCAGGCGGCGTGATGAGGGGCCGCGGGTATCCGCGTCC
This sequence comes from uncultured Gammaproteobacteria bacterium, assembly GCA_964506945.1. GTDB lineage: Bacteria > Pseudomonadota > Gammaproteobacteria > CAZDOC01 > CAZDOC01 > CAZDOC01. Next base: position 112,095 of record CAZDOC010000003.1, read on the forward strand.
CGGCCATGCCGGAATTCCACTTCCCGCAACTGGCGGGCGATCTCCCGCGCCGGCAGGCCGCTGTCGAAACCCGCCACCAGATTGAAAAAGTCCCCGCCATCGAAGCCCAGTGCCCGGGTCTGATAGACCGTGGACAGGGTCAGGGCGCCGAAGCTGGCGGCCAGCTCGCGCAGGCCCTCGCGCAGGCTGTTCTCGCGATCGATATTGCTGCCGATGCCGACATAGACCCGCGGCATGGCGTCAATCCGGCCTCTGGCCGCGTTCGATGAGCACGCCGACATCGCGCACCCCGCGCAGGGCGCCCTTCTTGTTGATGCGCAGGCGCAGCCAGGGCACGTCGAATTCCCGCAGGATGATCGCGGCGACCTGCTCGGCCAGGGTCTCGATCAGCTGGAAACGGCTTTCCTGCACGAAGCGGATCACCCGGTCGCAGACCGCCTTGTAGTCCAGGGTATCCCCGATGGCGTCCGAGGCCGCGGCGGCGCGGATATCGGTGGCCATCTCCAGATCCAGGATCAGGGTCTGGCGAATGCGCTTCTCCCATTCATACAGGCCGATGACGGTCTCGATCCGCAGGTCTTTGAGGTAGATGATGTCCATGTATCCGTGCTTTGGGCTGGCCCTGTGTCGCGCAATGATAACCCGAAAACGCCGTGCTTGACCGTGCCGCCGCAAACGATTCCAATAGCCCCCATGACTGACGCCCTGATGATCCTGGCCGGCTACCTGTTCGGCTCCATCTCCTCCGCCCTGATCCTGTGCCGGGTCATGGGCTATCCCGATCCCAGGAACGAGGGTTCCGGCAACCCCGGCGCCACCAACATCCTGCGCCTGCACGGCAAGCCGGCGGCCCTGGTCACCCTGTCCGGGGACCTGCTCAAGGGCCTGCTGCCCCTGCTGGCCGCGCGCTGGCTCGGCGCCGCTGACTGGGTCCTGGCGGGTATGGGCACGGCCGCCTTCCTCGGCCACCTGTATCCGGTGTTCTTCGGTTTCCGTGGCGGCAAGGGCGTGGCCACCTTCGCCGGCGTCCTCTATGGCCTGTACTGGCCGGCCGGTGTTGCCTTCATGGCCATCTGGATCACGGTGGCGGCGGTGGCGCGCTATTCCTCCCTGGCGGCGCTGATCGCCTCGGCATTCAGCCCGGCGGCGCTGTTCCTGTTCACCGGTTCATGGTCCTACATGTGCGCCAGCCTGGTGATGGTGATCCTGCTGTTCTGGCGCCATCGCAGCAATATCGCCAAGCTCATGGACGGCAGCGAACCCCGGCTGGGCAGGAAGGACGAACCCGGCGATGCGGGTCCGGGCGGGGACTGAGCCCCTCAATCCAGACCCGGCAGCGCCTCCATCGGCCAGCGCGGCAAGGCATCGAACCCCAGCCCCTGGTGCTGCCCCGCGGCCAGCCTCAGGCTCCCGACATAGGCGATCATGGCCCCATTGTCGGTACAGAACCGCGCTCGCGGATAGTGCACCGACAACCCCTCCTCCCCGGCCAGCCGCGCCAGGCCCTCGCGCAACTGCCGGTTGGCGCTGACCCCGCCGGCGGCCACCAGGGTGCGGATGCCGGTCTGGCGCACCGCCCGGCGACACTTGATCACCAGGGTGTCCACCACCGCCTCGATGAAGGCCCGGGCGATATCGGCCCGGCTCTGCTCGTCCAGGCCTTCCCCGCCGATGGCGTTCAGGGCCGCGGTCTTGAGCCCGCTGAAGCTGAAATCCAGGCCCGGACGGTTGACCATCGGCCGGGGAAACTCGAACCGTCCCGTGCGACCCTGCTCCGCCAGCGCCGACAAGGCCGGCCCGCCGGGATAACCCAGCCCCAGCAGTTTGGCGGTCTTGTCGAAGGCCTCGCCGACGGCATCGTCCAGGGTCTCGCCGAGGATGCGGTAGCGTCCCACGCCCCTGACCTCGACCAGTTGGGTATGCCCGCCGGAGACCAGCAGGGCGATGAACGGAAAGTCCGGCGGGGCCGGCTCCAGCATCGGCGCCAGCAGATGCCCTTCCATATGATGAACGCCGATGCAGGGCACACCCCAGCCCCAGGCCAGGGAACGGCCCAGGGCCGCGCCCACCAGCAGGGCCCCGACCAGACCCGGCCCGCGGGTATAGGCGATGCCGTCGATATCCCCACCCTGGCAACCGGCCCCGGCCATGACCTCCCGGATCAGCGGTACGGCCTTGCGCACATGGTCGCGCGAGGCCAGCTCCGGCACCACGCCGCCGTACTCGCCGTGCATCTCGACCTGGCTGAACAGCGCCTCGGCCAGCAGACCCCGCGTGCTGGAATAGATGGCCACGCCGGTCTCGTCACAGGATGTCTCTATGCCCAGTACCTTCATACCCTCAGTATCCATCCCGGTTTCTGAAACCTGACACCGGCACATGCCCATGCCACCTCAACTACCGCCCGTGCCGAGGGTCACGCCCCCCGTCTCGAAACCCGACCTCCCCCACGCCCGGATCGTCCGCCGCAACGGCTCGGGGTCCCCAAGCGCTCCCGGACGCGATCAGCGGCAGGATCCCGGGTATCCCATGGACCCACGGCGTCCAGATTTTGCAATTTACAGGCCGACTCTTTACACTGTTGCGCCTTTCCACGTGGGGTGGTCCCGCGTGGCAAAAACGAATCCTACAGGAAAACAGCATCAATGCCCGAAGTTAAGGTCAGAGAAAACGAACCCTTCGACGTCGCCCTGCGCCGTTTCAAGCGTTCCTGCGAAAAGGCCGGCGTGCTGGCCGAGGTCCATCGGCGTGAATTCTACGAGAAGCCGACCCAGGTCCGTAAGCGCAAGGCCGCCGCCGCCGTCAAACGCTGGCAGAAGAAACTCAACCGCACCAGCGTCCGCCGCACACGCCTGTACTGAGCCCCGCGGCCGCGGCGGCACATCCATGGACACCCCACTGAAGCAGCGCATCCAGGACGACGTCAAGGATGCCATGCGCAGCAAGGACAGGCAGCGCCTGAGCACCCTGCGCCTGCTGACCGCCGCCATCAAGCAGCGCGAGGTGGATGAGCGCATCGTCCTGGACGATGCCGCCGTCACCGCCCTGATCGAAAAGATGGCGCGCCAGCGCAAGGACTCCATCGAGCAGTATGACAAGGCCGGACGCCAGGACCTGATCGACATCGAGACCTACGAGCTCGAGCTGTTGCGGGCCTACCTGCCGGAACCCATGGACGAGGCGGAACTGGAGTCTCTGGTGGACAAGGCGATCGATGAGTCCGGCGCCAGCGGCATCCGCGATATGGGCAGGGTCATGGGCCTGCTCAGGGACCGGGTCCAGGGTCGCGCGGACCTGTCCCAGGTCAGCGCCCTGGTCAAGTCGAAACTCAACGGCTGAGACCGCGCCGACCCCATCGCCGGCATCGGCCCGGCGGCAGCCAGCACCCCCGGTGACGGCAACACGAATGATCGAATGCAGCGCTAAATAGATGGCCGGTCGCATTCCCCAGGCATTTATCGACGACCTGCTCGCCCGCACCGATATCGTCGAGGTCATCGACGAACGCGTGCCCCTGCGCAAGGCCGGGCGCAATTACACCGCCTGCTGCCCCTTCCACAACGAAAAGACCCCCTCCTTCAGCGTCAGCCCGGACAAGCAGTTCTATTACTGTTTCGGCTGCGGCGCCAGCGGTTCCGCCATCGGCTTCCTGATGGACTACGCCAAGCTGGGGTTTGTCGATGCGGTACACGAACTGGCCGGCCATGCCGGGCTCGAGGTGCCGGACGACGGCCAGCCGGATCGTCGCCAGCAGTTCAACGGCATCTACACACTGCTGGAACAGGCCGCAGCCTACTATGCCCGCCAGCTGCGTGAACACGCGGCCGCCCCGAATGCGGTGGCATACCTCAAGCAACGCGGACTCAGCGGCGAGATCGCGGCCGAGTACGGACTCGGTTTCGCCCCCCCCGGCTGGGACAACCTGAATCACCACCTGAGCGGTCACCCGCCGGGCGAACTGCTCGCCGCCGGCCTGGTGATCGAACGTGATGGCGGCGGCCATTACGACCGTTTCCGGGATCGCATCATGTACCCCATCCACGATCAGCGCGGCCGCGTGATCGGTTTCGGCGGCCGTAGCATCGGCGATGCCGAACCCAAGTACCTCAATTCCCCCGAGACCCCGGTCTTCCACAAGGGCCGCGAACTCTACGGCCTCTACCAGGCCCGCAAGTCCGGTGCCGATCTGGCCCGCATGCTGGTCGTGGAGGGCTATATGGATGTGCTGGCGCTGGCCCAGTATGGTGTCCGTAACGTGATCGCCACCCTGGGCACCGCCACCACCGGCGAGCATCTCGAACGCCTGTTCCGGATCAGCACGGATATCGTCTTCTGTTTCGATGGCGACCGCGCCGGTCGCAGCGCCGCCTGGCGCGCCCTGGAAAACTCGCTGCCGCTGCTGCAGAGCGGTCGCCAGGTCTATTTCCTGTTCCTGCCCGAGGGCGAGGACCCGGACAGCCTGGTACGCGGCCGTGGCGCGGACTTTTTCACCGAACACCGGCATCTGACCGCGCTGGGCGATTTCCTGTTCGAACACCTCAGCGCCGACCTCAGCGTCGCGAGCCTGGATGGACGGGCGCGCCTGACGGATCGCCTGGTCCCGTTGCTGAAACGGATGCCGGAGGGCGCCTACCGTCACCTGCTGAGCGCCCGGCTGGCGCAGCTGAGTCAACTGCCGGCCGCGGACATCAACGCCCTGCTGGACGGTGCATCCCGGCCACCGACACCGGCATCGCCCGCCTCGCGCTCCCGCCCCGGCAAGCGCCGCCACAGCCCCTCACTGGTGCGCTCGGCCATCACCCTGCTGCTGCGCAAGCCGGCGCTGGCGCTGCGCATGGAATCCCCCACCACCCTCGAGAACCTGCAACTGCCCGGGATCGCACTGCTGCTGGAACTGCTTGAAATCGTACACCGTCAACCCGATATCACCACCGGCATGGTGCTGGAACATTTCCGTGATCGGGATGAAAAAAGGCATCTCGAAACCCTGCTCGGACACGAACTCCCCATCGATGACGAAGGCCTGCCGCAGGAGTTCGACGGCGTGGTGCAGCGCCTGGGCATGCAGTCCCGGCGCCAGCGGCTCAACGCCCTGCTGCAAAGACAGGCCAGCCTGGACCCGGACGAGAAGCGGGAACTGGCGGACCTGCTTCAGGAGGGCCGTTGAGCAGCGTCGCAGCCCCGACAGGCCCGTCATATGACCGGTATGGACGGGCCCGGTGGCGGCAATCGATGCCGTGTCCATCTTTAATCTGGAAATATACACCCCACTTTATTATAATGGTGTGTTCGCCTGCCGGTCTTTCGGGACTGGCAGGTTTACGATCCTGTTACTAGACTTGCAGTAGTCACTGCAAGTTTCTGAAGCAGCATACAATCAGTTTGAGGCCGCAACGTCACAATGGACAACGCCGAAGAAATCGAAAGCAAACCCGAAGAGATCAAACCCGATGAGCAATCCCAGCTCAAGCGTCTGATCGCCAAGGGCAAGGAACAGGGTTACCTGACCTACACCGAGGTCAATGACCACCTTCCCGATGATATCGTCGATCCGGAGCAGATCGAGGATATCATCAACATGATCAACGACATGGGTATTACGGTCCATGAAACGGCCCCGGATTCCGACAGCATCCTGCTGTCCGACAGCGCGGTCACCTCCGATGAGGACGCCGCCGAGGAGGCGGCCGCGGCGCTGGCCACCGTGGACAATGAATTCGGCCGCACCACCGACCCGGTGCGCATGTACATGCGGGAAATGGGCACCGTGGACCTGCTCACCCGCGAGGGCGAGATCGCCATCGCCAAACGCATCGAGGAAGGTCAGAACGAGGTCCTGGCCGCGCTGGCCGACTTCCCGGACATCGTCAGCGCCCTGCTGGAGGCCTTTGATGACATCAATGCCGGCGAAGGCAAACTGACCGATCTGATCAGCGGCTTCTACAATCCCGAGGATGACGAAGTCAAGCAGCCGGTGACGGTGGTCGCCGGCGTCAGCACCGCTGCCGCAGACGAGGAGGAAGCCGAACCCGTCAATCCGCTGGAACCGGAAGAGGTCAAGGAACGCTTCGCCAACCTGAAGAAGTTGAACCAGAAGACCATGCTGTCCTGCCGCCGTAACGGCCGCGACCACAAGAAGGCCATGGAACTGCGCCAGCAGCTGGCCAAGGCCTTCATGGAATTCAAGTTCGTCCCCAAGGCCGTCGAGGCCATGACCTCGCGGCTGCGCGACGTCATGGAGGACGTGCGCGCCCAGGAGCGCACCATCCTGCGGATCTGCGTCACCACCGCGAGGATGCCGCGCAAGGACTTCATCAAGGCCTTTATCGACAACGAGACCAGTCCCGACCTGTTCAAGAACCTGACCCGGGCCAGGAAGCCCTATACCAAGATCATCAAGAACTACGAAGACGCGATCCTGGATGCCCAGCGGCGCATGGCCCGGCACGAGCAGCAATGTGGTATCAGCGTCTCGGAACTGAAGGAGATCAACCGCCGCATGTCCATCGGCGAGGCCAAGGCGCGCCGGGCGAAGAAGGAGATGGTCGAGGCCAACCTGCGCCTGGTGATCTCCATCGCCAAGAAATACACCAATCGCGGCCTGCTGTTCCTGGACCTGATCCAGGAGGGCAACATCGGCCTGATGAAGGCGGTGGACAAGTTCGAGTACCGGCGTGGCTACAAGTTCTCGACCTACGCGACCTGGTGGATACGCCAGGCCATCACCCGCTCGATCGCCGATCAGGCGCGCACCATCCGCATCCCGGTACACATGATCGAGACCATCAACAAGCTCAACCGGATCTCACGCCAGATCCTGCAGGAGATGGGCCGCGAACCCACCCCGGAGGAACTCGCCGAGCGCATGGAGATGCCCGAGGACAAGGTCCGCAAGGTGCTCAAGATCGCCAAGGAGCCGATCTCGATGGAGACCCCGATCGGGGACGACGAGGACTCGCATCTCGGCGACTTCATCGAGGACCTCTCGATCACCTCGCCGGCCGACTCGGCGACCATGGAGGGGCTGCGCGAGTCGACCCAGAACATCCTCGCCAGCCTCACCCCGCGCGAGGCCAAGGTGCTGCGGATGCGCTTCGGGATCGGCATGAACACCGACCACACCCTGGAAGAGGTCGGCAAGCAGTTCGACGTGACCCGCGAGCGCATCCGCCAGATCGAAGCCAAGGCCCTGCGCAAGCTGCGCCACCCGTCCCGCTCGGAGCAGCTGCGCACCTTCCTGGACTGACAACAGGGGCGGCATCGCCACCACCATGCCGCCCCTTTTCACCCGTGCTTGTGTATAATCACCCCCCTCAGACAGGGGCCTGTAGCTCAGTTGGTTAGAGCAGGGGACTCATAATCCCTTGGTCGCAGGTTCGAGTCCTGCCGGGCCCACCACAGGACACACGCTGCTAGCGCGCCTGAAAGCCTCTGACCCAGTCCTCCTGGGCCCGGGTCTGGATCGCGCCGGAGCGGACCTTGCGCACGGCCTGGATGGCCTGCCCGGGCTGCAGGCCGGACTCCGTCAGCAGGCAGGCGGCCAGCATCCCGGTGCGGCCCAGCCCCCCCAGGCAATGGATGACGATCGCCTCTCCCCGCGACAGGCGGGCGCGCAGGTCGGCGCCGCCGTCACGCCAGCGGCCGGTGAAGTCCGCACCGGGGATATCCATGTCCCGGATCGGCAGGTGCAGCCAGTCCAGACCCAGCCCCCGGGTCCGCTCCGGCAGATCGGCGACGCCGTATTCGCGCAGTTCGAAGGACTCCATCAGGGTCACCAGGATACCGGCGCCCCAGGCCCGGATGGCCTCCAGATCGGCCCCCAGGTCGCGCCGCCAGTCGGGGCTGGTGGCCAGCGGGTGATTGCGCCCCGGGCAGCAGCACATGCCGATGCGGCCACTGCCGCCGGGAACCTCCAGGCTGTCGATATGCAGTCTTTTCACCGTCCTCCGCCAGGCCAGGGTCATGGCCCCATGATGGCACAAACAGCCGGCGCCAGACACCATCGGAATCCATCGCGCCCGCGGCCCGATTTCAGGCTATGCTTCGAATACAGGGGGACGCAAGATGACGAAACAATACCTGGTCTTCACCGATCTCGACAGCACCCTGCTGGATCACGATGATTACGGCTATGAACCGGTACGGCCGCTGGTGCGCGAACTGGAACAAGGCGGTATCCCGCTGATCTTCAACAGCAGCAAGACCCAGGTGGAGAGCCTGCACCTGCGCGAGGAACTGGACAACCGCCATCCCTTCATCTTCGAGAACGGCGGCGGCCTGGCCATACCGGAGGCTTACTTCGATCACATCATGCCCGAATTGGCCCCGGAGGCCGGTTACCTGCTGCAACTGTTCGGCGCGGACTACGGCTCCATCCGCCGCATCCTGCTGGACCTGCGCGAGGAGAAGGGCTACCCGTTCCGGGGCCTGGGGGACATGGATGAAGCCGAGATAGGCCGGCACACCCGCCTGTCCGGGGCCGCGGCGGAACGCGCCTGGCTGCGACGCAGTTCCGAACCGCTCATCTGGCAGGGTGATCCGGAGCGCCTGCATGCCTTCTCCCACGACCTGCGCGAACACGGCCTGAAACTGGTCAGGGGGGGCCGCTTCCTGCACGTGATGGGTCGCACCGACAAGGGCCGGGCGATGAAATGGCTGCTGGCCCAGTACCGGCAGCGTTTCCAAAAGCCCCTGCACGTCATCGCCCTGGGGGACAGTGACAACGATCGGCCGATGCTGGAGCTGGCGGAGACGGCCATCGTCATCCCGCACCGCGATGGCAGCCACCTGGAGATGGAACACCCCGACCTGATCACGGCCGATACCCCGGCCCCACGGGGCTGGGTACGGGGGCTGGCACAGGTCCTGCGGCGGATCGGCAAAGGAGACATCGTTCATGAGTGACTTCTTCCAGAACGGCATCATCACCACCCTGCACAATCTCACCGATCGCCCCATCGCCGAGCTCGAGCGGGAGCTGACCGGCTTTGCCCGCCAGCGACCGATGTCGCTGGTCCTGCCCTGCCTGTTCGCGGAGATCGGCACCCCGGCGCTGGAGTTGATCGTTTCCGAACTGGCCCGGGTCCCCTATCTCGACGAGATCATCATCGGCCTGGACCGCGCCGACGAGGCGCAATTCCAGCAGGCCAAGGAATACTTCTCCCGCCTGCCCCAGCACCACCGTATCCTCTGGAACGACGGCCCGCGCCTGACCGGCCTGGACCAGGCCCTGATGGACCAGAACCTGGCCCCGATGGAGATGGGCAAGGGCCGCAACGTCTGGTACTGCTTCGGTTATGTGCTGGCCTCGGGGCGTGGCAAGGCGGTGGCCCTGCACGACTGTGACATCACCACCTATGACCGTTCCCTGCTGGCGCGCCTGATCTATCCCATCGCCAACCCCAAGTTCCATTATGAATTCTGCAAGGGCTATTACGCCCGCTATTCCACCACCACCCTGAACGGCCGCGTCACCCGCCTGCTGGTGACGCCATTGATCCGCACCCTGAAGAGGGTCCTGGGATCGGTCAAGTACCTGGATTACCTGGACAGTTTCCGTTATCCCCTGGCGGGGGAGTTCTCCATGCGCGCGGATGTCCTGCTGGACATCCGCATCCCCAGTGACTGGGGCCTGGAGATCGGCGTGCTGTCCGAGGTCTATCGCAACTACTCCACCAACCGCCTGTGCCAGGTGGATATCTCGGATCACTATGATCACAAGCACCAGGAGCTGTCCGCGGATGATTTCGAGACCGGCCTGGCGAAGATGAGTACCGACATCAGCAAGGCCATATTCCGCAAGCTGGCCACCAAGGGTCACATCTTCTCCGCGGGCACCTTCCGCAGCATCAAGGCCACCTATTTCCGGATCGCCCTGGATTTCATCAAGACCTATTACGACGATGCCGCCATCAATGGCCTGATCCTGGATCGCCATGCCGAGGAAAAGGCGGTGGAACTGTTTTCACGCTCCATCATGCGCGCCGGCGAGAGCTTCCTGGACAACCCGATGGAGACCCCCTTCATCCCCAGCTGGAACCGCATCATCAGCGCCAAGCCGGACTTTATAGAACGGCTCTACGATGCCGTGGAAAAGGATTATGCCGATTGCTGATCGGCGCGCATGTCCAGCCACAGACACTGGTAAGGACCCAGCGTGACCTGCCCCAGGGCAACGCCCTGATCCGTGATCAGGTCATGCCAGGCGGCCTCCCGCAGCCTCGCTTCCAGGCCTTCCCGGGGCACGCCCTGGGGATAGGGAGTGACATTGCTGATCGCGAGCAGGGTCTGGCTGTCATCGACGGCATGACGCAGTACCGCGAACAGGGCATCATCCAGGACGACGATGTCCTGGATGGCATCCGGGTGCAGGGCCGGCTGCGCCCGCCGCAGGCGCATCAGCCGGCTCAGTTCACTGAAAACCTGGGCATTCACGCTGGCTGGGTTGTCCAGCTTTTCCTGCAAATCCTCGTAGCACCATCGGTGCCGGTTGATGGTGCGGGTGCGGTCCGTGCGCTCGACCGCTTCCAGGTCATTCGGCGTGGCCGTAAGGGAGTGGATATAGACCGCCGGGATGCCCCTCAGCACCAGCATCATGGCCTGGGAGCAGAGGAAGCGCTGCAACTGCCATTCATCCGCCCCCAGGCGGGTACCCATCATGGCGTCGAAATAGGAGATATTGATCTCGTAGGGGCTGTCGCTGCCATCACCGTTGGACTTCATGCTGGCGAAGCCGCCGAAGCGGCGCATGCAATCGATCAGGTCGTGGATCTCGTCCGCGGGGATGATCTGCTCCACCGCGCGGACACCGATGCCATCGTGCGAGGCGGTGAAATTGAGGAAACTGCAGCCCGGTGGCGGGGGCTCCAGAGCCGCTGCCCACTGGCTCAGATAGTGGGCGTTGCCGCGATTCAGGGCGTGCAGGATCAAGGGTGGCAGGGCGAACTGGTAGACCATGTGCGCCTCGTCACCGTCACCGAAATAACTGATGTTCTCGCGGTGCGGCACGTTGGTCTCGGTGAGCAGTACCACGGCCGGCGCGGCGATGCGCAGCACATCGTTCAGCAGCTTGATGATCTCGTGGGTCTGAGGCAGGTGGATGCAGGGGCTGCCGATGGTCTTCCACAGGTAGGCGATCGCATCCAGGCGGATGAAACGCGCCCCGGCCCGGACATAGAACAGCAGGATATCGACGAATTCCATCAATACCCGGGGATTGTGAAAGTTCAGGTCTATCTGGTCCTTGCTGAAGGTCGCCCAGACATGCCGTGTGCCCCGGTGCGTGGGTACCTCCACCAGCAGGGAACTGTTGCGGGGACGCACCACGGCCGAGAGATCGGTATCGGGATCGACCTCGATGAAATAATCGCAATAGGGCTCATTGTTGTTGATGAAATCCAGAAACCACAGGCTCTGCCTGGAGATGTGATTGATCACCAGGTCGATCATCAGGTCGAACTCCGTACCCAGCGCGGCAATATCATCCCAGTCCCCGAGATCATGCTTGACCTCACGGAAATTGATCACCGAAAAACCGTCATCCGAGCTATAGGGAAAGAAGGGCAGGATATGCACGGCGCTGATGGTGCCGTGCAGGTAGTGGTGCAACATCCGGCGCAGGGTCCGCAGGGGCAGTTCGCCCTCCCTGAGGATGCTGTCGGCATAGGTGATCAGCAGCACGTCCTGCTCGCTCCAGCGCACGCGCGGCCGCGGCGGCATCTGCTCCATGTGGGCATGCATCAGCATCAGCAACTGATCCAGGAGATGCGCGCCGGCATCGGGATAGATGTGTTCCAGATGCCGTTGCAGCTCGGCGATGTCAGCCGCGTCGATTACACAGGTTTCCGTCATCCGCTTGCGTCGCCTTCAGGGAGAGGCAATGGCCCGATGGACTATCATGCCACGCCCGGGCGGGGGACTGAAACAGAAGGGCATGGACGCGGGCCCGCCCGGCAGGTGGAGACGGGTCGGGAACACCCGGCCCCACGGGGCCGGGTCACTCACTCAGCGCGGCAGATCGCTGCGTCCCATCAGGTACTCATCCACCGCCCGGGCGCACTGGCGGCCCTCGCGGATGGCCCAGACCACCAGCGACTGGCCACGGCGCATGTCGCCGGCGCTGAAGACCCGCTCGATGGAGGTGTAGTAGGCCCGCTCGCCCTCGGTCTCGCCCTTGACGTTGCCGCGGCCGTCCAGCTCCGTCCCGAGTTCCTCGATCATGCCCTGGTGTACCGGGTGCAGGAAGCCCATGGCCAGGGTCGCCAGTTCGGCCTTGATCTCGAATTCGGAGCCCGGCACCTCCGACATCCGCCACTGGTGATTTTCGTCCTGCTCCCAGGCCACCTTGATGCACCGCAGCCCGGCCAGCCGGCCCTGGCCGTCGTCGATGAATTCCTTGGTGGCGACCGACCACATCCGCTCACAGCCCTCTTCCTGGGAACTGGAGGTGCGCATCTTGTTGGGCCAGTGCGGCCAGGTGCTCAGCTTGTCTTCCCGGGCCGGCGGCTGGGGCAGGATCTCTATCTGGGTCACGGAACGCGCGCCCTGGCGTATGGAGGTGCCGATGCAGTCCGAACCGGTGTCGCCGCCGCCGATCACGACCACGTTCCTGCCTTCTGCGGAGATGAAATTCTCGACCTCGTCTCCCTGCACCCGGTGGCTGTTGCTGCGCAGGAAGTCCATCGCGAAATGCACCCCGTCCAGGTCCCGGCCCGGCACCGGCAGGTCGCGCGGCTGTTCCGCGCCGCCGGTCAGGACCACGGCATCGTACTCATCCAGCAAACGGGCCGCGGGCAGGTCGACGCCGATATGGACATTGACCCGGAACTCCACGCCCTCGGTCAGCATCTGCGCCATGCGCCGGTCGATGACCTTCTTGTCCAGCTTGAAGTCGGGGATGCCATAGCGCAGCAGCCCGCCGATGCGGTTCTGTTTCTCGAACAGGGTCACCGCATGCCCGGCCCGGGCCAGCTGCTGGGCACAGGCCATGCCGGCCGGCCCCGAGCCCACCACGGCCACCCGCTTGCCGGTCTTGTGCGCGGGGATCTGCGGCTTGATCCAGCCTTCTTCCCAGCCCTTTTCGATAATGCTGTACTCGATGGTCTTGATGGTGACCGGCGCATCATCCAGGTTCAGGGTACAGGCCGCCTCGCAGGGGGCGGGGCAGATGCGGCCGGTGAATTCCGGGAAATTGTTGGTCGAATGCAGGACCTCCAGGGCCGCCAGCCAGTCTCCCTGATAGACCAGATCGTTCCAGTCCGGGATGATGTTGTTGACCGGGCAGCCCTCGTGGCAGAAGGGGATGCCACAATCCATGCAGCGCGCGCCCTGCTGGCTCAGGGCCTTTTCACTGAGCGGGATGACGAACTCGGCAAAATTGTCCACCCGGTCGGCGACCGGCAGACAGGCCCGGTCCTGACGCTGGAATTCCATGAAACCCGTAGGCTTACCCATGATGAGCTACCTCCTTGCCGGCCACGGCGGCAACCTGTTTTTTCGCCTGCATCTCCAGCAGGGCGCGCCGGTATTCTACCGGCATGACCTTGACGAAACGGGGCAGGTATTCATCCCAGTCGTCCAGGATCCGCCTCGCCACCGCGCTGTTGGTGTAGTGCAGGTGCTTCTGGATCAGCTGGCGCAGGCGCAGGGCATCGAAACGGGTCATGTCATGGCTGACATCGACCAGGCCGTGGGCCTCCAGATCGCCCTGCTGATGGGCGAGTTCCTCCAGCACCACCTCTTCTTCCAGGATCGGCTCGAGTTCGACCTGGGCCATGTTGCAGCGGTCCTCGAAGTCGCCCGCCTCATCCAGCACATAGGCGATGCCGCCGGACATGCCGGCGGCAAAGTTGCGGCCGGTATGGCCGAGACAGACCACCACGCCACCGGTCATGTATTCGCAACCGTGGTCGCCGACGCCCTCGACCACCGCGGTGGCGCCCGAGTTGCGTACGCAGAAACGCTCACCGGCAACACCGCGGAAATAACACTCGCCGGCAATGGCCCCGTAGAGCACGGTGTTGCCGACGATGATGTTGTCCTCGGCCGGGCCGATGCGGGATTCCTGCGGCGGATAGATGATCAGATGACCACCGGACAGGCCCTTGCCGACATAGTCGTTGCCTTCGCCGCACAGCTCCAGGGTCACGCCCTTGCTGACCCAGGCGCCGAAGGACTGGCCCGCGGTACCCCGGACCCTGATATGCACGGTGTCGTCCGGCAGCCCGGCAAAGCCATGGCGCTCGGCCAGACGGCCCGACAGCATGGCGCCGAAACTGCGATTGTAATTGTGGATTTCGACCTCGATGTCGACCGCCTCCCCGCGTTCCAGCGCGGGTCCGGCCTGTTTGATCAGCGCGTGGTCCAGGGCCTTGTCGAGGCCATGGTCCTGGCTCTCGGAGTTGAAGATGGCCACCCCTTCGGCGGCCTCGGGCTTGCGCAACAGCCGGCTGTAATCCAGACCGCGCGCCTTCCAGTGGTCGATCGCGCCACGCATGTTGAGACGGTCGCTCTGCCCGATCATCTCCTCGAAGCTGCGGAATCCCAGCCTGGCCATCAGCCGGCGCGCCTCCTCGGCGACGAAGAAGAAGTAGTTGACCACGTTCTCGGGGGTGCCGGTGAAGCGCTTGCGCAGCTCCGGGTCCTGGGTCGCGATCCCCACCGGACAGGTATTCAGGTGGCACTTGCGCATCATGATGCAGCCCTGGGCGATCAATGGCGCGGTGGCGAAGCCCATCTCGTCGGCGCCCAGCAGGGCCGCGATCACGACATCGCGGCCGGTGCGGATCCCGCCGTCGGCCTGTACCGCGATGCGGCCGCGCAACTGGTTCAGGACCAGGGTCTGGTGGGTCTCGGCCAGGCCGATCTCCCAGGGTGATCCCGCGTGCTTGATCGAGGTCAGCGGCGAGGCGCCGGTGCCGCCCTCGTAACCGGAGATGGTGACGTGATCGGCATGGGCCTTGGAAACCCCGGCGGCGACCGTGCCCACGCCCACCTCGGAGACCAGCTTGACGCTGATGCGGGCGCGCGGATTGACATTCTTCAGGTCATGGATCAGCTGCGCCAGGTCCTCGATGGAGTAGATGTCATGATGTGGCGGCGGCGAGATCAGACCCACGCCGGGGGTGGAATGCCGCACCCGGGCGATCTGCTGGTTGACCTTGTGTCCGGGCAGCTGCCCGCCCTCGCCGGGCTTGGCGCCCTGGGCCATCTTGATCTGGATGTCGTCGGCATTGACCAGGTATTCCGTGGTCACGCCGAACCGGCCGGAGGCGACCTGCTTGATGGCCGAACGCTCGGGGTTCATGCTGCCATCCGGCAGCGGATTGAAGCGCTCCGGCTCCTCGCCGCCTTCGCCGGTGTTGGACTTGCCGCCGATCGCGTTCATCGCCCGGGCCATGGTGGAATGGGCCTCGTAGGAGATGGAACCGAAGGACATGGCCCCGGAGGAAAAGCGCTTGACGATCTCGCTGGCCGGCTCGACCTCGTCCAGGGGCACCTGCGGGCCGCTGAAATCGAACTCGAACAGGCCACGCAGGGTCAGCAGGGCCTCATCCTGCTCGTTGATGGCGCGCGCGAAGGACTCGTAGGTATCCCAGTCGTTGTTGCGCACCGCGTGCTGCAGGTCGGCGATGGTCTCCGGGGTCCAGTTGTGCCGCTCCCCCCGGATACGGAAGGCATAGTCGCCACCGACATCGAGATGCCTGCGGTAGATCAGCGCGCCACCATAGGCGGCCTCGTGCCAGCGGGCCGCCTCCTCGGCGATCTCGTCGAGGCCGGCGCCTTCTATGGTCGTGGTGGTGCCGGTGAAATAGCGATCGAGAAACGCGCTGGCCAGGCCGACGGCATCGAATATCTGCGCCCCGCAGTAGGACTGGTAGGTGGAGATCCCCATCTTCGACATGACCTTCTTCAGGCCCTTGCCGACGGCCTTGATGTAGCGGCCCTGGGCCTCCTCGAACTCCAGCGGTTCCGGCAGATGCGGCAGCAGGGCCTCGATGGTGTCGAAGGCGAGATAGGGATTGATGGCCTCGGCGCCATAGCCCGCCAGGGTAGCGAAGTGATGGACTTCCAGTGCCGCCCCGGTCTCGACCACCAGCCCGGACTCGGTGCGCAGGCCCTTGCGGATCAGGTGCTGGTGCACCGCCGAGGTCGCCAGCAGGGCCGGTATGGGCATGTGATCGGCGTCCATGCGCCGATCGGAAAGGATGAGGATATTGTAGCCCTTGCCAACCTTGGCCTCGGCCCGCTCGCACAGGGCCTCCAGCGCGGCCTTCATGCCCGCGGCGCCGGCCGCCGCCGGGTAGGTGATATCCAGGGTGCGGGTACGGAAGACCCCGCCGGTGTTGTCCTCGATATGGCGGATGCGTTCCAGATCGCCATTGGTCAGGATCGGCTGGCTTACCTCCAGGCGCATGTGCGTGCCGGCATCGGCCAGCCCCAGCAGGTTCGGCCGGGGTCCGATCAGGGACACCAGGGACATCACCAGTTCCTCACGGATGGGATCGATGGGCGGATTCGTGACCTGGGCGAAATTCTGCTGGAAATAGCTGGACAGGTGCTTGGCCCTGCTGGAGAGCACCGAGGGCGGGTTGTCCGCGCCCATGGCGCCGATGGCCTCCTGGCCGGTCAGCACCATCGGCGTGAGCAGGAACTTGATCTCCTCCTGGGTGTAACCGAAGGCCTGCTGGGCATCCAGCAGCACATCCTCGGCGGGCGCCATCGGCGGCACATCGGCGGGCAGGTCCTCGAGGTGGATCTGGGTCTTGTCCAGCCACTCCTGGTATGGCCGCGAGGCGGCCAGTTCGGCCTTCAGCTCGGCATCATCGATGATCCGGCCCTGCTGCATGTCGATCAGGAACATCTTGCCCGGCTGCAAGCGCCACTTGCGCACGATATGCTCCTCGGGGATATCCAGTACGCCCATCTCGGAGGCCATCACCACCAGGTCATCGTCGGTAATCAGGTAACGGGCCGGGCGCAGGCCGTTGCGATCCAGGGTCGCGCCGATCTGGCGGCCATCGGTAAAGGCCACCGCCGCGGGACCGTCCCAGGGCTCCATCAGGGCGGCGTGATACTCGTAGAAGGCGCGCCGCGTGGGGTCCATCAGGGTATTGCCGGACCAGGCCTCGGGGATCAGCATCATCATGGCGTGGGCCAGGGAATAGCCACCGGCGACCAGCAGCTCCAGGGCATTGTCGAAGCAGGCCGAGTCGGACTGACCTTCCGGGATCAGCGGCCATATCTTCGCCAGGTCCTCGCCCAGGATCCCGGAGGCCATGGAGTGCTTGCGCGCCGCCATCCAGTTGACGTTGCCCCGCAGGGTATTGATCTCGCCGTTGTGGGCGATCATCCGGAACGGATGCGCCAGGTCCCAGGTCGGGAAGGTATTGGTGGAGAAACGCTGGTGGACCAGGGCCAGGGCGCTGACCATGCGCTCATCCAGCAGGTCCCGATAGTAATCACCGACCTGGCTGGCCAGCAGCATGCCCTTGTAGACGATGGTACGGGACGAGAACGAGGTGAAATAGAAGCTCTCGCCCCCCGTCAGCGCCGCGCTGCGGACCTGCTGCTCAATCTGCTTGCGGATCACGAACAGCTTGCGCTCGAAGGCGTCCTGATCGATGCAGTTTTCACCGCGACCGACAAAGACCTGGCGGCTGACCGGCTCGGTCGGGATCACGCTGTAACCCAGGTCCGCATTGTCCACCGGCACGTCGCGCCAGCCCAGCAGGGTCTGCCCCTCGGCGGCGATCAGGTCCTCCACATAGCGCTCGCAGGCCGCGCGGCCATCGGCATCGCGCGGCAGGAACAGCATGCCGATGGCGTAATCCCCCTCCCCTGGCAGTTCGAAATCGACCACCGCGCGGAAGAAGGCATCCGGGATCTGCATCAGGATCCCGGCGCCGTCCCCGGCCTTGGGATCCGCGCCCACGGCGCCGCGGTGGGTCAGGCGATCCAGGATCTCCAGGCCCATGCGGACGATATCGTGACTCTTGACGCCCTTGATATTGGCTACGAAGCCGACGCCACAGGCATCGTGTTCATGGGCCGGATCGTAAAGGCCCTGTCGTGGTGGCAATACACCCTGGTTCATGGCAAACCTCATCATCAATTCCTGGCCACCCGCCCATGAATGGCGGGCGGCGCACTCAATCTTTCCTGGGGGGAGCCCGACAGCCGGCATCCCGGTGTTTCCAATACCCGTCCCGCGGTATTCAGCAGCCTCCCTGACGGGTCATCATCGCTCCCTTTCAGGGTGCCGCCCCGATATTCCAGCAAGACACCGAAGAATCAAGGCTTTACAGGCCCGCCAGGATGCCGGATCGGGTGCGCCCGCCCGGGCGTGTGGCCGTCGGCGGCGTCTTTCCCGGCGGCTCGTTCAGGACCGACAGGCGTCGCGAGATCTCCAACTCGACGGACGCGGAACCGTATAGGTTACCCGATCCGGCCCGCACAGGCCAGAACACCCGTGCCCTGGGGGAACCGCGTCGCGGTGGGAAAAGCGCTCCACCCCCGCGTTTGCCTTACCCCGCCGCAATGGGTTATACGGGTAGGCGTCAATCAAGGGGAGCCCGCGTGTCGACACAGGCCAATTCGCTCAGATCCATCTTCTATGCCCTGGGGGCCAACCTGGCCGTGGCCCTGGCCAAACTGCTGGCGGCGATCCACACCGGTTCCAGCTCCATGCTGGCCGAGGCCATCCACTCCTTTGCCGACTGCGGTAACCAGGGACTGCTGCTGCTGGGTCTCAAGCAGGCCGACAGGCCGGCCACGGATGAGCACCCGCTGGGTTACGGCATGGCGATCTATTTCTGGTCCTTCATCGTCGCCCTGATGCTGTTCAGCATGGGCGGCCTGTTTTCCATCTACGAGGGCCTGCACAAGCTGCATGAAACCCGGACCATGAGCAGTCCCTGGCTGGCGATCGCGATCCTCCTGTTCAGCATGATCGCCGAGGGCATCTCCCTGCGGGGCTGCCTGCGCGAGATCGACAAGGTCCGCAACGGCCGCTCGCTGTGGCGCTGGTTCCGGGACACACGTCAGAGTGAACTGATCGTGGTGCTGGGCGAGGATACGGCGGCCCTGATCGGCCTGAGCCTGGCGCTGGCCGCGATCCTGGCCACGATCATCAGCGGCAACCCGGTCTATGACGCCTGGGGCAGCATCGCCATCGGCGCCCTGCTGGTCCTGGTCGCCATCGGCATCGGCATCGAGGTCCATGGCCTGATGATCGGCCAGAGTGTCGAGGAGGACGTGCGCAGGGAGATCCTGACCAGCCTGGAGCAACGTGGCGAGATCGATGCCGTGCTGAACCTGATCACCCTGCAGCTCGGCAAGGACGTGATGGTCGCGGTCAAGGCGCGCATGCACGACTATCAGCGCCCCGACGAGATGATCGCCGCCATCAACCGCTGCGAGGCCGCCCTCAAGGACAGGCTGCCACAGCTGCGCTGGGTCTTCTTCGAACCGGACAACCGCCTGTGAAGGCCCTGCTGCTGATCGCCCATGGCAGCCGCCTGCCGGCCGCGAATGCGGAGGTCGAGGACCTGTGCCGGCGTCTGGCCGACAGGCTGGCGACCGACTTCGACCTCATCGAACCCGCCTTCCTGGAACTCGCCGATCCCGGTATCGGGGCGGCCATGGAACACTGCATCGCCAGGGGGTGTGAAAGCATTACCCTGCTGCCCTATTTCCTCGTCTCCGGCCGCCATATCCACATGGATATCCCGGCCATCATGCAGGAGCAACGGGACCGGAACCCCCGACTCGACATCCATATGGCCCCCTACCTCGGCCAGTCCGGCCAATTGCCGGAGGTCCTGGCGGCGCTGGTGGCAGACGGTCCGCCCGGGGCCAGGGGGGGGTCGTCCGGAGCGCAGCCTGACTGAAGGCGGCCTCGGGGACAAGCCCGTCTCTGGCACTGCAGCATGCGAAGCTATAGAATCCCATCCCTTTACAGTCTCACCGGTGAATACAAGATGATCAGACCCCACGGCTCGGACAGCCTCAACCCGCGCTTCGTCTATGATGCGGACACCCACCACCGCCTGGCCCACGAGGCCGAGTCGCTGCCTTCGCTGTTGCTGAATTCGGCCGCCGCGGCCAATGCCGTGATGCTCGGCGCCGGTTATTTCAACCCCCTGCCCGGCTACATGAACCTTGCCGATGCCCTGAGCGTGGCCGAGACCCTGCATACCACCGGCGGCCTGTTCTGGCCGGTCCCGGTGCTGAACCTGAGCGATGACCTCGACAGCATCGGCGAGGCGCGCCGTATCGCCCTGAGGGACCCCAATATCGAGGGGCATCCGGTGCTGGCGGTGATGGATATCGAGGCCATCGAGGAGGTCACGGATGCCCAGATCGACCGCATGGCGGAACGGATATTCGGCACCCTGGACCCCGGGCACCCGGGGGTCGCGACCTTCAGGGGTCTTGGCCGGCACGCCATATCCGGCCCCATCCAGGTCCTGAATTTCAGCTATTTCCAGCAGGATTTCCCCGATACCTTCCGTACCGCTGTCGAGATCCGCAACGAGATCGCCGAGCGTGGCTGGCAGCGCATCGTCGCCTTCCAGACCCGCAACCCGATGCACCGCGCCCACGAGGAACTGTGCCGCATGGCCATGGAGCGCCTGGACGCCGATGGCTGCTGTGTGCACATGCTGCTGGGCAAGCTCAAGCCCGGCGACATCCCGGCCCAGGTCCGCGATGACTGCATCCGCAAGATGGTGGAACTGTATTTCCCGCCGAATTCCGTGATGATCACCGGCTACGGCTTCGACATGCTCTATGCCGGCCCGCGCGAGGCGGTCCTGCATGCGGTGTTCCGCCAGAACATGGGCGCCACGCATTTCATCGTCGGCCGCGATCACGCCGGTGTCGGCGATTACTACGGCCCCTTCGACGCCCAGGCCATCTTCGACGAACAGGTGCCCGAGGGCGCCCTGGAGATCGAGATATTCAAGGCCGATCACACCGCCTGGTCGAAGAAACTGGGGCGCGTGGTGATGATGAACGAGGCCCCGGACCACGGCAAGGAAGACTTCGTGCTGCTGTCCGGCACCAAGGTGCGCGAGATGCTCGGCAACGGTATCGCGCCACCACCGGAATTCTCCCGGCCGGAGGTCGCGCAGATCCTGATGGATTACTATCAGCACGCATCCTGAAGCGAGGCGACGCCATGTCCGATACCCTGTTCAGCAAGATCATCGCCCGTGAGATCCCGGCCGATATCGTCTATGAAGACGATCTCTGCCTGGCCTTTCGCGACATCAATCCGCAGGCCCCGGTGCACGTGCTGGTGATCCCCAAACAAGCGCTGGCGCGTCTCACCGATGCCGGCCCGGATGACCAGGGCCTGCTCGGTCACCTGCTCCTGAAGGCGGCGGAGATCGCCGGTGAACAGGGCTGCGGCGAGGCCTTCCGCGTGGTCGTCAACAACGGCGAGGCGGCCGGCCAGAGCGTCTTTCACCTGCACCTGCATATCCTCGGCGGCCGCGGTTTCGGCTGGCCCCCGGGCTGACGCCGCGTCCATCCACGCGCGCGCCATCTGACACCGGCCGTCAGCTATGTGAGAATAGCGGGCCCTCATTCCCGGCAACACAAGACTGAAGACATGCAAAAGACAGACGATTTACGTATCCGGAAGATCACCGAGGTCTCGGCCCCGGAACAGGTCCATGCCGAGCTGCCGCTCAGCGAGCGCGCCTCCGAGACCATCTTCCATGCCCGCGAGGCCATTCGCAAGATCCTGCGTGGCGAGGACGACCGCCTGCTGGTGGTCACCGGCCCCTGCTCCATCCATGATGTCGAGGCCGCGCGCGATTATGCCGCGCGTCTGAAACAGCCGCTGCTGGACCTGGCCGACGACCTGCTGGTGGTGATGCGGGTTTATTTCGAGAAACCCCGGACCACGGTGGGCTGGAAGGGGCTGATCAACGATCCGGGCCTGGACGGCAGCTTCCGCATCAACGACGGCCTGCGCGCGGCGCGCGCCCTGTTGCTGGACCTGGCCGAGATGGGGATCCCCACGGCCACCGAATACCTGGATCTCATCAGTCCGCAGTATGTCGCCGATCTGATCGCCTGGGGCGCCATCGGCGCGCGCACCACCGAGTCCCAGTGCCACCGTGAACTGGCCTCCGGCCTGTCCTGCCCGGTGGGTTTCAAGAACGCCACCGACGGCAGCATCCAGATCGCCATCGACGCCATCGTCTCGGCCTCCAAACCGCATCATTTCATGTCCCTGACCAAGACCGGGCGGTCGGCGATCTTCTCCACCACCGGCAATACCGACTGCCACGTGATCCTGCGCGGCGGCGACAACAAGCCCAATTACGATCCCGCCAGCGTGGAAGAGACCGCGGCGAAACTGCAGCAGGCGGGCCTGTCCCCGGCCATCATGATCGACTGCAGCCATGCCAACAGCGGCAAGGACCCGGATCGCCAGATCGTCGTCTGCCGCGATGTCGCCGGCCAGGTCGCCGGTGGCGACCGGCGCATCATCGGTTTGATGCTGGAGAGCCACCTGGTCGCCGGCAACCAGAAGGTCGTGCCCGGCAAGCCGCTGACCTACGGCCAGAGCATCACCGATGCCTGCATGGCCTGGGAGGATACCGACACCCTGCTGCACGAGCTGGCCGGGGCGGTGCGCCAGCGCCGCCAGCAGGCGGCCGTATAAACGCCCAGCACGATCCCCGACCCGACCAGAGGGAGCCCAGAGGCTCCCTTTTTTACGCAGAATACGCGGATGATTGTCTGCAGCCGGTCCGGGCCCTATAATGCTGCAACGCACCATCAGCCGGGGTTGAAGACATGGCAAAGATACTGGTATCCGACAAGCTCGCGGACGCGGGCCTGACACTACTCAACGAACAGACCGACATCGAGGTCGATGTCGCCACCGGGCTCACGGAGGACGAACTCTGCTCCCGGATCGGCGACTATGACGGCCTGCTGATCCGCAGCGGCACCACCGTCACCCAGCGGGTACTCGATGCCGCCGCCCGGCTCAAGCTCATCGGCCGGGCCGGTATCGGGGTCGACAACATCGACGTCCCCGCCGCCACCGAGCGGGGCATCATCGTCATGAACACCCCGGATGCCAATGCCACCACCACCGCGGAACTGGCCCTGGCGCACATGATGTCGCTGAGCCGCCACCTGCCGCAGGCGGACCGCTCGGTGCGCGCCGGCCTGTGGGAACGCTCCCGTTTCATGGGCTCGGAACTGGCCCACAAGACCCTGGCCATCCTGGGTTTCGGCACCATCGGCCGTATCGTCGCCAAGCGCGCCCTGGGTCTGAACATGCGGGTGATCGGTTTCGATCCCTTCGTCACCCCGGAGGTCTTCGCGGAGCACTGCGTCGAGAACTGTGACCTGGATACCCTGATCGCCGAGGCCGACTACCTGACCCTGCACTGCCCGATGAACGACCACACCCGCAACATCATCGACTCGGAACGGATTGCCGCGATGAAACCCGGTGCGCGTCTGATCAACTGCGCGCGTGGCGGACTGGTGGACGAGCAGGCCCTGTTCGAGGCCCTGCGATCCGGTCACCTGGCCGGCGCCGCGCTGGACGTCTATGCCCAGGAGCCGCCCAGGGATTCGCCGCTGCTGGACCTGGACACGGTCGTCTTCACCCCGCACCTGGGTGCCTCGACCCGCGAGGCCCAGGTCGCCGTCAGCGTCGAGATCGCCCGTCAGGCGGTCACCTTCCTGCGCACCGGCGAGGCCATCAACGCCCTCAACCTGCCGCGCGTGGCGCCGGAGGAGCTGCATCGCCTGCGTCCCTACCAGGACCTGGCCCATACCCTGGGCCGGCTGCTGGCCAGGCTGGTGGACGGCCCCCTGGAACAGGTCGAGGTGGCCCTGTACGGCCGCGCCGCCGAGGTCGATCCGCACCCGGTGGCGGTGGAGACCCTGGTCGGACTGCTGGACGAGGAGCTCTCCATCCCGGTCAACCGTGTCAATGTCACCTCGCTGGCCAGGCGCCAGGGGATCGCGCTGACGGAATCCCGTTCCGAGGAGTCCCAGGACTATGTCTCCCTGATCAGCGTCAGCGGCCGCTATGGCGATCACTGCACCCGCCTGAGCGGCACCCTGCTGGGAGAGAAACACCCGCGTATCGTCGCCATAGACAACTATGAAATAGAGGCCGTCCCCGAGGGCACCCTGCTGATCACCCGCCATCGCAACCAGCCGGGCGTGGTCGCGGCGCTGGGCAAGGTGATCGGTGACGCCCGGATCAATATCTCGCGCATGCAGATCGGCATCGCCGCGGACCAGCCCGATGCCATGGCCATCATCGGGATCTCCCGGCCCCTGGACGCACGGGCCATGCAGAATATCCGCGACATAGGCCCCCTGAAGTCCGCCATACAGATCGCGCTATGACCTACGACCATGTCCTGTTCGACTGCGACAGCACCCTGAGCGCGGTCGAAGGCATAGACGAGCTGGCCCGCCGCGCCGGGCTCGGCGGAGAGATGGCGCGGCTGACGGCCGGGGCCATGAACGGGACGACCCCGCTGGAGGCCATCTATGCCCGCCGCCTGGAACTGATCCGGCCATGCCGCGGGGACCTGGAATGGCTGGCCGACTGCTACATCGAACACTGCGTGCCCGGGGCGGTGGAGACCATCGGCCGCCTGCTGCGACTGGGCAAACGGGTACACATCATCAGCGGCGGCCTCAGGCAGGCTATCCTGCCGCTGGCCGGGGCACTGGGCCTGGCGCCGGAGGCCGTGCACGCGGTCTCCCTGCTGCTGGACGATCAGGGTGACTACGCCGGTTTCGACACCACCTCCCCGCTGGCGCGCAGCGGCGGCAAGGCCGAGATCTGCCGGCGGCTGTTGCCGGACGGCGCGCGGGCCGTGATGATCGGCGACGGCATGACCGATGCCGAAACCCTGGAGGCCGGGGTGGATTTCATCGGCTTCGGTGGCGTGATCGTGCGCGAGCCGGTCAGGGCGCGGGCGATGCACTATGTCAGTAATGACTCACTCCTGGCCAGCCTGCCCTATATACTGACAAGCGAGGAGATGCAGCGGCCTTGAGGCCCGGGCCGGGTCACAGGCGTGAGTGGCTGGCCAGAAACTGGGCCACGAACTTCATGATGATGCCATTCAGCTTGCGGAAGTCATACGCCTGGGCGATGCCGTTCTGTCCCTTGGACCAGATCGGCACCGTTGCGAAGCGGTCATCGGCCTCCGGCAACCTGGCCCGCTCACGGATATTGACCGATACCGCGTAGGAATAGATGCCGGTGGAGTCGTTGTAGTTGGCATGGAACTTCACATGCATCAGCAGGGCATTGGGCCGCTGGCCGATCCGTTTCTCACCCAGGACCTCCCAGCCCGCGGCGGTCAGCTTGCTGATGATCTCGGGCGCCAGTTTCGCCGCGGACACCCCCTGCGGCTTGTAGCGTTCACCCAGACCGGTGATGCGCAGGCTCATGGTCGGCGCCTCCAGGCGGGCCTTTTCCTCAGCCTGGCGCCGCTGTTCCTGCTCAG
The DNA here is from genome assembly GCA_964506945.1 of uncultured Gammaproteobacteria bacterium. Taxonomy (GTDB): domain Bacteria; phylum Pseudomonadota; class Gammaproteobacteria; order CAZDOC01; family CAZDOC01; genus CAZDOC01. Next base: position 137,612 of record CAZDOC010000003.1, read on the forward strand.
CCCGGAACTGAGCCTCCAGGGCCGCGCTGATCTGGCGTTCACGCTCGGCCTGGCGCCGCTGCTCCTGCTGCCGCCGGTCTTGCTCCCGCGCCTGGCGCCGGACCCCGGCCTCGATCTGTCGCTGTCGTTGCGCCTGCTGTTCACGCAACTCGTGCCGGCTCCGTTTCAAGGCCAGCGATTCACGCGCCAGGGCGATGTTCGCGGCCCCGGGCAGGACCTTGGCGGCCTTGTCCAGATAGGCCGTGGCCTGGTCCAGCCGCCCCGCCGATTCCGCCTTCCCGGCCAGGGCGACATAGCGCCCGACGATGCGCCTCAAACCGGCCTCGGCACCTGAATTGCCGGGGTCCAGCTGCTCTGCCTGGCGATATTTTTCCAGGGCGTTCCTGCCCCTGGGCGAGGTTAGCCGCAAGGCGGCCAGATCGGCCTCCGCATCCGCCAGCAGGCCCCGTAGGCGCGCGTCCTGCTCACGCGCCATCCGCCGCTCCGCCTCTGCCTGGCGCAGGCGCTGCCGTTCCGCCTGAAGACGCGCGGATTGCGGGCGGATGGCCAGGGCCTGGTTCAAGGCCTCCCGGGCCTGCTCGAAATCATTCCCCGCGACCGCCCTGGCCGCCTCCTCGGCCAGGGCATCGGTGATCACCGTCAGGCCGGACTCGGCCTCGGTATTGCCCGGATCCAGCGCCTGCACCTGACGATAATAGCCCAGCGCACTGGCCTGCACCGGGCGCACAAGATCATCCCTGCCCATGGCCTCACGGGCCAGGCCCAGCAGCTCGCCGATACGCTGCCTGTCCGCCTCCCGGCGCTGCGCCCGCTGCAACTCCGATTGCAGCCTGCGCAGGTTGTCATCTCCTGGACGCAGGCCCACGGCCGCGTCGATATCAGCCCCGGCGGCCTCGAAATCCCCCCTGGTCAGGGCCTGCTCGGCGCGGGCCGCCAGCCGGATTCCGAGCCGCTCCAGTCCGGTCCGGGTGCGGGGATCATCCTCCTCGAGCTGCCGTGCCTGACGGTACAGGGCCAGGGCATTGTCTCCTTCCGGCATAATCAGTTGGCCCGATGCCAGGGCCGCCCCGGCCCGCTCCAGGAGCAGGTCCAGGGCCGACGGCGTAGTCACAGCAGCAACCCCGACCGGCGCCGCAGGTTCTGGCCCGGTCGGCTCCGAGGCGGCGATATCCGCTGCAGAGGGTTTTGTTGGTCCAGATTCCGTCACCAAAGGTACTGCCGCAATCGGTACGCTTGGCGGTGGTCTTCCCGGCGTCATGCCGGCCTGGACCTGGCGGCCATTCTGATCACCTTCCACGGACCCCTGGCCCGAGTCTGTCGACGCAACCCCGCGGTCCGTCAAGCCGGTGATGCCCTTGTCTGCTTCGGGGCCGGACGAGCCTGGCGATGATTCAGCAGCCATGCCGGAAACAGCTGCTGTCACCCCCACCGGTGACGATTTCTCCTGCACGCCCGTGGGCTTCGACAGGCCGACCGCCGCCGTTGCGGGGTCGGGGACCGATGGCGGGTCGGCCAGGTCCGGTGTACCGCCCCCCCCGGGCCACTGCGACAACAGTTCCCGTCCCGGACCGGAATAGACCAGCCCCCCGGTGATCACCAGCAGGGCCATGAACAAGCCCCCAAGCACCCAGAAAGGCCGTTTCCCGGAGCGGGTCCCGGCCTGGAAACCCGGGTCGATGACCGTTTCGATATCGGCCCCGGGGGGCGCCACTGCAGTCGGCTCCATCTTGACCGTGGAGGCAAAGAGCTCACCCGTGGTCAGATCGATGCTGGTGGCCTCATCCTCGGCGGAGTCGGAATTCGTGTCGGCCGCATTTCCAGGACCACTGCCGGTTACCGGCGCCTCTCCAGGGACCCCGAATTCCGCCATCCAGACCCGGATGGACTGGGGCCGATCCTTTTCGGAGAATTTGATCGCGTGATCGACGGCCTGCAAGAACCGTTGTGAATACCGGTCCTGGCCCAGTTCACGGGCCGTGACGAAGATGTCCCGCTCGGCCTTCAGGATCGCCTCGCTGCGATCGATGGCATCCATGGGTGCGCGACCCGACAAGGCCCGGTACATGGTTGCGCCCAGTCCATAGATATCCGTCCATGGTCCCTGGCGATCGCTCTTGCTGTAATACTGTTCGAAAGGGGCGTACCCCGGAGAGACGATACTGGTCAGTGACTTGGTCTTTTCCCCCAGGGCCTGGCGCGCGGAACCGAAATCCAGCAAGACCGGACTCCCGTCCTCGCGCAGGAAGATATTCGCCGGTTTGATATCACGGTGGACGAAGCCGGTCTCATGCACCAGTTCCAGACCACCCATGATGGGAAAGACGATCTTGATGATCTCCTGCTCTTCCAGCACCTCACGCCGGCTCAGCAGTTCCTGCATGCTCTCCCCATGCTCGTATTCCATCACCATGTAGGCGGTGTTGTTCTCCTCGAACACACTGAGCACGCGAACGATGTTCGGGTGTTTGAACCTGGCCAGGGTGCGGGCCTCGGCGATGAAGCGCTCCAGGCCCCAGCGGTAGCGCTCGTCCTGGGCCTCGGAGGCCGGGTAGACGGAAAAATCACCCTCGCGCACGGCCAGTTCCATGGGCAGGTATTCCTTGATCGCCACGCGCCGGTCGAGGTTGTAATCATAGGCCAGATAGGTGATGCCGAAGCCACCCTGACCCAGGATGCGCTCAATACGATACCAGTGCAGCTTGTAGTCCGGCTGCAACGAATTGCGGTGCATCTTCTTGGCCATATCGACATCCCTGCGCCCGCCATGAGTCCCCTGATTGTGGGCATTTCACGGAAGTCCCGCAAGTTTCGGGAAAAAATACCCTCGCCAGACCGTCATGCCGGGGCTAGAAATAACGCCATGGGGAACACCCGTTCCGATTCACGACCAAGGAGGATCCGCATGAGCCCGTGTCGTTCGCTGCCAATATCCACCCTGCTGCTACTGTGGCTGCTGTCCACCCCGGCCCGGGCCGGGGTGGTGGTCAGCTTTGATTTCGAGGATGCCTCCGGGCTGTTCACCGCGGATCCGGGCTTTGTCCTCGCGCCACTGGCCGCCGCTGCCTGGCGGGATCTGGACGACACCCTGACCAGTTTCAGCGGGGTCGGCGGTCGCGCGATCGCGGCCAGGGACTGGCAGGACGGCAACGCCTTTGCCTTCAGCATGGACATACCCGCCACCCACACCCTGAGCCTGAGCCGCTTCGACTTCGATGAAAAGTCCTCCGCCACCGGACCGGGACACTGGCAACTCGACATCGACGGGAAGCAGGTGGCCGGCGCCACGACCTCCCGCTCCTTCCAGCACCAGGGCGGGACGCTGGCCTCCACGGCCCTGACCGGCACGGTCCGGATCCTGCTGCTGGGCGATGGCGCGACGAGCTCCAGCGGCACCTGGAGAGTGGACAACTTCAGCCTGCGGGGCCAGTTGAGCAGCATTCCCCTGCCGGCGACCTGGATACTCCTTGCCAGTGCCCTGCTGTCATTGGGCCGCCGTCGCCGGACCCGTTGACGCCGCCAGGCAATACGACGTCCGGCCGCTCCATGGGTCCTGAAGGCTTGCCGGGCCCGGCGGCCGGGCGCTGCTGACCATGGACCCGGGCCCACCCGGATACAGCGGCGTGAGATGCTATACTGCGGTGAAACATCGTCGTGGGTCAGCGCAGATGACATCAGTCCGGATCATCATCCCTATCGTATTGTTGTTGTGTTCCGTGCCGCTACAGGCACGCATGTACCAGTGGACCAGCCCGGACACCGGCACCACGCAATTGTCCGGGACGCCACCGGCCTGGTACCGGGGTGCCGAACAGGGACCCAGGGTGTATGTCTTCGAACGGGGCCAGCTGGTGGATGACACCGCGCGCCCGGTCACCGAAGAGCAGCGCCTGAGCCTGCGGCGACAGGCCTTCATGGCCGCCGATCAGGACAAACGGACCCGTGCCGAGAGCGAACGCACCGCCAGGCTGAGGCTGGCGGTGGAAAAACTGCTGGGCGAAAAGACCAGTGACAAGGAACTGGAGGAGATCCTGCAGGGCACCCCGGCGACACCGCCATCGGCCGGTGCGGTGAGCGCCCCGGACCAGCGCCAGGGATCCCCGGCGGCGGGCCCCGGGCCGCAACAGACCACACCAAGCGCCGAACGACTCAAGGCCCTGGTGGAACGCTGGGAAAACGCCCGCACCGAGAAGGCCCGCAGACTGCTGCGGAAAGAGGCGCCGCTCAGTGACGCCCCAGCATCTGCGTCAGCCGCCGCCACAGACCAGGCGGCTTCTCCACCGCCAGTTCCTTGAGCGCCAGCAGGGCCTGATTGGCGGGATCGATCCTGAGGCCGAGGGCGATATATTCCCGTGCCCTCTGGACATGGTTGTCCGCAAGCTCACGTTCCGCCAGCCGCGCGAACCGTTCCGCCACCTTCAACAAGCCCTCGCGCGCCTCCCGGCTCGTGGGATCGATCTCCAGCATGCGGGTATAGTAATAATAGGCATTGTCCTTGGGCGGGCTGATCAGTTTGTAATCCTGCAGGCAACTACGCGCCAGCCAGCGCAAGGCCTGCATGACCTCGGCTGTATCCGGGATCGGTTCCGTTCCGGCCAGCGACCCGGCTGGCGGCGGCGCGGGGAGCGCCGCGGGTCCCGGCAACGCCGCCGGCAGGGCCGGCAGGCTGGCCTCGCTCGGGGCATTCAGGCTGCGCTCGGCAAATTCCAGTCCCCCGTAGATCCCGACGGCGACCAGCAGCAAGGCCGCCAGCAGGGTATTGCGCGGCCGTCTTTCCACCGTGGACTCCGGGCCACCCACGACCGGAGCCGGCGCCACCGGTTCCGGTCGCTGGTGTACACCGCTGATATCGAAATCCGGGTTGCTGACCGCCTTTTCTATGGTCACGACCTCACCGCTGACCTGCAGCTTCTGGATGAAATGCAGCATGCTGTCGACATCCCGGAAACGATCCGAACGCCGCTTGGCCAGCATCAGGTCCAGCAACGGCTGATAAGCCTGCAACGCATCCGGCAGGCGCGGGATCGGCGCCTGCTTGTGCTGCACGATCAGATCCACGATCGAGCGTGACTTGTAGGGTTTCTCCCCCGTGAGCATCTCGAACAGGATGATGCCGAGGCTGTAGATATCGGCGCGTCCGTCGATGCCGCCACCGTCGGCCTGCTCAGGGGCCATGTAGTTGGGACTGCCGAGGAAGATGCCGGTAGAGGTCAGGTCGTGGTCGAGTTCGACCTCCTTGGCGATCCCGAAGTCGGTCAGCAGGGGGGTGTCGAGATTGCGGAACAGAATATTCCCCGGCTTCACGTCCCGGTGGATGATGCCGTGCTTGTGTACCGCCCCCAGGGCGCCGCCTACCTTGACGATCAGATCCAGGGCCCTGGCGGGGTTGGAAAAATCCGCCATGCGATCCTTCAGATCGCCGCCCTCCACATACTCCATGGAGATATAGATGAGATCCTCGGCGATACCGATATCATAGATGGTGATAATGTAGGGATGATTCAGCTTGGCGACGATACGGCCTTCGTTGAGGAAGCGCTCGACGCTTTCGGGTGACTCGACCCGGGCGGAATTCAGGATCTTCAGCACCACCTCGCGACCCAGCGATTCCTGCACGGCCAGATAGGCGGTGGCCATGCCGCCCTGGCCGATGGTGCGTGTGATTTTAAAGCCCGGGATTTCCATATCTGGCGATTATAGCGTTCCTATGACTGTGGCGATAACGCTGGCGCCATGGGCCTCATCCGGCCTTGCCGCCGGCGAGGCGGCTGATCAGCAGCACCGCCGCCAGCCCCGTCAGCATCAGGGCCAGGGGCAGTATCAGGCCGCCGTCCCAGGATGGTGGCCAGATCGGGGTGGATGCGATCAGGCGCGGCTTGTCGCGCACGGTCTCGTAGACCCGTTCCTGGAACGGCCATATCGACCACAGGGAAGCCATCAGGATCCCGCTGATGGCCAGCACCGTAGCCTGATAGTAGTGTTTCAGCAACCAGACCAGGATGCGGGAAAAGACCATCAGCCCGGCGATGGCTCCCGCCGCGAAGGGCAGGATGATGCCCAGGTCCAGGCGTCCGACGGCATCGAAGATATAGGCGTACTTCTTCAGGATCAAGAGGATGAAGGAACCCGATATGCCCGGCAGGATCATCGCGCAGATCGCCACCGCGCCGCTGAAAAAGACGAAGCCCGGCGTCTCCGGGGTGTTCATCGGCACCAGGGTGATCACATACCAGCCCAGGGCCAGGCCCAGCAGCAATTGTATCCAGCCTATCGGCCGCCAGGGCGGCATGGAACGCATCAGGATGATGATGGAACCGATGATAAGACCAAAGAACAGGCCATAGACCGGTTCCGGATCGGTGATGATCAGCTGCGGCAGGGGCACGATGCGGGTGAAAAACATCAGCGCGGCGAAGTCGCCCAGCAACAGCGGGATCAGAAACCCCAGATGGGCATGATCGCGGGCCTGTCGCAGGCGGCCACTGCCGAGCAGGCGCAGCAGTTCGAGATCGAAGGAGCGAATGGCCTGCAGCAAGCTGGGATAGATCCCCAGGATGAAGGCCATGGTGCCCCCGCTGACGCCGGGAACGACATCCGCCGCGCCCATGCAGAATCCCTTCGACGCCAGCACCAGTTTGTGGACGATGTTCATGGCTTCGCTGGATACGCCCGTTCAATCGACATGCCAGGGCCGGCTGAGTTCATGTACCGCCTCCACCAGGACACCGAGGTGATCCGGGTCCACCTGCGGGGTGATGCCGTGACCGAGGTTGAAGACATGTCCACTGCCCTTGCCATAGGCCTCCAGGATCCTGCCCGCCTCGGCGCGGATACGGTCCGGCGAGGCATAGAGCACCTCCGGATCCATATTGCCCTGCAGGGCCACCCGCCCGCCCACCCGGGCGCGGGCGCCGGCGATATCGCAGGTCCAGTCCAGGCCGATGGCGTCACAACCGCTGTCGGCGATCGCCTCCAGCCACTGGCCGCCACCCTTGGTGAACAACACCACGGGTACCCGCCGGCCCCCGGACTCCCGGCTCAGACTGGCGACAATCCGGCTCATGTATTGCAGCGAAAACTCCCGGAAGGCCGCGTCACTGAGGGCGCCCCCCCAGGTATCGAAGATCATCACCGCCTGCACTCCGGCGGCAATCTGGGCATTCAGATAGGCGCTGACCGCGCTCGCCAGGTGCGCCAGCAGACGATGCAGGACCCGTGGCTGCTCATACAGCAGGCCCTTGGCGGCGCGGAACTCACGGCTGCCGCGACCCTCGACCATATAGGTAGCCAGGGTCCAGGGGCTGCCGGAAAATCCGATCAGGGGCAGGCGACCGTCCAGCTCGCGGCGGATCAGGCGCACCGCATCCATGACATAGCCCAGTTCCTGTTCGGGATCGGGCATCGGCAAGGCATCGATAGCGGCGGCATCGCGCACCGGCCGCTCGAACACCGGCCCCACCCCCTCGTTGATGGACAAGCCCAGTCCCATCGCGTCCGGCACGGTGAGGATATCCGAAAACAGGATCGCCGCATCCAGATCAAAGCGCTGTACGGGTTGCAGGGTGACCTCGCAGGCCAGCTCCGGGGTCTGGCACAGGGCCATGAAATCTCCGGCGCGCTGACGGATGGCGCGATATTCCGGCAGATAGCGGCCGGCCTGGCGCATGACCCATATGGGCGTGCGCTCGACCGGTTGCCTGAGCAAGGCCCGCAGCAAGATGTCGTTTTGAATGTCCTCTGACATGGGATCCCCTGTACGATGATGCAAAGGCGTCAATCTATCACGACACGGCCCGAAAAAGGCGCGCCCCGCCCAAAAAAACGCCTGGGCAACGGGGCCGCGACGCCGCTAGTTCGCCAGCCTCACCGCCTCCAGCAGGGCCCCGGCCTCCCTGGCCCAGGGTTTCAGCCGCCGCAATGACCCGGGCAGGTGCCGCACCGCCCGCAGGGCCTGTTGTCTGCCCGCATATTTTCCATGCACGACCACATACCAGTCGCGCCGCTTGTGGCGGGTGCGCAGCAGGGCGAGATCGCCCAGTTTGCGGTACTTGCGCATGAAGGCCAGCGCCCCGGCCCTGTCATAGGAACCGAACAACTGGATGACATAGGCGCCCCGCGGCAGGCTGGCCAGCCAGGCCTCGCCGCTGGCGCCGGCGCCAGACCGTGTCGGTGCAGGGGTGGGTTTCGATCCCGTTGCATGGGAGGAACCGCTGGCTGGCTCGTTTTTTTTCGCGGTGGTCCGTGGTGGCGGAACCACCGGCACGGATGACGGTGTCTTTTCGACTGTCGCTGGCCGGGGAGCGGCGGCGGGGACCGCGCTGCCCGCCGATGCCGATGCCGGCGCAGCCGGCCCCGGCGATCCCTGGCTCGCGGACTCGGGCTGGCCATTCCTGGGCCGCGATTCGGTCTGCGCTGGTGCCGGCAGGGACTGCGCGTGGCCGCCACTGCCGGCAACCGGTATTTCAGCCGGGGGTTCCGGTGTGACGGTCGCGACCGCTGCCGGGGCCTCGGTGATCGTGGATGTCCCGGTGGGCCTTGCGCCCTCGAGCCCGTCTGTACGGGGCGCGGGGACGGCAGCCCCCGGATCCGGCGCGACTTCAGGCAGCCGGACCAGGGCCTCGCCGGCCCCATCCCGGGCTCGCGGCAGGGTCAGGGCGATCTCATCCAGGCCGGCGCCGGCACCCTCTTCATCCGGCGCCAGCCATTGCCACAGGGCGGTGATGAAGATGCCCAGCAGGACGGCCCCCAGCAACAGGTACCGACCCCGCCCGGAGTCCCGTAACCATGGACCCATGACCCCTGCCGGCACGCTGTCGAGATCCTCCACGGAGGACTCTCCAGCCAGCAGACCCGAGGCGATGTGATTGATCTTGCCGGGCAGGCCGGCCGACTCACGACGGATCAGGTCGAATTCATCATCATCGAAATGGATCCCTTCCCCGCCGTCGACCTGGTCCAGGTAGAGGGCCAGATACTCATCGATCTGATCGTCACTGAGGGCCGGGATGTCGATACTGTGGGTGATGCCCTGGGCATGCCGGGCCAGAACCAGGGAGTTGATATGCGCGCCCGCGGCGGGTTCACAGAACATCACCACTCGCAGGCCGTTATCGTCCACCTCACCCGCCTGCATCAGGTCCAGCAGGCGACCGAACGCCGGATCCGCCAGTAACTGGGCATTGTCCAGCAACAATACCGGGATCAGCATGGCCCGGGCATAGGCCTGCAACTGGGCCTCCAGGGCAGCGAACTGCTCGCTTTCATCGGCCCCTTCAATCAGCACCCCATAGGCGGCGGCCAGAACCGACATCAGCGCCGTCCCGGTATTGCTGTAACTGGCGTCGACCACCGCCACGCGCCAGTTTTCCTCGGCCCGTTGCATCAGCTCATCCAGCATGCGGGTCTTGCCGGCGCCGGCTTCGCCCAGCACCAGGATGGGCTGATGGCTGTAGTCCACCAGGTGCTGCAGCAAGTCGAGGCGCTGCGCCAGTGAGGCGCTGACATAGAAGGGGTGCCGGGACCGGCCGGCCGAGAACGGATCCTCCACTCCCGCCGTGTGCTGTCTGTCATCTATGGGCACGGTATCTCCCCTACCACGCTATGTGCACAGGCGTTGATACTCCGCGAGCGCAAAACGATCCGTCATTCCGGCGATGTAGTCCGCCACCCCGCGGGCCAGCCCGGCCGTCTCACCGAGTTGTGGCTGCAGGTCCCGCTCTATCCCCGCACGCGTATCTCCTGGCAGGCTGCGAACGTCATCACTGTAGGTCTGATACAGTGCGCTCACAACCCTGTGCGCATGCTCGGTCATCTCCAGGACATGCCCATGGCGATACAGATACCGGTGCAAAAAACGTTTAAGAACCCGATGCTGCTCGCGCATGGGCGCGGAGAACCCTATCAGCGGACGACTGCAGGCGCGCACGGAGCCGATATCCTCTGGCTGCAACCGACCTATCCGCGCCTGGCTGGTCTCGATGAGATCGATAACCTGCCTGTTGATCATGCGCCGTATCACCTCGGTACCGGCACGCCGGGGCTCCAGAACGCCCCAGAGCCTCTCGACCTCGAGATACTCCTGCTCGAAAAGCTCCGCATCCCGCAATTGTGTCATCTGCAACAGGCCGGCCCGTAAACCATCATCGATATCATGGTTATTGTAGGCGATCTCGTCGGCGATGTTGGCAACCTGGGCCTCCAGGCCCGGCTGCCGGCCCTCGATGAAGCGTTCGCCCAGGCGACCCAGATCCCAGGCCAGCTCCGATGGGCAATGCTTGAGGATCCCCTCGCGGGTCTCGAAGGTGAGATTCAGGCCTGGAAAGTCCGGATAACGCCGCTCCAGTCGCTCCACCACCCGCAGGGACTGGAGGTTGTGTTCAAAGCCCCCATACTCACGCAGACAGGCATTGAGGGCATCCTGCCCGGCATGTCCGAAAGGCGTGTGTCCCAGGTCATGGGCCAGGGCGATGGCCTCGGTCAGGTCTTCGTTGAGGCCCAGGGCGCGGGCGATCGTCCGGGCAATCTGCGCCACCTCGATGGAATGCGTGAGGCGGGTGCGAAACATGTCCCCTTCATGATTGACGAAGACCTGGGTCTTGTACTCCAGCCGGCGGAAGGCCGCGCAGTGGATGATGCGATCACGATCCCGCTGATATTCCCCGCGGTATTCAGGACTGGCCTCGGCGTACTCACGCCCGGCCGAACGGGACTCGTGCGCCGCATAGGCCCGCAGTTCCATAACCAGCTACGCAGGCGTCCGGGCCATGCCGGCATCCAGGGTCGCCTTCAGCATATTCACATCGAATGTCTCACTGACGACAGCCCTGCCCAGGGACTCCAGCAGGACCAGACGCAGACGCCCGCCCTGTACCTTCTTGTCCACGGCCATCAGCTCCAGCATCCGTGTCGCACTCAATTCCGCTGGCCCACGCACCGGCAGGTCGAAGTGACTCAGCAGACGGGAGATACGCCGGCAGTCCGTTTCACTCAGCCATGCCATGCGCCGGGACAGATCCGCCGCCAGCATCATGCCCGCGGCCACGCCTTCGCCATGCAACCAGGTGCCGTAACCCATGCCGGTCTCTATGGCATGGCCAAAGGTATGACCCAGATTCAGCAGGGCCCGTTGTCCGGCCTCGAATTCGTCCTCGGCCACTAACTCCGCCTTGTTGCGGCAGGATTCGGCGATCGCATGAGCCAGGGCCCCGGAGTCGCGATCACGCAGGGCCTGCCAATGCTGTTCCAGCCAGGTGAAAAAATCCGCATCCCGGATCAAGCCATATTTGATCACCTCGGCCATGCCCGCGGCCAGTTGCCGGTCATCCAGGGTATCCAGGGTCGTGGTATCCGCCACCACGCAGCGTGGTTGATGGAAGGCGCCGATCATGTTCTTGCCCAGGGCATGATTGACGCCGGTCTTGCCACCGACCGAGGAGTCCACCTGGGCCAACAGCGTGGTCGGGACCTGGATGAAATCCACGCCACGCTGATAACTGGCGGCGGCAAACCCGGTCATGTCACCGACCACCCCGCCGCCCAGCGCCAGCAGCGTGCAACTGCGGTCGAAGTGCTGTTCCAGCAGCGTGTCGTAAATACGGTTCAGCACCTCCAGGGTCTTGTATTGCTCCCCATCGGGCAGGATCACGGTGGCGACCCTCAGCCCGTCCAGGGCTGGCAACAAGGCCTCCAGATACAGCGGCGCCACGGTCTCGTTGCTGACCACCAACAGCTGCTCGCCACGAATGAAAGGGCGCAGATATTCAGGCTGTCCCAGCAGACCTGCGCCTATGTGGATGGGGTAGCTGCGCGAGCCCAGTTCAACGGTCAGTGTTTTCATCGAGGTATGTGCATATCCGCTTGATAATCTGTTTCACCGTTCGCTGACGGGTATTGACGATCACGTCGGCCACCTGCCGGTAGAGGGGGTCTCGCTCCTCCATCAGGGCCCGCAGACGCTCTCGAGGGTCCCCCGTCGCCAGCAATGGCCGGTTCCGGTCCCGGCTGGTGCGGGCCAGCAATTGCTCCAGCGGTGCCCGCAGATAGACTACCGTACCACGCCCGCGCAGATGTTCCCGGTTCTCTGGCGCGAGCACCGCGCCACCCCCGGTGGCGAGTACGATCCCCTGTCGCCCGGTCAGTTCCTCGATGATCTTGCGCTCCCGTTCACGGAAACCTTGCTCACCCTCGATATCGAAGATCACCGGTATACGGACCCCGGTGCGTTCCTCGATCACATGGTCGCTGTCGACGAATTCCAGCTCCAGGCGACGCGCCAGCTGGCGGCCAATGGTGGTCTTGCCGACCCCCATGCAGCCCACCAGGAAGATATTGTCTTTCACAGCCGTCATTGGTTCCTGATCAATACCATAAATCCAGCACCGAGGCACAGCAAGATCCTGATCAATGCTACAATGCGAGAACTGACCCCGCTCCTGCGC
>CAZDOC010000004.1:0-69709 GCA_964506945.1 uncultured Gammaproteobacteria bacterium
CACAGCGACGCGTCCCGGCAATACCTCGATCCGCACGGCCTCGATACCGCCGGCAAGCCGCCGACGGACAAACTGTGTTACACTGCCGGGCAGACAGCGCATCCGGTCTGCGCATTCCGTCGTGGTAAAGCATCCGCCCCACCCCGCACGCAACAGATTCACAACGCCTCCGACCGGCCTGGACCCCGTGTCCCGGTCAGGCCTCATTCAGGAAAAATACCTTATGTCTTTCGATTCCCTCGGTCTCTCGGCCGAACTGCTCCGTGCTGTGTCCGATCAGGGCTACAGCAAACCTACTCCGATCCAGGAGCAGGCCATCCCCGTCGTCCTCGAAGGTGGCGATCTCATGGCCGGCGCCCAGACCGGCACCGGCAAGACCGCAGGCTTCACCCTGCCATTGCTGCAACGTCTGATGACTGCCGAACGGCCCAGGGGCCGGCGTCCGATCCGGGCCCTGATCCTGACCCCGACACGGGAACTCGCCGCCCAGGTCGAGGAGAGCGTCAGGAGCTATGGCAAGCATCTGCCCCTGACATCCACGGTCATCTTCGGTGGCGTGAGCATCAATCCGCAGATCAGCCGCCTGCGCCGGGGCGTCGATATCCTGGTGGCGACCCCGGGTCGTCTGCTCGACCATATCGGCCAGGGCACCCTGGACCTGTCGCGGGTCGAGATCCTGGTCCTCGACGAGGCCGACCGCATGCTGGACATGGGTTTCATCCGGGACATCCGCAAGGTCCTGGCGCTGTTGCCGGCCAAACGACAGAACCTGCTCTTTTCTGCAACCTTCTCCAACGAGATCAAGCGGCTCGCCGATGGCCTGCTGGACAGTCCGGTGCTGATCGAGGCGGAACGCCGCAACACCGCGGCGGAGACCGTGGCCCAGGTCGTACACCCGGTCGACCGCGCTCGCAAGCGCGAGTTGCTGTCCTATCTGATCGGCTCGAACGACTGGCGGCAGGTACTGGTCTTCACCCGCACCAAGCATGGCGCCAATCGCCTCTGCAAACAGCTGGAGCACGATGGCATCAGTGCCGCGGCCATCCACGGCAACAAGAGTCAGGGCGCCCGCACCAAGGCCCTGGCCGATTTCAAGCGTGGCACGGTGCGAGTACTGGTGGCCACCGATATCGCCGCCCGGGGCCTGGACATCGAACAGCTCCCGCATGTAGTCAATTTCGAACTGCCCAATGTCGCCGAGGACTATATCCATCGCATCGGCCGCACCGGACGCGCCGGACAGGCCGGCGAGGCCGTGTCCCTGGTCTGTATCGATGAGCGGAGTCTGCTGAAGGATATCGAACGCCTGCTCAAGCGCGAGGTCCCCCGTGTCGTCATCGACGGCTACGCTCCCGATCCGGGTATCCGGGCTGAACCGATCCAGAATGGACGCCAGGGCCAGCTTCGTGGCCGCAAACCCTCGGCCAAGCGCAGCGGCGGAGAACACGGCCGTAGCCAGCGGAGCCGGAATGGCGCCAAGCCGGGCACCGGCAGGCATGCCGCGGGCAAGCACCAGAACCGTCCCCATCGCGCTCCCTGAAGGCGGGTGCCGGCCCCTTGCCGGCTCATGCCTTGGCCATGATGCGGCAACCCGGGTCCGCAGGGACGCGCCAGGATCATCTACAAGCCATACCGCCGCCCCAGGCCGGGCCTGGCCTGGCGATCCCCGCTTCCCCTGGCGAAGGCAATGGAGGCCAGCAGATAGAGCCCAAGCGCCACGACCATCACCCCGCTGTTGCCGATCTGCAGGCTCAGCAGGGTCGCCAGGCTGGCGCCCATGACCGCGGCACAACCATTGATGGCCCAGGCCCAGGGTATCAGGCGTGGGTACCGATGCGTGAATCGCTCCAGCCCCAGTGGAAACGGGATCCCCATGCAAAAGGCCAGTGGCGCAATCAGCAGCAGGCTGATGGCGATGCGGAACGCATCCGGAAAACCACTGGCATGCTCGAACAGGCTGGGCAACAGCCAATGGTAAACCAGGCTGATCACGCCGATCCCGAACAGCGCGGGATAGAGTAATATCTTCCCGCGTCGCCCCCCGAATCTCCGGCTACAGAGACTGCCAAGCCCGGCGAAGACCAGAAACCCGGCCAGGATCACGGCAGCCGCGTAGATCGGCCGGGACAGGAACAGGATGAAACGCTGGATATAGCTGATCTCGAGCAGCATGAAGGCCAGGCCCAGGCTGGCGAAATACACCGTGATACAGCACCAGCCCGCATCACGGTATGGCCAGCGACGCAGCAGCAAGGGCAGCATTATCACCAGGGTGCTGGCCAGCCCCAGCAGCAGCAGGGTGATCACCAGTATCAGATAGCCGCTGTCCAGCAATGCCAGTCCGCCCCGGCCCTTGAGTTCCAGGATCTCGGGCAATACCCGCCAGCGGAAAGACTGGAAGAACCAGGGACGGTCATCGGTAGAAGGCGCGATATCGAACTTGTAGCGGTCCAGATAGACCCCGGCCCGCGTTCCCAGCAGGGCTGTCGCCGCCTGATGGAACCAGGCCTGTGGCAGGCGGTTGCGAAGATTGACCCTATGCGTGTCAATACCAGGATAATAGATCGGATCGAATCCACGCGCGGCGCAGAACGCCAGCAGGCGTTCGATGTCGCGCTGCCCGACCACGCCCGCCTTCACCAGCAGCGTACTGGTCTTCCAGCTGCGGATCCAAAGCAGATGGCGTCCCGGTTCGGTGAACCCCGCCTCCCTGAGCGCCCGCACCACGGTCGCGAACAGGCGGATCCCGTCCCTGGGTGGCAGGCGCACCCAGCGGGTCAGGGCCAGATAGCCCTGGGCGCGTAGATGGTCGAGATAGGCCCGGATCGCCTCGACGGTGTAGAGATAGGACTCATTCAGGGCATAAAGGCCCGCGGCGCTGGTGTTGAATGAATCCAGCAACGACAGCTGAATGACATCATGGCGCTGCCTGCTGGCGGCGATATAGCCCCGCACCTCGGCCTGGTGCAGGCGCACGCGTGGATCGCGGTATAGCCCCGCATTGAACTCCGCATGGATATCGCGCACCAGCCGCAGCATCTGCGGATTCAACTCTACCGCATCGACCCGTTGCGCTCCCAGCGCCAGGGCTTGCTGAACATCCATCCCCGTCCCGGCCCCCAGCACCAGCACCCGGGGCGTCCGCAGCAGATGATAGGGCAGTGCGGAACTCATCTCATCCAGCCAGCCGTCATCCTGCCCAGCTCCCCGCCGGCTGATCGCGGACATGCCCCCGGCATCGATGAATACCGCCAGCTGCTCCGGCAATTGCCCCCCGTAGCCCAGGCTCAAGCCCGGGGCATGACGAAACGGCACCCGGGGACTGGCCACCACATCCAACTGGCCATAGGCGCTGGAGTATCGCCCGACCACCCGCGTTCCCATGATGCTGAGGGTCTGGCTGAGTGGTTTGTAGGCATGGATCCGCAAGCCCGCCGTGCCGTACAGGCCGGGCAGCACCAGCAGCAGGGACAGGATCGTCAGACCCGGAAGCAATGCCCGCCCCCCCAGGGCCAGCCATCCGCACAGGGCGGCCCCCAGGGCCATCACCACGAGCAACCACAACGCGGTCAATGGCGTCACGCCCTGCAACAGCAGGATGATGCCCGAGGCGCCGAGTCCGGCACCGGCGAGATCGGCAGCATAGACGGCCCCGGCATCCTCGCGCCAGGCCGTGATGGCCATGCAGGTACAGGACGCGGCCAGCAGGAAGGGGACCAGAAGGAGCAGGAACTGTGCCCCGAGATAGCCCCACTGGCGTAGCTCCCAGAGCATCTCCAGCGGGTTGAAGGGCAGTGCCTGGGCCAGCAGGAAACCCACTATCATGCTGATGGCGAAGCCGGCCCCGGCCAGTGGCCACCAAGTCCCCAACCGTTGTTGCGGCCGCTCGCCCAGCAGGCTCAGAAACCCGCCGCTGGCGCCATAGCCGAGTAGCGCCAGGCTGATCATCATCCAGGCGAAGTGTTGCCACTGAATGATGGAGAACAAGCGCATCAACAGGATTTCATAGGCCAGCGCCGAGGCCGAGATCAGGGCCACCGCCAGCAGCATGGGCGCCGGCGCGGACGTGGCCGCGGATGCCCGCATCTCAGTGAGCACCGGTGAACGGCACGAACCGTACCGGCAACAGCTGCCGGGTATGGACCTGCCCGGCCGCATCCTTTTCCACCAGCATCAGGTACTGGGTGAAGAAACCACTGCCCACCGGGATGACCATGCGCCCGCCGGCCTTGAGCTGGGCAATCAGCGGCGGGGGGATCTGCGTGGAGGCGGCGGTGACGATAATGGCATCGAATGGGGCCGCCTCCGGCCAGCCGAAATAGCCATCCGCAATACGGGTTCTGACACCGGTATAGCCCAGCCGCGCCAGCCGCCGGGAGGCCTCCCGGCCCAGATCGGGGATGATCTCGATGGAATAGACCTGCAACCCCAGGCTGGCCAGGATCGCGGCCTGGTAGCCGGAACCGGTACCGATCTCCAGGACCCTGTCACCAGGATGCGTGGCCAGCATCTCGGTCATCAGGGCGACGATATAGGGCTGCGAGATGGTCTGCCCATGGCCTATCGGAAGCGGCCGGTTCCGATAGGCCTCGGCGCGCCTGGCCATGGGTACGAATTCATGCCGGGGCACCCGCCCCAGGGCATCCAGGACCCGCGATGAAATGGCCTGGACCCCCGTTTCCCGGCGCGTCAGTTCCGCCAGCGCGCGCACCTCGGAGACCATGGACCGGCGCTGAGATGAATAATCATCCGCGCCCATGGCCCCGGGGACAGGCAGGCACGGGAGCAGGCACAGAAGGATCCCGAATGCGGGTTTCAAGTATCAGCCTCCACCAGTATGGACAGCCACGCCGACAGGCAACGGCATGTCCCCTAATGATAGACACTGATGCCTGTCCCGGCGGCAAAGGAGGCCCGCACGATCCCATCCAGCGATGCCATCACCATCGCAACACCCTGGCCGGAAGACAGATCATCCGCGCCATGCCCCCGGCTGGCTGCCGTTCCCGGCCGGGACGGGAAGATAGCGGCCTTTACAAAATCATCCGCCTTTGTTAGAAACGAGCGGCAAGCTTCGTATCCCTCTCCATCCCTCCGCTGACCACGGACAAGCACCAGGACACCGACCATGGCGAAACATCATGAGAACCTATGCAGTCAGGGCACCTCGCGAAAGGCGCTTTTCAGCGGTTATCTGACCGTCGTCGCGGTAGGCTATCTGATGGCGGTGGGTCAAATCATGTACACGCACGGCATGGCGGACGGGAAATTCGGTCTATCGATAGACGACATCGTGTACAGCTATTATGGCAAGCGCTCGGGTTCCGTCATCGAGGCCAAGCTGAATGGTTCCATGAAGACCAATGCGCCGGTGGAAGAACGCAGGAAGATCATCAACTGGATCCGGAAAGGCGCCGACAAGAGCCGTTTCGAAAAAGAGATCCGTCCTATCGTCAACAAACGCTGTGTCCGCTGCCACAGTCCGGCTTCAGCGCTGCCCATCCCGGATTTCACCCAGTATGAAAACTTCGCCAAGCGCGCGCAGACCGACACCGGCGCATCCATCACGTCACTGGTCCGGGTCTCGCACATTCACCTCTTCGGGATTGCCTTCATCTTCATGTTCGTCGGCCTCATCTTCAGTCTCGCCGCGGGCGTGCCCAAGCCCCTGAAGGTGACCGCGATCGTCATGCCCTACGTGTTCCTGCTGGTGGATATCGCATCCTGGTACCTGACCAAGATCAATCCGAATTTCGCCTGGCTGACGATCATCGCCGGCGGCGCCATGGCCCTGGCCTTCGCCTTCATGTGGTGTGTGTCCATGTATGAGATGTGGATCATGCCGTGGCTGCATGAGGATGCCCGTGATGCCATCCTCGACGAGTGAGGGCCGCGATCGCGAGTCCCGCGACCTCAGGTGAAGATCCGTTCCAGCAACTGAT
This sequence comes from uncultured Gammaproteobacteria bacterium, assembly GCA_964506945.1. Classification (GTDB taxonomy): domain Bacteria; phylum Pseudomonadota; class Gammaproteobacteria; order CAZDOC01; family CAZDOC01; genus CAZDOC01. Next base: position 5,943 of record CAZDOC010000004.1, read on the forward strand.
GGAAGCTGGCGACGAAATGGACCTTCATGCCCTTGCGCACGGACTCCGGCAGTTCATCGAAGTCCCGCCGGTTGGCCTGTGGCAATATCACCTCCATGATGCGGTTGCGACGCGCCGCGATCAGCTTCTCGCGGATGCCGCCCACCGCCAGTATCTTGCCGGTCAGGGTCAGCTCCCCGGTCATGGCCATGGTCCTCGCGATCCTGCGCCCCCTGGCCAGTGAGACCAGGGCGCTGGCCATGGTCACGCCGGCGCTGGGTCCATCCTTGGGAGTGGCGCCCTCGGGGACGTGCAGATGGATGTAGGCATCATCGAAATACGCCTCCGCCACCCCCAGCGAGACCGCATTCGCGGCGACATAGCTGTAGGCGATATTGGCGGACTCCTTCATCACGTCTCCGAGCATGCCGGTGAGCTGGAAACCGGCGCGGCGACGATGGATACAGTTGGCCTCGACACTCAGCGTGGCCCCTCCCATGGCGGTCCAGGCCAGTCCGATCACCATACCCACACCTAGCTCGGGTCTCTCATCGAGGAAGATCGGCTGGCCCAGGAAATCCTGCAGATTGGCGGCCCCAATCCGGATCGTCTCCTCGCCCTCCAGCAAGCGGATGACGCCCTTGCGCATGATACGGCCCAGTTGCTTGTCCAGCCCGCGCACACCCGCCTCGCGGGCATAGGACTGGGCGATCATCCTCAGGGCGCCATCGGTGATCCGCATCTGGCGGGCCGTGACCCCGGCCTTCTTGCGCTGTCGTGGCCAGAGGTGCCGGCGGGCGATGGCAATCTTCTCATCGCTCAGATAACCAGGCAGCCTGATCACCTCCAGGCGGTCCAGCAGGGGCGGGGAGATGGTATCGAGCTGGTTGGCGGTACAGATGAAGAGGACCTTGGACAGGTCAAAACGCAGGTCCAGATAATGATCCAGGAAACCTGCGTTCTGCTCCGGGTCCAGCACCTCCAGCAGGGCCGATGCCGGGTCTCCCTGGTAGGAATCCCCCACTTTGTCGATCTCGTCGAGCATGATCACCGGGTTGGCGGTGCCGGTGTCTTTCAGCGCCTGGATGAACTTGCCGGGCATGGCGCCGATATAAGTTCGCCGGTGGCCCTTGATCTCGGCCTCGTCACGCATTCCACCCAGGCTGAAGCGAAAGAATTTTCGCCCCAGCGCAGCGGCCACGGCCTGCCCCAGGGAGGTCTTGCCGACACCGGGCGGTCCGACCAGCAAGAGTATGGAACCGGAGATCTCGCCACGGTAACTACCCACGGCCAGGAACTCGATGATGCGATCCTTGATATCGGCGAGCCCATCGTGATGGCGGTCCAGCACCTGACGGGCATGGGCCAGATCGAGATGGTCCTGGGAATGATACCCCCAGGGCAGGGCCGTAACCCAGTCCAGATAGTTGCGCGTGACCGCGTATTCCGGTGAGCCCGGCTCCAGTACCGAAAATTTCCGCATCTCTTCGTCGATGCGCTGGAGGGTGTCCCCCGGCAACGTCAGTCTCTCCAGCCGCTTTCGGAATCGCTCGGACTCCACCGTGCGGTCATCCTTGGAGATCCCCAGTTCCTTCTGAATCTCCTTGAGTTGTTCGCGCAGGAAGAAGTTGCGCTGATGCTCACTCATGGACTCTTCTACGCGGGCGCGTATCTGTGCCTGCATGCGCGCCAGCTCCAGCTCCTTCTGGATCAGCAGCAGGACCTTCTCCATGCGCCGCAAGACCGGCAACGTCGCCAGAACCTCCTGCAATTCCTCGCGTGTCGCCGTGGTGATGGCGGCGGCGAAATCCGTCAGTGGCGACGGGTCGTTGGGACGGAAACGATCCAGATAGCTGCGCAGTTCCTCCGAATACAGGGGGTTCAGCGGCAGCAGTTCCTTGATGGTGTTGATCAGGGCCATGGCGTAAGCCTTGACCTCATCCCCGGCATCATCGGTCTCCGGCGGGTATTCCACCTGTACCTTGAAGGGAGGCTGCTCACTCAGCCACTTGACGATGCGGATCCGGCGCACGCCCTCGGCGATGAACTGCAACTTGTCGTCCTCGCGCACCGGGTCATGGATGCGCACCGCCGTGCCCACGCTGTAAAAATCCTGTGGCTCGGGCACCCCCTCACGCTCGGAATGCACCATGACCAGCGCGACCAGCCTATGGCCACTTTCGCTGACCTGCCGCACCGTCTCCAGCCAGCGCTTCTCGTTCATCAGGATGGGCATGACCTGGGCGGGGAAAAACGGCCTGGCCTGCAAGGGCAGCAGGTACAGAATCTCGGGCAGGACCTGATCCGGCCGCGCCGGCATATTGCCTGTGGCGGTATCGGTGTCGGCCTCGATGATGCTGTCGGGATCGCTGTCGTAAGTCGTGCTCATAAGCCTCTCTTGATCGTCTGTACCCGGGGCTGTCGAACCCGGGACTGAGCCTGATCCACCCGACTCCGGCATCCTGCCTCGTCCCCGACAACGGCTTCCGCGCTGTTCTCGCGTCCATGCAGCCGTGCGCAAGAGGCCCCTGGGCCGGATTCGCCGCCCATTCTCATCAAAACAACGACCATGCGCCTCGAATGGCCGAAGAATCCGGCCCGGGAGGGTCTTCCGCCACTACTGTCACCTGGATCCGGGAGGCTCCTGGCGGAGGGATGGCGGGCCGCGGGATCTTAGCCGATGGATAGAAGGCGCGATAGGGGTGCGAAACCGCCCGCCGGCCCGGACAGGCGGCCGAACGTCGCCTAAAGTCACCTGGACAACGGCCGTTAACCCGATGAAGAGCAGGTGGGGATGGCCGTGAAACTTTTCAATAACATCGTATTGTGCGCAATGCTTGCCGGGATGCTCCCCGCCATCGCGATGGCCCAGGCCACCACCAGGGCGGCGGCCGGGAGTGAATTGCGCGTGCTGATAGATATCTCCGGCAGCATGAAGAAGAACGATCCCCACAACCTGCGGGCACCGGCCCTGCGCCTGCTGGTCGGCCTGTTGCCGGAGGACGTGCGGGCCGGGGTATGGATCTTCGGCCGGGGGGCCAAACGCCTGGTCGCGCCCGGGCCGGCCAATGAGAAATGGAAACAACAGGCGCTGAAGGCCGCCCGGCAGATCCATTCACGGGGATTGTTTACCAATATCGAGACCGCCCTGCAACAGGCCACCAGCGACTGGACCACGCCCGCCAGCGGCCATGGACGCAATATCATCCTGCTTACCGATGGCATGGTCGATGTCGCCAAGGACCCCGGCCTGAGCGTGGCATCCAGACGCCGAATCATCACGGAACTGCTTCCCCGTTTTCAGAAGAATGGCATTTCGATCAATACCATAGCTCTGTCAGAGCATGCCGACAATGAACTGATGAAACAACTCGCGACAGGCACCGACGGCTGGAGCGAGACCGCGGCCGATGCCGATCAGCTGCAGCGCATCTTCCTGCACATGTTCGAGAAGACCACCCGGGTCGATACCCTGCCGTTGCGGGACAACCGTTTCCAGGTCGATCAGAGCATCGACGAACTCACCTTGCTGGCCTTCTCCGGAGAGGGGAAAAAAACGGTGAAGCTGGAATTGCCCGACAAAAGCCGCATCAGCGCCAAGGCGCATCCGAAAGCGGTCAAATGGCGCCATGAGCAGGGCTATGACCTGATCACCATCACCAAGCCCATGGCGGGAGAGTGGCGCCTGCTGGCCGAACTCGATCCGGACAACCGGGTGATGATCGTGACCGATCTGAAGATGCAGGTCAGTGAACTGCCGAATCATATCCTCATGGGGGAATCCTTCGACTATGACGCCGGCCTGACGGAGAAAGGCAAACCGGTGGCGCGCGAGGCGTTTCTCAAACTGCTGCGGGCCAGGCTGAGCATCACCGATGACAGCGGCCAGACCGAGATCGTCGAACTGGCGCCACGCGCCGGCGGCCGTTTCGGCACGCAGGTGGGGGACAAGCTCGGCTATGGCCGCTACGAGTTGCTCACCCGTATCGATGGCGGCACCTTTCAGCGTGAACAACGCCAGACCGTCAAGGTCCACAAGAGCCCGGTCAAGACCACGCTGGAACCCATGGGACCGAACAGCTACCGGATCAGAATCGAGGCCCAACCGGAACTGGTCGTCGCCGACAGTGTTGTCATCGACGCGAGCCTGAGCAGCCAGTCCGGGCAAGTCAGCAAGGCGGTATTCACCGCGCTGTCCGAGGGCGGCTGGCAACTGGAGCTGCAGGACCTGCAACCGGGCCAGTATACCCTGTCGATGCAGATAAAGGCGCGCAGTCCCCGTGGGCGCGAGATCAGCGCCAGCCCCGCGCCCTTGCTGATCGGCGAACGGGTGGATTCGCCGCCTGCGGCGGAGAAGGAAACAGCGGAGGCATCCCCGGTCGAGGAAACCCCGCCACCACCACCGGTCGAGAACAAGCCCACGCAGGAAGCCGCCGAAGAACCGGTCGACTGGATGAAGACCTCCCTGCTGGTGGTGGCCGCCAATCTGGCCATCCTGGTCCCGGGCGTGGTGGGCTTCCTCATCTGGCGACGCCGCCGCAGCAAGGCCGGCACACCGGAGGAGGAACTTTGATGGATGCCACCCTCACTCACACCCTGCTGATACTGGCGGCGGAGAGCATCGTCATCCTCCTGGGCATTTGCGCCGCAGTGGTGATCGTGATGCTGCGCAAGTCCTCCGGTGACAAGCAGGCCGCCACCACCCTGGTCAACAAGCTGAAAAAGAACGAACCCCGCCGTGAGGAGTCCCTGCGCGAGATATTCGCCAGCAACTATCATCTCGAGGGCGACGAACTCGATGCCAGGGTGGCCGAATTCCTCGAGCGTGAGAAGGCCTTCTACAAGATGCTCATCGCCACCTACATGCAGCACGACGGCAAGCAATTCCCCAAGCTCAGCGAAGCCCTGGAAGACCTGATCGCCCCGTGCATAGAACTGACCCCGGCGGGGCTTGTCGATGCCGGGGAACTGGCGACGGTGACATCGGACCTGGATACGCTGAAGGAAGAGAACGATGAACTCGCGGCGGAGCTGCAGGCCAACAAGGACATCGTCAGGGAACTGATGAAGGAATACAGCGCGGCCTTCGAAAAGGGTACGGAAACGGACAAGCCCCTGCCCGAGGCCGTGGCCGAGATCCAGGGAACGGAAGACACGCGCACATCACCGCAAACAACGGCGGCGGAAAACGTCGAGCCGGAGATGGCGGAGGAGGAACTGGACCTGGACAGCCTGTTCACGGAAGAGCAAGCCACGGGGCAGGCAATGGATGACCAGGGCGCCGATACCGCCACCGATGACGGGGTGGCCGATGGCGATGCCGGCCATGACGCGGCGGCCGGCGAGGCCGACATGGCAGCGGAGGTCGATGCCGGTCTGGATGATGACAACGAGGACAGCGAGGATCCGGATCCGCCCGGGGAGGCAGCGGACGACCTGTCCACCGGGGCGCCTGCGACCGCGGAAACGCCAGCCGCGCCGGGCGCGGATGAAGATGACGCTGGCGATGCCACGAGGCCGGCTGCGGCGCCCGGGGAAGCCGCTGGCGCCGTGACCACCGGGGCGGCCGACGATCTCGATATCGACAGCCTGTTCGATGAGGCGCAGCAAACCGCGAGGCCGGACCCGGGCGAGACCGGTGATGAGGAAGATCCGGCCACCCAGCGGGACACCCGGGAGCCCGCCCTGGATTTCGACCTCAGCGACGAACAAACGACCCGCGGCAAACCCTGAGCCACCAAGGCGCCGGTATACGCGGCGGGCGTGCTGCTGGCAACGCCGGCCAGCGCCCCCGTATAATGCCGTCTTGCCGCCATCATTGGAGGGTCGTCACATTGGAAAGACTCAAGGCCAGGATCCGCGATATACCCGATTTCCCCGAACCGGGGATCCTGTTCCGTGACATCACCCCCCTGGTCAAGGACCCCGCCAGTCTGCGCCTGGCGGTCCACCAGTTACTCCATCCCTTCCTGGGCGAACCCCTGACCGCCGTAGCCGGCATGGAGGCCCGTGGTTTCATATTCGGCTCCCTGGTGGCCTGGGAGCTGGGTGTCGGCTTCGTCCCCCTGCGCAAGCCCGGAAAACTGCCCTATGACGTTCAGAGCGTGTCCTATGACCTGGAATACGGCTCCAACACCCTGGAGGTGCACATGGATGCCCTGGGCCCGGGTGACCGGGTCCTGCTGATCGATGACCTGCTGGCCACCGGGGGCACGGCCGCCGCCAGCTGTGAACTGGTGGCCAAGCTCGGCGCCGAGGTTGCCGCCTGTGCCTTCGTGGTGGAGCTGGATGGGCTGCGCGGCCGGGAACGCCTGCCGGACCTGCGCATCCATTCCCTCATCCATTACTGAGCCCCGCGGGTGTGCCTGATCCTGCTGGCCTGGCGCACCAGGCCCGACTACGTCCTGGTACTGGCGGCCAACCGGGATGAATTCTTTTCCCGGCCCAGCCAGGCCGCCGCCTGGTGGTCGGACCACAGCGATATCCTTGGCGGCCGGGACAAGCGTCACGGGGGTAGCTGGCTGGCGATCCATCGGGATGGCCGCTTCGCGGCGGTGACCAATCACCGCAATGGCCGCAAGGATCCGCCCGCAAGCGCCTCGCGCGGTATGCTGGTGGCGGAATATCTCCGCGCAGGGGCCCCCGCCAGCGAATACCTGCGGCGGCTGCCAATAGTCCGCAAGCCCTACAACCTGCTCCTGGGTGATCGCCAGGACCTCTTCCACTACAGCAATATCACCGGCACCCCCCGGCGGATCGAAGCCGGGATACACGGCCTCAGCAACCACCTGCTGGACACCCCCTGGCCCAAGCTGCGCGATGGCTGCCAGGCCCTGCGGGAATGCCTGGCCAGTGAGGCCCCCGTCCGGGACGAGGAGCTATTCGAACTGCTGCGCGATGACACCCGGGCGCAGGACTCGCTACTGCCGGATACCGGCATCGGCCTGGAACGCGAACGCCTGCTGTCCAGCCGTTTCATCCGCAGCCCCGATTATGGCACCCGCTGTTCCACGGTGCTGACGATCAGCGGGGACGGCAAGGTGCATCTGTGCGAGAGGACATTCGATGACAGGGGCCGCCGCCAGGCCGAAGCCAGCTACGATTTCCCGGTGGCCGCATGCCGGGGAGCCCCTGAATTGCCCTGATCGGGGACCATCACCGAAGACGCGGGCTCCGGTGATCTCGATAATCGGCCCATCGGCGGACCGGTCCTGGCGATACCTCCCCGTATCGCGGGAAGGTCGGAACCGATCGGGACTTCCCTGGGCCGATCGCGGCAGACCCACTTGCTGGAGGCCGGGTCAGGTCCCGCGCGGACCGTACCGATCAGACCAGCCCGCCATTGACCCTGAGGCTCTGACCACTGATGAAGGCGGCCTCGTCGGAAGCCAGGAACAAGGCCGCCTGCGCGACCTCCCGGGGTTGACCGAAGCGCGCCAGCGGTGTCTTCTCTATCACCTCACGATAATATTCCCGGCGCATGTTCTCCCGCGCGAAGGCGGTCTCTATCCAACCCGGAGCGACATCATTGACCCGCACCTCGGGGGCATGGTGCCGGGCCAGGGATTTGCTGAAACTCATTACCCCGCCCTTCACGGCCGCGAACATCTGCGGATTGAGCCCCTCCATGCCATGCAACACCAGGTCCCAGGACATGTTGATGATGGCGCCGCCGCCGGCCTGCTGCATCAGGGGCGCAACCGCCCAGCAACACAGTATCGTGCCCCGCAGGTCCACCGCAATGAGGCGATCCAGTTTCTCCAGATCGGTCTGCCCGCCACCCGCTCCGGTGAGGATGTCGGCACCGGCGAAATTGGCCCAGATGTCTATGCCCCCCAGGGCCTCCAGGGAATCCGCCAGCAGACGCTCGACATCCCCCGGCCTGGAGACATCCCCCTGCAAGGCCACCGCCCGGCCGCCCGCGGCCAGGATCCCGTTCACGACGGCCTGGGCCGCCTGGCGGGATCCCCGGTAATTCACCACCACATGGGCCCCCTCGGCCGCGAACAGGCTTGCGGTCGCCGCGCCGATTCCACTGCTGGCGCCGGTGATCACGGCGGTCTTGTTTTCCAATCGCTTGGCCAAGTACAGTACCCTTATGCAGACGAGACAGGATCTATGTTACCCGAGGATTGCCGTTGATGCCGCCTCCCCATGAATTCACCGCACCCCACCCCCGGCTGCAGCGGGACTGTCACTGGCTGGGGACGCTTGGCGACTGCCAGCTGTTGCTGCACCGCAATGCCAGCCTGCCCTGGTTCATCCTGGTGCCGCCAGGCCCATATCGGGGCATCGAACAGCTCCCCGATACGGATGCCCGGCATGTGCTGGGGCTGGTCAAACACCTGAGCCGTTTCATCACCGACCGTTATCATAGTGAAAATATCAATATCGCCAGCATCGGCAACCTCGTCGCTCAACTGCACATCCATGTCATCGGCCGCCGCCGGGATGATGGCTGCTGGCCCCTGCCGGTCTGGGGTCACCTGAAGGACCATGACGGCTATGCCAGCAAGGAGATTGCAGACCTCAGCCTGGCCCTGGAAAAACAGCTGCATCTCACCCCATACCCATCACCGGCCCCCCCATGATCCCCCTGCATGACGACAATCCGACCACCATACAACCGGTGGTGACCATTGCCCTGATCGCCGCTTGTACCCTGGTCTTTCTGTGGCAACTGACCCTGGGGCCCCGCACGGGCCAGGCCCTGGTCTTTGCCCTGGGCATGATCCCGGCGGTACTGTTCGACCAGGCCAGACTGCCGCCGGAGTTGCAGCTGGTGCCGACCCAGATGACGGTGCTGACATCGATGTTCCTGCATGGCGGCTGGATGCATCTGCTGGGCAACATGCTCTATCTGTGGATATTCGGCAATAATGTCGAGGACAGCATGGGTCATGGACGATTCATCGTTTTCTACCTGCTCAGTGGCATCTCCGCGGCCCTGGTGCAGGCCTTGTTCAACCCCCTCTCGGAGATCCCGATGATCGGAGCCAGTGGCGCCATCTCGGGGATCCTGGGAGCCTACCTGCTGCTATATCCTCATGCGCGCGTTCTGGTCCTGGTGCCGCTGGGCTTCTTCATCACCACCCTCTATCTGCCCGCCAGCCTGGTGCTGGCATTCTGGTTCCTCATCCAGCTCATCAGTTCGGCCGCAACGGACGGCGCCAATGGCGGAGTCGCCTTCTTCGCCCATGTCGGGGGCTTCGTGGCAGGCATGGCGATGCTCCCCCTGTTCAAATACCGGCATATCCGGCTGTTCGCTCCGGCGCATGACCCGGCACGCCGCTGAACCATCACTCCGGAAACATACACAGCGCCTGCTTTTGACCCTATAATTGCGTAGACTCTGAATCGATCCAGGGTGTTGCACGAGGCGCAGGGCCGGCCCGTGTCCCGGGCGGTGCCGATATTCCCGGCTTCCCTGTGGATCGGATGCACCTTCCGGAACAGTGGCTTCAAGCCGCGCTGGTCCCGCAGCCGGCCCTGGAGATTCATGCCTGAACGAATCAGGGCGGCCTTGTCAGGGAGCTGTGCTCCCGATCGGGTGGCGACTGATGGCCGGTCCGGATCCGCGCACGGCTGAAACGACAAGGAAGGTCTGAGTCATTCAGATCTCTCCGCGACACAGGGAAGTGTCGCCAGGATCAGTCTCCCAATGGGCTGATTTTGTGAGACCACCGGAGACCGTGTTTCCGGTGGTCGCCCCTGATAGAGAAAAGGATGGATCCATCAGGGTTTCCATAACAAGGGGGAAACCATGCCCAGTATCAAATGTATTCTCTGCCCGGTAGATTTTTCCGAGACCTCGGACCATGCCCTGTCCTACGCCACGGAGCTGGCCAGTCAGTTCCAGGCCAGTGTCAGACTCCTGCATGTGATCCAGCTCCCCGCCCATCCAATGGACACCAATGACCTGCTGCCCCTGGAAGACTTCGAAACCGAGTATGCCGCCAGGTTTCAGGAGCAGCTGGAAAAACTGGTCCAGCGGGAACGTGACAAGGGGGTCGAGGTCGAGGGGCTGCAGACGACCGGGATCCCGCATGACGAGATAATCCATGCCGCTGAGGAACTCGGGGCCGATATGATCGTCATGGGTACCCATGGCCGAACCGGACTGGCCCATTTCCTGATAGGCAGTGTCGCGGAACGGGTCGTGCGCATGTCACCGCTGCCGGTCTTGACGGTACGCGCCCCCGCCTGAGCGGTGGAGCACGGCAGGCATCCTCTCAGGCACCTGTCCCGTGGGGACGGATCCCCGCGGGACCCGCTCGATGAAGCGGGCCTGCGGCAGGTGATGGAACAACGGGGTTACCGGGTCAGGCGCCACGTCTATCCACCCGGCACCCGTTTCCCGGCGCATTGCCACACCGTCGACAAACTCGACGCCGTCGTTGCCGGCCGTCTGGTCATCCGCATCGATGATATCGAGCGTGAACTCGGTCCCGGGGACATGCTGGCCATTCCGGCCGGCCAGGTGCATGCGGCCTGGGTCACGGGGGATCAGGCGGTGATCAGCCTGGATGGTATCCAGGTATTGCGGTGATGCCGTTTCCATGCCAGGCAGCCTGCTGTGACAGGGTTCACACTGCCTGGTATTTTTTCTGAAATAATATATAGTTATGAATAATAATAAATCCAGAATGCCAGCTGAAACATCGATGGGCGTGGATCACGCCAGGCACCTGTATAAAAGGATCATGTCCAGCCCACGGCCGAGGGCGCCAGAAACAGCGGGAGAATACGCGTGTCTGTCCTGAATACGGTTGAAAAGATCCCCGCTGACGAACAGCTGCAGCTCCTGTTCTGTAACTCACGCCATGAAATCATCGCCGGCCTGGCCACCAGCCTCGTCTTTACCGGCATCGCCTGGAACACCGCCGATCATGCGCTCCTGCTGGCATGGGGCATGACGACCCTTGTCGTCTATGCCGCCAGACATCTGCTGTCCGTGACAGGCGGCAAGCAGCTCTCCCATCATGACTCCGCCCCGCAACGCTGGCAGCGCTTTTTCACCATCGGCATCACCCTCAGCGGCCTGTCCTGGGCCAGCGCCGTGCTCATCCCCGTTACCCGGGGATCCTGGCTGACAGCAGGAATCGCACTCTTCCTCACCATCTGCCTGGCCCTGGCCTGTACGATGATCTACCGCGGGATCGCGGCGGCCAACCTGGGATTCTCGCTGGCGGCCCTGCTGCCGGCAGCGGGCGGCCTGCTACTGACCACCAGCACCATCGGCATGACCCTTGCGGTGATGACGCTGATCATGCTGGCATTGATAGCCACAGCCGGTCATGGCCTGCAACGCGACCATGCCCTCGCACAAGGACAACAACGGCGTATTGATGAGTTACAGCAGCACCTGGATACCCGCAAGACCCAGATGGACAAGATCAGTGTCACCCTCAAGACCAATGTCGAAAAACGCGAAACCGCGGAGGTGGAACTGCGACGCACCGCGGCCGATCTGGGCCTGGTCAGGAGCAAGGCCAAGGCCCTGGCCGATGCCCTGCAAAGGGTCTCTCCCTACGACCCGATCACGGGGCTTGCCAATATCAAGCACCTGCACGCCTGCCTGGAGAAAGAATGGTCGCGGATGATGCGGGACCGGAAACCGCTCAGCCTGCTGGCGCTGCAGATCGATTTCTACGAAGACTACCGGGCCATCAGCGGCACCCAGAGCACCGACAGCATGCTGGTCCGGCTGGGCAAGATCCTGCAAGCCGCCGGCCGGCGCGCCGGGGACATCGCCGCCTATGGAGAGGACGGCCGTTATTTCCTGTTGCTGGCCGGCGCCGACAGCAAGAATGCCACCCGCATCGCCGAGCATGTCTGCAAACACGTACAGGGCCTGCGCATGAGCAACAAGGCATCCCAGACCAGCGATGTACTGACGGTCAGCATCGGCGTCTCGACCATGAACCCGAACCGTGAACGCAGCGTGGAAGAACTGCTCAAACGCACCAATGACGCCCTCTACGAAGCCACCTTCCAGGGCGGCAACCGGGTGGTCTCCTTCCGTGCCATGAACAACATCCGCATGGAGCGCTGGGATGTGAAGTCCGAGGGCTCATTCAGTCAGGACGGGGTCATCAGAAAACTTTCCATCTGGGGCTACAAGGCCAAGAAGCATGTCTATCCAACCGGCACCCATCTGCCGGACGAGGCCGTTGACTACGATCGCATCGATGCGGTCCTGTCCGGTCATTTCAAGGTGACCCTGGAAGGAGAGGAACTGGTCCTGCGCGCCGGGGACTGTCTCTTCATCCCCCGTGGCACACCCCGCAGCGCCGAGGTCATCGGCAATCAGCCGGTCATGTGCCTGGAAGGGTACAAGACCGATTGAACATCCCCCGTTACCAAGAGACAGTCCCTTGACGATCGAAACACTACTCGACGGCTACCGTCGTTTCCGTAAGCACCGCTACCCCCAGGCCAGGGAACTGTATCGCCAACTGGAGGAACGGGGGCAATCGCCCAAGGTCCTGTTCCTCGCCTGCTGCGATTCCAGGGTGGATCCGGCCACCATCACCGATACCGGCCCCGGGGAATTGTTCGTGGTCCGCAATGTCGCCAATCTCGTCCCACCCTGTAATCCGGATGGTCAGTACCACGGCACCAGCGCGGCCCTGGAATTTGCGGTGAAATCCCTGCAGGTGGAACATATCGTGGTCATGGGGCATGCCCAGTGTGGTGGCGCCAAGGCCCTGCTGGCGCATACCCTGGACAGTCCGGCGGGAGATGACTTCATCGGCAAGTGGATGGAGATAGCCCGCGTGGCGCGCGATCGGATAGAACAGGATGGGGCCCTCTCGCACGAGGCCAGGCTGACCGCCCTGGAACAGGAAATCGTTCGCCACAGTATGCACAACCTGCTCAGCTTCGACTGGATCCGCAGCCGGATCGAAGCCGACAGGCTGCGGATCCATGGCTGGTATTTCGGCATCGCCGAAGGCCGCCTGCATATCCTCGATACGGACAGGGATTGCTTCGCCCCCGTGGATTGACCTTCGTGAGCCCTCACCGACTGCTGCCATGGCTGGCCATATCCCTGCTGCCCCTGCTGGCCTGTACGGCGGAACGACCCCGTCTGCCGGCACTCGGTAATGATGCCATCATCCTCGCCTTTGGCGACAGCCTGACCTATGGCACTGGGGCGGGCAGGGACGCCAGCTACCCGGCGGTGCTGGCGCGCTTGACCGGCCGGCGGGTGATCAATGCCGGGGTCCCCGGTGAACTGTCGGCCAGCGGCTTGCGCCGCCTTCCCGCCACACTGCGAAAGTGGCATCCGGATCTGCTCATCCTGTGTCATGGAGGCAATGACCTGCTGCAGCAGCGCGATGGCAAGCGACTGCAACAGAACCTGGAGGACATGGTACGGATCGCGAGGCGGCAACAGGTACCGGTGGTGCTGATCGCGGTACCCAGGCCCTCCCTGTTCCTGAAGGCCGATGGCCTCTATGCCCGGGTGGCAGAAAGATTCCAGCTGCCCCTGGCCGGGGAGGTCCTTGGCGAGATCATCTCCTCGGCGGCACTCAAATCCGATCAGGTACATCCGAACGCCAGGGGCTATCGCATGCTGGCACAGCGGGTCTACCGGCTGTTGCGGGATAGCGGGGCGCTCTGAGCCCCGCGTTTACGGCCGTGGATCCTTGCCCGGTCCGGGGTCCGGCCAGTAAGGGATGAAACCGTCGCGGTTCGGCATCCGCACCCTGGGCAGGGTCCTGGCGTTCATCACCGCGTCGGCGGGGATGATATCGTTCAGCTTGAGGATATAGGCGCACAGGGCATAGACCTGGTCCGCACTCAGGGACTGTGGCGCCTGCATCGGCATGCTGCGGCGGATCCAGTCGAACAATGTGGTCGCATAGGGCCAGTAACTGCCGACATTCTTGTCTGCGTATTCGGAGGTCAGGGGCTCATCACGACCGGCCAGGTCATCGGCGCTGCCACCCATGGCCCTGGGGCCATGACAGGCCTGGCAGTACTGGCGGTAGAGCTTCTCACCCTCGGCCGGGGTCCCCGAGCCGGCGGGAAGACCGCTGCCATCGGGAGGGATGCTGAAGTCCCAGTCATGCAGGGACGCCTCCGTGACCGGCTGACCCAGATGGGGCCCCGGTTTCACCCCCTGGGCGGCCTGCAGCGGCGCGCTCAGCAGCAGTGACAACAGCACGGCTCTATTCATAGACATGGCTGATATACCCATCCGAGGCGATCTCCCAGCTGACGATGCCATTGAAATGGAAATAGCCGTTAAGGCCCCGTTTCTTCACCTGCTCCGCGCGGCTGGGCTGGACATAACCGGTCTCGTCTATGGCGCGAGACTGGATCACCGCGGTCTCACCATCCCATTGCCAGGGGATGCGGAAACGGGTGAAGCACTTGGGCAATACGGGCTCCTGCAATTCGGCCTGCGCCCAGGTCCTGCCGCCGTCTGCGGAGACCTCGACCGCGTTGATGCGTCCCCGCCCACTCCAGGCCAGACCCGAGATCTGGTACAGCCCCGGGCCGCTCATCTGAAAGCCGATGGTTGGCGAGGTGATGATGGACTTGGCCTCCATGATGAAGGTGAACTGACGCGCCTTGCCGTTCGGCAACAACTCGGTATAGCGGGCGGTCTCGTTACGCGACATCACCGGCCCGGTCACGGCCTTGATGCGGCGCAACCACTTGACGTTGGTGATCCCCTCCCAGCCGGGCAGGATCAGGCGCAGCGGATAGCCATTCTCCGGGCGCACCCGCTCACCGTTCTGATACAGGGCCAGGATGGCATCGTCCATGGCCTTTTCCACCGGGATGCTGAGGGTGATGGATGCCGCGTCGGCGGCCTGCACGATCAGCCATTTCGCCTCCGGCTTCAGGCCGGCCTCCTCCAGCACCGTGGCCAGGGGCACCCCGGTCCATTCGCTGCAGGAAACCAGGCCGTGGAAATACCCTACCGCGGTCTGGGTGGGATTCTTGTGCCATGAGGCGTTGCTGTTGCCGCCGCATTCGACGAAGCACAGGCGTGATTCCAGCGGATAGCGCTTGAGCTGATCGATGGTGAACATCAGCGGTTGCTCGACCAGGCCGTGGATAACCAGGCGGTGACGGGCCGGGTCTATCTGGGGGACACCATTATGGTGACGTTCGTAATGCAGGCCATTGGGTGTGATGATGCCCTCCAGATCCTGCAAGGGCGTCCACGACACACCATTGCCCGGCACATCGGGATTGTTGGCAATCCAGCGGATGACATTCTTTTCGTACGCCGATGGCTGACCGTAATTGGAAAAAGGCTTGCCCGGCTGCCGCATCCAGGGTTCTATGGCCTGGGGCTCCGGGGCCTTGGGTTCCGGATCGCCGTCCTCTGCGGCCATGGCCAGGCCTCCGGCGGCCAGCGCGGTGACGGTGCTGAATTGCAGACCCCGCTTCAGAAACAGGCGCCGATCCAGCAGTCCACCACCGGCAACCCTGTGCATGCCAATCTCTCCGGGTCCGTCCTCGTCAGACTTGGCCATGTCTTGCCCTCCAGTATGTCCTGGGGTCAATATACTCCCATGCCTGACGCGAATAAATCCCATTCAGGATCCGGGGCCGCCCGCCATGCCCGCAAGCAGAGTATCGAATACCGGACCGGCGGTCCTGGTCACCGATCCGGTATGACAACCATTCTCCGGAGTACGCGGCAACGGCGGCCAGCCACGCCTTACCGGTGGGCATGCCGGATCAGGCAGGGATGGATTCACCGGAACCCCCTAGTTCAATTTCTTGGGACGCCCCAGCGGGATCTTGCCGTCGGCACGCGCCTTCAGATAGCGATACAGATTGTCGATGTTCTTCATCACCCGCGGGTTTTTGGACCAGTTGGGCATGGCCCCGACCTCGCCGGTATAGCCATGATCCAGGACGTAGACGAAACGTGGCCAGTCCACGCCATTCTCGTTGAACCGCGTCTGCAGATTGGGGGCGAAGGTGCTGCCCATGCCACCGCCGCCATGACACACCTGGCACACGATCTTGTAGGTCATCCAGCCCTTGTAGGTGCCCTTGTCCACCTTGCATGCGCTGGCGCTGGTGGCGCCCTCGGGACACTCGACCGTGTACGTGGGCGCCTCACCGGCGCTCTCGTCACGCGGTTCATGCACCGCATGGGCGTTGCCTGCAAGCCCCAGCAGCGGGACCGCGAACAGGATTAGTGATCTTCCACTCATATCATCGACCTCCGGAATGAATCTTGACTGTTGCAAGCCCGTGCTGCTTGCAACGAGGATAATTGCTTCGACCCGGTCAGAAGCTGGGGGCAGACTAGCAAATGCCAAGCCTGGACGGATGCGACATAAGGTCGCACCCATGCGAGCCGCATGCTGACAGGCTATAATCGCGGTTCAGCCACCGGGCGCCAGCATGCCGGACACTCGACACACACCGATACTGACCAACCTCTGCCTGCGTTATGTCCTGCTGCTGCGCAGTCTGTACCTGCTCGGACTCGGGCTCGGGTTCCTGTCCATGCAGCAGGCCCTGCATCTCCACCCGCCCTGGCGTCCATTCGCCGTCACCCTGGGGCTGGTGCTGGTATTCACCCTGTTCAGTTGGTGGCGCATGCGCCAGGGCCTCACCATCACTGAACGCGGCCTGTTGTTGCAATTGCTGGTGGATGTCGGCGGGCTGACCCTGCTGCTGTACTGGATCGGTGGCTCCACCAACCCGCTGGTCAGCCTGTTCCTGCTGCCGGTCACGGTAGCCGCGGCGACCCTCAAGGCCCGCCACATCTGGCTGGTCGCCGGCACCGCCATGGCCGGCTATTCCCTGCTGATGTCCCTGCATATTCCACTTTCCATGCGGGACGGTCAAGGTCAGGATTTCGAGGTCCATGTCTGGGGCATGTGGCTGGGCTTCCTCCTCAGCGCGGTCCTGGTGGCCTATTTCGTCTCCCGTATCGGCGCGACCCTGCGCGCCAATGACCATGCCCTGGCGCGCGCCCGGGAGGAGGCCCTGCAGGCCAATCAGGTCATCGCCCTGGGCAGCCTGGCGGCGGGTACCGCGCATGAACTGGGCACCCCGCTGGCAACCATGGCGGTGCTGGCCCGGGAACTGGAACAGGCCCGGGGCAGGACCACGGAGGAATACACGGAATTGCGGCTGTTGCGCCAGCAGATCGATCGCTGCAAGGAGATCCTGTCGCGCATGTCGGCCCATGCGGGGCAGATCCGAGCCGAAGCCGGCCATCGCATGTCCCTGGACCGCTATCTCGAGGATCTGCTGCGGGAATGGCGCAGTATCCATCCCGGGAAAAGGCTGCTGGACGAGCTGTCCGGTTGCCGGCCGGCGCCGCTGATCATCGCCGAAGGCACGCTGACCCAGACCATCACCAATCTGCTCAATAACGCCAGCGATGCCGCCCCGGCCCCGGTGACCATCACCGCGCACTGGAGCGAGACCCATCTGACACTGGAGATCGGTGATCGGGGTGCGGGCATACCGGAACACATCAGGTCGGAACTCGGCAAACCCTTCGTCACCACCAAGGCCCCCGGCAAGGGTCTGGGTCTGGGGCTGTACCTGGCCCACAGCACCATCGACCGCCTGGGTGGCACATTATCCATTGGTCGGCGTGAGGACGGACCCGGCAGCCTGGCGCGTATCGAACTGCCCCTGGCACGCATCCTGGCCGCGACCGGGTCCACGCCGTGATCGACGAACGGCGCCGCGAGCTGTTGCTGGTTGACGATGATGAGGTCTTTTGTCACGTGTTGTCCAGGGCCCTGACCCGCCGCGGTTACCAGGTGCGGACGGCCCATGATGTCGACGAAGCCCTGGCGCTGGCCTGCCGCCAGCCACCCGACAGGGCCATCGTCGATCTGCAGATGCCGGGGGCCTCCGGCCTGAACCTGATCCCGGAACTGAGGCGCCTGAATCCAGCCGTCGGTATCGTCGTCCTTACCGGATACGCCAGTATCGCCACCGCGGTCGAGGCCATCAAACTGGGCGCCACCCACTACCTTACCAAGCCCGCCGATGCCGATGAAATCCTCGCCGCCTTTAGCCGCGCCGAGGGAACGCCAGAGACCCCCGTCGCCAGCCGGCCGATCTCGGTCAACCGTCTCGAATGGGAACATATTCAGAAGGTATTGAGTGAATGTGACGGCAATATCTCCGCCGCCGCGCGGCAGTTGAACATGCATCGCAGGACGCTGCAGCGCAAGCTCAAGAAACGGCCTGTCAGGGAGTAGGTGTTCCATACCCCTCAGCACCACGAAGTACACGAAGGAAGATCGGGGGCCTGTGTCGGCACGTGGCCCGGATGGTATGCCTCCCGGTGCTGGATGGCGCTACGCCAATCCAGCCTGCGTTGCCATATTGCCTTCGTGTGCTTCGTGGTGAACCGATCCCGGTACCCGGGTGCTGGATTGATCCAGGCTGCGTCCCGGATCGAATTGCCGGACGGCTCAGGTCTGTAACTGGCCGTAAAGCCTGCTGTAAAGGCCATTCTGGTTCAGCAGCTCATCGTGGGCACCTTCCTCGATGATCTGACCATCCTCGAAGACATAGACACGATCTGCCTGTTTCACCGCGCTGAGTCTATGCGCGATGATCAAGGTGGTGCGCCCATGCAGGAAGCAGTCCATGGCGGCATGCAGGCTGGCTTCGGTTTCACTGTCCAGAGCCGAGGTGGCCTCGTCCAGGATGACCACCTTGGGCTGGCTCAGGATCATGCGGGCGATCGCCAGGCGCTGGCGCTGTCCGCCTGACAGGCGAACCCCCTGGCGACCGATCAGGGTATCCAGGCCCTCGGGCATCTGTTCCACCACGCCACGCAACTGGGCCACCTCCAGCACATGCCACAATTCACCATCATGGTAATCCTTGCCCATTCCCAGGTTCATGCGCACGGTATCGTTGAATAACGCCGGATGCTGCAATACCGTGGCGACGTGTTCGCGCACCACGTCCAGGCCGATATCGGTGACCGGGACATCATCGAATAACACCTCGCCCGAACGTGGCGCATAGAGACCGAGTATGACCTGCACCAGGGTTGACTTGCCGCCACCACTGGCGCCGACCAGGGCGACTTTTTCCCCAGCCCCGATCTTCAGGTTCACGCCCTTCAGAACCGGCTCGTCCTGATAGGAAAAACTGACATCCCGGACCTCCAGGCCCACCGTCTCCCGGCCCAGAAAGGGGTCCTTGACGTGTGGGTAGGCGGGTTCCTCGCCCAGGCCCAGCAACCGGTTGATGCGCCCCAGTGCGGCGCGGGCGGAATAATAGGCATACTGGATATTGAGGACATCCTGAACCGGCGCCATCATGTACCAGAGATAACCGAATACCGCCATCATCTCGCCGACGCTGAGATCGGAATACACCACCATCAACATGCTGATGGCGCGGAACACGTCGAAACCGAACAGGAATACCGCGAAGGACAGGCGTCCGGCGGCATCGCTCTTCCAGGAATAGGCGCCGGAATGGGTACGGATGCGACCTGCCGCATCTATCACACGCCCGATATAATGCTGCTCGCGATTACTCGCGCGTATCTGCTGGATGGCGTCCAGGGTTTCGGTAAGCGCCTGCTGGAAGGTCTCGAAAGAGGCATTTTCCTTGCGTTTCAGTTCCTTGACCGTCTTGCCCATGAGCATGGTGGCATAGATCACCACGGGGTTCATGAACAGGATGAACAGCGCCAGCGGCCAATGCAGCCACAGCAGCACCGTGGTGACGCCCGCAAGCGTCAGGATGGCCACCAGGAACTTGCTCAGGGTGGTGCCGACGAAGGCGTCCACGGCCTCCACGTCGGTAACGAAATGGGAACTCACCGCGCCACTGCCCATGCATTCGTATTCGGCCATGGATATACGCTGCAGGCGCTGCAGCAATTGCCGGCGGATGCGGTAGGTGACATCCTTGGCCACCGCGGTGAACTGTCGAGTCTGCCATACCCCCAGCAACAGCGAAGACAGCCGCATCAGGATGGTCATCAGCAGCACCACCCCCAGATACAGCACCGGCCCATGCCAGGCCTGCGGGAACAGGCGGTTCATTTCCGCTACCAGCACCCCCGGATGCTGCAGCAGGACTTCGTCCACCAGCAGCGGCATCAACAAAGGGATCGGCACGCTGATCAGGGTGGCGAGGATCGCCACCACATGGGCCGCGATCAACGCCCGCTTGTGCTCCAGGGCAATGGAGATCACATAGGACCACGTATATGCTTCCGGGGCCTTGTCCGGGGGGGCTCGCATCAGTCCGATCGGTTATCCTGACGCAGTTTGAGCTCCAGCAGTTCCACCGCCATGGTCGGCACCGTTTCGGCCCCGTGAGACCCATGGGGCAACAGCCATCTGTCCACTTGGGACTTGTCCACGCTGAGCAATTCCGCGACCTCACGGCGCTCGAGTTCATGCTCCGTGATCAAATCGATAAGTCGGTCTCTGTTATTCATATATCTGCCTTCAGGCGATCTTTTCGTGGGCCACTGTCAGCTCCGGCCGCCGCCCTGGCAGGGCGGCGACAATGGGGCCTGGCCCAGTCTGTAGCGCCATTCCTCCGCGGTATAGGTGTGCAGGGCCAGGGCATGCACCGGACCCGCCATCTCCTCGTTCAACAGCCCATAGACCATACGGTGCCGGACGATAAGGGGCTTGCCGGCAAAATCCGCCGATACGATGACCACCCGAAAGTGGGTCTCCGAACCCCTGGGGACATTATGCTGATCACTTTCATCGATCACCTCGAGCCGCTGACAATCCATCCCCTTGTCCAGCCGCTCCCGGATCCGTTCCCGTACGGTCATGCTCATACCCTCATGATAGGCCTGCAAATGTCAATCGACCGGCTTGCCGGAACCCCAGTGCCGCCGGACCCACGGTGGAAAAACCTTTCCATTCGTTTCTGAGGCCCGTTCCCTGTGCCTTGCCGCGAACCCATGAGCGGCGCGATCCGCAACCCGGATCACGCCCGCTCAGACCCCGCCTTGCAGCAGAGAGGCGACATCATCCAACAAACGCTGCTGCTCGGACCTGGATCTGGCCAGCGCCTGTTCCGCCTGACGCTGGATGCGCTCGAGGTTTTCATCATGGACCTCACGCCTGGCGCGCTCCCGGGTTGACGATTCCTGTCGTTCCGTCTCGGCTATCCATTCCTGCAGGTCATGCTCCAGCAATCTGCGTAATTCAGCGGCCTCACCGCAGGTTCGCTCCAGTTTCTCCTCCGCGCTGAGATGGGCCTGCTCGGCAAGTCTTTCCACTGACTGGGCCGTCTCAAGCTCTGCCTGTGCATGCCGGGCCTCGGCCTGTCCATCCGCCACCTCCTGTTGCAGACCGTCACCGTCCGTTATGCCTTGCCGCAACCGCCGCAGTTTTTCCTCCGCCGCACGCCTGGCGGTTTCCGCCGCCTCGCGCGCCTGGCGGGCATCGTCCAGGCTGGCCCGGATATGCTCACGTTCCCGTTGCAGCTTGTCCTGTTCCTCTATCAGGCGCTGCTTTTCCTCGGCAAACTCACGTCGCTGGGACGCCTTGAATTCCGTGATGATACGCCCGGCTTCCTCCCTCGCCGCGATCCGGGCGCGCTCCGCCGCGGCCTTCTGCCGTTGGGCCTCTGTCAGGATCCGGGTACTGCGGGCAAACTCCTTTTCCAGCCGCCTGCGCTCCATGCGCAAGCGCTGTTCCGCCGCCTGTTCAAGGCGCTGGTGTTCCTGGATACGCGTCCTTGCCGCATCCAGTTCCCTGCGCTCCCTGCGGGTATCCTGTAACAGGGCCTCGGCCTGCTGCTTCATGCTCGCCACCTCGGCAAGCTCTCGCGCCTTCTGGTCATAGACCTGCTTCAGCTTCTGCTGTTCCGCCTGCATGCGCTGCCGCATCTCGCCGCGCACCCGTTCCAACTCAAGCTCCTGTTGCCGGATTCGCTGACCGGCCTCGGCCTCGGCGGCCGCGCGCGCGTCCACAATCTCGGCCCTGGCGCGCTGCGCCTGTTCCAGCATGATCCGCGCCTCTTCGGTCTGCTGGTGCATGCGTCTGCGCTCCTGTTCCAGCTCCCTGGCAACCTGCAGTTTTATCTCGGCCCTGGCCTCCTCCGTCTGCAGCACCGCGGCGCGGACATCCACCTCGATATCCGTGGCCTGTGGCCGTGACCCGGCCCGCGTGCCGCCGGTGGCAAGGGTATCGGGCAACAGCAGTTGTTCCAGCCCACCCTCGAGCAAATAGGCATCCACACCGGACTGACTCAATAGATAGGCGGCGGTGGCGCTACGCTCCCCACTGTCGGAATAGACGATGTAAGTGCGGGCCGGGTCCAGTTCTCCGACCCGCTGGCGCAACGCGTTCAGGGGGATATTGATGCTGTCAGGAAGGACCGGTCCCCGGTGTTCATCGGCGAAACGAACATCCAGCCAGCAGGCGCCATCGGCCACCCGGCGCATGGCCTCGTCATAGGCCAGTGGACGCACCACCGGAGTCTGGATCAGGCGAATGAAGTCTTCCTGGGTCAGACGCATCAAAACACCATCAGTCAACATGCTGACGCTGGCGTTGCGACGACTGTTCGCCAGCAGAGCCTCCTCCCCGAAGCTGTCGCCAGGATGCAGTTCCGCCAGGCGGATCTCCGTGGAATCGACATCGGCCCGATGCGTCACCAGACAATGTCCGCGCTGAATCACATAGTAGTATTCCCCGCTGTCACCCTGCTGGATGATGCGATCACCCTCCTGTACAGCCAATGCTTCCATGCAGTCGAAGACATCCTGGATATTTGCCGAGGGCACCCTGGCGAACAGCTCGGATTGCAGCATCCGTCCCATCCAGTCGGCGCCCTCATCGTCTGACCGCGCATCTCCAGAACCGGCCAGTGGCATGGCGCCATCGGCAAACTCACTACTGTCCAGCGCCAGCAGCTTGCTCAACAGGCCTCGATCAAAACGGACCACCCTAACGCGTGACTCAGCCCGTGCCGACATCTGTCTGGGCTGCAATTGCGCCAGGGCATGCAGGGCATCCGTACTACCCCCATCCAGCCGCTTGATCAGCTGGCCATCGGCCTCCATCTCGATCACACCCTCGAGCAGGTACCAGGTATCGTCATCCTCCTGCCCCTGCCTGAAGATGAAATCACCCGGTTTCATCTCCAGCACCTGCATCCGCCGCAACAACTCATCCTGATAACGGCTGTGAAGACTGTTTATGGGGATGAGGTAGCGCAGGCGTTCAAGCGCCAGGGTGTCACTCTGCTCGGTGGCGGCTGTTTTGCTGGAAGACATCGTTGCACCCGGGATCTGGACCTTGCCCAGCCGTACACACGTTCACGATGCAGGCAAGACCGGACCCATTCAGACCTTCCGCGCACGGCGGCAGGCCATTGAAAACCATGGCCGGCAAACACGGTTTCTCGTGCCTGCCACGCCCTGGTCATTCCTGAATGGAAGACTTCAGGGCTTCCTGCAGGGATTCTAGCAAGATGACGGGCAAACGTCGCGGATATCGTTGCCGGCTCCGGGACGCCGGCGCCCTGAGACCGGCGCGGACAGGCCCTGGTATGGAAACGCTTCAGTTGCGGCCCAGTTGCGCCGCGAGGTCATCCAGGAGACTGCGGTTGTGCGCCCGGGTCTGTTCCTCGGCCTCGCGGGCCCGCATCAGGATACGCGCCATCTCGGCTTCCCGGCGCTCACGCAGGGCGCGCGCATCCTCGTGATTCTCCATCAGGCTCAGTTCCTCACGCCAGGACTGGATATCTTCCTGGAGTTGCTGGCGGAGATCGCTTTCCTCACGTCTCTGCCGTTCCAGGCTATCCTGGTTGGCCTGCATCGCGGCCTTGGCCTGCCGCCGCAAGGATGACGCCACCCGGGCCTGCCTGTCCGCGGCATCGGCCCGCGCCTGAATGTCATCCATGCGGGCCTTGATCCGGCCGTCGGCACGCCTGGGATCGCATGCCTCGTGCTTTCGTTCGACGGCCCGCAGATGCCGCAGCTCCTGGTCGGCCCGCTGCCGCGTGTTCTCTGCCTCATGCTTGACCTTCTCGGCCGCCAGCAACATCTCCCGAATGCGCCCGCTCTCACGCTCCAGACGCTCGCGTTCCACCTTCAGGCGTTGCTGCTCCTCGGCGAACAGTTCTTCATGACTGGCCTTGTATTCCTGAATGATCCGCTCGGCCTCCTCCGTGGCCGCCTTGCGGGCGGCCTCGGCAGCCTGCTTGTCACGGCGCGCCGAATCCAACAGTTCCGCGTGGCGAAGAAACTCGGTCTCGACCTTGCGCCGTTCTTCCAGCATCCGCTGCCTGAACTCCTCGCGCAGTTTCTTTTCCGCTTCCAGCTGTTGCTGTCGCTGCCGGGACGCCTCCAGCTCCGCGGCCTGTCTGGCCTGTTCCGCCTGCACCTGCATCCTGTGGATATCCGCCATGCGTCGCTGCTGTTCCTCGGCATCCTCGCGGATCTTCTCCTGCTCCTGCCGCAGCCGCTGTTCCGCTTCCTCCTTGATCTGCAGCATACGCGCCATTTCCATCGCATTCTGCTGATATACGGCCTCCATTTTCCGTTGTTCCTCGCGCAGTCGCTGTTCGGCCTCCGACTGTAATTGTCGAATACGCTGCTCGTTTCGCCGATGGTTGCGTTCAGCCTCTTCATCGGCCTGCTGGCGCGCCTGTTCCAGTTCCGCCTTCATGCGCCGGGCCTCGGCCAGAGTCTGCTCCGCATCCCTGGCCTGCTGCACCAGTTGCTCGCGCTCCGCCGCCAGTTTCTCCGTGATCTCCTGCTCAGCCTTGCGACGACGTGCCTCCAGTTCCTCCTGCATCCTCTGCAAGCGCTGTTCTTCCCGTTGCCGCTGACGCCTGAACTCGGCCTCTTCCTCGACACGGGTCTGCTCCAGCTCATCCTTCAGGCGCTGAACCTGGGCCAGGGTCAACTCCGCGTTGCGCGCCTGTTCCTCAATCCGTTGCCGCTCTTGGCACAACTTGGCGTCCAGATCCTGCTCCGCCCGGCGCCGCGAGATCTCCGCCTCCTGGCGCAACTTTTCAATTTCCTGTTCCTGCATGGCGAAACGCGCACTTGCCTGGGCCTTGGCCTGGTCTTTTTCCGCCGTGACATCCGCCTTCATCCGCCTGGCCTGGGCCAGGACCACACTGGCTTTCTGCGCCTGCCGCTGCAGTTTTTCCTGCTCCTGCCGTCGCTGCATCAGCGCGGCCTGATGCGCCCGCTGGTGCGCGCGTTCGGCCTCATCCTTGAGTTTCATGGCCTCATCAAGCCGCATATTCACCTTTTCCAGCTCGGCCCTGAGACTGGCGGCGCGAACATCGGACTCCAGTCTTCGTGTCGCTGGCCGGGGATTTCCCTTGCTGTGTTCAACCCCAGGCGCGGGCGCCGGCCGCGGAACCGCCGGCCACTCACCGGGCAACAGCCCGGTGGCGCCCGGAGTCCGCAGCAAACCACCACGGAGATAGGAAACCCGAAAGCCATACTGGGTGAGTAAAAACGCCGCAATGGCGCTGTTGTCGCCCTCCCGGCAACAGCAGATATAGTGAACCTCGCGACGCAGTTTGCGTCGCTGGGTGCGCAGCAGATTGAGCGGGATATTGATCGCGTCATCGAGACTGCCCATGGCGAACTCCTCGGGCAGACGCACATCCAGCCACTGCCCTCCCGCATCCGTCGCCGCCCGGGCCTGCTCGAAATCGAGTGCCTTGAGGATCGGGTCCTTGATGAATTTGCAGAAGTCCTCCTTGGTCAGACGCATCAGGCGTCCGTCGGTCAGCATGGTGACGGTGGCGTTACGACGACAGTTGGCGACCAGGGCCTCTTCACCGAAGCTGTCGCCAGGCTGCAACTCCGCCAGATTGATGGATTTTCCGGATTGACTCAGACGACGGCTGACGCAGCAACGGCCCTGGCTGATGATGTAGTAATAATCCCCTTCCTGACCCTGTTCGACCACAACTTCGCCCGCCGCGACGGACATGGCGGACATGCGCGTGAAGACCTGTTGCAGATTGGCCGGCGGGATATGCGCGAACAACTCCGACTGCAGCATGCTGGTCATCCAGTCCCCGGTCTCGACCTCATCCAGCTCCCGGACCTCCAGGGCCTGGCCTTGCCTGCCCTGCGCCAGCACACATACCGACAGCAGCTGCTCCAGGTGCGCGTTATCCAGCCGCAATATGGTTATCGGGGTGATGGCGCGAGCCGTGAGCTGGCGCGGTTGCAGTCGGGCCAGCCGGTAACGCGCCGCCTCGCTGCCGCCACGAATGCGCTTGACCATCTCACCGTTGGTGGAAAGCTCCAATTCGCCTTCCAGCAGATAAAAGACGTAGGGATCCCGATCCCCCTGCGTGAAGACCCGTTCATCCGGATTGTAGGCCAGCACCTGGGCCTTCTTGATCAACTCGTGCTGCTGTTTTCTCGGCAGCTGGCCGAGCGGATCCAGGGCCGAGAAAACCTCGGGCATCAGGGTGTCCGATACCCTGGGGTCCTGTGTGCTGGTAGCGGGATGGAACATGTCTTATATGCTTGACTCATTGATTGGTAACCAGAAACGTCCCTCCATGGAGCGTTCCTTCCCCGGATGCGGAAAACGCGGTCTCCCGCTTCCTCCATCATCGATGGCTATCGCCATCGACGATGTGGGCGCATCCCTGCGCCCATACCGTGCCCGCCCACAGGACGGACACCGTGCTTGGTGACCAGAAACGTCCCTTCCTGGGCCGTTCCTTCCCCGGATGCGGAAAACGCGGTCTCCCCGGAGCCTGCGGATGGCTACAGCCAGGATGCCATTTCACGGGGGCACCGCCCCTTGATTACTATTAAACAGCAAATCCGGGCGGCGGTTTGGACCTTGTACGGGGATTGTGACCCGCTTCACGCTTTCCAGGACCCTGCCCAAGACCTTCCTGATCGGCTATGATGTGGAGTACATGACGCCCCGTGTCGCTACGCGGCGCAGCCACTCCCTCAATCTGCTGGCGATACCACCATTGCGAACCGAGCTTGACGAGACGACATCCATGGAGGCGAAACTGCTCGAGCTGCAGATCGAGCACCGTGACCTCGATATGGCCATTGCCCAGATCCAGACGAACCCATTTGCGGATCAGTTACATATAAAACGCATGAAAAAACGTAAATTGCAGTTGAAAGACGATATTGCCCGCCTCAAAGACCGCCTGATCCCGGACCTGGACGCCTGAGCGTCCACCCTGGCCCGATCCCGAACCTCCTTGCCCAGCCTCAATGACAGACAACGCGCCGCCGTGCGCCTGGTTGACAAGCCCCTGCTGGTGCTGGCCGGCGCCGGCAGCGGCAAGACCCGGGTAATCACCGCCAAGATCGCCTACCTGATTGAAAAGCTGGATCTTCCCCCCCGACAGATAGCGGCCGTGACCTTCACCAACAAGGCTGCCAAGGAGATGCGGGAAAGGGTCTCCCAGACGCTCAGGAAACCGGGACTGGATGGCCTGAGGATCTCCACCTTTCATACCCTGGGCCTGAACATCATCCGCCAGGACATGGACAAGCTGGACTTCAGGCCCGGTTTTTCCATCTATGACAATCAAGACAGCAGCAAGCTGATCGGTGAACTCATCCGCCGTTCCGGCGTCGATGCGTCCAGTCAGGCAAATGCCATTCAGGCCACCATCTCCCGCTGGAAGAATGCCTTTCTGTCCCCTGAACAGGTTCTCGGGAACACGCGGGACGAGCCCATGGATGTCCTCGCGGCAGCGGTCTATGCCGAATACAACCAGGCCCTGAAGAGCTATAACGCCGTGGATTTCGATGATCTGATCATGTTGCCGGTGCTGCTGTTCCGGACTCATCCGGAGGTCCTGCAGGCTTGGCGACATCGCATCCGCTACCTGCTCGTGGATGAATGCCAGGATACCAACGCCACCCAGTACGAACTGGTCAAACTGTTGTGTGGTGGCCGCGACGGCCTGACCGTGGTGGGTGACGATGACCAGTCCATCTATGCCTGGCGTGGTGCCCAGCCCGAAAACATGGCCTTGCTGAAGCAGGATTTCCCCACCCTAGAGGTCATCAAGCTGGAACAGAACTATCGCTCCATGGGACATATCCTCAAGGCCGCCAATACCCTGATCGCCAACAATCCCCACGTGTTTGAAAAACGCCTGTGGAGCGAAATGGGCCATGGCGAAGGCATGCGCGTGCTGAATGCCGCGAATGAGGAGGACGAGGCTGAAAAAGTGATAACCCATCTGGTACACCACAGGGTCATGCATGCCTGCAGCTATGGTGATTACGCCATTCTCTACCGCAGCAATCATCAATCGCGGATCTTCGAACGCCAGTTGCGGGAACGCAATATCCCCTATCAGATCAGTGGCGGCACCTCGTTCTTTTCCTATACCGAGGTGCGCGACATCCTCGCCTACCTGCGTCTCCTGGTGAATCCGGACGACGACAATGCCTTCCTGCGCATCATCAATACCCCGCGCCGCGAGATAGGACCCGCGACCCTGGAAAAACTGGCCACCTACGCCCAACGCCGGGAGATCAGTCTGTATGCCGCCTGCTTCGAACTGGGGTTGGGTGAGTATATTGGCCCGCGACCCCTGCAGAAGCTGCGTCGTTTCAGCACCTGGATGGGCCGCCTTGGCGAAGGACTCGATCCGGAAGACCCCCTGGCCACGGTCAGGCTCCTGATCGATGAGAGCGGTTATCAGACCTGGCTGGAGGACAACAGCCCGGACCTGCGCGGCGCCGAACGGCGCATGCAGAATGTCCATGAACTGGTCGACTGGCTGCAACACCTGCAGCAACAGGACAATGGCCTGCGGGGACTGGAGGATCTGGTGGCCCGGGTCATGCTCCTGGACATGCTCGAACGCAATGAGGACCAGCAACGCGACGATCAGGTGCAATTGATGACCCTGCACGCCTGCAAGGGGCTGGAATTCCCGTATGTCTTCATGGTCGGCATGGAGGAGAACCTGCTGCCGCACCGCAACAGCATCGAAGAAGAGGATATCGAGGAAGAGCGGCGCCTGGCCTATGTGGGCATAACCCGCGCCCGCCGCCATCTCACTTTCAGCCTGACCCGGACCCGCAGACGCTATGGCGAGATCGAAATCTGCGAGCCCAGCCGTTTCCTGGCGGAACTCCCCCAGGAGGATCTGCTCTGGGACGGCCGGCAACAGGACGATCCCGCAAAGAACCGGGCCGAGGGCAAGGCCCATCTCAGCCGCCTGCGCGAATTGCTGCAGCAGGGATGAGCCTCAGTATTGTCGTCACTTTGTGACAACCCCTGTCGGTCTCTGCGCCTGTCCAGCCCCGGCATCGATCCGCGAGGCCTGGCCGTGAACCGATCGCGAAATCTCAAGTTATTGTTTTAATACATTTATTCTTCCGCCCCCCGGTTCCCATCCACTGCTGGCATATCCCTTGCTTTGCAGCTGGTAAAACCGGGGACCCATCATGCGCTCACATGCTCTCGACACCGCCAACCCGCTTGAAGGACAGTTACTCAATGAAGTCTTCCAGTGTGAGGAACTGCTCGCCCGTGAGGAAGACGCCCTGCTCGCGGACCTGCGTTATTACCAGCGGGTCGTGCATCGCCATGGCCTGCCTTCGGAATTGAAGCGCCTGTATCGACAGCAGATCTGCGCCATCGAGATGCTGATGGCCGGCATGACCGACTGCCTGGTGTCCGAGCCGGGCGACACACCCGCCTTCGGACACTGAAGCCGGCCCCCCCACCGGCAGACACCGGGCATCATGCAGCGACAGATCCTCATCCTGGCCCTGGCCTGCCTGGTGGTGCTGCTGCCCTTGAGGGTCGCCGCCATCGATCGGGGTGATGGGCGGGCCGTCATCACCTCCGTGCAGGTCCCCTTTGCCGGGGTCGGGTGCCACGCCGCGGGAAAACCTGCCAGGATCCTTACCGGTCTGCCGACGGTCCCTCTTTGCCCTCGTCGGCCCTCCTGTCCGACCGTTCCGGTGACGCCGGCACCCGGCTGACATCGACGGCCGTTGACGATTCCGGCGTGACGAGACCGAGTACCGTCCAGCCGGCAGCCGGCCGCAACTGCCCATCCACCACGAACACGTGCAGACGCCCGCGCGTATCGATGGCGAACAGCGGGATACAACGGCCGCCATAGGTCTCACGATAGGCATCGAAATCGAAGGCCTCCGTCAACTGCGTGGCGCGTATCTCGGCGCCCCTGGCCAGGAGGCTGGCGAAACGGGAATAGGTCACATCCTCGCCAAACAGGCGATAGCCCCCATGCCGGGTTGACAGCGCATGCTTGTCCTGACCCTCGATGTCCTGACTGGTCTGTATCTCATAGATATGCTTGGCGCCGAACTCCGGTCTGAAGCGCAGGCTGGCCAGGGTATTGAATTCCGCCCGGCCCGACAGCGCCAGGACCCGGCCGATACCGACCAGGTCCATATGCCTGTCGGCATGTTCGGAGATCGGGTTGCCATAGAAGGTACGCAGGCCATTCATTCGCGCGGTGCTGATATTGTCCCAGTTGCTGTCACTGAGCAGGACATCGAAGCCCTGTTCCACCAGGGCCCGGCCTATGGCTTGAGAGACGGGATTGCCGGCGATCAGCAAGACACCTCGCGGTGAAGGCTCGGCCACCCCCAGCCATTGCGCCAGGGGACCGGCGGTGATGCTCTGGATCACCACGGTGCCGATGATGATGCTGAAGGTCAGCGGCACCAGCAGGTATGCCTGGGGATAGCCGGCCTCCATCAAGCGCAAGGAGAACAGCGCCGAGATTGCGGCGGCGACGATGCCGCGTGGGGCAATCCAGGCCAGCAGGATCTTCTGTTGCCGGCTGAGATCGGAATGGATTGTACTGGCGTACACGGCCAGCGGTCTTACCAGGAAGATCACCAGCATCAGCAGGGTCCATGCCCGCCATCCCATGACCTCGAACTGGGCCGGCTGCAACCGCGCGGCCAGGACGATGAACAGGCCGGAGATCAACAGCAGGCTGAGGCTTTCCTTGAAATCCAGGATGTTCTCGATATTGATGTCGGTAATATTGGCAAGCCGTATGCCCATGACCGTGACCGCCAGCAGTCCGGATTCATGCTCGATACCATCGGCGATGGCAAAAACCCCGAACACCAGGGTCAGGACGAAGACATTCTGCAGAAACTCAGGGATCAGATGGCGCCGCAACAGCCAGGCAAGAAACCCGGCGGCCAGCAGGCCCACCACGATGCCGCTGGCGACGATCAGCAGGAAATTGTAGAGCACGCCACCAAAGGCGGCGCCACGATCGGCAATGATGAAGTCGAACACCAGCACCGCCAGAACCGCGCCCACCGGGTCGATGATAATGCCCTCCCAGCGCAGAATATTCGCCAATGCCGGGTCTGGTTTGACCGTCCTCAGCATGGGGATGATCACCGTGGGTCCGGTAACCACCACCAGGGCGCCGAATAGCAGGGACAGGTCCCAGGAGAAACCGAACAGCAAACGGGTAAACGCCGCTATCATCAGCCAGCTCAGCAGCACGCCTATGCTGACCAGGTTGCGGACAACCCGGCTGACGCCCCGGATATCCTTGAATCGCAATGTCAGGCTACCCTCGAACAGGATGACCGCCACCGACAACGAGACCATCGGGAACAGGAGTCCCGCAAACAGGGCGTCGGGATCCAGCAGCCCCGTGACGGGACCGGCCAGCAGCCCCACCAGCAGCAATAACAGGATCGCGGGCAACTTGGCCCACCAGGCCAGCCACTGGCAGGCAATGCCGGTAACACCGATGGCCGCCAGGGCAAACAGGATATGGGTTTGTGTCACCGGGGATCACCTGCCGCTGCGGCCTCGCCCTGGGGAACAAGCTGCCGTCGGCCGAACACCGCCAGGGCCCCGCGGATGGCCTCCACGAGTACGAAAAACCGGGCATTGGGAACGGCCTCGTCGCCCAGACCGTGGTCGTAGATCCCTCTGCGCAGGGCGAAACTCAGTTCCAGTTGCAAACCGGCCCCGTAGCGACCCCGGTTGCAGATATTGCCCGGGCCCCGCCCCTGGCGGGTTGGACTGGGATCACGCAGGGTCCTGATACCGGCCTGGCCAAGTTTCCGCATGACCACGGTGCGCAGTTCCCCATCCAGGCCTCCGGTATAGACCACCGGCTCGTCGCCCCTGGCGCCGTGGATGCTGATGACCCGGTCACAGCCTTGCACCAGCGCCAAGGCCCGGGGCTCATCGAAATGGTCGCTGGTGATATGCAGAACCTTGTTGGCGCCGGCGCCCGACTTCAGGCCGGCGAAACAATAATAGCCGTGCAGCCGCCCGGCTATGGCGTCGGCAACCGCACCGGTACCCCTCTCGATACCACCGCCGTGGGGGGCAATCACGGCATGCCCGGAGCTACCGCGACGGATGTCGATACGATAGTCACACCCTTCCACCTGGGTCCGGGCGAGCTGGGCGAAATTCCTGTAGCAGTCCATGATGAGGGCGAATATAGCATTGAATTCCAAGGCCACCACCTTGTAATACCTGTCAGGGCGACCTATATATCAATTGAGGGGGGGATCACGGGTCATCAGGACGCGGAGCAGGTTCACAGGCCGACGGTAGGTGTCACAGCAATCCGGGCCGCTCTGCCCGCGCCAGGGAAAGACCTGAAAGACTCAGTGCCGCCCTGATATTCATCGGCCCGAGGAGACGCATGATGAGTGGAATCCATGTCTTCATTGTCATTGCCTTCATGATTACCGTTGCGGTCATGATCGCCGGAGAGGTATCCATGGCTCGTGGTGGCAAGTTCGACCAGGAACACGAGGGCGACTTCATGAGCGCGCGCGTGTTGATGCAATTGTTCACCCTGGGCGTTGCCGTGCTGGGGTATGTCTTCTGGTAGGATTCAGCACCCAGGGACGGGGTGCGCGGTCCAAGGCCAGACAAGCTGCTCCATCCCGGAGCAATCCGTTCGTACGTCCGCAAAAATCAATCTATAATTGAACCCGCGAGGCGGCTTGCCCGCACAACGGCCCGGGTCATGGCGCAAGGAAACTGAATCAATCGGGACCGCCTGCATGAGTGCCCCACAAAAACAACAGCTTGCAGGCTCCCCATGCAATGGGGCAGCCGGGGCCCAGTAAGCAAGGGATTAGGGAAGATATGGAATCAGCGGGACCGTCGAGAAAAACGATCAACGGGGAAGAGGGGACTTCCGGAGTACCTGCCGACACCCGCACCCTGCTGGCGTCGCTGGCCGGCTTCGGTGATGAACTGTGCGGGCGCGGATCCGGGGAGGCGACCTTGCGTCTCGCCTGGCGCCATGTCCGGCCGCTGATGGACTGTCAATTGTTATGGGCGTACCTGCCCTCCAGGGATGGGGATGAAACCTCCATCACCGCGCTGGGGGCCAACCGGCGTGGACAACCTGTCCCACAGGAGATCAGTTCGACCTGGGCCTCGTCCCTGATCCCCTGCCTGCCCCGGGCTCCCGGCGAGGCGCTGGTGATCACCGATACCCGTGGCCACGACATCGGTCGATACGCCAAGGATCAGCCCGTGGTGCCAGGCGGGTTGATTGCCATACCCTGTTATGCGGGCGATGAACTCCGGGGGTATCTGGGTATCGGCATGGTGGTCGACGAGGGACTCAGGCAAACGGGATCCGTACTCCTGGACTATCTGCAGCTCCTGACCAAGCAGGTACTCACCCACCTCAGCCAGCTCGACACACAACTGCGCCAGGCCCGTGCCGAGGCCCTTGGAAAGGCCCAGAACACCATCCTGGAACAGGTCGCCCGTGGCGCGCCACTGACACAGGTGCTGGAAAACCTGTGTCTGGAGATGGAAGCCTGTTCTCCCCCCGACGCCCTGTGTTCGGTGATGCTTGCCAATCCAGGGGGCAAGTCCCTCAGGGTGGCGGCGGCGCCCAGTCTCCCGCCTCATGTCCGGGAGGCCCTCAACGACCTGCCCGTGGCCGAATTTGCCAGTTCCTGTGGTACCGCGGCCTACCGCAGGGCACAGGTCATCGTCGATAACATCCCCGCATCCCGGGTCTGGCGGGATTACTGTGGATTTGCCCGGGAAAATGACCTGCTCGCCTGCTGGTCCGCACCCTTCCTGAGCCAATCCGGGGAGCTGCTGGGCACCTTCGCCATCTCTCATCCAGTCCCGAGGCGCCCGGCCGCAGGGGACCTCGAGAACATGCGCACCGCCTGTGCCCTGGCGAGTATCGCCGTGGAGCGTGATCAGGACAACATGCGCATGGAACGCCTGTCGCGGGCCATCGAGCAAAGCCCGAATATCGTCGTCCTGCTGGATACCGACTGGCGCATACAGTATGTCAATCCGAGATTCATCGAGACCACCGGATACAGCGCCGAGGAGATCTGCGGCCAGCACCTGCATCTGTTGAAGAGCGAGCAGATGCCCGAGCAGGTCTGCGCGGAGATGAAGACAACCCTGGGGCAGGGGCGGGACTGGCAGGGCGAATACCAGACTCGCAAGAAGAATGGCGAAACCTACTGGACCCGCACCACGATCTCGGCCATCCACAATCGCCAGGGCGAGATCACCCACTACCTGTCCAGCCAGGAGGACATCACCGAGTCCCGGCGCCTGTCCGAACAGCTCTCCTACCAGGCGAACCATGATGCCCTGACCGGGCTGCTGAACCGCCGGGAATTCGAGCTGCGTCTGCAGCAGGCCATACAATCCGCCAGGCAGGAGCATTGCCAGCATGCGGTGGCCTTCATGGACCTCGATCAGTTCAAGATCATCAATGACGCCTGTGGTCATGTCGCCGGGGATGAACTGCTGCGCCAGCTGACCCGGATCATCCAGAACAAGGTTCGTCACAGCGACACCCTGGCCCGTCTCGGCGGTGACGAATTTGGCCTGTTGATGACCCATTGTGATCCGAAACAGGCCCAGCGCGCCGCACAGGGGATCCGTACCGCGATCGAGGATTACCGCTTCAACTGGGATGACAATGTCTATGCCATCGGCGTCAGCATCGGCCTGGTGCCGATAACCGGCGACTCCACCAGCCTGCAACAGGTGATGCGCCAGGCCGATGCCTCCTGCTACGCGGCCAAGGATGCCGGCCGCAACCGGGTTCACGTCTTCGAAACCGACGACACCACCCTGGCGCGGCGGCACGGCGAGATGCAGTGGGCCTCGCGTATCAACAAGGCCCTGGATGACGACCGCTTCTTGCTCTACTGTCAGGAGATCAGACCCCTGGGTGGTACCGGCGGGAACCGGAAGGGACTGTATGGCGAGATCCTGGTCCGCATGCGCCTGGATGAGGGTCATGTCATTCCGCCGGGCGCCTTCCTGCCGGCGGCGGAGCGCTATGACCTTTCCTCGCGCATAGACCGCTGGGTGATCGAACACACCCTGGCCTGGATACGGCAACAGGCGGAGCAACTCGACAGCCTGGCCTGCCTGTCCATCAACCTGTCCGCGAATTCTCTCATGGACGCAAGCCTGCTCGATGACATCCTGTCCTCTCTCGGCAACGGCGATATCCCGGCCCGGAAGATCTGTTTCGAGATCACCGAAACCGCCGCCATCGGCAATCTATCGATTGCCACGGAATTCATCCACAGACTGAAGGACATAGGCTGTCAGTTCGCCCTGGATGATTTTGGCAGCGGGGTCTCATCCTTTGCCTACCTGAAGACCTTGCCGGTCGATATCCTCAAGATAGACGGCCAGTTCGTGCGTGACATGCTGGATGATCCGATAGACCAGGCCATGGTCAGATCCATCAATGAAATCGCCCATGTCATGGGCAAGAAGACCATAGCCGAATATGTAGAAACCGAGGAGATCATGCGCAAGATCGAGGACATCGGCATCGATTACGCCCAAGGTTACGGTATAGGCAAACCCATGCCACTGGAACGATTCATCAGCCGCTGATCCCGGCGCGACACCGCGAGGCCCCGCCGCGGGCAGGGCGCCGATCCCTTTCAGGCCTTCATGGGATCCATGCCGGGAAAGACCACCCCGGTACCGCCCAGGCCGCAATAACCCTGGGGATCCTTGGCCAGATACTGCTGGTGATAGTCCTCGGCGTAATAAAATGCCGTCAAGGGCCGGATTTCCGTGGTGATGGTCCCCCGGTTGGCCTGCCGCAGGGCCTGCTGATAGACCTGCCGTGAATGCTCCGCCATACGGGCCTGCTCATCGCTGGTGGTGAGAATGCAGGAACGATACTGCGTCCCCCTGTCGTTACCCTGGCGCATGCCCTGGGTCGGGTCATGGGATTCCCAGAACAGCCTCAGCAACCCGGAGAATGGGATCACCCGGGGGTCGAAGACCACCAGCACCACCTCCGCATGTCCGCTTGCACCACTGCAGACCTCCTGGTAGGTGGGGTTCGGGGTTGTCCCCCCGGCATAACCCGCCGCGGTGGAATAGACGCCCTGTTGTCGCCAGAAACGGCGTTCCGCGCCCCAAAAACAGCCCATGCCGAAACAGACCTCCCGCATCTCCGCCGGGAAGGGCGGCGACAGGGGATGTCCGTTTACAAAGTGAGCGTTCGCTATCGGCATGCCCTCCTCCCGCCCCGGCAAGGGATCCCCGGCCGTGGGCAGTCGCGACTTGTCGCGCCAGCGAAAAATGTTCATCCTCGAGAACCCCCGGCAAGCGCCATCAGGACGGTAGTCAGCGACGCCGTGACTGCCGCCGCCGGCAGGGCTTGGGGCGGCGGGCGGGGGTGCCGGGTGTCACGGGCAGGCCGGTATGCTGTGTGCGGAAGGCCTGGCCGCTGGCCTGCACCGCGGTACCCGCCGGTTGCCATGACGGCACCAGGTGCCTTTTGCCGTTGCCGATCAGATCCGCCCTGCCCATGCGCTTCAAGGCCTGGCGCAACAGCGGCCAGTTGTTGGCATCGTGATAACGCAGGAAGGCCTTGTGCAGGCGCCGCTGCCTGAGCCCGCGGACAATGATGACCTCCTCGGAGTCACGCCGGACCCGGCGCAGGGGGTTCTTGCCGGAACGATACATGGCCGTGGCCGTGGCCATGGGTGAGGGCAGGAAGGCCTGCACCTGATCGGCGCGCAAACCATTGCGCTTCAGCCACAGAGCCAGCGCCAGCATATCCTCGTCGGTGGTGCCGGGATGGGCGGCGATGAAATACGGGATCAGGTATTGCTCCTTGCCTGCCTCGCGGGAATATTGATCGAACATCCGCTTGAACCGGTCATAGGTGCCTATCCCCGGCTTCATCATCTTCGACAGGGGCCCGGCCTCG
Source organism: uncultured Gammaproteobacteria bacterium (assembly GCA_964506945.1). Classification (GTDB taxonomy): domain Bacteria; phylum Pseudomonadota; class Gammaproteobacteria; order CAZDOC01; family CAZDOC01; genus CAZDOC01. The sequence goes on from CAZDOC010000004.1 coordinate 43,104, forward strand.
GTATGTTCCGGGGCGATCTTGAGATAACCGCCGACATGATGGGTAACGAGTTCCCTGACATATTCCGGCGAACGCACGGCCAGATCGTAACGCAAGCCCGAGGCGATCAGGATCTTCTTGATGCCGGGCAGCTTGCGGGCCCGCCGGTAGACCTGGATCAGGGCGCTGTGATCGGTATTCAGATTGTGGCAGACATCCGGATAGACGCAGGAGGGCTTGCGACAGGCCGCCTCGATCTCGCGGCTCCGGCAGGCCAGGCGGTACATGTTTGCGGTCGGCCCGCCGAGATCGGAGATCACCCCGGTGAAGCCAGGCAGCGTATCACGGATGGTCTCGATCTCGCGGATGATGGAGTCCTCCGAACGATTCTGGATGATGCGCCCCTCGTGCTCGGTGATGGAACAGAAACTGCAGCCGCCAAAACATCCTCGCATGATCGGTACCGAGTAACGGATCATCTCGTAGGCGGGAATATTGGCCTGACCATAGCGCGGATGCGGGAGGCGCGTGAACGGCAGGTCATAGAGGGCATCCATCTCACGGGTGGTGAGCGGAATGGGCGGAGGGTTCAGCCAGATCTCACGCCGGTCATGCCGCTGCACCAGGGCACGGGCATTACCCGGATTGGTCTCCAGATGCAGGACCCGCGAGGCGTGGGCATAGAGTACCGGATCGGCCTTCACGGCCTCATACGATGGCAGGCGGATCACCGTATGCGCCCGCGCGCCCCTGGCACGGCCTGGTTCGAACCGCAGGGTCCTGGCGTCACCTTCCCGGGCTTCACGGTCGCGACACCCAGGGCCGGACGCCTGGTAGGGATCCGCTGGGGGCGCGGGCCGGCCCGGAGCGTCCAGGCTACTGGAATCGATCTCCCACCAGCCTTCGGGTATGGTCTCCCGCATGAACGCCGTACCGCGGATATCGGTAATCGTGGCGATGTCCTCGCCGGCCGCCAGACGATGGGCGATCTCGACGATCTGGCGTTCGGCGTTGCCATAGACCAGCAGGTCTGCCTTGCTGTCGGGCAGGATGGAGCGCCGCACCTTGTCAGACCAGTAATCATAATGCGCGATCCGGCGCAGGCTGGCCTCGATCCCGCCGATGATGACGGGCACGCCCTTGCAGGCCTCACGGCAACGCTGTGAATAGACGATCACGGAACGATCCGGACGTCTGCCCGGAGCACCGTCCGGGGTATAGGCGTCGTTGGAGCGGATCCGGCGATCGGCGGTGTAGCGGTTCACCATCGAATCCATATTGCCGGCGGTAACGCCAAAGAACAGATCGGGCTCACCCAGCGCCAGGAAGGACTCGGCGCTGCGCCAGTCGGGCTGGGCGATGACACCGACGCGGAAACCCTGCGCCTCCAGCAGGCGCCCTATCAGGGCCATGCCGAAGCTGGCCTGATCCACGTAGGCATCGCCACTGACCAGGATGATATCGCAACGGTCCCAGCCCAGTTGTTCCATCTCGGCCCGTGACATGGGCAAGACCGGGGCGGTACCGAAACGGGCGGCCCAGTATTTACGGTAGGAGAAGATATCGGCGGCGGACTGCATACAGATCGATCGGTCCAGACAGGGCTATCCGCCAATACTACACTACTACGGTCGGGAATTGGATCTCCGCACCCCATGCCCGCGGCGCGAGCCACAGCGACGACGACGGAACAGGGGCCTGGGGCCGTGGACCCTGTTATTTTGCGCCGCAGCATTTATAGGCTAGAATATGCTCTCCCGTAAGTCATGAATGTCCTCCGGACATTGGAGTCAAGTCAATGGAAATCCAAGATAGAGTTGCAGTAATCACCGGCGCCGCCAGTGGTATCGGCCGGGCGCTGGCCCAGGATCTTGCCGGCCGTGGCGCCAAGGCCGTGGCCATGGTTGACATGAACGAGGTCATCAACGAGGCCGTCGCCGAGGTCAATGACAAGGCTGGCCGCGAGGTCGCCTTCGCCTACCAGGGCGACACCACCGATGACGATTTCCGTCGCCAGGTCTTCGACGAGATCAGCGGCAAATTCGGGGTGGTCAATATCTGTGTGCCGGCCGCCGGCATCACCCGCGACAGCCTTGCCATCCGCATGGACAAGGAGACCGGCAAGGCCAATATCTATCCCCGCGAGAGCTTCCAGCTGGTCGTCGACGTCAACCTGATCGCACCCGTGTACTGGGCCCTGGAGATGGTCGCCCGCATCGCCGAGGACCGCGCCGCATCCGGACTCAAGCGCTGGAACGCCGCGGAGGAAACCATACAGGGCACCGTGGTCTTCATCGGCTCGGTCTCCTCACAGGGCAACAAGGGTCAGATCTCCTATGCCGCGACCAAGGCCGGCCTGGAAGGCGCTGCCTCCACGCTGATGAAAGAGGCCATTTTCCATGGTGTGCGGAGTTGCGTCATCCATCCGGGCTTCACCGACACACCGATGGTGCGCGCCCTGGGCGAAGAATATATACAGAAGCACGTGCTGCCGGATACCCAACTGGGCCGTCTGATCCGTCCTACCGAGATCGCCGATGCCATCAGCTTCCTGATCTCCAATTCCGCCATCAGTGGTGAATTGTGGGCTGACGCCGGCTGGCACCCCTCGCCGTAATCCATACACGGGCACACTGAAGGCCGGGTGGCTGTGCGGCCGGCCTTTGTCCATCCATGGGCTGCGACAAAAAACCCTGCGGGGATCCCGGGACGCCCGCCGGGCTGGATACAGGGATGGCGTATGGCGTGATCGCCCCAGGGGAACGGTATCCTGATCGCAGCCGACGTCGTCATGCAAAATGGCAGCCTGTTCCTGGAGTGAGGCCTTGGCGGAAATGCTCATCGCCCTGCTGATCCTGTGCGGCTGTGGCGCCTGGTTCATCAGCACCATCGCCGCCGGTGGCGCCGCCACCCTGCTGGTTCCCGTACTCAGTTTCCTGCTGGGCGCGCAACTGGTGGCGCCGGTCTTGTCCGTGGCCAGCGCCTGCGCCAATCCCTCGCGCGCCTGGCTGTTTCGACGACATATCGACTGGCCGGTACTGTCCTGGCTGCTCCCCGGCAGCCTGCTGGGGGCCGCCCTCGGCTCCTGGACCCTGACCCGGCTCGACCCCCGGGTCATCGAGATCATCATCGGCCTGTTCCTGCTGGCCATGGTCCTGAAGGACCGCCTGGGCTATGAACGTCCGGCCTTCCGCATGCAACGGCCCCTGTTCCTGCCGCTGGCGGCAACGGCCTCATTCCTGTCCGGCCTGGTCGGCGTCACCGGTCCGATCCTGAATCCCTTCCTGCTCAACTATGGCCTGGAAAAGGAAACCCTGATCGCGACCAAGGCCCTGAACTCGCTGCTGATGCAAATGACCAAGATCTCCAGCTATACCCTGCTGGGGCTGCTGACGCTCAAGACCGGCCTTTATGGCCTGCTGCTGGGCATGGGGGCCCTCGTCGGGATCCATCTTGCCCGCGGGCATTTGCTGCGCATCGAACGGCAACGCTTTCGCACCTATACCCTGGTGCTGATGGGTATCGCTGGCCTGCTACTGCTGGCGCGTGGCCTGGGCACGCCCTGAATCCGCCCTCCTGACCCACCACCATGGATACCGATGAACCACCCGCGCCCGCTTGCGCCCCCTGCCCACGCCAACACATGGGTCCCGGCTATCGCCGGGATATCCTGTATCATGAAGGCGTGCCCCGGATACTGAAGACCGTCAGTACAGACCCATGAACGCCCTGGGAGTCATCGCCTGCGGGCATGAGCTTACCGCCGAAGCCGCGGCAGGGATATTACAGGCCGGTGGTAATGCCTTCGATGCCGTCGTCGCCGCCCATTTCGCCGCCTGTGTCGCCGAACCGGTACTGGCCTCACTGGGTGGCGGAGGCTATCTCCTGGCCCAGCCGGCAGAGGCCGAGGCCACGGTTTACGACTTCTTCGTGCAAACCCCGCGTCACCGACACACGCGTACGGAATTCTATCCCATCACCGCGGATTTCGGCACCGATCAACAAGTCTTCCATATTGGCTGTGGCGCCATCGCCACACCCGGCAGTGTCCGTGGCATGTTCACCATACACCGGGAGCTATGCAGCCTGCCCATGGAGCAGCTCATCGGACCGGCCGTGCGCTACGCGCGCAATGGCGTGATGATGAACGAATTCCAGGCCTATATCCTGGATATCGTCTCGCCGATCTTCACCACGGACGAAATCACGCGCGCCTGTTACAGCAGCCCGGCGGATCCACGTCGCCTGGTCGAAACCGGTGAACTCCTGAGGCTGCCTCTACTGGCCGATACCCTGGAAACACTGGCCCGGGAGGGAGATGACTGGTTCTATGAAGGGAGACTCGCCGAGGAGATACTGGAACTGTGCCGTCGCCATGGGGGCTTGTTGGAGGCATCCGATCTGCGTGACTACCGGGTCATCAAACGCCCGCCCTTGCGCGTCGACTATCGTGGCGCCCGCATCGTGACCACCCCCCCACCCGCATCGGGGGGGATCCTGATCGCCCTGGCCCTGGAGTTGCTGGAACGAACCGGTCCCATCTCCACGCCGGCGGACTCCGCGGCGACCCTCGGCAGGCTTGCCGCAGTCATGCAGACCTGCGACAAGATCCGAAGGGAATGCCAGCTGGATCGGCACGGTCACCCGCATCGGCAGGCGATACTGGCCCCGGAACTCCTGCGCGGTTACCGGGACGAAGTCCTGGACCATCCCCTGTGCCGTCGCGGCACCACCCATATGAGCGTGATGGATGCCGGGGGCAATATCGCCAGCATGACGGTCAGCAATGGCGAGGGCTGTGGCCGCATGCTGGGGACTGGCGGGATCATGCTCAACAACATGCTCGGGGAGGAAGACCTGAACCCCGGGGGCTTCCATCGCTGGCCTCCGAACCGGCGCATGAGCTCGATGATGGCGCCCAGTCTGGTGACCACGACCGATGGTCGCCGGATAGCCCTGGGCTCGGGTGGTTCCAACCGCATCCGCACGGCGATCCTGCAGGTGATCTCCAGGCTGATCGACCAAAACATGCCTCTGGAAGCCGCCCTGACCAGCCCCCGCATCCACTATGAAGCGGGATGCCTGAGCCTGGAAGGCGGCCTCCCCGACGAGGTCCGGGAGACCCTTGCCTCCAGGGTCCCGAATCTACGCCGCTGGCCGGCGCGCAACCTGTTCTTTGGAGGCGTACATGCGGTGGTGCGTGACCGGGACCGGTTTGACGGGCTTGGTGATCCACGCCGGGGCGGCGTGGCCAGGATCGTGTTCCCGGGCTGAGGGATCACACCGGCGACAGGGATCGGCGCCGGCCAGGATCGCCCTCACGAACATGCGACTCAGCCTGGGGGATTCAGGTCCAGCATCCATCCCGTACGTACATACATAGACCACCCTCTCGGCGATACCAGCACGGCATCCGCAACGCCGGTGGTGACGGGAGCCCGATGGAGCTGACGCGCGCTGCGCGATCCGGGCCGTGCGCAGCACCTTGTGCAGATCGCCAGACGGCAGGATTGGGGCGCCTCAATCATCCTCTAGATCACGAGGGAACAGGCGGGCGTATTTATCGATCCATTCCTCCGCCGCCGTTTCAACACTCAGCCTGCGGCCCTCGTCAGCATGTATCCGGCGACGATATTCCTCTATATGACAGACCTGCTCCGCCATGCGCGCCATGAAGGCGTCGTCGTCGCTATCGAAACATATGGCGATTTCATAGGCATCGCGGCACCGCTGAGACCATATGACATGACCCTGGACATGGATGGCCTGATCATTTACCGGGATATCGACATCCACCGCGGTTCCCGGGGCATAGGCCTGATCCGATCTGAAACGCAGACCACAATGGCTCGCCGTCGCAGCCAGTCGACGTTGCGGATGGATGGCATCGTTCGCGGCCTGATGGCAATGGATGGGAAGTTCTTCTGGATGCCGTATATATTCATAGGCGTTATTTACACGTTTCATCGTTCAAATCTCCTGCGGGCAACGGTCGAACCCAGTCGGCCACCGATCGCCGTTGCGGATATCCAGTCCTTGCTTGATGAGACAATCGGTTTTCGATTTAGCTCCCTTGCCTGCGATGAATCGAGATCCGGTTATTCGGAGAGTCCTGATCGATTCATCCTGCAATCGCCAGAGCACCACGAACGAAAAAGAGTCGATCTTTCGTTAGCTTATAAAAATCAAGTGCTTGCGGCACCTGCTCTCGCGACGCTCCGCTGCGTCGCGGAAACCCTGGATCCATCAGGGTTACATCCTATGTGTTGCATGTTTCGGGCCAGTCCTGTCAATCCTGTCTCTGGCCACTGCATCATGGATATCGGCACAATCACTGCACCCCTTGAGCATGCTCCCGCCGTCTGAAGTCAAGGCTGCCCGTACCCATATGATGTTTGGAATGATTCCTCGTTCAGGGTGCTGGCCCCGTCGATATCCTTACCCTGAACATAGTCATCGCCTCATGGATAATCAAGTTTTTTATTCATATATTTCCGCAAGATATATCACTTAGTTAAATACAAATAGTAGATTTCGCCCGCAAGTCAAGCGCCTTCCGATGGCCTCGCCCATGTTTTTTACATGTTTATCTGGTACTTAGGCTGCAATAATGTATCGCTTGCCAATTATTTAAGCCAGGGAAAAGAAGCCACCGCGGACATGATCGTACCGATCACCCGCCCCACGCCGCGGCACTCGCCATGGCGACGGCGGAAGGTTTCCGCAGCCGACCTGCTGGCCGGCAGGATCCTGTCGGCCAGCAGACACAAACGCTGCCGTATCAGGCGATAGTGAATGCCCGTCTCCTCTGCCAGGGCCCGCCAGTGCCTCTCACCCAGGGCCTCATACTCATAACATCCGCCTATGGCCATCGCGGCCCGCCCCTCCGCCTGCCAGGAGCCACAGCGAAGACCGGAAAACGGGGCCAGACGGGGACCCTCGGCGGACAGCAGCAAGGCCAGTCTGCCCGCATGGCTGGCGCCATCCCGGATCAGGGTGGTGAATACGACCCAGTCCAGCAGAGCCTTGATATCCCTGGCCGGGCATGTGCTGTATCGACGCAGCAGCCCGAAGCAATCTCCCAGCGAAGCCCCGCCCTCATGCTCGTAGCGCAGCCCCGGGGCCAGCCCCAGGGCCTGACAGAAACTTTCCTGATGCAGGCGCTGCGCGAATCCATTCCGGAGCACACGATCGAAGCGCTCCACCAGCAGCAGCCTGTCCACGCCATCGCGCAAGGAACAATCAACGACCGGCAACCCCATGACCCGCGCCAGCATCATGCAAAAGGCCTCGATCTCGAGTTCCTCCGAGGCCAGATCAGGCTGAAACCGGACGATATGACTGCTGACGGAATCCCCCAGCGGCACATACAGACGCACACCGTCACAGAACAGTGGCAACTTGTCTCCATCGCCGGATAGCAACAGGTGAATATCCTCCACACCGGCGAGCAATGGGCGCTGCAGGGCCAGGGATACCAGCTCATGCAATTCATGCTCATTCAACGGACGATAGACCCGACCCTTGCCGCCAGCGCTGCTGCCACCACGATAAAGGTGGACCCCCCCGGGCGCGTCGCCGGCCAGGATCTCCAACAGGGCCACGTCGTTGGCCACGGAGACATCGACCCGCCGACCTATGCGACGACAGACATCGGGATCCGGCAGCAGTTGACGAAACCAATTCGAAACCTTGACGGGATCCGCATCCGGCCGCAGAGGCAGACTGACGGAAAGCGGCCAGCCCTGTGCGCGCCAGGCGGGAAGGTACTCAAACTCCGGTCTGGCATCCGCGCCCTGCCCCAGAAAGCCGACATGGGCATCCCCAAGATAGACGTCCATCGTCTGCTCACCCTTCACGGTGGTTCCCATGTCTTCGGTTCCAGGCGGATCCGCAAGCCCAGAGCCGATGCCACGCGCAGGACCCTGCCAAGCTCCAGGGATTGCTTGCCATTCTCCAGCTCGGAAAGGAAACGCTGACCCACGCCACTGATGGCGGCCAGCTCAGCCTGGGTCAGTCCTTGCGCCTTGCGTATGCGTCTGAAGGTCTTGAACAGCTCATCACCGTCGTTATTATTCCCGTTCGGTAGTATGTTAGTCATGAAACAGGATTATCCATATCATTTATCCTGTTAGGGATTATATATCAAAATTCACAACGACAATATCAATATATTCCCGTACGGTAATATATCAGCCGATGGACAAAGAAAATGGCCGCATCCATCACGGCCATTCTCGTTGCAGATCCAGCGGTCGCCCCGCCTCGGGATGTGAGCGGGCCTTTCCCACCATACCGACAGGCGGGCAACACCTACCCCCTTCTCTCCCCCACTCCCCGGCGGGCATCGCGCCCCGGGGACGATCTTGCTTCTACGCCGCCTTGCGCTTTCTCGCGGCCGCACGCCTGGCCTTTTGCCGTTCCATGCGCTGGCCGATCTGGATCATGCGGATCACTCGCTCGCCGGCATTCGCCAGATGTGCGCGGGACAGTCGCAAGGCCTCCTCCAGGCTCATATCCCTGGCCGCGGCGGCATCCAGGGCATCGATACCGTGCTCGAACACCCCGCGGGCATCATCCGCCAGGCCGCCACCGATCGCGACCACCGGGATCTTCTGTTTGCGCGCGGTCTTGGCCACCCCGGCCGGGGTCTTGCCAAAGGCGGTCTGGAAATCGACCCGGCCCTCACCGGTGATCACCAGGTCGGCGCCCCTCAGGTGCGCGGCCAGCCCGGTGGCCTCGATGACGATATCGACGCCACTCTTCAAGCTGGCACCGGTGAAGGCCACCAGTCCGGCGCCCAGGCCACCGGCAGCGCCGGCGCCGGCGAGTTTCAGCACGTCCTTCTTCAGATCCTTCTTGATCACGCCGCCCAGATTTTTCAGATTGGCATCCAGTATTTTCACCACCTCCGGCGTGGCACCTTTCTGTGCGCCAAAGACATGCGCGGCGCCCTTGCGGCCACACAGCGGATTATCCACGTCACAGGCCACGATCACCCGGGTCTTGCCTACCCTCGGGTCCATCTGACTGGTATCGATGGCCGCGATCTGCGCCAGCGCGCCACCCCCCGCATGCGTGGCGATGACCTTGCCGCGCTTGTCCAGAAAGCGCACCCCCAGTGCCTGGGCCAGGCCCACACCGCCATCCACGGTGGCCGAGCCTCCCAGGCCAACGATGATGCTGCTGGCGCCGCGTCTGATGGCATCCAGCAGCAATTCACCGGTACCGAATGTGGTGGCCTTCAGGGGGTCACGTTCATCCCGGGGCACCAGGGGCAGGCCCGAGGCCTCGGCCATCTCGATCACGGCCGTCTCACCATCACCGAGCATGCCGTAACGGGCACTGACGGGGACGCCCATCGGTCCGGTCACCTTCTTGCGTACTATCTTGCCGCCGGTGGCGTCGACCAGCGACTGTACCGTGCCCTCACCGCCATCGGCCATTGGCACGATCTCGACGCGGGCCTTGGGCAAGACCCTGCGGATGCCCTTTTCTATGGCCTTTCCGACCTGGAGTGAGGTAAGGTTTTCCTTGAACGAATCCGGTGCTATCACGATTTTCATAGGGTTCTCTCTTGTTCGCTTCTAGACTTCGTGGAAAGACGTCGCATATCACCGATACACGGGGGCCTCCCGGATGCAGGATCGGTTCTCCCCGGCGGATCCATGCACGCTGTACCATCATGCAAGCGGATACAATCGTTCATCCAGTCGCTGCGAATGACTCATTATCCAGTCCCGGGACAGCCAGCCGCACGGCTTCGATCCAGGTCGCGGGGATCCGGGAAATCACGCAGTGTCCCCGGCGGATGCATCGCCGCCGATCGGATAAACCGTTACCATGCCATTAGCCCATACACGGGACTTCACCTGATGGGAGCTGGGTATGCACCCTGGATTCTACCTTAAAAGCGATCCTTTCCGGTATCCCATACCTATCACGATCCACCCTCGAAGAGAGACCCTGGCGCCGCAAAGGGAAAGCCAGCCTGGACGCTCCAAGCGCCTGGTTGAATCGCCATTGGACGATGACCCGGATACAGGAATGCATGGTAAATGGATTGCCTGAGCGATTACTGCTGGGCAGCGGTGATCCGATCCAGGAGACCCTGAACAATCCATTCTGAATGCCCAGAGGGCCACGGACGACAGCATGCGATCGGTTATTCGCACTCGAGATCCGGCCCCCGCGGCAGCTGATCCTGGCGACACCTTCTTGTGCCCCGGGAAATCGCATGTCCCGGTTCCGTGCCTGAAAAGCCCATGGAGGACCTATCAACATCCTGTCAGGAGCAATCCGCCTAAGGCAGCTCCGTAATGCTCCAGTCGCCGTCATAGGCGGAGGGAAGCTCGCGGGCATAGCGGAGTTCCATGCGCACGATGCCATCGACACGGCGGGGTATGCCGAATCGCAACACCCCGCCGGGGAGGTCCCATTCCATCGCGCGGACGAAACTTCCCGCCTGCAGATCCGCGCCCAGGGAAGGACCGAAGGCCCCCCGGTGAAGATCCCTGTCCGCGGGACCATAACGCCGCAGCAGTATCTCGCGCACCCTTTCGAAGCGCTGCTCGATACCATCGGGATCTCCCAATGAATCGAAATCTATGACCAGATCCGTCCCCTGCAACACGCCGGCCTCGATATCCAGGACAAAACGCTGCCGCAAATCCAGTTCCGGCAACAGATGGACCTCGTAGATCCTGAACGGACCAATCCGGCGGGCGGCGCCAAGACCGGCCTGTGCCACCGCGCTCTGCATGCCCGTGGAAACGCTGCCCGGCGCAAACTCCGTGAGCAAACGATCCCGCGGAACCTCATTGCCCGACACCTCCGCGGACGGACGCCTTGACCTGCTCAGGTGTGGCCTGTTGAAACTGTGCCTCCAGGCCAGTCCCAGGCGATAGGCCTCGCTGCCGCGTCCGGGATCGGCTTCCCTGGCGAAGAGATCCATATCCAGAGTAATGGCATCCCGTTTCGAGGCCTGATAGGCGTAGCGAAAGGCGAAGGCGGCGCTGTCGGTATCGATACCCGAGCGGATCCCGGACTTTTGCCGGGACAGGTTGAGATTGGCTTGCAGGCGATGGCGCCCCCGGACAAGCTGCAATGCCACCGAGGGGGCATAGTTGTCAAAACTGCCGTTGCCGGAATTATGGATCAAGGAAACGGCCGGCCTGAACGTCCCCCGCCAGCCGTATAACGTCACCGTATGGGCAAGCCCCAGATTCAGATTACGACTCACCGCGCTGGTGGCTGCGGCAATATGATTATGCGTGCTGATCCAGTTGAATGAGATATCGCCGGTCCATCCCCCATTCAATGGCCGGCTGATGCTGGCGGTCAGCGAGCGTGTCGTGGAATCGGTGCGATCGACGCGGTCGAAGCGTTCCTGCCAATAGGCATCGACCCCGCCACTGAGCCGCGGATCCCAGCGCCCCAGGATCCTGCCCGAGTAATTCATGCCGTAGGTGGTGGTCTTGAGTGGATTACCACTCTCCATGGCATCGTCATAGTGTAGTGCCCTGGCGCGCAGCGTTGCGCCCCAGTCCAGACGGTAATCACCGTGCGCCTCATAGCTGCGACGGTTGGCCGTCACCACCGCTCCATTCGGCTGGAAGTCTTCACCATAACGTTCGTAACGCAGTCGGTAAGCAAAGGGCTTGTGCCTGCTGCGCCCCTGAAACTGCACATAGACGCCGGTATCCTCTTTATTCTGACCATCGCTGTTGGCGTCGGGGTTGTGATCCCCGGAAAAATAGGAGAATTCCGCCTCTACGCTCCCCTGCCAGTCCCTGCTGGAAAATGGCATCTCACCGGCCAGGGACTCCACCCATTGGCGCCGCGCCGGCAAGCCCAGGGCCGTATCCCTGGCGCGGTAGTTGCCCACGGCGTTCAAGGCCAGGCGCCCCCATGCAGCGTCCTCCAGGACCCATGACACCCCTTGCGTGAGATCATCGTTGAACTGGAGATCCTTCCATGACCGCTGGTTGCTCCCCAGCAGGAACTGCAAGGAAGTACGCCGCCCCGCAGCCTCCATCCGAGGCTGGAGTTCGAATTGAACCCCCTTGAGAGAGCGCTGCAGCAAGCGGTAACTGAAGAAGCCAAAGATGTCCCCCGCCTGCAACCGAAACGGAAGCCCGGTGTCGCCACGCTCCCAGCCAAACTGGAGGCGCTCGGGTGTCAGTCCTCTCTCGCTGGAGCGGTAAAATGAATCATTCACAAGGCCATCCAAACCGAAGCGCAAGCGATTCCAGGGATTGACCTGGCGTGCCAGATTGAGATTGAACTCGTCGTATTTCTGCGCCCCATCCTTGCGGTAGGGACTGGCGCTGGTATCCCCGGTGGACTTATAGACCTCGCCCCTGATCGTATTACTGGCATTGATGTCCCAGTCCGGAAGCAGATCGAGCGCCGGGACCTGGGCCGATCCCACGAGTGGCAACAAAGGCAAAAGGCGCCATGACCTGCCTGTCAAGAATGCCTTCATAGCGGTTCGCGTACCTGAAGCAGATATTCATTGACCCCACGCAGACGCCGGAAACCCTGTGAGGGGCTGTTGAACTCCACCTGGGTCTCGGCCACCACGGCCACCGTGCTGACCCGGTAACGACGCCCCCCATGGCTGGGATCGACCACCTCCTCCTGCGAATAGGTCTGCACGTCACGCACACCCAGCAGGCGGATCGCTGCATCCCGTGGCACCACCGAGTCTACCGTGTCCGCGACTCGCCCGGCGTCGTAATACCCGGGGCTCAGTTTGTCGCGCAGTTTTGGGGTGTTCCAGGCCGCGAGCACCTGTTTGAGGGCCTTGATCGCGGTACCGCGGGAAACGGGATGGAGTACGTGACCGCCCATCTCGCCACGAGGCACCGGGATGGGCCGGATCTGACGAAATTCGGCGGCCTGTACGGCCGCAAGGCCACTGATCAGACAGAGTATCAGCCCGGCGGCAGCCAAGCTTGTCGTATTCAGCCATGCCACCCCGGCGCCGGGCCGTGGAGAGGGTTCCAATGATCGGGCAGGATAGCCTTGCATCACTGCGGCCTGAAATTCTGTACTTGAGCCTGGGTGGGATTGGCGATGACGGTGCCGGTAAAGACGGGATTCCCCGCCGGACAACCGAGGCCGGTACACTGCACGACCACTGTCACCGGTGTATTGCTGGGCAGGCCGTCAGCACCCCCAAACTGTCCCGGACTGACCAATGTCGCCGGCGTGGCGCTGATCAGAGACCAGAAGGAATTGGCCATGAACAGGCAGATCGGGGTCGTGCATATGCTGTCACCCCGCCGGATATAGAAGATCGGGGCGCCGTGCGCCAGAAAGGGTGCGGACTGATTGAGATCGGGCTGTACCTCGCACGAACCGGAGGTTTCTATATAGGAAAAATTGACGATATTGAAGCCGGATCCATAGCCGACGGGACCCGCGGAACAGGGTGGCAGACCGCTGGTTCCCCCCCCCGCGGAGGTCCCCCCGCCGGCAGGGAGCACCGGTGGCCCCTCGATCCCCGGTTCGCCACCGATCTCGATGCGGATATCATTCTCATCCAGCGGGTTGAAACCGGAGATATTGTCCGGGGGACGGAGCAATTCCACTTCCGGCTGTGTCTCCTCGGGAGTGTCACCACAAGCATCGCTCAGCACCCGCTTGCGCCAGTCGATATCACAGGAGGTCGGCTCCTCGCAGATCCGGGTGCGCAGGCGGGCCTTGACCCTGGCCTTGTAGACACAGCCCTCGGTGAAGGCATTGCCTTCGATACGACCGCCGCTCAATTCGATGGAACCACTCTTGCCGAGCAGCTTGCCCAGGCGGGATTCCACATCCTGTTTCACTCTGGAGACGATCTGCGGCTGTAATTTCTCGCTGCACAGACCCGCATTCTGGCGCACCGCCTCACTCCTGGCCTTGATCTCCTGCTTGATTCGTTCCGGCAACTGACCGGCCGCCTTGGCCTTGTCAATGGCATCGACCGTCTGCTGGTACAGGTTTTGCGCCTTGCCGATCATGCCCTGCATTTGTTCCAGGCTACGACGCTGTCTGGCGCTAAGAAGGGAATCCTTGAGTTTCTCGGTCACCTGGCCCCTGAGCTGTTCGAACTTCGCCATCCCATGGGCCCTGGCACCCTCGATCCTGCCCTCGATATAGCTGTCGAGTTCCGAACGCAGGGTATCCCGGATCGTGCCGAGCATGGCCTTGGCGGTATCGCCACCCTCCAGCTCGGCCTTCTCGAAATCGTCCCAGAAGCCCTCCAGTCTGTCGATGGCCTCCCCGACCAAGGGGATCTTCTTGAACAGCTCGAGCATGCCGCGCAGGGCGGCGGTGCCGAGATCCAGCGGCAAGGGCACCTTGACCGTGAAGGCATACTCACTCCAGTATTCCGCCCGGGTCCATTCGGTCAGATAGTCAGGTGTCACCTCCACACTGCGACACGATTCGTCAAACACCCGGGGTTTGCCGAGACGATGCTCCACGTGGCTTGAAAGCACCTTCCTGACCGTCTTCACCGCTTGCTTGTTGAAGGTGATCCACGAAGGGTGCAGCTGCTGGCGCAGACGATCCGTGATCAGGATATGCAGGCGCTCCGCGTTACCGGCCGCATTCCTGACCCCCTTGTTCCAGCTCGCCAGGGTGGAGGTCAGATTGGGCGGCGCACCCCACTGTTTCCTCCACAGGGTTTCCTTCTGGCAGCGGGCCTTCTGCCCTCGGCACTGCCGCAGGGCAAGGTCATCCTGGGGGGTGGCATATCGATCGTCATCCGTGGCGCACTGGTCGCGACATTGTTCGTCGGCCTGTGTGCGGCACTGATTGAAGGTCGTATTCCGTTCCAGCCGAAGTTTCTTTTTCAGCCGGGACATCGTTTCCTTGTTGTGTCTTATGGTGTCGGCCTGTTGCTTCCATTGGGAAACGAGATCGCTGTGCGCGAATTTCCCGGCCCCGTTCCCACCAGCGCCACCCTTGAGCATGCCGCAACCCCGTGCCGGATCATTGATGCAGGCGAAGAGATTGTTGGCCTGTTCCTGGGCATTGCGCATGGCATTGCAGGCCTGGATATACTGCCGTCCGGTCGGCTCCATGCACTGTTCCATCAGGCAGGCATTCATGTGACGGTACTTGCAATTCTCGCAGCGGGTCGAGTACCTGGGCCGGGGCACCCCGCAGATCCTCGCGACATCCTCCTTGCAGGAACCGGTCTCCGGCCTAAATGCATGTGGCTGTCCCGAACCACCGGCGTTACCGCCCCCATCGCCACCGCCATCATCCGTTCCGCCCCCGGTATCGGTTCCCCCGGTGGGCCCGGGACCTTCCCGCGGCCCCCCGGGTGTGATCGGTGGCTCATGCGGGGGTGATGGCGGGGTCCTGGTCTTCGCGGGCTTGGCGGCGGTCACGAAATAATAATCCTCGGTCTCGCCGATCGAGAAAGCGCCCTGCCCGGTATAGCCATTGGCCGGTGATCCACTGAGCGTGATCCGGGCCCAGGTGTTGTCCGGCACCGCCGGGATATCCACCTCGATATCCTTGCCGGGGGCGACCCGCAGCACCCGGTTCCTTACCACCCATTCCGATGCCGCCTGCCACAGGCCATAGGGCGCCTTGCAGTCGGCTTCCCCTTCGGGGGAGGTATCGAACAGGACGTTCAGATACAGGGGGCCATCCCAGGACTGGTTATGGACCTTGACCCTGCTACGCCCCGAGAGGCCGTCGTCCTGATCCCGATCCGTCACCCGGGCATCCCCCTCATCGCTTACCGATCGGCCCAGCCAGGCGCGGGATGTGTCGTTGTGGCGGACACCCCCGCTGGCACTCAGCGTAGGGAAGCCGCAGCGGCTCCTGGGATCGACCTGGTGACTATCGGGGGCATCGCCGAAATCCGCTGCCCGGACGGGCCCGGCAAGACACGGCAACAACAGCAGGACGAGCGCATGCCGCCAGCAGCACGAAGGCTGGCGAATCCTCGTGACCGAGTCATCCTGGCGCCGTGCAGATATCAAAGACTTGTCCGTTATTGTTGTCGGGTGGAGAACCCGGAAAAGGATAGCCCTGACACCCGAATCTTATACCATCCGCGGGTGATTTACACCAAGCCCGGACCGATCCGTCCACGCCGTGGACAGCGGCTCTCAGCCCCGGGGCAGGGCCTTCCGGCCGGGCAGGTCCACCACGCGTACCAGGCGGTTGCGCAGGCGCCACTTTTCGGACTCCGCCAGTTCCCGGAAAGTGTGCACCTGGCCGCTGACCAGTGCCGCGATCAGCTCGCCACCCCGGTACAACAGGCGGTTGCCGGACAAGGCGGGAATACGCTGGCCGGGCGTGATGATGCCGTGCAGGTTGAGAGGATCGCAGGCACAGATGACGATCACCTCATCATCCTCCGGCTGCCGGGCCATCCGGCGCAGACTGGCCACGGCCTCCGGCAGGGCGAACTGCTCACCACTGACACCGGCCACGAAGCGTCCCCCACGGATCTCGCCACGGGCCTCCATGCGCCGCAGGCGGTAGTGCAGTTCATGCCAGGGGGGCAGGCCCTGTTCACGTTCCAGCAGGCGTTTGAAGAGCAGACCATAGCGGTGCAGCAGGACCTCGACGATGCCCTCCACCTGATCCCCGGCATCCCTGTCATGCACGGTCTCGGCCACCGGCAACAGGCTCCAGCGCCCGGCCTGGTCGATGGCGGAGAAGGCCGTCAGCGCCCGGCGCCGCCGTCCACGGGACTTGCCCGGCACCGGCTGCAGCAAGGCGCGCAGACCGGCGAAACTGTCCGCGCTGGCCAATCCCATGCCAACCAGTTCCGCCAGTCCGGTCTCGACCTGGCTGCGCAACAGGCCGGTGGCGCTGACCAGATCACAGAAAAATGAAGCCCCGTGCCGACCGAGACAATCGAAGACGCGTTGCGCCGCCCCGCTGAGCGACCGCCCGGACTCAACCTCGGTCACCCCGGCCTGGCCACGCCAGAGCGCCAGCGCCCCGCGCCGGTACAAGGCGATCGCGGTGCTGCGGATCGGCGCCGGATTGCCTGGCGCCACCAGCCCGGGCGGGCGACACCAGGTGACCTGCCCGGACAGGCACAGGGCATCCAGCATGGCCGCTTCGAAATCGTGCATGCGGCCGCGCAGGATCTCGGACTCCCAGGCCCCGGCAGCCACGGCAAAGCCCTCCAGCTGGGCCACGATCCCGGCCAGCCCCTGCGCCCCGCGCGCACGGGCATCCGCCCTGACATGCTGCCAGTCGAACAGGAAGCGCATGAAGGCGGCGGCGCCCACCGGCTCTATCTCGCGGCGCAGGCGCCCCACCGTGTAGCGGTGTATGCGCGCCAGCAGGCGGCGCTCGCACCATTCCTCCCGCCCCTGCCCGGCAAAGTCGCCGCGCAACACATGGCCCTCCTGCTCCAGGGCCAGCAGGGCGGTCTCGATGCTTGCCGGCGGCATATCGGCATCCCGGCTCAGGCGCGCCAGATCAACCGGTCCGAGGCCGTCCAGACGATGGCGCAGCAGCGCCACCAGGGCCGTCTCCGCGCACCATTCCCGGCGCGCGAATTCA
Organism: uncultured Gammaproteobacteria bacterium; assembly: GCA_964506945.1. Classification (GTDB taxonomy): domain Bacteria; phylum Pseudomonadota; class Gammaproteobacteria; order CAZDOC01; family CAZDOC01; genus CAZDOC01. The sequence goes on from CAZDOC010000004.1 coordinate 60,621, forward strand.
TCCGGGACGATGACCGGATCCGCCAGGCACAACTGTGGGTACAAGGCCAGTACCGGCATCAGACCCTCGACCGCGACCCACAGCCGCGGACCGCCTGCCCGGGTCTGCACGGAGACCGCGCGACGGGCCTGGCGCAAGGTCTCGAACAGGCCTTCCCAGCCATGGCGCCGGCCCTCTTCCGCGCTAACAAAGCCCAGCACCTGCAGGGCGTCATGCAATTCATCCGCGGTACCCGGTCTTGGCCAGACCTCTTCGCGTACACGTTCTATCGCGGCCGCATCCAGACGACCCAGATCGGCGGCCTCGTCCGGCTCCAGCCAGCGCCGGGCGATCACCGCCTGGGTTCGACGTTCCTCCAGCGGGGCACCGTCCAGGAAGGCATAGGGACTGGCGGTCAGGATCTCCTGCGCCAGCGGCGATGGCCCGGTCAGGTCACGCTCGACCAGGGTCACCTTCCCGGCCGCGATCCTGCCCAGCAATGCCTCCAGTCCCTCGATATCCATGACCTCGGTGAGACAATCCCTGATGGTCTGCGCCACCAGCGGGTGATCCGGGATCTCGCGCTGGCCGCTGATATTCTCGAAACAGGCCAGTTGATCCGGGAACACCACCGCCACCAGGTCATCGGCCTTCATGCGTTGCAGTCTGGGCGGTACCTTTTTGCCACCCTGAAAACGCGGCAGGGCCAGCGCGCAGGTCGCGTTCCAGCGCCAGCGTACCGGGAACATCGGCGCATCCAGCAGGGCCTGGGTCAGTACCTCACGCACCGTTTTCGGATTCAGGTAACGCCACACCTCGGCCAGCGGGAAACTATGCGTCTCGCCCAGCGACAGGACGATGGCATCCTCGGTCGCCGCCGCCTGCAACTCGAAATTGAACTGGCGGCAGAAGCGCTTGCGCAGGGCCAGCCCCCAGGCCCGGTTCAGGCGCGCGCCAAAGGGCGAATGCAGCACCAGTTGCATGCCGCCGGATTCGTCGAAGAAACGCTCCAGCACCAGGGTGTCCTGGCTCGGCATCGCGCCCAGCGCGGCCATGCCGGCGGCCAGATAATCGCAAATCTGGCGCGCCGCGAATTCCGTCAGTTCCAGTTCCCGGCACAGCCAGGCCGCGGCCGCATCCCGGTCCGGGAACAGCCCGGCCAGGGTTTCGCGCAGGCGCGATACCGCGCATGAGAATTCCCGTGTCCGCGCCGGTGCCTCACCAAACCAGAAGGGTATATTCGGTGGCATGCCGCGGGCATCCTCCACCCGCACGGTACCGGACTCGACCCTGAGGATGCGCCAGGAGGTATTGCCCAGCTGGAAGATGTCCCCGGCCATGGACTCGATGGCAAAGTCCTCGTCCAGGGTGCCGACGAAGGTATTGCCGGGCTCCAGCCTGACCTCGTAATCGGCCGTGTCCGGGATCGCCCCGCCACTGGTGATCGCGGTCAGTCGGGCGCCCTGGCGTGGACGCAGCCGGCGGTTGACGGCATCCCGGTGCAACCAGGCGGAACGCCGGCCCCGGCGGGTGCTGAAACCGTCGGCCAGCATGCGTAGCACGGCATCGAAATCCTCCCGTGCCAGTTCCCGGTACGGGTAGGCCCGGCGCACCAGGGCGAAGAGTTCCTCCTCGCCACGCTCGCCACAGGCCACCTCGGCGACGATCTGCTGGGCCAGCACATCCAGTGGCTGGCGGGGGATGATCAGGCGGTCCAGTTCCTCGCGCCGGATTGCATCCAGCAGCGCGGCCGCCTCGACCAGTTCGTCACGGGTCAGCGGGAACAGCCGCCCCCGCGACACACCGCCAAGCTGGTGCCCGGCACGGCCGACCCGTTGCAGGAAGGTGGCGATAGAGCGGGTCGCCCCCACCTGGCAGACCAGGTCCACGTCTCCGATGTCGATGCCCAGTTCCAGCGAGGCGGTGGCGACCAGGGCCTTCAGCTCGCCATCCTTGAGGCGCTGCTCGGCCTTGAGACGCTGTTCCCGTGACAACGAGCCATGGTGAGAGCCCACCAGCTCCTCACCGAGGCGTTCGCCGAGATGGTGCGCCAGGCGCTCGGCCATGCGCCGGGTATTGACGAATATCAGGGTCGTGCGGTGAGCGCCGGCCAGCGCCGCGAGGCGCCTGTAGACCTCTTCCCAGAGCTCGTTGGACATCACCGCGGACAGGGGCGACTCCGGCAGCTCCAGACACAGGTCGCGACGGCGTACATGACCGGCGTCGACGATCGTACAGCCGGCCTCATCGGCGCCGACGAGAAAATCCGCGACCTCGTCTGCCGGCGTGACCGTGGCGGACAGGCCGATGCGTTGCAGCGGGCCATCGACCAGCTCCCGCAGCCGTTCCAGGCTCAGGGCCAGGTGCGCACCGCGTTTGCAACCGGCCAGGGCATGGATCTCATCGACGATCACCGAACGCACCCCGCTCAGCATCTCACGGCCACTCTGCGAGGTCAGCAGGATGTACAGCGATTCCGGCGTAGTCACCAGGATATGCGGCGGCTTGCGCCGCATCAGCGCGCGCGCGGCCTGCGGGGTATCTCCGGTCCGCACCGCGGTGCGGATGCCGGGATCGGCCTGACCCAGGGCCTCCAGCTCGGCGCGGATACCGGCCAGCGGGGCCTCGAGATTCTTGTGGATATCGTTGGACAGCGCCTTCAGTGGCGAGACATAGAGGATGCAGCCCGTATCCGGCAGTGGCCCCTCAAGGCCCTCCCTGACCAGACCATCGATGGCCGCCAGAAAGGCGGCCAGGGTCTTGCCGGAGCCGGTCGGGGCCGTGATCAGGGTATGCCGGCCAGCCTGGATCGACGGCCAGGCATCGTGCTGGCAGGGGGTGGACTGGACAAAGCAGGAATGAAACCAGGCTGCCACCGCCGGATGGAACATGTCTGTGCTCATAGGCTGGTATGGGGGTAAGGCCGATGCCCGTGACACCGCCCCTTACCACACCGGATATCGTACCGGTATTGATGCCGGACAAGGGATTTCAGTATAGCCCGAGGGCCGGTTCAGGTCAGTAACTGCCTGACCTCCTCGATCTTCTCCCGGGCGTCATCCAGGATACGGATGCTCAGTTGCGGGGTCAGCGGGCCGAAGCTGAACTTGTCATAGACCGGCAGGCTGTCGATGGCAGGCAGGTCCGTGGCGCCACCGATACCCATCTGGTTGTGTAACTGCGCCAGGATCACCAGGTCGGCATAATCGGGTTGTGACCCGGAATCGTAAAACCAGTCATAGGCATGCGCCGGGACCCGGACCAGTTCCTCGGGGAAGCCCCAGCGCGCCAGCACCGTCGTGCCGACCTCCGCGCGCAGGCTGGCGAGGATCTCGTCCAGCTCACTTCGTTCGACCTCGCCGCTGTAGTAGCGATCGATATGATTCAGGATGGGCAGCACGCCGATATTGTGGATCAGCCCGGCCAGCAGCGCGGTATCCGGGTGGTAACCCTTGCACAAACCCGCCAGCACATGGCAGATCGCGGCCACGTCCAGGGCATGCATCCATACCTCGCGCAGACGCTCGCGGATGAGTATGGACCTGGCCTCGAACAGGTCGCGCATGCTGAAGCACAGTACCAGCTCGCGGGTGGTATGCAGGCCCAGGCGGGTGATCGCCATCTCGGTCGAGGTGATCTCCACCGCGCCCCGGTAGAGCGGGCTGTTGGCGACATGGATCAGCTTCACCGACATGGCCGGGTCCAGATTCACGATCCGGGCGATCTGGGCCGCGTCCGTGGATGCCGTATTGATGGCCTGGCGGATCTTCAGGGCCACGTCCGGCAGACTGGGGAGTTGCAGGCGGTTTTCTTTCAGATCGCGGCGAAAATCCATGAATACCGGGTGCCGCATGGCGCCCATCTCCAGGGTTTCATCACCGGCCTGATAGCCATCGGTGGGCGCCTGGCGGGCAAGTGCCTCGATCAGCTTCTGCGGCAAGCGGAAATACACCACCGGCTCGTTTGCGCAGACCTGGTACTGGCAGGGTCTCAGGGCCGCAATCGCCTCCTGCGCGGCCTCACTCCTGGCATGGATGGTGACCTTGTGTCCGTCCCGGCCCTCCAGGCACACACTGCCCCTGAGCAGGAACAGGGCCTGGTCGGTGCGCGAGCCGATCTTCAGCAGGCATTCACCGGTGGCGGCCTGTTGCGGCACGATACTGTCCGCCAGGGGGATGATCTGCTCGGCACTCAGCTTGGCAAAGGGCGCGAAGACGCGCAGATCGCCGGGTTTGATACGCGTTTGGGTCATGGCATGGAGGCTGGGAAAAGGCCTATTCTAGCGCCATCGTGCAAGTAATTGGCAGTGCGAATTCACATTGTGGGCCATCCCGGACAGGGCCTGCCGGCTGCGATCAATACTTGAACAGCAGGTTGAAATGCCACTTCACATTACCGCGATCGCCACCGGCAAGCTGTTGCGCATGGTTGAGGACGTGGCCGTAGTCCAGTGACAGGCTGAGATACTGGCGCCACCGCCAGCGCGCCCCGAGACCCGCGCTGGCGATCAGGTCACCGCTGGTTTCACCGGGGGTGGCAACCTCCAGGTCCTTGTAGCCATTGTCGAGGAAGGCCAGCAGGCGCAGGCCCGGGATGAAGGATACCGGCGGCGTCCAGATCTCCGCGGACAGACGCGCACCACTGTCCGCGGCCAGTGCGCGTTCCTCGAAGCCGCGCACGGAATTCATCCCGCCCAGGCCAAACTGCTCGCCCGGGATCAGCGCATCATGGCTCAACTGGGCATCGAGCATCAGCCTCGCCTCCCAGTTGCTGGAGAGACCCAGACGAGCCTCGCCGCCCAGGCGGAACAGGTCCCAGTCACTGACCGCGCCTGCCCGGGCCAGGGTATAGGTGACCTGGTTGTTGCGGTTGCCGCCACCGGTGTTGACCACATAGCTGCCGTAGAGACTCGCGCTGAGATGCTGCGACTGGTAGCGCCCCTGGTAAGCCAGGGTCAGGGGCCGGCTGCGGACATCCACGCCCAGGTTGACGGTATTGTTGAACACCGCATCGTTCAGGAACAGCCGGTCCTCCAGGGACACGGTGATCTCGTGACTGTAATTACCGTGCCGCAGGAACAGGTGGTTGAGGCTGATACCGAAGAAGCGCCCGGCGCCGCTGACGGCAAAATCACCTATCGTGCCGGTATCCACATCCGAGCGGGAATGGGAGATGCTCAGGGTGCTGGCAATGGGATACAGCGGCACGCTGTAGGTGACGCCATACTGCCTGACCTGCTCGGGCCTTTGCTGCGAGAAGGTGTACACGGCGGTGAGACTGTCATCATAGCCGAGCAGATCATTGTACTGCCCACCCAGGGTCATGCGTACGCTGCCGGTCCGTGCGGATCCGATATTGTTGACCGCGCCGAACAGCGACCAGGGACGCTGTTCCCGGATCTTTACGTCGGCATCGATGGTGCCTGGCTCTAGGCCCTGCTTCAGGCTGATCAGGGTCTGCCGGGCCGGATTGCGGTTGGCCAGACTCAGGGCCCGGGCGATACGGCGATTGTCCGGGACCTCGCCGGACTTCAGTGCCGGCAGGCTGCGCAGGATCTGTTCGCGGGAATCGCGTCGATTGCCGCTGGTCTGGATCTCGCCCAGGCGTATGCCCACGACCTCGAGCCGCACCCGTCCACCCTCCAGGGTCTGCGGCGGCAGGGTTACGCGATAGAAGGTATAGCCGTGCTCCCTATAGGCCTTCTCCAGCGCCTCGGCCGCCGCCTGCAGGTTTTCCAGGCTGGTCTGATCACCGGTATAGGGTTTGAGCAGGGCATCGGTTTCGGCGGGAGACAGACGCCTGTCGCCCTCGACGACAAAACCGTCGACATGAAACAGCACCGGGGCGGCGACCACCGCCGTGCCAGCAGGCAACAGCAGCAATACGGCCAGCAGGCAGGTACTCTCCCTCATCCGGAATCCCGTCGATATCCCCCAAAATTCGCCGGGATTATATCCCAGCCATGGCAAAAACCCCATTCTCGGGCCTTTTTCCAACAAGGGCTTGTCATCCTTACTGGATCAAGCACTCAAACTGCTGTTGCGGGCTGTTGCCTAGCAGGTCATACAGGGGTTCGAAATCCGGGTTGATGGTGCGCAGGTAGGGATCCTGCTCCTGGAAGGCCGGGATCCGATCCAGGCGCGCCAGGCCGGTGCCGTCCGGGGCCGCATAGCCGGCCTCGCCGACGCCCAGGTCCAGGGTCTTGCCACCGGCCTCGATACTGACGTGGCCGTCGGCCACGCTGACATACAGGCCGGGCGGCGTACCCTTGCGGGCCTCGGCCCCGAACAGCCAGTTCTGATCGACCGGCACCTCGTCCGGGCGCGGCGCGTCGATGTCCCGCAGCAGGGGAGGGGGCTCCGCCAGCTTGCTCGGCGTGCTGCCGGGAGCGGCAAAATGCCAGGTCTCACCGGTATCGATATCGGTCTCACGCCCCGCCTGTTGCGCCACGATCCGGCCTTGCCAGACATGCGCCAGCAGACAATCACCACCCCCCTGTCCAGCTTCGTCCCGATCCGCACCGGACCTGCCCAGGCAATCCCCCTGTGCGATCAGATCGAAACCGGTGCCGCGGATGCCAATCGTACCCACCGGGGTGGCGATGGCGTAATTGCGATGCCGGCGCCGGCCAATCAGGCCGGTCAGGGCGCGGATACCGCCCTTGACCAGGCGGAACAGGGCATTGCCCTCATCCGGCCTGTCCCGGGTGTAGCGGAACTTCTCCACCCGGAACTCGCTGTCCTGCAGCAGGGTGATTCGGCCCCGGTCACGAAAGGCGATGACCGCATGGGCGTCGTGCCCGGTGAACAGGCGATCGCCTTCATACACTGGCGCACCCTGGGTCATGTGACGCTTTTTCTCGGCATAACCGCTGGCCTCCAGTTCTCCCTTGAGCAGGACCACCCGGCCGATCACCGGCGAATGTACCTGTGTCTGCCCGGCCCCGTCCTTGGCCTCCTTCGCGCAATCGTCCCCGCACAGGCGGGCATCGAACTCGGTTCCCCGGATGCCGATGGTCGCCACCGCCGTGGTCACCTTGAAGGCATCGGTGCGACGCTTGCTGATAAATCCCGTGATCGCCCGCAGGCCACCCTTGATCAGGTGCAGCAGCGCGCTTTCCTTGCCGGCCTCGGCATTGAAACGGTCCAGCCTGAAACTGGTCCCCGGTCGCAGGCTGATGCGGCTGCCATCGCCCAGCCGCAGTACCGCGAAGCTCTTGGGCCCGGTGGTGATGGTGTCGCCCTGGAACAGCGGCGCATCCTTGCCGATCACCCGCAGTTGCCCGGTAGCCGACTGCGCCGTGACCGCGCCACGAGCGAAGATCGTTTCGCCCGCCGGCTCCGCGGCCGGGGAGAGGGCCGGCAACAGGACCAGCAGACAGCCCACCAGCAACATGAATACCCCGGGAGCGTCACGGACCATGAATCCGCCACCCCGGCAGTGGGTCGGAGCTGCCGCCGGCTCCCCGTTCATTCTATCGTATGCTTTCATTGGCATGGCCTCGCCTGTCTGCGCAAGAGTAGGATTTCATCATTCTCCCCGGTGGGGGTGAACAGGCTGCGATCGACATACTGGCTGAACGCCTCCAGCACCAGGACATCCTGAATCGCGGGCGCGCTTGAGCCCGCCGCGGGCACCGCGACCACATTCACGCTGCCGATGCTGAGCTCATAGAACCCCGCCAGCGGCAGACCGGTGATGCCGATCCCGGCCGGGGCGTTGAGGGTGACAAAATCTCCCGTTGCCGAGGCGAAGCTCATCACGTCGAACAGGTCCCCGGTCCGGGGCAGGAAACCACCCCACATCGACACGTCCATGCCGCCGTCCAGGGTGGCCACTCCGGTCACCGCGAGCAGATCATAGTTCACCCCCTGGGTGTTGCCCCCCAGCTCGATCTGCACCGTGCTGGCCGGCGACAGGGCCAGGTTGCCATTGATGGTCAGGATGCCGGGCGAGGACCCCGGGGCGATGGTACCGGTATTGACGGCCACGTCGCCGTTGACCGTGCCGATGCCGTTCAGCAGGCCGTCAACATTGATGACCGAAGTGCTGCTGACAGTGGCGTTGGCCAGGGTCAGGCTGGCGCCGGCGCCGATCACCTGTGGCGTACCGAAGGGGCGGTTCATGCTCATGCCCGCATTCTGCAGCCGCAGGTCATTACCGGTCTGGATAAACAGGATCGCCAGGCTGGAGTTCATGTCGGCCAGCAGGCTGGTGCCACTCTTCAGCACCCCCAGCCAGCCGAAGCCGAGCATGCCGCTGCCATCACTGGTGATGCTGCCGCCATTCCAGGAGAAGTCATCCGTCAGGCCGTCGTTGAACAGCGCCTGCCCGCCGTTGATCACGTTCACGTTGCCCGCGTTGTGATCGAAAGTGTAATCGCTCAGGACCTGCAGGGTGCCGCCATCCACCCCGATGGTGCCGCTGTTCAGGTGCGCGGCATCGGTGTAGTCGATGTCCAGCGTGGTATTGGTGACGTTGAGCGCCCCGCGGTTGTCCAGCTCCGCGAACAGGGCGCGGCTGCCGCCCGTCCCTGCCAGGGCGTTGATGCTGCCATTGTTGATGATCCGGCCAATGCTGATGGTGGCGCTGGTCGCCCCGCTGTTGCTGGTCAGTTCGATGATGCCATCGTTGGTCATGCTGCCCATCGAGGGGCTGAAGAAGGCGTTGCCGGCGCTGGAACCGCGCACGGTCAGCAGGCCGGTCGGCGCATTGTAGAAGGTGCCGCCAATATTGCTCAAACCCTCGATGATCAGGTGCCCGGCATTGTTCAGCCGTCCGGGACCTGCCGGCGACTGGTTGCGCAGGGTGAAGCTGGTCCCGGCGGCGATGGTGGTACCGGTCGTGGTACCGACAAGACTCAGCGTGCCGCCGGCCCACTGGATGTTGCCGGGACCGCTCAGGCTCGTGCCGTCACCCAGGGTATGAATCCCGCCGCTAAAACGTACCCCCGCGCCGGCGCTGGCCTGGAAGCCGCCACTGTGGATGCCGCCGACGGCCAGATCGAGAGTGCCGGTCTGGGCATCGACCAGACCCGTGTTGTCGAAGCTCAGTGCGCCGCCGCTGTCGACAAAGCCGCTGGTCCCGCCCACCGTGCTCTTGCGCACCGT
>CAZDOC010000004.1:69809-82647 GCA_964506945.1 uncultured Gammaproteobacteria bacterium
GTCCAGTTCATCGCATCGGTGCCCAGACTGCCGTTGAGGTTCACCGTGCCCCCGGCTAGGGTGAAGGCCGGGAGCGTGGCGCTGGTGCCCACCGTGAAGGTCCCGCCGCTCTGGCTGATGGCCTTGGTCGAACTCAGGGTGTCGGCCTGGGCGGTGGTGCTGCCGTCGATGAAGACGGTTGTGGTGGTCGTATCCACCGACTCGTCGATCACCACCGCATCCCCGGGTCCCGGCAGCGTACCCCGGTTCCAGTTGCCGGCGACCCGCCAGAAGTCGTCCACCGCGCCGATCCACCTGAACAGGAAGCCGCTCACATCCAGGGTCAGGTCGGAGGGGTTGAAGGCCGGGGTGACCACGAAGTCCGTAGCCTGATTGATGGCGATGCCGTTGTCGCTTAGGCAACCGGCCCCGCCGCCGCAGCTCAGTACGGTGAAACTGTCACCGAGCTTGCCGGCATAACCGCTGAAGGGGATCACGTTGAGGGTGCCATCCAGCACCACGTTACCGGTGACGTTGACCTGGTCGTAATCGACCCCCGCGGTCAGGGTCCCGACCGGGGCGATGTCACCGAGTTCGATGTCGAGTACCGAGGTCGGCCCCATGTTCAGGTCGCCGCTGATGGTGAGGATCCCGGGAGAGGTGCCGGGCCGCAGCGTACCATTGTTGGTGAGCCCGGCGACCGGGGCGATGATGTTGCCGTTGCCCTGGATGATGCCGGTGGTGTTGTTGATGAAGGTGGCGCCGGTGACCTGGAAACTGGTGCCGGCGGCGACATCGATCAGGCCGTCGTTGCTGAACGGGCTGGTGATCTGCAGGGTGCCAGTGGCAAGGTTCACGGTGCCCGTATTGCTGAATAGCGGCTGGATGAGGGTCGCATTGGCCGTGCCGGCGGTCTTCTGCACCACCCCGGCATTGCTGAAGGTCTCCGTGGCCCCGCCGGTAAGGTCGAACTCGGTCTGGATGTCGAAGATGGCCCCGGCCTGGTTGGTGATCCGCGCGCCACCGGACATGTTGATGTTCTTGCCGGCGAAGCTCAGCGTGCCCTGGTTGATCAGATGGGTATTGGCCAGGGCGAAGTTGCCCACCACCGAGGTCACGTTGATGGCCCCGCCGCTCTGCAGGGTCACCGTCCCCGTGGTGCTGATCTGCGAAACGTCGAACAGCCCCCCGTGGACCGCGCTGAAGGGACCGGTCACCACCACGCTGGCCGTCCCGGTCAGGTTGCCGGCCCCGGTGAAACTCAGGCTCGGCAGGGTGATGTCGGTGTCGATGTTCAGGGTGCCGAGCATGGTCACCGCGCCACCCACGCTGTTCAGCACCGGGGCGTTCAAGACCCCGTTGTTGATCAGTGTCAGGGTATCGACGATGGTACTGGCGGCGGGCAGGTTCAGGGTGCCGGTATCGACCGTCAGGGTGTTGACGTTCACGGTATCGGCAATGTTGTGCGTCCCCGAGCCCGCGGTCAGGTCGCCGGTGAAGCCAAAGGCCCCGTTCAGCGTGCCAGCGCCACTGATGACAAGACTTCCGCTACCCGTGACGCTGGTCGTCGCATCGGCGGTATGCGTGCCACTGAGGTTCAGGGTGGTCCCGGGGCCGACTGTGAAGCCCGCGCTCGTATCATGGGTACCGCCGCCCGTCAGCTGCAACTCGCCGGCCTGCACGTCCACCAGCGCCCCGGCGCCGCTGTTGTTGAAGACCGCGCTGATGAAGGTCGGGTTGGCCGTGCCGGCGGTCTTCTGCACCACCCCGGCATTGCTGAAGGTCTCCGTGGCCCCGCCGGTAAGGTCGAACTCGGTCTGGATGTCGAAGATGGCCCCGGCCTGGTTGGTGATCCGCGCGCCACCGGACATGTTGATGTTCTTGCCGGCGAAGCTCAGCGTGCCCTGGTTGATCAGATGGGTATTGGCCAGGGCGAAGTTGCCCACCACCGAGGTCACGTTGATGGCCCCGCCGCTCTGCAGGGTCACCGTCCCCGTGGTGCTGATCTGCGAAACGTCGAACAGCCCCCCGTGGACCGCGCTGAAGGGACCGGTCACCACCACGCTGGCCGTCCCGGTCAGGTTGCCGGCAGATATGAATGTCAACCCCTGAATCGTCGGATTGCCGCCGATGTCGAGTACCCCTCCACCACCTATACTGACCGTCCCTGATACTGCCCCAAGCTTGGTCACCGTCAGCGTACCCCCGGTGAGGTTCAGGGCCCCGGCATTGAAGGTACCGTTGATGGTGGCCCCGGCGCCGGCATTCACCGTATCGCCAATGGCATCAATGGTCCCGCCGTTGCTGTCCAGGGTCACGTTGGCGAGATTCACCACGCCACCGCCAAGATTGTCCTGGTCGGCGTTGAAGACCATGTTCAGCGGGCCGTTGCCAACATTGCCCGCCTCGGTAATGCTGGCATTGATGTTGATGTCGTTGTGGGCCCGCAGTTCCAGCGTCGCGCTCGCGACGGAGTTCTTGCTCACCGCGCTGCTGACCGTGATATTGCCGGTGCCGGCACCGCCACCGGTGGTATCGACGATGATGGTTCCACCGGCGTTCAGGGCGGCGTTCAGGGTGGCGACATCCAGGGTCGCGGCCCCCGCGCCCAGTGGCGAGAAGGGCGATGCCGGGGTGATGTTGCCGTTGGCGGTGGTGATGGTAATGTCTTCAGGATCGATCAGCCAGCTGCCGGCCTCGCCGAAGTCGGCGCCGATGTCGGGGACACTGTGGATGTCGAGCCGGTAGCGGCCGGAGGTCTCGACGAAACCGCCATTGCCGCCATCGGCCCCGCCACGGGCCTGGATAGTACTGCCCGTCGCCACCACCAGGGCGTCGCCGGTGACGATGCGCACCTCGCCGCCGTCATGCACCCCGCCGGGGGCGCCGGAGGCGCTGACAAGGCTGCCCGCCTCCAGGGTGATGTCCTTGGCCGCCGACAGCACCACCCGGCCCTGGGCGTCCACGCTGACGGTCTCGGCGCGGATCTCGCCGGTGTGGCGGATGCTCCCGGCGAAGACCTCGGCCGCGCCGCCCTGGGCCAGCATCCGGCCCAGGTTGAGTACCTCGTCCTCCGGGGCCTGGACCTCGAACACCACGTCGCCGGAGTCCAGGCTGGCGATGGTGACCTTCTCCCCGGCCGCCAGCAGCAAGCGCCCGCCATCGCTCTCGATGATGCCGCTGTTCTCGATGTCCGGGGCGATCAGCAGGACCTCACCGTTGCGGCCGGCCTTGATGTAGCCCTGGTTGAGGATCTTGCCGCTGGTGCTGTCACCCTCGAAGTGCAGGCGGCCCTTGAGGAAGTCTTCGTTGGTCATGTTCAGGGTGGAGGCGATCATGCCGGCGGTGTCGATCACCGCGTGCGGGCCGAAGACGATACCGCTGGGGTTGATCAGATATACCCGGCCATTGGAGCGCAACTGGCCGAGGATGGCCGAGGGGTTGCCGCCGGTGACCCGGTTGAGCACCGCGCTGGCGCGGGATGGCTGCAGGAAACGGGTGATCTCGTTGAGGCCGATGCCGAAGGAGCGCCAGTCGATGATGGCGTTCGGACTGTTGGTAATGTTCATGACCCCGGGCCGGGGGATGTCGATGCTGGCCTGGCCATGGACGATGCGCGCGCCCGAGGGGTTCCCGGCCACGGACCCGCTCAACAGGCCCAGCAGTATCACCGCAACCCTCTGATGATATCGGCTCATCATCGCTCCCTTGCCCCGATCTGACGCCGGGCTTGTTCTCCGAATCGGGCCATCCCATGGCGATCCTTTTGATACAATTAGACGCCATTTCCGCCGTTCTGGACTTGATCTGGATCAAGAAAGACGCAGATTTTCCCCCACGGAGGCCTGAAGTTCATGGATACGGTGGTCGATAAACCGGTTATGGTCCTGACCTTCACCCTGCTGCTCGCCCTTGGCCTGTGGGCCATCGCAGCCTATAACCGGCTGATCCGCGATCGCAACCGGGTCAGGACGGCCTGGAGCGATATCGATGTGCAACTGCGGCGCCGCCATGACCTGGTGCCGAACCTGGTCAGGACCGTGCAGGCCTATGCCGCCTATGAAAAGTCACTGCTGAGCACGGTCACGGCACTGCGCGCACGGGCCCTTGCCACCGATGAAGTCGATGGCAAGGGCGATCTGGAGGGGAAACTGGCGCATGGGGTGGCGCGCATCCTCGCCCTGGCCGAGGCCTATCCCGATCTGAAGGCCAATCGCTCCTTCCTGGAACTGCAGGCTCAGCTGGCCGAGGTCGAGGACCACCTGCAATACGCCCGCCGCTATTACAACGGCGCGGTGCGCAACCTCAATACCCGTATCGAATCCTTCCCCGATCTCCTCATCGCCCGGTCCTTCGGATTCCGGCAGGCGGCGTTCTTCCAGGCCGGGGAAGACAGCCGCGCGGCCATCGAGATCAGGACATGAAACCGCTTCTCAAACTGCTGGGTCTGATGCTGCTGTACGGCTCCGGTGTGACCGCCGGCGCCAGTGAGGCCATCCTCGACTATCGCAGTGTCATTGCGGTGCAGGCCGATGGCGCCGTGATCGTCACCGAGACCCTGCGCGTGCGCGCCGAGGGCCAGCGCATCAAGCGCGGTATCTACCGTGACTTCCCGACCGGCTACCAGGACAGTCTGGGCCGGCGCGAGCAGGTCAGTTTCGAGGTCCTTGACGTACTGAGGGACGGCAGACCGGAACCCTGGCACGAACAGCGTGGCCGCAAGGCCGTGCGGGTCTATATCGGCCGGGCCGACAAGCGCCTGCCGGCCGGCGAGTATACCTACACCCTGCGCTACCGCAGCGGCCCCCAGGTGCGTTTTTTCGAGGACCACGACGAGCTGTACTGGAACGTGACCGGCAATGAATGGGCCTTCCCGATCGCAAGGGTCTCGGCCAGCGTCGCGCTGCCGGCCGGGGTGCCGGTCGCCGCCATCCATGCCGAGGCCTATACCGGTCCCCGTGGCGCCAAGGGTCAGGATTACCGGGCGGAGGTGGACGATGACGGCATCAGCCATTTCCAGACCACCCGGCCACTGAAACTGCACGAGGGCCTGACCCTCGTCGTCACCTGGCCCAAGGGCCATGTGCATGAACCCAGCGCGGCGGAACGCAGGGCGCGCTTCCTGGCCGCCAACACGGACCTGATCGCCGCCCTCGCCGGCCTGAGCCTGTTGCTGACCTATTATCTCCTCGCCTGGCACCGGGTCGGGCGGGATCCGGAGGCCGGCGTGGTCATCGCCCGGTACCTGCCGCCGAAGGGCTTCTCCCCGGCCTCGATGCGCTTCATCCGGCGCATGGGCTATGACAACAAGGCCTTCACCGCGGCGCTGATCAACCTGGCGGTCAAGGGCTATGTGACGATCACGGAAGCACCGTTCAGATTCAATCCCGCCGGACAGGACACGCCGCAGAGTGAGGCGGTGTTCAGGCTGGCGGCAAAGGGCTATGCGGTGCTCGGAGGGCCGAAGAAGGTCTATGTCATCGAAAAGCAGTCCAATGACGATGGCGAGGCCCTGGCCGCCGGCGAGGCCGTACTGCTGAAGAAACTGTTCAGGGGATCGGACAGGCTGAGCCTGGATCAGCGCTATCGCAAGCGCATTCAGGGGGCCCTGAAGTCGCACAAGACGGCCCTGGAACGGGACTACGAGAAGGTCTATTTCAAGCACAACCGGGGCTGGTTCCTGCCCGGCCTGCTGCTCACCGTGCTGACCCTGATCGTCAGCCTGATGCTGGTGCCGGAGGGGACGGACAAGGGCGCCGCGATCTTCCTCAGTATCTGGCTGAGCTTCTGGAGCCTGGGGGTCGGCGCCCTGCTGCTGATGGTGTACAGCGCCTGGCGCGAGATCGAAGGCATCGGCAGTCTGCTGAAGGCCCTGTTCGTCACCGCCTTCGCCGCGCCCTTCCTGGCCGGCGAGGGATTCGGCATGCATCAACTGGCCCAGTTGACCTCCTGGGGGCTGGTCATGTCCCTGATCGCCGCCGTGCTCCTGAACCTGGTCTTCTACCAGTTGCTGAAGGCCCCGACCCTGGCCGGACGGCGCCTGCTGGACCGGATCGAGGGTTTCCGGCTGTACCTGGACGTGGCGGAAAAGGACGACCTGAAGCTGCGTCACCCGGACCAGGACACGCCGGAACTGTACCAGCGCTACCTGCCCTACGCCCTGGCCCTGGACGTGGAACAGCACTGGTCTGAACGCTTCGCCGAGGTGCTGGCCCGGGCCCAGCGTGGCGAAGGGGGTTACGCACCGGCCTGGTATCATGGCGCCCCCTACAGCAGCATCGATGCCGCCAGGCTCGGCACCGCGCTGGGCGGCGCCCTGACCGCGGCCATCGCCTCGTCCTCGGGTTCCTCCGGCAGCGGCGGAGGCGGGTCCTCGGGCGGGGGTGGCGGGGGCGGCGGAGGCGGTGGCTGGTAGCCTTCAGAGGATCCTGGAGACGAACAGGCGCATGGTCCCGGCCTGCGCCAGCAGGGAGAAGATCACCACGCCATAGCCTATCGACTGGATGGTGAACCAGTAGTCCAGTTCCAGCGGCAGGGACAGGGCCAGGGCCATGGTCACCGCACCGCGCACGCCACCCCCCCAGTTGAGTATGAACTGCTGGCGGAAGGGTACGGCTTCCACCCCGGGCAGGCGTCCGAGCACGCTCAGGGTCCCGTGTACCAGAAGGGTGCGCGCCAGCAGCACGGCGACGATCCCGGCCAGCATCGCCAGCCAGCGCTGGCTGAACATGGCCGTGGTGATGGTGGCGCCGCCGACGATGAAGATCATCGCGCTGGCGACATAGCCGAGGAAGTCCCACAGGTGGCAGAAGAAGGTCTCCCCGGCGGCCAGTCCGCGGCGGCGCAGGAATTCACCGATCAGCAGGCCACAGGAGAGCAGGGTCATGACCCCGGACAGCTGCATCACCTCCTCGGCCAGCACATACACCAGGTAGGCGGTGACCACCGAGATCAGGCCGATATTGACCGGCCGGTGAAACAGCAGCATCAGGCCACAGGCCAGCACCCCGGCGACCACCCCGGCGCCGAGGCTGCCGAAGAAGACCAGGCCGAAGCGCAACGTGACCGCCAGCCAGTCCAGATCGGCCAGGGTCTCGAAATGCGACATCTCCAGCGCCAGCCCGACCAGCAGGCTGAAGGTGACGATCGCGGTGGCGTCATTGAACAGGCCCTCCCCTTCCAGGATCACGATCAGACGCCTGGGCGCATGGGCCTGTCTGAGGACCGCAATGGCGGCATCGGGATCGCTGGCGGAGAGCATGGCCCCGGTGATCAGGGCCGCCAGCCACGGGAAACCGGCCGGGTGATCGATGGCATAGTAGATCAGCACCCCCATGAACAGGGTGGAAACCAGCATCATCGGCACCGCCATCACCAGGATGGGCAACAGGTCGCGCAACAGATCGCGGTAATCCAGGCGTACCGTGGCATCGAACACCAGGATCGGCAGCAGGATATAGAACACCAGGTCGTGGAAATTCTCCCAGCGCAGGCCGATGTCCACGCCCAGGGTGATCAGCCCCTCCGAACCGAAGAACCCCACGACCACCAGCAGCACATTGAAGGGCAGGCGCAGGCACCGGGCCAGGCGCTCGGTGACCAGCGCCGCGAGCAGCACCAGCGACAGCAACAGCAAGACATGGGCGGTATCCGGCATACTCCCGCGACCCCTTGTGGACAGTGGATACTATAGCACCGTGCGGGCAGCGGGACTGTCCCGGCGGGAAGGCCACGGGGGCGCACCCGGACGTGGGCGCCATGGCAATCCCGGACCTCCCGCGCGGACTCGCCCGCTACGGCCCGGGCCGCCTCCCGGCGACGAGGACCTCGGAGGGTATGCCATACCGGACCACGACACGATGATATTCCAGCGACCAGATATCCCGGTTCATATGGTCCTCCAGGACTATCGGCCGGCAACCACCGACCAGCGGGGCATGCAGGCGATAGAGGAGCCTCCATAGCGAGGTCACCATGCGGGAGACCGGCCCGACGCCCCGGGTCAGGCTCAGCAGACAGACCCTGCCACCGGGCTTCAGCACCCGTGCGGCCTCGCTGAACGCCAGCCGTATGTCCGCCTCCGACAGCAGGTCGAACACATAGCTGGAAACCACGTGATCGACGGATTGATCGGCCAGCGGAAAGCGGATCGCACCATCCGAGAGGATGACCCTGGCCCTGTCGCCGAAGGCGGCCAGGGCCTGTCCGGCAAGCCCCACCATGGTCCGGCTGAGATCCATGCCGGTATAGCGGGCGGTCGCCGGCAGGACCCCCTCCAGCAGGGTCCGCGCAAAGCGCCCGGTGCCGCAGCCGAACTCGAATACGGCGCCGGCCTGTTCGAAGCCGGCATGGGCGATCAGTTCATCCTGGGCGGCCCGTTCATAAAATGCCTGGCTGTCCTGCCTGGCGCCGAAGCGATCATAGAATCGCCGCACCTGTTCATGGCTCAGGGTCATGAGCGCCAGGCTCCAGTAACGCCAATCCCCGGCTCAGCAGGTCTTGCGGCGGAACTGCCTGGCGATCCAGTAGTCCAGGCTCAGGTAACGCCCGCCGCCGATGAAGAACAGGGTCAGCAGCATGATGAAGTAGGTGGCGGCGAACTCGATGCCGTTGTTCAGGATCACGAAGCTGCCATTCTGTGTCAGCCAGTCGTAGTTGCCGTATTTCTCCAGGATCTCGCGGCCCTTTTCCAGGCGTTCGATGGCGCCGATGGTCTGCTCGTTGGCGAACAGGCTGCCGGGTCCCTCGGCGATCGCCAGCCAGCCGTTCTCCCAGTGCACGGTCACCGCCGCGACCACCATGGTGACCATCAGCGGCACCGAGATCCAGCGTACCGCGAGACCGGTGGCCAGCAGTATGGCCCCGCCCAGTTCACTCCAGCCAGCCAGGAAGGCCATCAGCTCCGGGAACGGCAGGCCCAGGCCCCAGTCCGGGTTGCCGAACCAGTCGATGATGTCCTGGTAGGGCAGCAGGGTCGAGGTATCGATCTTCTTGGTCCCGGACATCCAGAAGATCGGCACCAGGTAGGCGCGCAGCAGTACCGGGGCGAGAAAGTCCACGCCCCGGGTCTTGTCGAGCAGGGATTGCAGGCAGTTGAGCCAGCCGAGGACCCGGCATGCCAGTGATTTCGATTCAGCCATGTTGATTCTCCTTGTGTGGGGACGCATCGGCCTGGCGACGCCGGCCCGAGCTGCATTCACTATCGGACCGGTGAAATCCCGGGATCGTTGCAGACGTCGTCAAACGGGGTGTTTCCGGGGTTCGACATCGGGGTAGAGCTCGTTCAGGGGTATGGACTTGCCATTGCCCTGCACCATGCGGGCATGGAAGCGGCGCAATTGACGGGGTGAACGCACCCCGCAGGAATGCGCCAGCACGCCGACCTCATAGGTCATGTTGCGCACATAGTTGTGTACCCGGACGGCCTTTTCCTCAGGCACCAGGCCACGCTGCAACTTCGGATCGTGGGTGGTGATGCCCGTTGGACAGGTATTCTTGTTGCACTGCAGGGCCTGGATGCAGCCCAGCGCGAACATGAAACCGCGGGCCGAGACGCAGAAATCCGCGCCCACGCACAGTGCCCAGGCGATATCGGCCGGGGTGATCATCTTGCCCGAGGCAACGACCTTGATGCGCCGGCGCAGGCCATATTCATTGAGCTTGTCCACCAGTAGCGGCAGGCTTTCGCGCAGCGGCAGGCCAACATCGTCCATCAGGGTCTGAGGGGCCGCGCCGGTGCCGCCATCGGCGCTGTCCAGGGTGATGAAGTCCGGCGCCATGTCCAGACCATAGGTGGTGACCTCGTC
Source organism: uncultured Gammaproteobacteria bacterium (assembly GCA_964506945.1). Classification (GTDB taxonomy): domain Bacteria; phylum Pseudomonadota; class Gammaproteobacteria; order CAZDOC01; family CAZDOC01; genus CAZDOC01. The sequence continues at coordinate 79,595 of CAZDOC010000004.1, forward strand.
GAACAGTGAATCCAGCCAGCCATAGGCCCCCAGCACGCACTTGAAGCCCACCGGTTTGCCGGTCACCCGCCGGATATGGGTGATCATCTGCAGCAGGTCCTCATTGTTGTCGATATCCGGATGCCGGTTGGGGCTGATGGCATCCTGGCCTACCGGAATACCCCGTATGGCGGCGATCTCCTCGCTCACCTTGGCCCCCGGCAGGATCCCGCCCTTGCCCGGCTTGGCGCCCTGGCTGAGCTTGATCTCGAACATCTTCACCTGTTCATGGGCGGCGGCCTCGCGCAGTTTCTCGTCACTGAGATTGCCCGAGAGGTCGCGTACGCCGTTCTTGGCGGTGCCGATCTGGAAGACGATATCGGCCCCACCCTCCAGGTGATAGGGCGACAGCGCGCCTTCGCCGGTATTCATCCAGCAGCCGGCCATGCGCGCGCCATTGGACAAGGCCAGCACCGCCGGTTTCGATATCGCACCATAGCTCATGCCGGAGATATTCAACAAGGACGCGGCGGCGTAAGGATGCTCGCAATCCGGACCGATGGTGACCGGCTGGGCCTCCACCGCATCCTCGGTCAGGGTCGGAAAGGGACAGTTGACGAAGATGACACTACCCTGGATGCGCAGGTCCCGGGTAGAGCCGAAGGGCACCGTGCTGTCCACATTCTTGGCCGCGCGATAGACCCAGGAGCGCTGGGCGCGATTGAAGGGCAGTTCCTCGCGATCCATGGAGAAGAAGTACTGCCGGAAGAATTCTCCCAGATGTTCGAAGAAATAACGGAAGCGACCAATGACCGGGTAGTTGCGGCGCACCGTCTGCTTGGTCTGGGTCACGTCGATGACGTAGATGACGAGGATCGCGATCAAGCCCGCGAACAGGCCCAGCAGGAAGATGGCTGCCATGTATTCCATGGCGATCCGGATCAGGTGTTCAATGGGTGCCGGCAGCATGCTTCGTATCTTCCCCGGTGATCCTTACATTGGCTCCAGTATCGGCCGATAAGGCGGGAAATGAAAGTTGCCCCGCCCTATGGTGGCCAGCCCCCCGGGCAGGATCACGCTACGGGCTGGGGGTCAGACGGTAACCCGCGATGATCCCCCGCTCGCGCATCTCCTCCAGGATCCGCAGGCCGCCGTCGATCAAGACCCGCGGCTCAGGATGACGGGTCTCTTCGGCGATCTGCCCGAGGCATTGCAGTACGCTGGCATGTCCTTCCCGGATCAGTTCCAGCAGGCGGGCGGTGACGGGGTTCAGCTCGAAGAAATGGATCTGGTCGTCCCCGTCCCGGTAGATGACCAGGCAGGTGGGCTGGGCCGGTGCTTCCCGGGGCTGGTAGTCGCTGTCGATGCGGTGTACCGGGTAACGATAGGCCAGTGGCCAGGCCAGCGGGCTCAGCACCGCCAGGCCATTTTGCGCATCGGCAGCGGCATCGACCGATACGTCATGCAGTTCATGAGTATCCAGGGCCAGGCCCAGTTCCACCCATTCGTAATGTGCGAGTTCCAGCATGAAGGGGGGATCTTGCGGGTCGGGCCGCCGCTCATCCTGCAGGTACTGCAGGAATTCCTGGGCCATCTTCGGAAACAGCGGGGTGTGGGCCCGATGACGGGCATAATAGTCCCGCAACATGGCCTCCCAGCGCGCGTCACTGGTGATCTTGCGCAGCACCGGGAAATTCCCGGCCATGAAGTCCTGGACATTGTTGAAGAACAGCTCGCGATAGACGGCCAGGCGCCGCTCCTCGATCCCGGCGGGCGGCGGGTTCTGCTCCGGATCCCGCAGGTGACCGGCGAAGGCGTATTGCACGGCCTTGAAATCCTCCGTATCAGGCACGGGATCCCTGCCTCATCTGCACACCGGCATGTTTTAGTTGCAGGGCCCTGATCACCTCGACCTCATGCAGCAGATCGGCCAGTGGCGGGATGTTGAAATCGCGCTCCAGCAGGGTCGGAAAGACCCCGAAGTGGCGATAGGCCTCCCCCAGCAGGCGCCACACCGGGTCGATCACATCGGCGCCATGGGTGTCGATGATCAGGTCTTCGGCCTCGATGTAGTGCCCGGCGATATGTGCATAGACGATGCGTTCCCCCGGCAGGGCGCGCATGAAATCCCCGGCGTCATAGCCATGATTGACGCTGTTGACATAGATGTTGTTGACATCGATCAGGAGGTCGCAGTCGGCCTCATCGAGAACCGCGTTGATGAATGCGATCTCGCTCATCTCCTGTCCGGGGGCGGCATAGTAGGAGACATTCTCGATGGCGATGCGCCGCTCCAGGATCTCCTGAACGCGACGGATACGGGCCGCCACGTGATCGACGGCATCCGGGGTGAACGGGATCGGCATCAGGTCATAGAGATGACCGTCATCGGCGCAATAGCTGAGATGCTCACTGTAGATGGGGCAATGATGCTGTTCGAGAAACAGCCTGACCTTGCCCAGAAAGGCCTCGTCCAGCGGCGCCGGACCGCCCAGGTTGAGCGACAGCCCATGACAGATCAGGGGCACCCGGGCACTGACCTCGCGGAACTGGCGGCCATAGCCTCCGCCGACATCGATCCAGTTCTCCGGCGCGACCTCCAGGAAATCGACCGACTCCGGGAAATGGCCGGACAGCGGGCCCAGCAGGGCCCGCCGCAGACCGAGTCCCGCACCCGTCACAGGTGAACAACGCATACGCCGGGGACTACTTCTTGCCGCCGCAGTTGCCCTCATGCTCGGCCTTTTCGGCCGCGGCCTTCCTCTCCATCATGCGTTTCTTGTTGGCCCCGCACTTGGCCTCGCCACATTTGCCTTCCTTCTTGACCTTGTGTTCGGCGGCCTTTTTCATCTTGTCACCGCAGTTGCCCTCCATGCCGGCCTTCTTCTCGGCGGCCTCCTTCATCTTGTCGCCGCAGTTGCCCTCCATGCCGGCCTTCTTCTCGGCGGCCTCCTTCATCTTGTCACCGCAGTTGCCCTCCATGCCGGCCTTCTTCTCGGCGGCCTCCTTCATCTTGTCGCCGCAGTTGCCCTCCATGCCGGCCTTCTTCTCGGCGGCCTCCTTCATCTTGTCGC
>CAZDOC010000004.1:82747-122535 GCA_964506945.1 uncultured Gammaproteobacteria bacterium
CCGCAGTTGCCCTCCATGCCGGCCTTCTTCTCGGCGGCCTCCTTCATCTTGTCGCCGCAGTTGCCCTCCATGCCGGCCTTCTTCTCGGCGGCCTCCTTCATCTTGTCACCGCAGTTGCCCTCCATGCCGGCCTTCTTCTCGGCGGCCTCCTTCATCTTGCCACCGCAGTTGCCCTCGTTCCCGGCCACCATGTAGCCACTCCCGAGTTCGGTCATCGCAAACGGATTTTCCTCCGCACCGGCCATCGGCATGGCCGCCAGGCTGATCGCAAAGCTGGTGCCCAGCGCCGCGGCAATGGGTTTCAGGCTAGGTTTCTTCGACATGACTATTTCCTCTTGTACTGTTTCGATTCCAGTTGATGATATTTCCCACTTGTAACCGGGGACTTCAATCCCGGACGGCAGGCCATACACCGACATTACGGCCATTGGATGCCGCGTATCCGGGAATGTTACAGGACCCGATTGGCATGCCAGTCATTGGCATTACGGTTCTGTTGACCCCGGCGCGTATCGGAAAGTTCACTTGCAAGAAGGGAATTCCTGAAAAACAATCAATGGCTTATGCTCTCAAGGCTTGCGCCCCGACTGCTATCAGACCGGGTCCGTCCGGGATCCCTTGCACACCGCCACCCTGTTTTTCCGACCGCCCCGGCATGACATTGTGATTACCGGTTTTGTCCCGGCGTCAGCTCATCGCCCGGGAGCGCGCGCGGACGCATATGCGGGAACAGCAACACATCCCGGATGGAGGGGGCATCGGTCAGGAACATCACCAGGCGGTCGATACCGATGCCCTCACCGGCAGTGGGCGGCATACCGTGCTCCAGGGCCCGGATGTAGTCCTCGTCGAAATGCATGGCCTCGTTGTCTCCGGCCTCCTTCTCGGCGACCTGCTGGCGGAAGCGCTCGGCCTGGTCATCGGGATCGTTCAGCTCGGAGAAACCGTTGGCCAGCTCGCGCCCGCCGATGAAGAACTCGAAGCGATCGGTGACGAAGGGATCATGCTCGTTGCGCCGCGCCAGCGGCGAGACCTCGGTGGGGTATTCCGTGATGAAGGTCGGATCCATCAGGCGGCTCTCGACGGTCTTTTCGAAGATCTCGATCTGCAGCTTGCCGAGGCCATAGCTGTCTTTCAGCGGTATGTTCAGCGATTCGGCCAGGGTCCGCGCCGAATCCAGGGACTGCAACTGCTCCAGCGCGACCTGCGGATTGAAATGCAGGATGGATTCCAGCACGGTCATGCGCGCAAAGGGTTTTTCCAGGTCATAATCCCGGCCCTGGTGGGTGAGGGTGGTGGTGCCGAGCACCGCCCGGGCCAGTTCTCGCAGGAGCCGCTCGGTCAGGTCCATCAGGTCGCGGTAATCGGCGTAGGCCTGGTAGAACTCGATCATCGTGAACTCGGGGTTGTGGCGGGTGGAGAGACCCTCGTTACGGAAATTGCGGTTGATCTCGAAGACCTTTTCGAAGCCACCGACCACCAGCCGTTTCAGGTACAACTCCGGGGCGATGCGCAGGTACAGCTCCATGTCCAGGCTGTTATGGAAGGTCACGAAGGGCCGGGCCGTGGCGCCGCCCGGGATCACCTGCATCATCGGTGTTTCCACCTCCATGAAACCCTCGGTCTTCATGAAGTTGCGGATAAAATCGATCACCGCCGAGCGGATACGGAAGGTGCGGCGTGAGTCCTCGTTCATGATCAGATCGAGATAGCGCTGACGATAGCGGGTCTCCTGATCGACAAGACCGTGGAATTTCTCCGGCAGGGGCTGCAAGGACTTGGTCAGCAGCTCGATCCGGTCCACCTTGACCGACAACTCGCCGGTACGGGTCTTGAACAGCACCCCCTCGGCGCCGAGGATGTCACCCAGGTCCCAGCGCTTGAACTCGGCGTAGCAGCCCTCAGGCAGGTCATCACGACGAACATAGAGCTGGATACGACCGGACATGTCCTGGATATGGGCGAAGGCGGCCTTGCCCATCACCCGCCGGGTCATCATGCGGCCGGCGATCTTGACCCTGAGCGGCTGCGCCTCCAGGTCCCCGGCGTCCCGATCCCCGTACCGGGCGATCAGTTCGGCGGCCAGAGAATCACGCCGGAAATGGTTCGGGTAGGCATTGCCCTGCCGGCGGATCGCCTCCAGCTTGGCGCGCCGCTGGGCGATCTGGTCATGGCTGCTGTCTGTTTCACTCATGGGTCTGGATCCCTTGTCTGTTTACAGCCCCGCCTTCAGGCTGGCCTCGATGAATGCATCTATGTCTCCATCCAGCACCGCCTGGGTATTGCCGGTCTCGACGCCGGTGCGCAGGTCCTTGATGCGACCGGAGTCCAGCACATAGGAGCGGATCTGGCTGCCCCAGCCGATATCGGCCTTGTTGTCCTCCATGGCCTGTTTCTCGGCGTTGCGCTTCTGCATCTCCATCTCGTAGAGCCTGGCCTTCAGCTGGGCCATGGCGTTGGCGCGGTTCTGATGCTGGGAACGCTGGTTCTGGCACTGCACGACGATGCCGCTGGGTTCATGGGTGATGCGGATCGCCGAGTCGGTCTTGTTGACGTGCTGACCACCGGCCCCGGAGGCGCGGTAGGTGTCCACGCGCAGGTCCGCGGGGTTGATCTCGATGTCGATGTCCTCGTCCACCTCCGGGGACACGAAGACCGAGGCGAAGGAGGTATGCCGCCGGTTGCCGGAATCGAACGGGGACTTGCGCACCAGGCGGTGGACGCCGGTCTCGGTGCGCAACCAGCCGAAGGCATGATCACCGACAAAGTGTACACTGGCGCTCTTGATGCCGGCCACCTCCCCGGGCGAGACCTCCATCAGCTCGGTGTCGAAGCCATGTCGTTCGCCCCAGCGCAGATACATGCGCAACAGCATCTCGGCCCAGTCCTGGGCCTCGGTGCCGCCGGAACCGGCCTGGATATCGAGATAGGCGTTGTTGGGGTCCATGTCGCCGGAGAACATGCGCTGGAACTCCAGTCCCGCCAGGGTCTGCTCCAGGGCGTCGAGGTCCGCCACCACGGCCTCGGCGGTATCCGCATCGTCCTCTTCACGGGCCACTTCCAGCAGTTCCCGGGCATCACCCAGGCCGGAATCCAGATCGCGCAGGCTGTGAACGATGCGCTCCAGTGCGGCCCGCTCCCGCCCCAGGGCCTGGGCCTGTTCCGGATCATCCCAGATGGCGGGGTCTTCCAGTTCGCGCGCGACCTCGGTCAGGCGCTCGTTTTTACCCTCATAGTCAAAGATACCCCCTCAGGGCCTCGATGCGCCCTTGCATATCCTTGATACGGGTGAATTCCGGGTTCAGTTCCAGCATGGTGATTCCTGCTCAAAAAGTCGCGCTATCCTACACTACGTCAGGGCCGCTTCACAGCCTGCCCGGCAATGCCTGCAAGTGTTGCACCACCAGCTGGGCGGTGATCCTGCCGGCGTATTCGTTCACATCCAGACGATAGGCCAGGTGCAGGCGTTGCACATCCCCCGGCCAGTCGGCATCGGTGGTATTGAAGGCTATGGCCTCAAGGACCTGCCCGCAGCCCGGCGCCTTGAGGCGCAACCTCAGGTGCCGCTGGCCGACGATACGCCGGTCCAGCAGTTCGAACTCGCCATCGAACAGGGGTTCCGGGAAGGCCTGTCCCCAGGGTCCCGCGGCGCGCAAAAGCCGGGCGGTCTGCAGGTTGAGTTCACTGTCGGCAAGCTCGCCATCACTCAGGATCACCCCCCTGAGGTCCTCCTCCGTCAACAACTCGCGCAAAACGGCGTCGAAGGCAGCGCTGAAATCGGCCAGATGCGCCTCCGGCAGGGTCATGCCCGCGGCCATCGCATGTCCGCCAAAGCGGCTGATCAGACCCGGGGTCCGACTGGCGATCCTGTCCAGCACATCCCGGATATGCACCCCCGGAATGGAGCGGGCCGAGCCCTTCAGCTCTCCCCCATCACCGCGGGCGAAGGCGATCACCGGGCGGTGCAGGCGTTCCTTGAGTCGCGAGGCCAGGATCCCGACCACGCCCTGGTGCCAGGTCTCGTCGAACAGCGCCAGTCCATAGGGCAGTTCCCCGTCCCCGGGCAGTCTGTGCTCCAGATCCTCCACGGCCTGGGCGTGCATCTCGCCCTCTATGCCCTGGCGTTCGCGATTCAGCCGGTCCAGTTCCCGCGCCATTTCCAGCACCTCATCCGCTGCGTCGCCGAGCAGGCATTCGATCCCCAGCGACATGTCATCCAGGCGCCCGGCCGCATTCAGGCGCGGCCCCAGGCCGAAGCCGATGTCACTGGCGCTGAGTGTGCGACGGTTGCGGCCCGCCACTTCGATGAGGGCGCCGATCCCGGCCACGGCGCGTCCGGCGCGGATGCGCCTGAGCCCCTGCTCAACCAGGATGCGGTTGGTATGGTCCAGCGGCACGACATCGGCCACCGTTCCCAGCGCCACCAGGTCCAGCAGATCGGCCAGGCGCGGCTCGACCAGTCCCCGCGCGCCAAACCAGTCCCTTTCCCTGAGACCGGCGCGCAGGGCGCTGAGCACATAGAACATCACCCCGACCCCGGCCAGATGCTTGCACGGAAACCCGTCACCCGGCTGATTCGGGTTGACGATGGCGCTGGCCGCGGGCAAGGACGCACCCGGCAGGTGATGATCGGTCACCAGGACCTCGATACCCAGTTCCCGGGCATGGGCCACGCCGTCTATGCTGGAGATGCCATTGTCCACGGTCACGATCAAATCCGGCAGCCTGGCGGCGGCCACGTCGACGATCTCAGGCGTCAGGCCATAGCCGTACTCGAAACGGTTGGGTACCACGTAAGACACCCGGGTCGCGCCCATGGCCTTCAGTCCACGCACCGCCAGGGCGCAACTGGTGGCCCCATCGGCATCGAAATCGGCGACGATGAGGATATGCCGGTCATTGCCGATGGCATCGCGCAGCAGGCCCACGGCGGCCTCGATGCCCTTCAGGCCACGCCAGTCGGGCAGGCGCGCCAGGCTGTAGTCCAGTTCGCGCGGGTCACTGACGCCACGCTGGCCATAGAGACGCGCCAGCAAGGGTGGGATATCGCGGTCATCCAGCAGCGTCGAAGCCTGGCGCCTGCGGATCCGTATCGGGCAGGGCGCCAGGGTCACCGTTGCCTCCCGGGAGCCGGGATCTGGCGGGGTGTATCGAAATCCATCATCATGGAACTGTCATCCTCTCGAACAGGGAGACTGGCCGGCTTGAACAAGGAGTAAACGAGGGCGTCCTCGCGGACCTGTTCCAGGCCATCCGGAACCGTGACGACGGCATCGCCTCCCCCTTGACCGGCACAGGGTCTCGCGCCGGCCCAGCAGGTATTTGCCCTGCCACGGCGACGCCTGGATAATGCCTGAGAAGGCACACATTCCATGGCCTATTCTACCCTCATAGCCAAGTCTTTAAGCGAACGAAGCAGCAAACAGGCGACCCGGAACGGATCCTCGAGACCGTTTGCGGCAAGGATGCCGCAATCGAGCCCCCAGGGACGGGTTCACGGCGTGTCTCGAAGACCTGTTTCGGGCCGGCTTGCCGCCAAAGAACCAGGCCATGATTCTAACCTGGACCAGGGGATACAGCGGCATCCTCGCGGGACCCCATGAATACTGCCCGTACATCATGGGCTTACATGGGAATTTGACTTAAAGGATCAGGCCCTGGAGCCGCTAACCCGTATTGCCGGACAATGAGAAACCCCATGGCCACGGGCGAGGGGCCATCAGCGTGATCCGGCACCAACGTGGAGAGCCAGTCGATCGATACAACAAGGAGCATCGCCAGCCGATACCCGCTGACAAGCAATCTGCTGATGGCCTTGCTCTATCTGGCCTCAGCCTGGGCCGCCACGTCCCTGGCCCTGCCGCCCGATTACATCGCCTCGCCCATCTGGCCAGCGGCCGGCCTGGCCCTGGCCGGGGTGCTGCTTTGCGGCAACCGTTTGCTGCCCGGCATCCTGCTGGGGGCCCTGGTCTTCAATCTCCATCGACACGGTGGCTTCGACGGCGGCACGGACCTCGCGCCGGCATTGCTGCTCAGTACCCTGCTCAGTCTCAGTTCGACCCTGCAGGCCTGGATCGCCGGCGTACTCATCCGCCGGACGACCGGGGAACACAACCCGCTGCTCAAGGACAACGCCATCCTGAGATTCTTGTTCCTGGGCGGCCCCGTAGGCTGCCTGCTGGCGCCCAGCCTGGCGATCCCCGTACTCTACCTCCATGGGGCGATCAGCCCCGCCGATGCCCCCATGCAGTGGCTGAGCTGGTGGATCGGCGATACCATCGGGGTCCTGATCTTCACGCCGCTGCTGCTGATCCTGCTGGGTCCGTCCGACGGTATCCCGGCGCACAAGCGACGCCTGCCCGTGGTCTCCGGCCTGCTGTTCATGTTCCTGCTCAACGTCCTCCTGATCCAGTTCGTGATCGACAGGCTGCACCAGCAGGAAAGCCTGCGTCTGCAACATGAATCCAGCCTCGTCGTGGACCTGATCCGGCGCAAGCTGGAGGTGGACATGGAGGTCATCCGCTCCCTGGCCCGATTTATCCAGACCACCGGTGACACCAGCGCGGACAGTTTCAATGCCTTCGCCACCGACAGCCTTGCCCGGCACCCGGAGGTCAAGGCCCTGGAGTGGATACCCCGGGTCACGGACAGCCAGCGGGCGGCATTCGAACACAGCATCGGCGGGGGCTTGCGGATCACGGAACGGGATTCATCAGGCCGGCTGGTGATCGCCGGGAAACGGCCGGAGTATTTCCCCATCCAGCACCTGCTGCCATATCAGGGCAATGAGGTCGCCCATGGTTTCGATGTCTGCACCAACCCCGTCGCCCGGATGGCCGTCATGCGCGCCCGCGACAGCGGCCGCTTGACCACCACCGCGCCGACCCGGCTGGTCCAGGAAACCGGGGATCAGGCCGGCGTGATCATGTACATGCCCGTCTATCGCGGGACGGGGGAGGGGAACCCGCTGCTCGGTTTCGCCGCGGGGGTGTTCCGCGTCGGGGATCTGATCGGGATCTCGGTCTCCGGCATGGAACAGACCGGGCTCTGGTTCAGGGTCTACGACCGCCAGACGCCGGGGCAGGACCTGTATCGATCCGCGGACATGCCCCTGGATGCCAATTCACGGGCAAGCAGGCCGGTCCTGAGATGGGAACGGGATTTCCCCGTCGCGGGACGGAACTGGCGCATGGAATATACCTTCGCTGAAGATAATGCCGCTGCCGGTGCGGACTGGAGCACCTGGCTGGTATTCATCGGCATCGGCCTGGTAACGGCCATGTTCTCGGCCCTGCTGCTGACCCTGAGCGGCCGCGGGATCAGGACGGCCCGCCTGATTGAAGAACAGACCGCCAAGCTGCGGCAGGAGATCCGGCAACGGCACGAGATCGAGACGGCCCTGCGCATCAGCGAGCAGAAATACCGGGATGCCTTTGGCCGGGCCCCCATACCGATAGCCATCACCGACCTCAGCGGCAACATCATGGAAGCCAACGACCAGGCCGTCACGACCATTGGATATCCCCGGGATGAATTGCTGAGGATGAATATCCGCGAGATCACCCACCCGGATGATGTCAGTCTCAGCATGGAAAAGCTGCAGCAACTGCTGAAGGGCGAGATCAGCAGCTACCGCATCGAGAAGCGCTATATCCGCAAGGACGGGCGGGTCCTCGATACCCTGCTCAACACCTCCGTGCTGAATGATGAACACGGCCGGCCGAAATACATGATCGCGCAGATCCTGGACATCACGGATCGAAAGCAGAATGAACGACAACTGCAAAAACTCTCTACCGCGGTGGACCACAGCCCGAGCATGGTCATCATCACCGACCCCCGGGGCCGGATCGAATACGTCAACCCGAAGTTTTCCGGAATAACAGGCTATGCCGAAGACGAGGTACTGGGCCGGAATGTCAGTCTGCTGGCCTCGGGTCTGACCCCCGCTGAAGTCTATGCCGACATGTGGTCGGCCCTGCAGGGCGGCAGCGAATGGCATGGGACGCTGGAGAACAGGCGCAAGGACGAGACCCTGTTCTGGGCCAGCATCGATATCGCACCCATCTTCGACGAGAACAGAAAGATCACCCAGTATGTCGCCATCGAAGAGGATATTACCGAGGCCAAGCAGCTATCCGACCGGATCTCCTACCAGGCCAGTCACGACCCGCTGACCGGTCTCCTGAATCGTCAGGAACTGGAACGCCGCCTGCTGCGCGTACTCGAGACCTGCCGCAAGGACGATTCCGAACATGCCTTCTGCTTCCTGGACCTGGACCAGTTCAAGGTCGTCAATGACACCAGCGGCCACATCGCCGGTGATGAGCTTCTCCGCCAGCTCTCCGCCATGCTGCAGGGACTGCTGCGCAAACGCGACACCCTGGCGCGCCTGGGCGGGGATGAATTCGCCATCCTGATGGAGCATTGCAGCCTCGACCAGGCCCGGGAAAAGGTGGAGCGGATCCGCGCCGCGATCAGCGAATTCAAATTTTCCTGGGAAACGCGTAGCTACACCGTTGCCGCAAGCCTGGGCCTGGTGGGGGTCAACCGCCAGAGCAAGGACCTCACGGAGGTACTGAAACGGGCGGATTCCGCCTGTTACGTGGCCAAGGACGCGGGTCGCAACCGTGTGCATGTCTACAACACCGAAGACAAGGACCTGGCCCAGCGCGAAGGCGAGATCCACTGGGTTTCCGATCTCAACGTGGCGCTGGATCAGGATCGTTTCAGCCTGTTCGCCCAGTTGATCTCGCCGCTGGCAGGGCAAGCGGAGAAACCATCCTGCGAGATCCTGTTACGGATGCAGGGTCCCGGTGGCGAGTGGGTGAACCCAGGGGCCTTCCTGCCCGCGGCCGAACGTTACAATCTTTCTGCGCGTATCGATCGCTGGGTGATAGATCATGCCTTCGACTGGTTGTCCGACACCAGCCGGCGGGAACGCTTCCGTCATTTATCCATCAATCTCTCCGGACAGACCCTGGGTGACGACACCCTGCTCGCACATATCATCAGGCGCTGGGAACAGGCCGGTTTCGACCCCGCGTCGGTAGTCTTTGAAATCACGGAAACGGCTGCCATCACGAATTTCACCACCGCGATGCACTTCATCAAGCTGCTCAAGGATCGGGGCTTCCATTTTGCCCTGGATGACTTCGGCAGCGGCCTGTCATCCTTCGGCTACCTGAAGACCCTGCCGGTGGACTACCTCAAGATAGATGGCATGTTCGTCAAGGATATCGCCGATGACCCCATCGACCGCGCCATGGTCGATGCCATCAATGGCATCGGTCACGTAATGGGCATGCAGACCATCGCCGAATTCGTCGAAAACGATACGATCCTGAATCTGCTGAAGCAGATTGGCGTGGATTATGGCCAGGGCTACGGCATCGGCCGCCCAATGCCCCTGGAACGACTGCTCCCATGACCCATGGCCACGACATATCCCCGCATGGCACCCGGCCACCCCCGGCAAGGCAGGGCCGGTAAAGTTTTGTCCCCGCGGGCCGACACGCTAGTATCTCCCCCGGGGGGGGGGAAGCTCCGAGCAGGTCCCACACAAGCATGGAAAGGGCGCCCATGAACGTCTCCGACGACACCCAGCTACCACCGCATATTGGGCGTTACCAGCCTGTCTCCATTCTCGGCAGCGGCTCCCAGGGCGTCGTCTATCTGGCCGAGGATCCCAAACTGGAACGCCAGGTGGCGATCAAGACCCTCAAACGTCATGCCGGCACGGATGGCCGCCACCTGCAAAGCGAGGCCCGCAACGTCAGCGGCCTGCAACACCCGTCCATCGTGCCCCTGTACGATTTTGGCGATCAGGACGGCAAGCCCTACCTGGTCTTCCAGTATGTACAGGGCACCCCCCTGAGCGATCTGGTGCGTAATGGGGAAGCCATGGAGCCTGCGCGCGCGATCGGCTACATCCACCAGATCCTCGACGCCATCGGCTATGCCCATGACAAGGGGGTCCTGCATCGTGACCTGACCCCGGCCAACATCATGCTCGATGGCAGTGATCGCCCCCTGATCCTGGATTTCGGCATCTCCAGCATGCTCGCCGGAAACATCTCCAGTAACGAGATCGTCGGCACCCCGTCTTACATGGCGCCAGAGGTCAGCGGCGGCAAAGCGGTTGGACCCCATACGGATATCTTTTCGCTGGGTGTCATCCTGTATGAACTGCTCACCGGGGGACGACTGTTCGAGGCCCGCAACCCGATGGCCATCATCTACAAGATCGCGCATGAGCAGATCGCCCCGCCATCGGCAAGAAACCATGGTCTGGATGAGGCCCTGGACCGGATCGTCTTGCGGGCGCTGGAACGGGACCCGGGCAAGCGCTATCAGAAGGCCGGCAGCATGAGGGCCGCGCTGGATCGTTATCTGGTGCCGGAGGATGAACCCCCGGCACAGGACCGCGCCCAGAGGGGTGGCGCCCTGGAATTCCTGCTCCGCCGTATCCGCAGACGACCGGACTTCCCCGCTGTATCACGGCATATCACCGAGATCAATCAGAAAAGCAGCCACCGGGGTGAGACCACCGCCCACGATCTGGCAACGATCATACTGAAGGACTACGCCCTCTCCAACAAGCTGCTGCGCCTGGTCAATTCCGCCTCCTTCGGCCACTTTGGCGGCAATATCAGCACCATCAGCAGGGCCATCGTGGTCCTGGGCTTCGAGCAGGTCAAGATGGCGGCCCTGAGTATCATGCTGTTCGAACACCTCTCCAATGCCAGTCAGCGCGAGACCCTCAAGGACGCCGCCTGCAGCGCCTTTTTCAGCGGGGTCCTGGCGCGCAGGCTGGCCGAGGGAACGGAGGCCATCGATCCGGAACAGGCCTTTATCGCCGCCATGTTCCATGATATCGGACGACATCTGTGCATCTGCTACTTCACCGATGAATACAATGAGATCGAACGTCTGATGGCGGCCAAGGGCCTGAAGGAAACCGTTGCCTCCAGGCAGATACTGGGGGTCGGCTACCATGAACTGGGCATGGCCATCGCCAGGGAATGGCAATTCCCGAATACCCTGGTCGCGTCCATGAGACCCCCTCCCAAAGGGCATCAGAAAGCCACGCCGAAGCTGGAAGAACAGCTGTCCCAGCTCTCCGCCTTCAGCAACGAGATCACCCGCATCACCGGGGAGCATGGTCTGAAAGAGAGTAATGCCGAACTGGATGTCCTGCTGCAGGATTACGGCGAGTGCTTTCGATGTGATCGCAGGCAGCTCGACAAGCACATGCAGGATGCCATGGAACAGGTCAGTGATTACGCCAAGGCGCTCAATCTGGACGTGAATTCCAGCAAGGTCTACCGGCAACTGATGGGGCCGCAGGATGAAGCCGGCTCAAATACCGCCAGCGACACCACCGGGGATGTGGCGGAAAAGGACGCCACGGCGGCCGGGGACGACCCGACCGATACCCTGAGCACCGATCGGGACATGATCCTCAGCAACATCACCGAGATCACCAATGCCCTGGTAGGCGATTGCGGTATCCAGGAGATCGTCGACATGGTATTGGAGACGATATACCGCGGCATGGGCTTCGAGCGTGTGCTGTTCTGTCTCAGGGATGCCCGCACCCAGACCGTGGCCGCCCGTTTCGGTCTGGGCGACGACATCGAACAGGTGGTGCCCGGATTCAAGTTCAGTCTCAATCATGAGGATGACCTCTTTACCGATGCCGTCAGAAAACACAAGGACTATGTGGTCCTGGATACGGCCCACCCCCATTACCAGGACAAGGTTCCCGACTGGTGTCGAAAGCTGACCAATCCAAGCTGCATGGTCGTACTTCCGGTGGTGGTGAAAAAACGCACCATCGGGCTGTTGTATGCCGACAGCAGCCGGCGCAACACCCGCATGACCGCCGACTTCATCAAATATTTTTCCACCCTGCGTAACCAGGCCACACTGGCATTCCAGCAGTCCACTTCCTAGGAGACCCTGCTCAATCCATCCTTGTCCCAATCAGGGGCGACTCCCGTGGCTCGAAACGGGCCTGCAGATAACGGATGATATCGCGGGACTCATACATCCAGAGGACCTCATCGCCCTCCTCGATACGCAGGCAGGGGACCATCTGGCGACCGCCACAGCTGATCAGTTCCTCCCGATCATGGGGGTTGCGGCGTATGTCTCGCAATTCCACGCGCAGGCCCAGACGTTCGATCGCCCGCCGCACGATCATGCAGTAGGGACAGGCACGATACTGATACAGGCACAGGCCAGGAACGACATCGCCCTGTCCCGGATGTCGTGGCCGGACAGCGGCATGCCGCAAGCGCACGGCGCCCTGCGAGGGTCTTCCCCGGGAGATCCGGGCCAATGTTTTCCTGATGAATCCCGCCAGCATCTCCCGTCTCCTGATTGACCTCCACAAACCGTGGTCATGGATTCCCTGGCATTCACCCGTATCATAACCCATGACATCGTCATGTCTTATCAAGCAGGCGCCAGGGATCCGCTGTGCGGACCGTGATGATCGAATGCCACCCGTACCCGGTCCGGTGGCGACAGCTGGCGCTCCGGTTCCCAACGCCCCAGCTGCGCAAGGGCGCTACTCAGCGCCAGGCCGACAGGCCCCGTTTGCGTCGCCACAGGCGCCAGCGGGCGGAACGCGCGGCATGGAAACAGTCGTCACCGGTGTACAGATTGACGGCATCGACATGGCCCGCCTGCCAGGCACGAAGGACCCTGCCGAGGGCGCCCGCCAACAATGTCTCCAGGGCCGCCTGCCAGGCCGGGAAATCCATGTCGGCAAGCGCCTCCTGCAGGCAGGATGACACCAGCAACACGGCCCTGTCCCCTTCCGGCGCCAGCCCCGCGCCGGGGTCATTCAATGACCTGGCCTCGATACCGGCAGCCACGGCCAGGCCCCGGCCCAGGGGATCATCCGCATACACCCGCTGGTAATCCGCGCTCACCGGCGCCCGTGGGCCCTGGCCCCAGAACCACAGACCGTTGACGGGAGGCTGACCCCGCGCTTCACGTTCCTGATTCAGCGGGTGCTGATGCAGCAACATCTGAATCTCATTGCCGATGCGGCGCCAGTAGCCCGCCATCCTCCCGCGTGGCAAGGCCCCGCCAATGGTGCGTCCACGAACCTGTCCCAGCGGCGTGGTTTCGATCTCCACCGGCCCTTGCAGGCGCAGATACCAGCGTTTCGCATCGGCGCCACGCAGCAGTTCCCAGGGTTCCTCATGGAAGAAGCTGTTGAGTTCGGCCAGCAAGCGGTCGGCCTCCTCCCCGCTCAGATCGAAACGGGTGGCGTCGAACAGCAGGATATCGGCAAGATCCGCGCGCAGGCTGACGGGATCGGCGCGCATCCAGCAGTCGTCATCGCTGCCGGACAGATCCGCCAGGCGGGTGTAGGGGGCAAGCGCATGGGCTTCGGGATCGGGGTGCCGGAACAGCGCCAGCAGCTGGCTCTCGATATCGGCATGCCGCCGGGTCCTCCGATCGGCGCGCGTCAACAGGGACTCGAGTTGCGGCACGGGTTCGCGCGGGTCACAAGCGGCCGGCGGGATGAGGCCGGGAAGGAGCAGGTCGATGCGGCTCATGACCGACCGTTCAAGACCGCGCCCCGGTGCCTACAGATGGTCGAGGATCGCCCGTTCGACCTGTCCCAGCTCGGCGTCGATCTCGATCACCGGCGCGGTGCTCTGGCGGATTGCGGTATCGGGATCCTTCAGGCCATGCCCGGTCAGGGTACAGACCAGCATGCTGCCCTCGGGTATGCGACCGGATTTGATATCGCGCATGGCTCCGGCCAGCGAGGTCGCCGAGGCCGGCTCGCAGAACACGCCCTCCTTCTCGGCCAGCAGTTTCTGCGCCGCCAGGATCTCCTCGTCCGAACATTCGTCGAACCAGCCCGCGGATTCCTCCTTGACCGTCCAGGCCTTGTCCCAGGACTGCGGATGACCGATGCGGATGGCGGTGGCGACGGTCTCCGGATTGTCCACCATCCCGCCGCGCAGGAAGGGTGCCGCGCCACTGGCCTGGTAACCGCACATGACCGGGCGGTTGTTGACGATGCCGTGTTCGAAGTACTCCTGATAGCCCATCCAGTGGGCGCTGATATTGCCGGCATTGCCGACCGGGATGCAATGATAGTCCGGCGCCCGGCCCAGTTCCTCGATGATCTCGAAGGCCGCGGTCTTCTGCCCCTGCAGGCGAAAGGGGTTGATGGAGTTGACGATGGCCACCGGAGCGCTCTCCGCGACCTCCTTGACCAGCTGCATGCCATCATCGAAATTACCGCGGATCTGCATCACCACGGCACCCTCGATCATCGCCTGGGCCAGCTTGCCCAGGGCGATCTTGCCCTCGGGGATCAGCACGAAGGCGGTGATCCCCGCGCGTGCGGCATAGGCCGCGGCCGAGGCCGAGGTATTGCCGGTGGAGGCGCAGATGATGGCCTTGCCGCCCGCTTCCACGGCCTTGGTCACGGCCAGGGTCATGCCGCGGTCCTTGAAGGATCCGGTCGGGTTCAGGCCCTCGTACTTGACGTAGATATCGATGTCCCGCCCCAGTTCATTAGGGATGTTCTTCAGGCGCAACAAGGGCGTATTACCCTCGCCGAGACTGATGATGCGGGTATCGTCGTGTACCGGCAGGCGATCACGATAACGCTCGATGAGACCGGTATAGCGGGTGCGGAATGTCATAGTCTTCAACCTTGGGGCGTCTCAGCCCAGTGTCTCCATGCGGATGCGCATGACCTCGCCATGGATGGCGTCCAGGGCCTCGATGCGCGAGATGGCCTCGTCCATGTTTTTCTCAAGTATCGGGTGGGTAAGCATGATGATGGGGACATCCTCGGCACCCGGCAGGGGTTCCTGCTGGCGGATGGCCTCGATGCTGATGCCCTGGTCACCCAGTACGGCGGTGACCTCGGCCAGCACCCCGGGCCGATCCACCGCGTTCATGCGCAGGTAGAAGGCGGTCAGGAACTCGCCGGGGGACAGGGCCTTTTCGTCGGAGATGGCGTCCGGCTGAAAGGCCAGGTGTGGCACCCGGTTGCCGGGATCGGTGGTCAGCGCGCGGACCACGTCCACGAGGTCGGCGACCACCGCCGAGGCGGTCGGCTCGGCGCCGGCGCCGGCGCCGTAATAGAGTGTCGGCCCGACCGCATCGGCCTGCACCAGCACCGCGTTCATGACCCCGTCGACATTGGCGATCAGACGCCGCTCCGGTATCAAGGTCGGGTGTACGCGCAGTTCGATGCCGGCGTCGGTACGCCGGGCGATCCCCAGATGCTTGATGCGGTAGCCCAGTTGTCCGGCGTTGCTGACGTCCTCGCTGGTGATATGACCGATGCCCTCGGTATAGACGCTCTCGAACTGCAAGGGGATGCCGAAGGCGATGGCGGCCAGGATGGTCAGCTTGTGAGCGGCGTCTATGCCCTCCACGTCGAAGCTCGGATCGGCTTCGGCATAGCCCAGCGCCTGCGCCTCGGCGAGCACATCGTCGAAATCCCGGCCCTTGTCCCGCATCTCGGTGAGGATGAAATTGCCGGTGCCGTTGATGATCCCGGCCACCCACTCGATACGGTTGCCGGCCAGGCCCTCGCGCACGGCCTTGATGATCGGGATGCCGCCCGCCACCGCCGCCTCGAAGGCGACGGTCACGCCCCGTTCCCGGGCGGCAGTGAAGATCTCGTTGCCGTGGGTGGCGATCAGGGCCTTGTTGGCGGTCACCACGTGCTTGCCATTGGCGATGGCCTTTAGCACCAGTTCACGGGCCAGCGTGGTGCCGCCGATCAACTCGGCGACGATCTCGATATCGGGGTTGTCGACGATGCTGAAGGCATCATCGCTGAGAACGATGTCGTCATCCGCCTCGCAGGGCAGGTTATCGAAATCGCGCGTGGCCGCATGTGTCACCTCGATGGCGCGGCCGGCGCGGCGAGCGATCTCCCGGGCATTTCGTCGCAGGACCTTATAGGTGCCGCCACCCACGGTGCCCAGGCCCAGGAGGCCGATCCTGACGGGTGGGAGGGCTTGCGCTTGCTTGGTCATATTCCAGGGTCCGGTTGCTTGTCAGTCTTGTAATGAGGTGGGGTCAGGCCTTGTTCAGCATCTCGCGGATGCCACGTATGGCCTGGCGGGTACGGTGGGGGTTCTCGATCAGGGCGAAGCGGACGTAGTCATCGCCATATTCACCGAAGCCGACACCGGGGGAAACCGCGACACCGGCCTCCAGCAACAGCTTCTTGGAAAACTCCAGCGAGCCCATGGCCCGGTATTGTTCCGGCACGGGCGCCCATACGAACATGGTTCCACGCGGGGGTTCGACCTCCCAGCCGGCCGCGTTGAGGCCGTCGCAAAGAACATCGCGGCGTCGCCGGTACATGTCGCAGATGTCGTGTACGCAATCCTGCGGTCCGTCCAGGGCGGTGATGCCGGCGATCTGTATGGGTGTGAACATGCCGTAATCGAGATAGGATTTCATCCGCGTCAGGGCCGCCACCAGTTCCGGGTTGCCGACCATGAAGCCCAGCCTCCAGCCGGGCATATTGTAGCTCTTGGACATGGAGAAGAATTCCACCGCGATCTCCTTGGCCCCCGGCACCTCAAGGATCGAGGGGGCCTTGTAGCCATCGAAGACGATATCGGCATAGGCCAGATCATGCACCACCCAGATGTCGTGCTCGCGGGCTATCCCGATCACCTTCTCGAAGAATTCCAGTTCCACGCACTGGGTGGTGGGATTGCTGGGAAAGTTCAGCAGCAGCATCTTGGGCTTGGGCCAGCTGTCACGTATGGCCTTCTCCATCTCGGCGAAAAAATCGATGCCCGGGCCGATGGGCACATGGCGGACATCGGCGCCGGCGATGACAAAACCGAAAGGGTGGATGGGATAGGATGGATTGGGCACCAGCACGGCATCGCCCTTGTCCACCACCGCCAGGGCCAGATGCGCCAGGCCCTCCTTGGAGCCGATGGTGACGATGGCCTCCGATTCCGGATCCAGGCTGACGTCGTAGCGACGTTCGTACCAGTCACAGATCGCCCTGCGCAGGCGGGGGATCCCCCGGGACACGGAATAACGATGGGTGTCGCCACGGCTGGTGGCCTCGACGAGCTTGTCGACGATATGCCTTGGCGTCGGCTGATCCGGGTTGCCCATGCCAAAATCAACGATATCCTGACCCTCGTGGCGGGCCTTCATCTTCAGTTCATTGACCGCGTTGAACACATACGGCGGCAGGCGGTCGATTCTAGAGAATTCTTTTTTCAAGGCGATGACTCAAAATAGTCCTGTTGATCCCGTTTGGCTCGCGGGGAGCCAAACCGTGAGAACTTACCGATGCCGGGCAGCCGTGTCAAACCCCAATGACATACGGGCGGTCAGCGGACTTGTGTTAAGCTCTTGCAACCCAATAATCCGGTCCGCAATCCACCATGACCCCGCCCCTGGACATCGCCCGTCAGCAGCTCCTGGCCCCGGCCGGGCTTGCGGAGCGGGATCTGGAACGGATCCTGGGCCAGTTGCTCGCGCCAACGGTGGACTATGCCGACATCTATATGGAATCCACCCGCGCGGAGTCCTGGACCCTGGAAGACGGTATCGTCCGCAGCGGCAGCTACCGCATCAGCCAGGGCGCGGGACTGCGGGCCGTCAGCGGCGAGAAGACGGGCTTCGCCTACACCGACGAGATCCTGCTGCCGGCCCTGAGCCACTCGGCGCAGGCCGCCCGCGCCATCGCCAGCCATGGTCAGCAAGGCAGCCTGCAGGCCTGGCGACGTGGGCAGCCCCTGTCCCTGTACCGCCCCGAGGATCCCTTGCTGAGCCTGGACGACAGCGCCAAGGTGAGCCTGTTACAGGAACTGGATGGCTATGTCCGCGGGCGGGATCCACGTATCAGCCAGGTCATGATCAATCTCTCCGGCGAACTTTCGACGGTCCTGATCGCGGCCAGCGATGGCACCCTGAATGCCGACATCCGGCCCCTGATCCGCCTCAATATCAGCGTCATCGTCGAACAGGGAGGCCGACGCGAATCCGGCGGCAGTGGCGGCGGTGGACGCCGTGACTACCGCTGGCTGGACAGCGAACGCCTGCACGGCCTCGCGGACCAGGCCATCGAGCAGGCCCTGACGCGGCTGGAGGCCGGGCCCGCCCCGGCCGGCGGCATGACCGTCGTGCTGGGACCGGGCTGGCCCGGGATCCTGCTGCACGAGGCCATAGGTCACGGCCTGGAGGGCGATTTCAACCGCAAGGGCACCTCGGCCTTCAGCGGCCGCATCGGCGAACGCGTCGCCGCGCCGGGATGCACCGTGGTCGATGACGCCACCCTGGCCAGCCGCCGTGGTTCACTGAACATGGACGATGAGGGCACCCCTGGGCAGAACACCGTGCTCATCGAGGATGGCATCCTGCGCGCCTATATGCAGGACAAGCACAATGCCTTCCTGATGGGCCAGACCAGCACCGGCAATGCCCGCCGGCAATCCTACGCCCACCGCCCGATGCCACGCATGACCAATACCTGCATGCTGCCCGGTCCCTTCCCGCCTGAGGAGATCATCGCCTCGGTCAGGCAGGGACTCTATGCGCGTAATTTCGGCGGGGGCCAGGTCGATATCACCAATGGCAAGTTCGTCTTCACCACCAGCGAGGCCTGGCTGATAGAACATGGCCGGATCACGCGTCCGGTCAAGGGCGCGACCCTGATCGGCAACGGCCCCGAGGTACTCACCAAGGTCAGCATGATCGGTAATGACATGGCCCTGGACCAGGGTGTCGGCACCTGTGGCAAGGAAGGACAGTCGGTACCGGTGGGGGTCGGTCAGCCGACCCTGAAGATCGATGAACTGACCGTGGGCGGCACCGACAGCTAGCGGCCTCCGCATGGTGGCCGTGTCCCTGGGCGCGCAGGCCGCGGACTCCCTACTCCACGCCGTCAGGCGGAAATGACTGCTTGCCCAGCCAGGCCCCCAGACGCTGAATATAGGGGGGTTCTCCATTGTCCAGGAACCAGGAATCCACCACGTACCGGCGGCCATCGGCGCGTACGGCTATCTGCGCCGACCAATGCTGATCGAAGACCCTCGGGGCGCGAAAGGCCGGCTCCAGCACCCGGTGGAAACGCAGCAGACCTCGTGCGGCCAGCAATTCCAGGAAACGCGTGGTATTGCGTGATTCGGCCACGCAATCGAGCTGGCCGCGCACATCCGGGTGCGCCTGGCGGTTGGCCGCCAGGGGCCAGACGCCTCCGGCCGGAAGACTGGCGTGAATATCGGGATTGCGGCCCCGATCCAGATGGATCGGGCTGCGTGATCCCGCCTGTCGCTCCAGCCAGGCTATCGCCTGGCGGATACGCCGGCGTTCCGCCAGGGCATCCGCTGGCGGGGATACGAAAAACCGATCCAGCCGCGCCAGCAGCGATGAGTCCAGGCCCACCCGGGTCTGATGCCCGCAACCCAGATCATCGCAGATATCCAGGACCACCCCCGTCCCCTGGCGGGCGCAAGGCGCCACGCACCAGAGCGACAGCAGCAGCGCCAGGGCGAGGTGGGGAACCGTGGCCAACATGCTCAGAAACGCTCAAGCTCCGGGTGCGCCAACTGGCCGTGATGGACGTGCATGGCCCCCAGTTCGGCGCAGCGGTGCAGTGTGGGTACGGCCTTGCCCGGGTTGAGCAGGCCATCGGCATCGCAGGCGGCCTTGATGGCGTGGAACTGCTCCAGCTCGGCGGCCGTGAACTGACCGCACATCGATCCCAGCTTTTCCACCCCGACGCCGTGCTCGCCGGTAACCGTGCCGCCGACCTCAATACACAGGGCAAGGATATCGCCACCGAAGGCCTCGGCCTTCTCCAGGGCACCGGGCTGATTGGCGTCATAGAGGATCAGCGGATGCAGGTTGCCGTCACCGGCATGGAACACATTGGCCACGGAGAGACCGTATCCCCGCGACATCTCCGCAATGTCTTCCAGCACCCGGGCCAGGTGCCGACGGGGGATGGTGCCGTCCATGCAGTAATAATCGGGGGCGATCCGGCCGACCGCGGGGAAGGCGGCCTTGCGCCCGGCCCACAGCCTTTGCCGCTCAGCCTCATCCTCGGCCATGCGGACCCCGGTCGCACCGTGTTCTACCAGGATCGTCCGCACCCGCTCCATGCCGGCCCGCACCTCGGCTTCGGTGCCATCCAGTTCACACAACAACATCGCCCTGGCCCCGGTCGGATAACCTGCATGGATAAAATCCTCGGCGGCGCGGATCGCCAGTTCGTCCATCATCTCCAGACCCGCCGGAATGATGCCGGCGGCGATGATCCCGGCCACCGCCTCGCCGGCGGCGCCGATCTCATCGAAGGCCGCCAGCAACACCGACACCGCCGGGGGGCGCGGCAACAGGCGCACGGTGATCTCCACGATCACCCCCAGCAGACCCTCGCTACCGGTAAACAGCGCCATCAGATCATAACCCGGCGCATCCAGCGCCTGTGCGCCGAGATGCAGCGCCTCGCCATCGATGGTCAAAACCTCCATGGCGAGTATGTTGTGTACCGTCAGACCATACTTGAGACAATGCACGCCGCCTGCGTTCTCCGCCACATTGCCACCGATGCTGCAGGCGATCTGTGAGGATGGGTCCGGTGCGTAGTACAGGCCATGGACACCGGCGGCCTCGGAAATGGCCAGGTTGCGCACCCCCGGCTCCACCCTCGCGGTGCGGTTATCCGGGTCGATTTCAAGTATGCGATTCAGACGCGACAACGACAGCAAGACCCCATCCGCCGCCGGCAGGGCGCCGCCGGAGAGTCCGGTGCCCGCGCCCCGGGCAACCACAGGGACCTTGAAGCGATGACACAGGCGCAGCACCGTCTGTACCTGCGCCACCGTCTCGGGCAGCACCACCACCCCCGGTAACCGCCGGTAGGCGCTCAGGCCATCACACTCGTAGGCGCGCCGCGATTCGGCATCGGTGATCACCGCCGCCGCCGGCAGCGAACGCCTCAGTTGCGCGATTATCTCCATGCTGCTCCCGTTGCCGCCCGCACAGCGCTCAGAAACAGTAACCCGCGGGCACGATCACGATCCCCTTTTCGGTCACGCTGAAACGCCGTGCATCTTCCCGCGGCTCGAAACCGATCCGTTCCCCGGGCGGAATGCGCACATGCTTGTCGACGATGCAACGTCGCAGCTGGCTGCCCTCGCCGACCTGTACGCCGTTGAGCAGGATGGCCTCCTCGACGATGGCGGCATCCTCCACATGCACGCCGGAAAACAGGATACTGTGATTGACCCCGCCCCCGGCGATGACCACGCCCCCGGCGATCATCGAATTGACGCAAACCCCCTCGTTGCAGGACTTGCCCGGCACCGTCCGCGCCGGCGGCATCTGAGTCGGCCGGCTGCGTACCGGCCAGTCCGGTTGATACAGGTCCAGTGGCGGCTCGCTGTGCAACAGGTCCATATTGGCCTCGTAATAGACATCCAGGGAGGTCAGCTTGCGCCAGTATCGATCCGGTGTCACCCGGCCGGTGGCACGGCCGAATTCATAGTTCATGATCCTGTGCTCCGCCAGCAATGCGGGCAATAGGTCACGGCCGAGGTCATGCCCCGAAATACCGCTCGCCGCATCCCGTTCCAGCGCCTGGATCAGGACCGGCTTGCGGAACACCGCCAGTTCCATCGACACCGGGGCGGGGTCGCTGCCCGCGGTTTCGAAGGCCTCGATTCGACCCTCCCGGTCGCAACGGATCCGTTGCAGACCGGAGTCCGCGCCCGCATGCTCCATGGGCATGGACGCCAGGGTGACGTCGGCCTTTGTGCGCACATGCTGCGCCAGCATGGCGGCATAGTCCATGCGATAGATATGTGCGCCGGAGAGTATGAACACATATTCGTCGGTATTGCGCCGCAACAGGTACAGATTCTGATAGATGGCATCGGCGCTGCCGGCATAGCCATTACGGCCATCCAGCATCTGTGGCGGTACATGGGTGATGTACTCGCCGAGTTCGGGATTGAAGATCGACCAGGCGTCGCGCAGATGCTTGTACAGGGGCAGGGATTTGTACTGACTCAACACCAGTACCCGGCGCAGGCCGGAACGCAGGCAGTTGGTCAAGGGGAAATCGATGATGCGATAGCTGCCACCGAAGGGAACCGCGGAGCGGGTGCGGTGGTCTGTCAGGGGTTGCAGACCGTCTTCCTCACTGACGGCAAGGATTATGGCCAGGGTATTGGAAATACTCATGATACCTCGGGTTCCGATGTTCAAATGTTGACCACGGTCTCCCGTGCCGACGGAGAGTATACTTGAAAATAATGTTATTTCTTTGGCTTACACGAGACTGCTAAAAAGCCATTCAACTATCCTTTTGCGGTTTGCAGTCATTATAATGGATACAGCGGATGGACAGCATTCCATTATCACCGATCACGATACGCGCATGCATCACGGCATGCCATTGAATCCAATGAATTTATTATGTTTTTTTTCATTCATGCCGGATTCGGTGGCCCAACCATGGTCGCGCCAGCATAAGAATCATCAACATGTCAGAAGAAATACTGGTCAATGTCACCCCCCAGGAAACCCGCGTCGCCGTGGTAGAGAATGGCGCCTTGCAGGAGGTCCTGATAGAGCGTGCGGCCAAGCGGGGACTGCTGGGTAATATCTACCGGGGTATCGTCTCACGGGTCCTGCCCGGCATGCAGGCCGCCTTTATCGATATCGGCGAGGCCCGCACCGCGTTCCTGCATGTCTCGGACATGGGGGTCTCGCAACATGCGGATAACGGCAATGCCGCGGCCACCACCCCGCCGATCGAAGGACTGCTTCGGGATGGCCAGGAGATCATGGTCCAGGTCACCAAGGATCCCATCGGTAGCAAGGGCGCCCGCCTGACCACCCAGATCGCCATCCCCTCACGCTACATGGTCTTCATGCCCGCTGGCGAAAACATCGGCATCTCCCAGCGCATCGAACATGACGAGGAACGGGAGCGCCTGCGCGAGATCGTCGAGGAACACCATGCCAGCCTGCTGCGGGACAGACCCTGCGAGGATGAGGCCAGGGGACGGCCGGAGGCAAGGCTCAAGGGGGGATACATCATCCGCACCGCCGCGGAAGGACTCAGCGAGGAGGAACTCTGTCGCGACATGCGCTTCCTGCGCCGCCTGTGGACCTCGATCCAGGAACACATCGCGGCTACCGGGGCGCCGGCCTGTATCTACTCGGACCTGCCGCTGGCGCTCAGGACCATGCGCGACCTGGTCAGCGCCAACGTGGAGAAGATCCGTATCGACTCCAGGGAGACCTTCCAGAAGGCGCTGGAGTTTGCCCGCCAGTTCGTGCCCGAGGTCGTCGATCGCATGGAACACTATCCCGGCGAGCGTCCGATCCTGGACCTTTACTCCATCGAGGATGAACTGCAACGGGCCCTGCAGCGTCGCGTCGAGCTGAAATCCGGCGGTCATATCGTCTTTGACCAGACCGAGGCCATGACCACCATCGACATCAATACCGGCGGTTTCGTCGGACACCGCAACCTGGAAGAGACCATCTACAAGACCAACCTGGAGGCGGCCCAGTCCATCGCCAGGCAACTCCGCCTGCGGAACCTCGGCGGCATCATCATCATCGATTTCATCGACATGACCGATACCGAGCACCAGCGCCAGGTCCTCAGGGCCCTGGAGAAGAATCTCGAACGCGATCATGCCCGCACCAGCATCAGCGAGATCACCTCCCTGGGCCTGGTGCAGCTGACCCGCAAACGCACCCGGGAGAGCCTGGAACACATACTCTGCGAGCCCTGTCCGACCTGCTGCGGGCGCGGCTCCATCAAGACCGCGGAAACGGTCTGCTACGAGATCCTGCGCGAGATCCTGCGCGAGGTCCGCCAGTTCGAGGCCAAAAACCTGCTCGTGGTCGCCTCCCAGGAGGTCGTGGACAAGATGCTCGACGACGAATCCACCTCCGTGGCCGAACTGGAGTCGTTCATCGGCAAATCCGTACGCTTCCAGGTCGAGACCCGCTATTCGCCGGAACAGTATGATGTGGTGCTGCTATAGGCCTGACCCTGACCATGGGCGAGATGGCAAAAGCTTCCTGCATGGCATGAACACGAGATGCTGAAACGACTCTACCGGCTGTTCACCAAGGTCTTCTGGACCACGGCCGTCAGCCTCATCATCACCGCCGCGGTGGTCGTCAGCATTGGCCGCCTGCTGTTACCCGGGATCGACGAGTATCGGGAGCAGATCCAGGAATGGGTCAGCGGCTACATGGGCCAGCCGGTGCGTATCCGGGAAATCAGCGCTGACTGGCGTGGCTGGACACCCAATCTCTATCTCACGGATATCTCCATCATCGATCGCAACCGTGGTCGCATACTGACCCGTTTCAAACGGGCCTCGCTGAGTATCGATCTCATCGCCTCATTGCGACTGCGGCGTCCCGTACCCGGACGCCTGCAGGTCAGCGGCATCGACCTGTCACTGGTACGCGACGCCCAGGGACGGGTCACGATAGAGGGCGTCAATTCCGTCGACGACAGGCAAGCGGCCAGCAATCGCAACGTGCTGGTCTACTGGCTGCAGCGCCAGGGCAATCTGAATATCAGCTCGGCACGCGTCACCTGGAATGACCAGTTGCTGCAACGTCCACCCCTGGTACTGGAAAACCTGAGTTTCCAGATCCGTTCCCAGGGGGATCGACGCCAGTTGCGCGGGGCCGCGACCCTGTCGGAGAAAAGCGGCAAGGCCATCTATTTCGCCCTCGATGCGGTCGGCGATCTGCTCACCCCCAACTGGTCGGGACAGCTTTACCTGGAAGGACGCGATGTCAATCCCGAGATCCTGCTATACCCATTCCGGAAACTGGGCCTGAGCTTCAATACCGGCAAGCTGCATTTCCGTAGCTGGAGCCACTGGGAATCCGCGCGCATGACACGCATCGACGGTGACTTTTCCGCCGCCGATATCGCCATAGGCGCGCATCCCGATCAGTTGACCGTACAATCGGCCAGCGGACGTTTCAATGCCAGACGCTATGGCCGCAGCGGCTGGTTGTTCCATACCGAGGACCTGCGCCTGCTGACCTCCAACGGCGTCTGGCCGGGAAGCGAGCTGAATCTCGCCATCGACGATATCCACGAACGACAACCCCGTTTCATGCTGCAGGCCAGTTTCATCCGCCTGGAGGACCTGTCCACCCTGATGCAATCACTGCAGGGCGTGCCAGCCCATACCCGCCTGCTGCTGCGGGAACTGCAACCCCATGGCGACCTGCACCAGCTCACCCTTGGGATCTACCCGGATCGACCGGCCGCGCAACGCTTCTATCTATCCACCCAGGTCTCGGACCTGCGCATCAGCGCTACGGATGGATTCCCCGGGGTCTCCGGTCTCCGGGGCCATGTCTTCACCACCCCGGATGCGGGATTGCTGAACCTGGACAGCAAGTACGCCGGTCTCGACATCCCCTCGGCCTTCGGCGAGGAGATCATACTTGGCAAGCTCCGTGGCGACATCACCTGGCAACGCCATGCGGACGAATGGCATATCTCCCTGCCGGAGGTCACCGCCCGATCACAGGAACTGGACCTGCGAGTCGGGGGCCATGTCGACTGGCGTCCCGGCGAGTCGCCCAGGCTGGACCTGCTGGCCGAGCTGCGCAATTTTTCACTGCAGAACCTGCCGCACGTCCTGCCCACGAGACTGCTGACCCAAACCGGCCGGGAATGGCTGAACGGGGCCATCTCCGGTGGGCGCGTCACCTCGGCGGGCATGGTGTTTCGCGGTCCTCTGGACCAGTTCCCATTCGATCGGCAACAGGGAAGATTCACGGTACAGGCCAATATCGAAGGTGGCATCCTGGACTTCCACAAGGACTGGCCGCGCATCGACGACATCGATGCGCGTGTGGACTATCACGGCCATGGGCTGAGCGTCCATGCCAGCAACGCCCGCATCCTCGACGCGCGGATCCACGACACCCGGGTCACCCTGCCCCGGTTACATCTTCCCGAGATCGTCAAGGTCGATGGACGAATCGATTTCCATGCCCGCACCGGCCTGGATTTCATCGCCAACAGCCCGCTACGGGAAGGTATAGGCAAACGCCTGCGCGATCTCAGTCTGGATGGGGAACTGCAACTCGGCCTCATGCTCGGCATCCCCCTGACCGGTGGACCCGTGTCCCTCGATGGGCATCTGCACCTGCTGGACAACACCCTCACCAGCAAGCAACTCGGGATCCGTATCGAACAGCTTGATGGTCAGTTGCGCTTTGGCAACAAAACCTTCGAGGCCGAAGGCATCAAGGGCCGCTTCCGCGGCGCCCCCATCACGCTGGATCTGTCATCGAATGGCCCCGTGGACAAGGCCGGCACGGACATCAGGCTCAGGGGCAAGGCCAGCAGTGGCTACATCATATCCCTGCTCAATGAACTGACCCCGGAGAAAAGCGGCTGGCTGGAATCGTCCGGACTCTTCCAGCGCATGCGCGGACGCACCCGCTGGCAGGCCAGCCTGGAACTCCCCCCCGGGGGCGCCAGTGAGGCCAGCCGCCTGAGCATCCGCTCGGACCTGCGCGGACTGGCCCTCGAACTGCCCGCGCCACTGGGAAAGACCGCCGGCGAGCGCCGCAATCTGAGCATCGACACCCTGCTGAGCCCGGGGCAGCGGCAAGAGCTGCGATTTGCCTATGGCGACATCATCTCGGGTCATTTGCTATTACGGCGCAACGCGGGTGAGCGCCGACTGCTGAGTACCCATATCCTGCTCGGCGGCGGCAGGATGCCCGAGCATGACAAGTCCGGTTTCTGGCTGGGGGGACAACTGCAGCAGCTGGACCTGGGCCAATGGGTGGAACTACTGCGTGACAGCCTGCCCGGGGAAACCGGCGGCATGGACACCGGGCTGCCCCACAGCCGCATCGATCTGAAGGTCGGCAAACTGATGCTGTATCAGCAGCAATTCGACGAGGTCTCGCTGCAAGGCGGCAATAGCGCCAAGGACTGGCATCTGCGGGTCACCTCCAGGGATGCCGATGGCCGCATCAGCCTCCCGCGAGGCAGCCCCGATCGTCCCGTGAAACTGGATTTTCAACGACTGCGGTTCCGTTCGGTGAGCAGCGAGGGCCCGGGCAGGCCCTTCGATCCCGGCGCCATCCCGGCCCTGGACATACGCTGCCGGAAATTCCTCTTCGATGACTATGACCTGGGGGAGATGGTGATGCGCACACGCCCCGGCAACGACGGCCTGAAGCTGGAGACCTTGAGCTTCCACTCGCCACTGACCCGTATCGACGCCCACGGCAAATGGCGAAAACAGGGACCACGACACCGCTCCGATTTCAACATCCATGTGACCAGTGGGAAATTGCGCAACCTGCTGCGCCAGTTTGGCTATAGCGATGCCGCCATCAAGGGCGGCGATACCCAGCTGGATATCAACGCCGGCTGGGATGGCGCACCCACCGATTTCTCCCTGGCTCGCCTCACGGGTACCCTGCGCATCGCGGTCGGCCCCGGGCGTATCCTGGATATCGATCCCAAGGCCGGGCGCTTGTTCGCCCTGCTCAGCTTCCAGACCCTGACCCGGCGCCTGTCACTGGATTTCAGCGATCTGTTCAAGAAAGGCTTCAGTTTCGACAGTATCCAGGGTTCCTTTTCCATAGAGAACGGCGAGGCCTATACCAACAACCTGACCATGAAGGGCAGTTCGGCGCGCATCGAGGTGACCGGACGGGTAGGCTTGAAGGAGCAGGACTATGACCAGCTGGTAACGGTGACCCCCGCCTTCGCCAGCAGCCTGCCGGTCGCCAGCGCCCTGCTGGGGCCGATAGGCGCGGGCGTGGGTGCGGTCGTGCTGGCGGCCGAGAAGCTGTTCAAATCCCTGCCCAGGACCATCGACAGGATCCTGCGCACCCAGTACAGCGTCACCGGCAGCTGGGATGCACCGGTGATCCGCAAACTGGGCAAGCAGGAAGCGCCCTCACAGGGGGAGGATGAATAAGGCCTGCCGGCGCCCGCTCAATGCAGGCCGGCCCCGCTGCTGGCGAGCTGGAAGAGTTCGGCATTGACCAGGAAGTGCACCCAGATGCTCGCGGCATAGCCCAGCAGGATCGCCCAGGCCCATTTGAGGTGGGAGAAAAAGGTATAGACCCCGCGCGCCTGGCCCATCACCGCGACCCCGGCGGCGGAACCCACCGAAAGCAGCGAACCGCCCACCCCCGCCGTCAGGGTGACCAGCATCCACTGTCCATGGCTCATCTCCGGCAACATGGTCAACACCGCGAACATGACCGGGATGTTATCCACGATGGATGACAGGAAGCCGACCAGTATGTTGGCCTGCGTGGGCCCCAGATCGCCATACATCGCCTGGGACACCAAGGCCAGATAGCCCATTGCCCCCAGGCCGCCGACACACAGGATCACCCCATAGAAAAACATCAGGGTGTCCCACTCCGCCCGGGCCAGACTCTGGAAGGTATCCATGCCGCCCGTCTCCTGCAGTTCGGCCGGGTTGCCCTCCTCGACGCCCATTTCATCCTCACCGGGTTCCTCGGTGATGGTGGCATGGGCATGGTTGCGCCGCTTGAGCAGATAACCATACATCTTCAGGAAACCCAGCCCGGTCATCATGCCCATCACCGGTGGCAGATAGAGGAAATTGTGCGCGGACACGGCCATGACGATGGTCAACAGGAACAGGCCCATGACCACCCAGGCGCCCTCCTTCATCGCCACCTTCTCCTCCAGCGGCATCGGCTTCGAGGATGAGACCGTGAAGGACATGATGATCGCCGGCACCAGCCAGTTCACCAGCGAGGGCAGGAACAGGTCGAAGAACTCGTGGAATTTGACCATGCCCTTCTGCCACACCATCAAGGTGGTGATATCGCCAAACGGACTGAAGGCACCACCGGCATTGGCGGCGACGACGATATTGATACAGGCCACGACCACGAATTTCCGGTTGTCACCGGCCACGGCCATGACCACGGTCGCCATCAGCAGGGCCGTGGTCAGATTATCGGCAACCGGGGAGATGACGAAGGCCAGTCCCCCGGTGAGCCAGAATATGGTGCGCAAGGAAAAGCCCTGGGATACCAGCCACCCCCGCAGGGCCTCGAACACCCCGCGCTCATCCATGGTATTGATATAGGTCATCGCGGCGAGCAGGAACAGGAACAGCTCACCGAACTCCAGCAGATTGCGCTTGACCAGTTCATCAGCGGTGTGGGTATCGCCCTGACCGGCATAGAGCAGGGCAACGATGGCCCAGATGATACCGGCGGCAACCATCACCGGCTTCGATTTGCGTAGATGGATGGCCTCCTCCGCCACCACCAGGGCATAGGCCAGCACGAACAGCACTACGGCCAGGATCGCCGCCCAGCGGCCGGTAAAATCCGTGACCGCCACGCTGCCCTCCGAGGCCCATGCCGGCGACGTCAGCAGGCCCAGGAAAAGCCCAAGGATCCAGGGCCGGACTCCAGCCTTCGATGCCACGGTCGTTCTTGCCTTCATAATCCCACCCCCCCCAGATGTACCGGAACTCATGATGCCGCCAGACCTTCCCTGCTGTCATCGACGGCGGACATGTCTCCTCATCGGCAGGCCCTCGTATTTCTTGAGAAGGCCCTGACCGATTCACCCTGAAGGGCCGGGGGCCGCGAACGGACAATCCGGGTCTCCGATGGTATTCAGGAGCGCCGCGATTTGCTCATGGGCGCGTCTTTGGGCGCTCGAACCGGCTACCGGGCGGTACGCGAAAGAACCAGGCTGCGGCAATTTGCTAGACTATGCTCCATGCAGTGGAAACCCCATGTCACCGTCGCCGCCATCGTCGAACGCGAGGGCCAGTACCTCATGGTCGAGGAGCGTCCCGATGACCGCACCGTCTACAACCAGCCGGCAGGTCACCTGGAGCGGGGCGAGAGCCTGCTCGACGCGGTGCGGCGGGAGGTGCGCGAGGAGACCGCCTGGGCCTTCGAGGCCGAGGGCCTGGTGGGTGTTTATCTGTATCCCCACCCGGACCCGGCGCGCGGCATCACCTATCTGCGCTTTTGTTTTCATGGCCGGGTCCATGACCACCGCCCGGGTCAGGCCCTGGACGCGGGCATCCTCCAGGCCCCCTGGCTGACCCGGGAGGAACTGCTGGAACGGCGGACCCAACTGCGCAGCCCACTGGTGCTGGAATGTATCGAGGACTATCTCGCCGGCCGGCGCTATCCCCTGGACATGCTGCGCCACCACCTCACCGACGCCTGAGCGGAACCATGAATGCCTCCAGTACCCCGGTGATCGTCGGCCTCTCCGGTGGGGTCGATTCCTCGCTCAGCGCCCTGTTGCTCCAGCGGCAGGGTTACCGGGTCTCGGGCCTGTTCATGAAGAACTGGGAGGAGAACCGCGCGGAGGGCCCCTGCATGTGGGAGGAGGATGTCGCCGATGCCCTCGCCGTCTGCGATCGACTCGGTATCCCACTGAATACGGTGGACCTGACCGCGACCTACTGGCGGGAGGTGTTCGAGGATTTTCTCAGCGAATACCGTGCCGGGCGCACCCCCAACCCGGACATCCTCTGCAATCGCGAGATCAAGTTCAAGGCCTTCCTCGACCACGCCCTGGCCCAGGGCGCGGACAAGATCGCCACCGGCCACTATGCCCGCATCGAGGAACGCGACGGGACCTGTCTGTTGCTCAAGGGCCGCGATCGCAACAAGGACCAGAGCTATTTCCTCTACGCCCTGGGCCAACGGGCGCTGTCACGCACGCTGTTCCCGGTCGGCGGGCTGGAAAAAACCGAGGTCCGGCGGCTGGCGCGCGAGGCCGGCCTGCCCGTCCACGACAAGAAGGACAGTACCGGCATCTGCTTCATCGGCGAGCGCCGCTTCCGCGAATTCCTGGCCCGCTACCTGCCGGCCAGCCCGGGGGAGATCCTCGATACCGGGGGACGCCTCATCGGCCGGCACCAGGGGGTGTTCTATTACACCCTGGGCCAGCGTCAGGGACTCGGCATCGGCGGGGTGCAGGGCGCCATGGAGGCCCCCTGGTACGTACTGGCCAAGGACATACCGGCCAACGTCATCATCGCCGGCCAGGGCCATGATCACCCCTGGCTGTTCAGCCGCTCTTTGATCGCCACCAGGCTCCACTGGATCAGTGGCCAGCCGCCGGTGCTGCCGCTACGCTGCCGGGCCAAGACCCGCTACCGCCAGCCTGATCAGGCCTGCGAGATCCAGCCCCTGGAGGGTGGCCGCTGCAGGGTGGTCTTCGCGCGGGAACAGCGGGCCGTGACCCCGGGCCAGTCCGTGGTCTTCTACCAGGACGATATCTGCCTGGGCGGGGGCATCATCGAGACTACAGATTCCGTCCATGATGCCGATAGCCGTAGCGGTTCCCTTTCCGAAACCACAACCATGAGGATGCCTGCACGATGAAGACACGGACCCTTCCCCTGCTGCTCTGCCTCGGCCTGTCGCTGCTCAGCGCCCCGCTCTGGTCGGCGGAAGAGGAAAACCCGGAGGAGGCGAAGAAACCGCTCACCGAATATGTCTCGTTGGCCCCGCCCATCATCGTCAATGTGCAGACCAGCGGCAGGAGAACGCGGTTTCTGCAGGTCAAGGTGGCCATCCAGGTGAAGGGCGAGGACGCCGCCGATGAGATCAAGTATCACTCCGCGCCATTGCGTAACGACTTGATCATGCTGTTGTCCAACCACAAGGCCGATGCGCTGATCTCGGCAGCCGAGCGGGAGAATCTGCGCGCGCAGGCCCTGGAGCGGGTACGCAAGACCATGGCCGCGATCGACAAGGATCTCGAGATCGAGGACCTGCTGTTTACCGGTTACGTGGTGCAATAAGCCCCCCCAGGGGCCAGGCACCCCGCACTGCTCCGGCCGGCGAGCCTGACCCGCGGGCCGCTTTCCGGTATACTTTCCCCCCTTTTTTCCGCGTCGCGTCTGCTGCGTTTGCGTTGCGAACGGCACCGGCGGGGCGACCGTCCTCAGTATCAGATGGAGAGATAACGTGCTAGAAGCCTATCGCAAACATGTAGCGGAACGCGCCGCCGAAGGGGTGGTGCCCCAGCCGCTGAACGCCGATCAGACCGCCGCCCTGGTGGCGCTGCTGAAGACCCCCCCGGCCGGTGAGGAGGACTTCATCCTCGAGTTGCTGAGCCAGCGCGTGCCCGCCGGCGTGGACGAGGCCGCCTATGTCAAGGCCGGATTCCTGGCCGCGATCACCAGGGGAGAGGCCAGCTCTCCGCTGATCGACCGCGTCAAGGCCGTGGAACTGCTGGGCACCATGCTCGGCGGCTACAACATCGTCGCGCTGATCGACTGTCTGGACGACGAGGAACTGGCTCCGAGCGC
The DNA here is from genome assembly GCA_964506945.1 of uncultured Gammaproteobacteria bacterium. Lineage (GTDB taxonomy): Bacteria > Pseudomonadota > Gammaproteobacteria > CAZDOC01 > CAZDOC01 > CAZDOC01. Next base: position 115,117 of record CAZDOC010000004.1, read on the forward strand.
GGTCAGGGCCCTGTCCCACACGCTGCTGATGTTCGACGCCTTCCACGACGTCAAGGAAAAGATGGACGCCGGCAATGAATATGCCAGGCAGGTCATCGAATCCTGGGCCGCTGGCGAATGGTTCACCAGCAAGCCGGAGCTGCCGGAAAAGATCACCGTGACCGTGTTCAAGGTCACCGGCGAGACCAACACCGACGATCTGTCACCGGCCCCGGACGCCTGGTCGCGCCCGGATATCCCGCTGCACGCCCAGGCCATGCTGAAGATGCCGCGCGAGGGCATCGAGCCCGACGAGCCCGGCAAGGTCGGCCCGATCAGGCAGATCGAGGCCCTCAAGGCCAAGGGCCACCCGCTGGCCTATGTCGGCGACGTGGTCGGCACCGGTTCCTCGCGCAAGTCCGCGACCAACTCGGTGCTCTGGCACATGGGCCGCGACATCCCCTTCATCCCCAACAAGCGCGACGGCGGCTACTGCATCGGCGGCAAGATCGCGCCGATCTTCTTCAATACCATGGAAGATGCCGGGGCCCTGCCCTTCGAATGCGATGTCAGCCGCCTGAACATGGGTGATGTGATCGACATCTATCCCTACGCGGGCCAGATCAAGTCGCACGATTCCGGCGAGGTACTGGCCGAATTCTCGCTGAAGACCGACATCCTCCTGGACGAGGTCCGCGCCGGCGGCCGCATCCCGCTGATCATCGGCCGCGGCCTGACCGTGCGCGCCCGCGAGGCCCTGGGCCTGGGTGAGACCGACCTGTTCCGCAAGCCGGTGCCGGCGGCCGATTCCGGCAAGGGCTACTCGCTGGCGCAGAAGATGGTCGGCCGCGCCTGCGGCGTCGAGGGCATCCGCCCCGGCACCTACTGCGAACCCAGGATGACCACCGTGGGTTCCCAGGACACCACCGGGCCGATGACCCGTGACGAGCTCAAGGACCTGGCCTGCCTGGGCTTCTCCGCCGACCTGGTGATGCAGTCCTTCTGCCATACCGCGCCCTATCCGAAGCCGATCGACGTGATCACCCACCACACCCTGCCGGACTTCATCCAGACCCGCGGTGGCGTGGCCCTGCGTCCGGGAGACGGCGTCATCCACTCCTGGCTGAACCGCATGCTGCTGCCCGACACCGTCGGCACTGGCGGTGATTCGCACACGCGCTTCCCGATCGGCATCTCCTTCCCGGCCGGCTCCGGCCTGGTGGCCTTCGCCGCCGCCACCGGGGTGATGCCGCTGGACATGCCGGAGTCCGTGCTGGTGCGCTTCAAGGGCGATCTGCAACCGGGCATCACCCTGCGCGACCTGGTCAACGCCATCCCCTATGCGGCCATCCAGCAGGGCCTGCTGACGGTGGAGAAGGAAGGCAAGAAGAACATCTTCTCCGGCCGCATCCTCGAGATCGAGGGCCTGCCGGACCTGAAGGTGGAGCAGGCCTTCGAGCTGTCCGACGCCTCCGCCGAGCGCTCCGCCGCCGGCTGCACCATCAAGCTGGACCAGGCCCCGATCATCGAATACCTGAACTCCAACATCGTCATGCTGCGCTGGATGATCGCCAATGACTACGGCGATGCCCGGACCCTGGAGCGCCGCGCCCAGGCCATGGAGGAATGGCTCAAGGACCCGCAACTGCTGGAGGGCGACGCCGATGCCGAATACGCCGCGGTGATCGACATCGATCTGGCCGATGTGAAAGAGCCGATCCTGGCCTGCCCGAACGATCCGGACGACGTCAAGCCGCTGTCCGAGGTCGCCGGCACCCCCATCGACGAGGTCTTCATCGGCTCCTGCATGACCAACATCGGCCACTTCCGCGCCGCCGGCAAGATGCTGGAGCAGTTCCAGGGCTCGCTGCCGACACGCCTGTGGATCACCCCGCCGACCAAGATGGACGAGCATCAGCTCACCGAGGAGGGCTATTACAGCATCTTCGGCCGCTCCGGCGCCCGTACCGAGATGCCGGGCTGCTCCTTGTGCATGGGCAACCAGGCGCGCGTGAAGGCCGGCGCCACGGTGGTCTCCACCTCCACCCGCAACTTTCCCAACCGCCTCGGAGATGGCGCCGACGTCTACCTGGCCTCGGCCGAGATCGCCGCGGTGGCCTCCATCCTCGGGCATATCCCGAGCCAGCAGGAATACATGGAGTTCGCCAGCAAGATCAATCCGCTGGCCGCGGACATCTACCGCTATCTGAACTTCAACGAGATCGAGGATTACCAGAAGGCGGCCTCCGAAGCGGCCGCGAAACTGGCCGAGATCCCGGTCAAGGTGGCCTGAGCCGGGCTTCCCTCTCGTCCTCCGCCCCGCACGGGGCGGAGGGTCCCCCCGCTCCCCGCGCCGGGGGCATTGCCGCGCCCCCCGCCAGCGCCTACAGTCTGTAGTATGACCCTGGCATCCCCGCATCGCCGGTGAGCACCCGTATCGGGCTGTTCAGCGATCCCCACGCCGCCGCCGCGCCGGTGCGCGAGGCCCTGGATCTGTTCCAGCGCGAGGGCATCGATCGCATCTTCTGCGCCGGTGACATCGCCGGCTATGGCGATGAGCTGGAGGCCACCCTGGACCTGCTCGAGGGCGCCCGGGTCGAGGCCATCGCCGGCAATCACGACCTCGCATATCTGCGGCATCCCCCACCCGGGGATCCCCCCAGGCTGGCCACCGCGCTGCGGCGCCTGCCGGCGGTGATCGATACCCGTATCGAAGGGCGCGGGGTGTATCTGGTCCACGCCAGTCCTCCCGCCAACTGCCACGGAGGGATCAAGCTGCTGGATGAAAACGGCCGGCTGCTCGCCGGGCCCAAGACGGAATGGAGCGAGCGGATACGGGACCTGGATGCGGACATCCTGATCGTCGGCCATACCCATCAGGTCTTTGCCGAGAGGCTGGGACAGGTGCTGGTGATCAACCCCGGCAGCACACTGTTCAATCACAGCTGCGCGATCCTGACTCTGCCACGGGGTGAGCCTGAATTTCTGCCATTGTCCGGCAAGGCGATCCTGCGTTCATGGAACTGGGGCCGCGGCCCGCTGCCGGGCACGGCCCGGGACCGCTGGCCGTACCGCTGAACGGGCGCCGCCATGCGCCTCCCGGCCAGGGCCTGCCGCTTCAGGACCACACGCAACGAATCAGGGCGCCCGGGATTCGCCCCCTTGTCAGCGCACCTCGACCTCGCCGACCATGCCGGTGGCCTCGTGCGGGATACAGAAATACCGGTACAGCCCCGGCTTGCCGAAGCGATGCCGGAAGCGGGCCCCGTGCTCCAGCTTGCCAGAATCGAAACCCTGGGCGTCCCTGGGCAGGGTCACATCCTCCACCCGCGCGGCCTTGCCGGGATCGGCCGTGACCGTATGCACCAGCACCGACTGGTTGCGCCATTCGACCGTGTCCCCGGCCCGGATCACGACCTGCTTCGGCTCGAACCGAAGCAGGTCGGTGATCGTCACCGTGGTCGTCGCCGCGCTGGCGCCGGGACCCGTGCCCATCCCCAGCAAGAGCATGAGCGCCAGACCATGGCCGCGGCTGCGCCGGGCATGCCGCCATAACCACGCCCCTGATCTAGCCACGCTGTGCGTCCACACTCAGGTTCTCGAACATCACATGCCAGAACGGCAGTTCCACGCCATTGGGCAGTTTCAGGCCGGTCTTCACCGCGCTGTGCTCGAAGCGCCCCTCCTTCATCAGGGGTTTCATCGGTGGCACCATCAGGTGAAACTGCAGGCGGGTCGGCGTCACATCCTGATCGAAGCCGATCCGGTAACCCGAGCTGCGCACATACTCGGTCAGCATGCCATGGATCAGCCGCGGCTGGTCCAGTACCTTGCCATTCATGCTCACCGCACCCATGCCCCAGAAGGCGAAATAGGTGTATTCGGTCGGCATCAGGGCGGTGCCGAGACGAGTGAATCCATGCAGGATGTGGTTGGTCATCACCCCGCCGAAGGTGGGAAATTCGATACCGTGGGCGGCCATCATCTTGCAGCACCTGACGCTGTAGGTATTGCCGGCCTGGTCCTTCCATGAGGCCAGCATCATGACCTTGTCCCGGGTCACCGCGGCATCGGTGGCGGTTGCGTCCAAGGCGGAAACATTCAATCTGCCATCCGCCATGACCATGAACTTGTCACCAAAGGGCGTCTTCTTCTTCATCACCGTATAATGACCATCGGCCTGGCCACGGGCCATCGGGGGTACGCCATTGATGCCCGGGGTGCCGGCAAAGGAACGCGGCATGGCCGGGCTGCCGAAGACATTCGGGTCCAGCCTGCGTGGGGATGGCAAGGCAACGAACACACCGCCGGAACTCTGACCCAGCTTGATGCTCAGTGGACCGCCCAGCAGTCCCAGGGGCTTCTTCTCCTTGCTGTGCGCGGCCAGATAACCGCGTGCCGGGGCCATCCTGACCAGCATGGCCACCTTTTTGTGCATGTCCGTCCCGGACATCTTCACATCCCTGTCTTGATGCCCAGGCGCCGCAGGTGGATCATCCTGGACGAAATAGTTATTACAGCCCGCAAGCCCCAGCAGGGTCAGGGCCATGGCCAGCATGCGTCGTGATAGTGTGTTGTTCATCGTATCCGCCTCCTCGTCAGCTCACCCCGAAGGCAGAAAATCCAGGGATCCCGAGTCCCGTCGATCGGAAATCGGAACCCCGGCGCTTGCCACCTCTGCATAGAGAGACCCCACTCGGGCCGGCACGCTTGCACGGGCCCGGCTTGCCCGTCCCGCAGGCATGCACTAAGGTTACCTGACAGGCGCATCCACCAAGGAGACCGACATGGCCACGGGCACCATCATCTTCCTGCTGATCGTGATCGGCATCCCGCTGTATGGCGTGGTGATCTACAACGGCATGGTCGCGGCGCGCAACCGCTTCAAGAACGCCTTCTCGCAGATCGACGTGCAACTGCAGCGCCGCTATGACCTGATCCCGAACCTGGTCGAGACCGCCAAGGGCTATATCAAGCACGAACGCGAGACCCTGGAGGCCGTGATCCAGGCCCGCAACCAGGCCCGCGGCGCCGCCAGCGCCGCCGCCGCGCACCCGGAGGATGGCACCGCCATCGACAAGCTGAACGGCGCCGAGGGTCTGCTCGGGGCCACCCTGGGCCGCTTCTTCGCCCTGCAGGAGGCCTACCCTGACCTGAAGGCCAACCAGACCATGCAGCAACTGATGGAAGAGCTGAGTTCCACCGAGAACAAGGTCGCCTTCGCCCGTCAGGCCTATAACGATATGGTGATGGACTACAACACCATGTGTGAACAGTTCCCCAACAGCCTGATCGCCGGCCCCTTCAACTTCAAGCCCGCACACTTGCTGGAACTGCAGGATGAGGAGGCGAAGAAATCCGTCAAGGTCTCCTTCACCTGATTGCCATGCTCCCCGGGGACTGATCGACCGGGCCGGATGAACTTCTTCCAGCAACAGCACCGGGCGCGCCGCAATACCACCCTGCTGGTGGTCTACTTCCTGCTGGCGGTGATCCTGATCGTGCTCGCCATCAATGCGCTCGCCTACGCCTTGCTGCAATATACCGGCGCCGGCGTGCCGCTGCAGGCAGGCGAAACGGGTCAACCCCTGTGGTTCTGGATCAGCGCCGCCACCCTGTCGATGATCGGTGGGGGCAGCCTGTTCCGTCTCCTCACGCTCAGCGGTGGTGGCGAGGCGGTGGCCGAGATGGTGGGGGCCCGGGCGGTCGATACTGACAGCCGCGATACGCAGGAACGCCGCCTGCTCAACATCGTCGAGGAGATGTCCATCGCCTCCGGCACCCCGGTGCCCGGATTGTACATCATGGACGATGAAGCCGGCATCAATGCCTTCGTCGCCGGCCACGGCCCCGGAGAGGCGGTCCTGGTGGTGACCCGCGGCGCCCTTGAACAACTCGACCGTGATGAACTGCAGGGCGTGGTGGGTCACGAATACAGTCACATCCTCAATGGCGACATGCGCCTGAACCTGCGCCTGATCGCGATCCTCGCCGGGATTCTATTGCTGGGCCAGCTGGGCGGCTTCATGCTCCGCTCCCTGCGCTATGCACGCGGCAGTCGCAGCAGCAAGAACGGCCAGGGGACGCTGATCATACTGGGTCTGGGACTCGGCCTGTTCGTGGTCGGTTATATCGGGCTGTTCTTCGGCCGCCTGATCAAGGCGGCCATCTCGCGCCAGCGTGAATTTCTTGCCGATGCATCCTCGGTACAATTCACCCGCAACCCGGATGGTATCGCTGGAGCGCTGTGGCGTATTCACCAGAGCCACGACGGCTCATTGTTGCAGAATGCACATGCCGAGGACACGAGTCACATGTGCTTCGGCCAGAGTCTGAACTTCGCCCTCGGCGGACTGATGGCCACCCATCCGCCGCTGGAAGCGCGTATCAGGGCCATCGACCCGGGTTTCCTGGCCCGCCACGCCGGAGAACACATCCAGGCCCGGCGCACGGAAACCGATACCGCCGGGCCCGTTCCGGGCGATACCGCCATGGGCTTCAGCTCCGGCATGGATACGGTGATACCGATCGATGCCCACCAGATCACCGCCAGTATCGGCAATCCCGAGGCCCGTCACCTGGACTTCGCCAGAGAGCTGCATGGACGACTGCGGGCGCAACTGGACGGGGAGCTGCTCGCCATCCTGCATCGTCCCGCCGAGGCCCCACTCGCGATCTATGCCATGCTGCTGGCCTGGTCCGATAGCGAGGCCCGGGACCGGGCCGAGGAACTGCTGGCCGGGGACCTCGACCGGCAGCAGACAGGCCAGACCATGAAACTGCAGGAGATCATGGCCAGGCTGCCGGCGCAGGCACGTCTGCCACTGCTGGATCTCAGCCTGCCGGCGCTGAAACAATTGCCGCGGGAGATGCGCTACCAGGTCCTCAAAACCTGCGAGACGCTGATCCGCGCGGACCGCCGCTTCTCCTTGTTCGAGTTCGTGCTGCTGACCCTGTTGCAGCGGCACCTGATCAAGACCAGAGGAGACACGGGCAAGGTAAAATACTTCAGCTACACGCCATTGCAGGCGGATATACGACTGTTACTGAGCGTCGTGGCGCGGGCCGGGGCCAGTGACACGGTCCAGGCCCGGCAGGCCTATATGCGGGCCATTGCCGGCTTCGATATCGAGGAGGACATGCTGGATGTGAAACGCTGCCGGGCAGGGGCCCTCAGCCGCGCCCTCGGACGTCTGGCGCAACTCAGCCCGCTGCTGAAACCGGCGCTGATCGAGGCCTGTGCCGACTGCGTGCTACACGATGGCAGAATACTGCCGGTCGAGGCCGAACTGATGCGCGCGGTCTCGGCCACTCTCGACTGCCCGATGCCGCCACTGTTGCCTTAACCCGGTGTCCCCGCAGCCTGCGATGCTACAATGCGAGAACTGACCCCACCCCGGCGCTGGTTCAGGTAGCCCAGGAGGAACAGGCCAGGCAAAA